>NZ_JBEXJI010000020.1:0-172302 GCF_040609015.1 Nocardia sp. NPDC004860 | reverse complement strand
TGTACCCCGAAGGGCCTTACCGCTCGACTTGCATGTGTTAAGCACGCCGCTAGCGTTCGTCCTGAGCCAGGATCAAACTCTCCGTTGAAGACTCTAGAAACACCCGAAGGTGAATCAGAAGTATCTCGAACCAGAGTCCGAAAACCTAGCAAAAATAGCCGGCTGGAAATTAGCCGACTCAAATGTCCGACCCTCACACGGGGGGTGAGAATCGGAACCAAATTTCAAAATTTGGCACTGACATTCATCGACACACTATTGAGTTCTCAAAGAACACACGCACACACGATCTCCCGGGCTCTTAGTCCCGCTCGTTCGTGAGGCAACTTTTACAGCTTAGCTCAGCCTTCTCGGCGGAGCCAAATCCGCTGGTCAGGTGAAGCTCGTGTGATCATCAGGCGCTCCTCGTCCAACCTCGTTTCCCAGGCCCTTGGGGCTCCGGGTCGGTGTCCGTGTCGCTCTGACCTGGAATAAGTTACGTGTTGCTACGAACAGAAGTCAAATCGGCTGGTCAGAGGGGCAATTCACGCAATTCGCACGCTCTCGCTCTTGCGACCCTTGGTCGGGTGGACGACCTTGGTGGTGTGTACGTCTGCGATTGGTCGATTACCAGTTCTGTTGTCGACGAGTTCGCGGAACGAGTTCCCGGCCATAAAGAAACCGACTGGCGTGTTAGTTGGCTGCCAGGCCGATTGTTCACCCGCGCCCAGGCGCTGGCCGCCATCGAATTGGCCGAACTCCTCTTCGCCCCGGCCCGTACCGCGGACGCCGACATCCACACCACCATCGCCGCGACCGCCGAACAGCTCGGGGTCCGGCTCATCGATGTGGCCGTCACCCTCTCGGCACGACACCCCAGCCGCTGACCCGACCGCCGTCCGGCCGCACCATCCACCCCACGGTGGGCGCGGATACGCCGGGCGGACGATTCCCGCCGCAAGCCCTCCGCCCAGGGGTGGAATTCCTTTGACACCCACCGGGAACGGACCGAAATTGGGGCTGTGACAGGGGTAATCGCACGTCCCGAACGATCTGGAACCGACTGGTCACGATGGTTGCGGGGGCCGACGGACCAGCCACGCTGGGCCCGGCCCGCTTTGCTGGGCATCGTCGTCACGGCCGGGGTCCTCTACGCCTGGGGCATCAGCTCACAGACTCCACATCTGTACTACTCGGCCGCCGCCCGCTCGATGAGCATGAGCCGGCACAACTTCTTCTACGCGGCCTTCGACCCGGACGCGACCATCAGCATCGACAAACTGCCGGGCGCGATCTGGACCCAGGCGCTGTCGGTGCGGGTATTCGGGCCGCACACCTGGGCGTATCTCCTGCCGCAGGTCATCGAGGGCGTGCTCACTGTGCTCGTGCTCTACCGCGCGGTGCGGCGACTGTCCGGTCCGTACGCGGCCCTCGTCACGGCGGCGGTCGCGGCCCTGGCGCCGGCGGTGGTCGCGCTCGATCGCGGCAATATCTCCGACACCCTGCTGATCCTGCTGCTGGTGCTGGCCGCGGATCAGACGGCGGCCGTGATCGTGTCGGGGCGGGTGCGGAATCTGGTGTGGTGTGGGCTGTGCATCGGCCTCGCCTTCCAGGCGAAGATGGTGCAGGCCTGGCTGATCGTCCCGGTGCTGGCGGCGGCGCTGCTGCTCGCCGCGCCGAGAGGCGAACTGCGACAGCGCATCACGGGTCTGGCCTGGTTCGGTGTGACCGCGCTGGCGGTGTCGCTGAGCTGGATGACGGTGGTCAGCCTGCTACCCGCCGGGCACCGGCCGTACGTGGACGGCAGCCACCACAACTCGCTGTTCGAGCAGGTCTTCGTCTACAACGCGGCCAGCCGCACCAATGACGGATTCAGTGTGGGGTCGGCCAACTTCACCACCGGTGGCCAGGGCTCGGGATACCGCGCGGAGCTGGTGCTCGGGCCGGACAGCCGATTCGACCATCTCTTCGGGGGCGGCGGCGGTCGCGAGACCGGGTGGTTGATTCCGCTCGCGCTGGTCTGCCTGATCGTCCTGGCCTGGGCGGCCCGGCGCCGGCCGCGCACCGATCGCGAGACCGCGGCGCTGATGCTGTGGGGCGGCTGGCTCGTGGTCCACCTGGCGATCTTCCTGATGATCGGGACGGTGAACCCCTACTACCTGGCGGTGCTCGCACCCGCGATCGCGGCCCTGATCGGCATGGGGGCCCAGGCTTTCGGCCAGACGGATGACCGCCGGGTACGCGGGCTGGGGTGGGCCGCTGTGGCCGCGACCGCCGCGTACGGCTGGTGGCTGTCCGCGTCCGCGCCCGGCTGGGTGCGAGCCGGGCTCGTGGTCGTCACCGTGGTGCTCATCCTGGCCGCGCTGCGTGTCCGCGAATCGTTGGCAACCGCACTGCTACTCGTCGCGGCGCTCGCCGCGCCGACGACGGCCGCGGTCTCGGTGGTCGCGGACGGATACGGTCCGCTGGACACCCCCTATGAATCGGCGCAGGCCCGGCAGGTCACCCAGGGCTTCATGGCCTCGGCCCTCACCTCGGCCCGGGAACTCGACGCACAGCTCGCCAAAACGCCCGGCCACCCGCGATATCCACTGGTCACCTTCACCTCCGCGCTGGCCTCGCCGTTCATTGTGAGCAGCGGCCGGCAGGTGCCGGCCATCGGCGGATTCACGGGCGCGGCCCCGGTGCCCACCACCGCCGAGGTCGCCCGCATGATCGAGGCCGGCGAGGTCGGACTGGTCCTGGTGACGCCCGCCGACGACGACCGTGTGACGTGGATCCGGCAACACTGCCGCGCACTGCCCGGCGGCGGGGACGGCGCCGCGGTCCTCGCCTACACCTGTGCCCGCCACTGACAGCGAAACCGAAACGGTCCCGAATCACTGTGCGGCACTTAGCATCACTGACCATGCAGGACATCAGCGGGCTGATTCACAAGATCAAGCACGGCCTCGACACCCAGGTGAACCTCGCGCGGCTGCGGCGAAATCGCACCCTCGCGGACGCCGCCACCGGACGCACCGTCCTGATCACCGGCGCCTCCTCCGGCATCGGACGCGTAGCCGCCGCCCAGCTCGGCGCGGCCGGAGCCACCGTGCTGCTGGTCGCGCGCCGCGCCGACGAACTCGCACAGGCCGTCGCCGATATCGAGGCCGCGGGCGGCAAGGCCGTCGCCTACCCCTGCGACCTCAACGACTTCGACGCCCTCGACGCCATGACCGCCACCGTGCTCGCCGACCACGGCCAGGTCGACATCCTGGTCAACAATGCCGGCCGCTCCATCCGCCGCCCGCTCGACCAGTCCTACGACCGCTTCCACGACTACGAACGCACCATGCGGCTCAACTACTTCGCGGCCGTCCGCCTCATCCTCGCCTTCGCGCCCGGCATGCGGGACCGGCGCGACGGCCACATCATCAACATCCTGTCCCTGGCCAACCTCTACGGCGGCCCGGGCTACGCGGCCTACGTCGCGTCCAAAGCGGCCCTCGACTCCCTGAGCACCAGCCTCCAAGCCGAAACCCACACCGAGAACGTGCGTTTCACCTCCGTCTATCTCCCCCTCGTCCGCACCCCGATGATCGCCCCCAACGCCGTCTACCAGAACGCCGACGCCCTCACCCCCGAAGAGGGCGGGCAAATCATCTGCGACGCCATCATCGACCGGCCGCGGCGACTCGCCCCGGTCATGGGCCGAGTCACCGCGCTCATCGACAGCGTCCTGCCCGAACGTGCCGACAGCATCCGCAGCGCGCGCTTCCGGCAAGGCATGTGACCAGCGCCCCGGGGCGCGCCGACACCCCGGGAAACCGTCACGCGGACCGGTGGCCCCACAGTGCGGCCAAGGCCAGCAGCCATCCGCTCCACAGCACGTACCCGGCGAAATTCGCCTGTTGCGCGCCCGGCACCTGCCACGGAGCCACCACACCGGCCAGGATCAGGGCCGCCGCCGCTGTTCCGAGCACCGCGAACCAGCGCGGAAAACCCCGGTGCCGCAGAGCCGATGCCGCCAGCACCGTCCAGGCGGCGGTCAGCGAATAACCGCACATCTCACCGAGCGCCGTACCCAGCAAGCGATTCCCGAACTCGAATTCCGCTGCGGCGGAGCCACTCCCGGACGCGGCGCGGTCCGCGAGACCCGGCGCCAGCACTGGCCAGCGCAGCAGGCCGGCGGCCTGCACCACGCCCGCCACGACCCCGGCACGCATCGCCCAGCGCATGCGCGCCGAATCATCGCGGCGGCCGGCCGGCAGCGCGATCGGAACGAGCAGCACCGCGCCGAACGCGAGCACGGAGAACCACGCGACCACCGCGGACTCGTGCGCCCGGAACAACGCCAGCACCTCCGCGCTCGGACGAGACAGGACACGCGGATAGTCGAACACCGCGCCCAAACCCGCGAACCCGGCATTCATGCACACGACTGCCACCACGATCAGAACTCGCGGCAGCAGCGCCGCCCTGCCGATGGAGGATTTCGTGAGAGTGGACATGGCGGACTCCTTCACCGGCGCACGGCGGGCTGGGCGTCCAGGGTGGCGCGGACGGCATCCGCGAGCGGCGTCGGGTCGAGGCCGAAGTGAGTGGTCGCGGCGCTGGAGTCCAGGACGAAGGGGCGGTCGAATTGGTAACGCAGTTCCCGCATTTCGCGGGCATCGGGTACGAACAGGCCGACCGCCCACAGCAGGGCGGCGGGCAGGCGGCCGACCCGGGCCGACGGCGCGCCGGCCAGCGACGCGGTCAGGTCGGCCAGGGCGCGGACCGACAGCGGCGGCGGGGTCGGGACGTGCCAGGCTCGGCCCCAGGCGGTTTCGTCATCCGCGACGGCGATCAGCAGGCGGGCCACGTCCTCGGTGGCGGTCCAGCTGTGCGGGGCGTCCGGGTCCGCCGGGACCAGGGCACGCTTGCCCGCGAGCACCGCGGGCAGCACCAGCACGCTGAAGGCCGAGGTCGCGTGCGGGCCGAGGTAGTCCGAGCCGCGCACCTCGGCGGTGCGGATGCGACCGGCCCGGTGTGCGGCGAGCTGCTCGGACCACATGTCCGCGCGCACCCGGCCCTTCACGGAATTCGGGCGCAGCGGATGCGATTCGGTGACCGGACCGTCGAATTCGCCGTAGCCGTACAGGTTTCCGACCGTGATCAGAGCCGCGCCGGAAAGCTCGGCGGCGGTCAGCACGGCGCGATGCAGGGGTGGGAAATCCTGCGGCCAGCGGTGATACGAGGGCTGGGCGCACTGGTACAGGGCGGTGGCGTCCGCGCAGTGGGTGAGCAGGGCTGCCGGGTCGGCGGCGTCGGCGGCGATGCGCTCGATATTCGGGTGGTCGGGGCCGGAGCCGCTCCGGGTGACGATGCGGACATGGTCACCTCGCGCGGCGAGCAGTCGCGCGGTGGCCGTGCCCACCGGGCCCGCTCCGATGACGACGTGCAGGGACATGGGGTCCTCGATCCTGTCGGATGTGGATAAGTCGAGAACAGTGTTCTCGCCCTGTCGACGGTAGAAGTGCACACCGTTTCCCGTCAAGAACACTGTTCTCTCAGTCGCCTGCCGTTCTCCGAACGGTTGCCTGTTCTCTACACTGCGGATATGTCCGCCGGATCCCTGCGCGCCCGCGTCCGCACCGAAATGATCGAGGAGATCAAGGCCACCGCGCGCAAGCGGCTGGCCACCGACGGCGCGAACCTGTCCCTGCGCGGCGTCGCCCGCGACATGGGGATCGTCGCCTCCGCGCTCTACCGCTACTTCCCCAGCCGCGACGACCTGCTGACCGCCCTGATCCTGGACAGCTACCGATCCCTCGGCGCGGCCGCCACCGCGGCACAGACCACAGCTCCCACGAACAGCGAACGCGCACAATGGCTTTCGGTGTGCGCATCGGTCCGGGACTGGGCCGTCGCCAACCCCACCGAATACGGACTCCTCTACGGCAGCCCCATCCCCGGCTACGACGCCCCCGAGGACACCGTCGGCCCCGCCGCCACCGTCGTCATGCTGCTCGCCGGCATCGCCGCCCACGCCGCGACCGCCGGCCGCCTCCACCCCGTACCCCTGCCCACTCCCCTCCCCGCCCCGGTGCGCGCGGACCTGCGCACCCTCATCGAACAGCAGTCGTCCGACCTCCCCGAAGACGTCCTCGACCGCGTATTCCTGGCCTGGACACAGCTTTTCGGCCTGATCACCTTCGAGATCTTCGGCCGCCTCGACGGCACCATCGAAGCCGTCGCCGACTACTTCACCCACCACATGAACCTCATGGCCGACCTCGTCGGCCTCCCCGCCGAAAGCTGATCCGACCAAGCGAATCGGCCTGTGCGCCACCCTCACACGCCTGCGCCCGGCCACCGCGTGCCGATCGCTGTTCCCCTTCCGGCCCCTTACCCGCACATGGCCGAGGGCCCGGCCACCGTCCGGTGGCCGGGCCCTCGTTCTTCAGATGTGTTGCCGGAAGGCAGGACTCAGAAGTCCATGCCGCCCATGCCGCCGGTCGGGTCGCCCGCGGGGGCGGCCTTCTCCGGCTTGTCGGCGACGACGGCCTCGGTGGTCAGGAACAGGGCCGCGATGGAGGCCGCGTTCTGCAGGGCCGAGCGGGTGACCTTGACCGGGTCGGCAACGCCGGCGGCCAGCAGGTCGACGTACTCGCCGGACTCGGCGTTCAGGCCGTGGCCCGCCGGGAGGTTCGAGACCTTCTCGGCGACAACGCCCGGCTCCAGGCCGGCGTTGAAGGCGATCTGCTTCAGCGGGGCGGACAGCGCGACGCGGACGATGTTCGCGCCGGTGGCCTCGTCACCCGACAGGGACAGGGCGTCCAGGGCCGGGGCGGCCTGCAGCAGCGCCACGCCACCACCGGCGACGATGCCCTCTTCGACGGCAGCCTTCGCGTTGCGGACGGCGTCCTCGATGCGGTGCTTGCGCTCCTTGAGCTCGACCTCGGTCGCGGCGCCGGCCTTGATCACGGCAACACCGCCGGCCAGCTTGGCCAGGCGCTCCTGCAGCTTCTCACGGTCGTAGTCCGAGTCCGAGTTCTCGATCTCGGTGCGGATCTGCGCCACGCGGCCCTTGATGGCCTCCGGGTCGCCCGCGCCCTCGACGATGGTGGTCTCGTCCTTGGTGATGACGACCTTGCGGGCGGTGCCCAGCAGCTCCAGACCGGCGGTCTCCAGGGAGAGGCCGACCTCTTCGCTGATGACCTCGCCACCGGTCAGGATGGCGATGTCGGCCAGCATGGCCTTGCGGCGGTCACCGAAGCCCGGGGCCTTGACGGCGATGGACTTGAAGGTGCCACGGATCTTGTTGACGACCAGGGTCGACAGGGCCTCGCCCTCGACGTCCTCGGCGATGATCAGCAGCGGCTTGCCGGCCTGGATGACCTTCTCCAGCAGCGGCAGCAGGTCCTTGACGGTCGAGATCTTCGAGCCGACGAGCAGGATGTACGGGTCCTCGAGGACCGCTTCCTGACGCTCCGGGTCGGTCACGAAGTAACCGGAGATGTAGCCCTTGTCGAAGCGCATGCCCTCGGTCAGCTCCAGCTGGAGGCCGAAGGTGTTGCTCTCCTCGACGGTGATGACGCCTTCCTTGCCGACCTTGTCCATGGCCTCGGCGATCAGCTCACCGATGGACGAGTCGCCCGCCGAGATACCGGCGGTGGCAGCGATCTGCTCCTTGGTCTCGACCTCCTTGGCGGTGTCGAGCAGCTTGGCGGTGACGGCCTCGACGGCCTTCTCGATGCCGCGCTTCAGGCCGAGCGGGTTGGCGCCGGCGGCCACGTTGCGCAGGCCCTCACGGACCAGCGCCTGGGCCAGCACGGTGGCGGTGGTGGTGCCGTCACCCGCGACGTCGTCGGTCTTCTTCGCAACTTCCTTGACGAGCTCCGCGCCGATCTTCTCGTACGGGTCCTCGAGCTCGATTTCCTTGGCGATGGAGACACCGTCGTTGGTGATGGTGGGGGCGCCCCACTTCTTCTCCAGCACCACGTTGCGGCCCTTGGGGCCCAGGGTCACCTTGACAGCGTCGGCGAGGCTGTTCAGGCCACGCTCGAGTCCGCGGCGAGCCTCTTCGTCGTACGCAATTGTCTTGGCCATTGCGTTGAGATCCTCCAGATCAGGGGATTGGCATGATCTGGTCAGGTTCGGTGCCCGCGACGGACGACCCGGCTCATTTGGTCAAATACAGCCCGGTCTCACCGTTTCCGACCTAGCACTCGCAGGTGCGGAGTGCCAAATCCCTTTTTAGCACTCGCCCCAGACGAGTGCAAGGTTGGAGAGATGGCCGCACGAGTCCTCTCGGCGGCCCGGATCCCACGAGGACTACGAGAAGTGGGAGCGGTCGTCTACCCGCAGCAGCAGGGCGATCAGGGCGTCGGTACGACGTTCCTCCGGAGTCCGCGGCTCGCCGTGCTCGACGGTGACGAGTTCGGCATCCTGGAGGAGGAGTTCGGCTTCGATTCGCATGATGGCCCGGATGAACGGTGGTGCGACCTCGGGTGGGAGGTCCCCGTTCACGATGTAGCCGCCGTCCGGCGTGTCCTCGGTGGAGACATAACTGAGCGCGCGCAGCAGATCGGCGCGCTTTTCCCCCGCAACTAGGTCGGAACCCTCGTCGCCCGCCATTCCACAATCGTATCTGCCGCATCATGCACACCAGCGGACCCGGTGACGCGGGGATGCTCGCGAGCCCTACATCACCAGGTCGGCAGCATGGTGGAGCGACACGCCGACTACTGCGCGCCGGGGGCGGGTGCCGTGACGCCGGGCACCGGCAGCGAGCTCAGCAGGTCCGCGATATCGGCCTGCACCGAGTCCTTGTCCAGCCCCAGACCGGACAGGATGCCCGCGCCGTTCTCCTGGTCCAGCAGGGCGAGCAGCAGGTGCTCGGTGCCGATGTAGTTGTGACCCAGTCGCAAGGCCTCGCGGAAGGTCAGCTCCAGGGCCTTGCGGGCCTGCGCGTCGAACGGGATGAGCGCGGGCACCGGGTCGCCGGTGGCGGCGGGGAGGGCGGCCGTGGCCACCCGGCGGACGGCGTCGGCCGAGACGCCCCTGGCCTCGATGACCTTCACCGCGAGGGATTCGGGCTCGGCCAGCAGGCCCAGGATCAGGTGCTCGGCACGGGTTTCGAGATTGCCGACGGCCCGGGCCTCCTCCTGGGCGGCCATCACCACGTGGCGGGCGCGCGGCGTGAAGCGGGCGAACCCGGCGCTGGGGTCGAGGGCGGCGGCCTGGCCCGGGTCGACGGGAGCCTTGGGGACGAAGCGCTTCTGAGCGGCCTGCTTGGTCACGCCCATGCTCTGGCCGATATCGGTCCAGGACGCGCCGGAGCGGCGGGCCTGGTCGACGAAGTGGCCGATCAGATGGTCGGCCACCTCGCCGATGTGGTTGCCGAGGACCACGGCGTCGGAGAGCTGTTCGAGGACGTCGTCGGGACGGGCCTTCTTGATGCCGTCGATCAGATCGTCGAGGCGGATGGAGTTCGTCATACGTCAACTGTAGGTTGACCACACTGCAATGGTCAACCTTAAGTTGACGATAGTCCGGGTGTGGGCTCAGAGCTTCGCCGCCCGGCCCACGGCCCGCACGATCTGCTCCTTGATCCATGCCGCCGTGCGACCGGTCAGCACCGTGCGGCCATTCGAGTCGTCGGCGTGCATGAACTGGACGACACCGTCGCGACGACCCAGGCTGACGCAGGTCAGCACGAAACGGACCCGATAGGGCGCCGGCGTCTTCCCGCGCACCCGAGCGGCCACCGCCGCACCGATGTACTTGCCCGCGGGCTGCGCGGCCTGGCAGGACATCCGCGCCTCGCGGCCGTTGTGCCCGAGCATGATCGCCGCGTCACCGACCGCGTACACATCCGGGATGCCCTGCACCCGCAGCTGCTCGTCGACCAGGACGCGGTCGCGCGCGTCCACCGGCAGGCCGGAGCGGGCCGCCACCTCCGGCACGGTGAAACCCGTTGTCCAGAGCACGGTTTCGGCGGCGATGCGCTCGCCGTCGACCAGCTCGAGTCCGGCCGCGGTCACCGCCGCCACCTTGGCGACGTGCACGCGGACGCCGAGGCGGTCCAGGACGGCGCGAATGTGCGCGGCCGCCTTGGGAATCAGCCAGCCTCCCGGTTCGTCGGCGCTCACCAGCAGGACCTCGAGGTCGGGCCGGGATTCGGCGAGTTCGGTGGCGGTCTCGATGCCCGTGGGGCCGCCACCCACCACGGCGATCCGGCCGGTGAGCGCGGGGATCCGGCGCACATCCTCGGAAGTCGCCACGGTGTGGGCGAATTCGGCGGCGCCGGGCACCATGCCGAGGTCGGCCCGGCTGCCGAGGGCGTAGATCAGCGAGTCGTATTCGACGACTCCGCCGGAGGCCAGTTCGACGCGGCGGGTCGCGGTGTCGACCCGTTCCGCGCGGCCGGCGACGAACTCGATGCCCTTGGCCTCCAGGGTCTTCCGC
This sequence comes from Nocardia sp. NPDC004860, assembly GCF_040609015.1. Taxonomy (NCBI): domain Bacteria; kingdom Bacillati; phylum Actinomycetota; class Actinomycetes; order Mycobacteriales; family Nocardiaceae; genus Nocardia; species Nocardia sp. NPDC004860. The sequence goes on along the minus strand of NZ_JBEXJI010000020.1, from coordinate 161,886 downwards.
AGTTCCCAGCGCGGCACGTCCTGACCGGCGGCGACCTGATGCAGCCGCACCCGGTCGACGAATTCGGTGTGCAGGTCGATCACGGTGACCCGCGCGCTCTTCGCCTTCACCGCCTGCCGCGCCGCGGCCAGCCCCGCATAACCCGCGCCCAGTACGACGATTCGATGCTGCCCGGTCATGAGAGTGCTCCTTACCCGGCCCCCGCTCGGTGGCCGACACCCTCTAGACCGGACAGCCCCGCGATCCCTGACAGATTCCGGGTGTGTCCCGCGTCACCCGCGAATTCGCGGCGTGGAAATCGCCGCTATCCAGCGGTTTCGTCAGCGAGTCGCTGCTCGGCACGCACGAGATAGGCCAGCTTGTCCGGGTTCACCACGAGCTGGAGCGAGGCCATCGAAGGGCCGTCGAAGTCGGCGGACACGGTACCCATCACGCTCCCCGCCAGCCGGGCCACGAACGTCGGCGCGGCATTGACCTCCTCGACCGTGAAGGTGAGACCCGGCATCTTTTTGAACAGCCCCACCAGGTAGCGGGCCACGTTCGCGGCGCCGACGATGGGCCGCTTGGCCGCATGGACTTTCGCGCCGCCATCGGCGACGGCGACGATATCGGCGGTGAACATGGCCTCGAGCGCGGCCAGATCACCGGATTGCGCTGCGCTGAGGAACTTTTCGACCAGTTCGCGCGCATGCGCGGGGGCGGGTTCGAAGCGCGGGCGCTCCTCGTGCACGCGGTGGGTGGCGCGGCGGTACACCTGCTGTGCATTGGCCTCGGTGAGTTCGAGCATGTCGGCGATCTCGCGGTGGGCGTAGCCGAAGGCCTCGCGCAGGACGAAGACGGCGCGCTCGGTGGGGCTGAGCCGCTCCGCCAGTGTCAGGAAGGCGATCGACACCAGTTCGCGCTGTTCCGCCGATTCCAGCGGACCGAGTTCGCCGTGCCCGGTCGGGACCGGTTCGGGCAGCCAGGGGCCGACGTAGGTCTCGCGGCGGGCGCGGGCCGAATCCAGCCAGGTGCGGCAGAGGTTCACCAGGATGGTGGTCAACCAGGCCTCCGCGGAGCGGATTCCGGCGCGATCGGTGCCGTCCCAGCGCAGGTAGGTCTCCTGCACGGCGTCCTCGGCCTCGGCGGCGGAGCCGAGCATCCGGTAGGCGAGCGCGAACAGGCGCGGCCGATGCCGTTCGAATTCGGCCAGCCCGTTCGCGTCCATCGGTGCCCCAGTTCTCGTCCTACGCAATCGTTTGAGGACGATACGCCTGCCGCCGCGAGCCACCACGGTGACCACCCGCCACCCGCCACCCGGGTGGGGTCCGCGCCCGCCGGGGAACCAATGCCGCCCGACCGCGAATCGGCGCGAAACTACTTGGGCGCCACCCGGATCGCCACCGCGACCGGCGTATTCGCATACGTCGAGGCCAGGCAGGCCAGTTTGGCGGTACCCAGCGCCACGTTCGGACTGCCGTCCAGGAACGACCCCGGATTGGCGGCCAGGACCTGATCGATCACCTGCTTCTCGACGTCCTCGGTGAGGTCGCGGAAGTCACCGCAGGTGGTCTGGGCGCCGGCGGGCGCGGCCGTCTTCTTGGCCGCGGTGGCGCTGGTGGGCGCCTCGGTGGGCGGTTGCACCGGGGCCGCGGCGGTGGTGGAAGCGCCCGCGCTGGTGGTTCTGGCCGCAGTGGTGGTCCCGGCCTGCTTCAGGCCGTTCGTATCACTGGATTTGTCCGAACCACAACCGGCGAGAGTCAACGCCATCGCACCGGCGGCGAGGGCGACGATCGAAAGACGCTTCATACCCTGCTTTCCGAACTTCCCGTGAGTGCCAGCACCGGACCGGCCCGGCGCTCGCAGCAGCGTACCCGGCCCCGGCGACTCCCGGTAGAAAAAGTTCCGGCCCGCGGCTTTCGTCAGTGCAGATGCTGCTGCCAGTCCGCGGGCACCCGGCCGCGCGGGCCGGGCACCGGCTGGTCCAGCGGATGTGCGTGCGGCGGCGCGAGTTCCGGGCCGCCCTCGTACATCTCCTTGCTCTCGAAGTTGTAGTACCAGTCCTCACCTGGCTCGAAGCTCTGGATGAAGGGGTGCCCGGTGCTCTCGAAGTGCTTGGTGCCGTGCTGGTTCGGCGACATGTCGCAGCAGCCGATGTGCCCGCACTGCGCGCACCGGCGCAGGTGCACCCACCAGCCGCCGGCGGCATCGCATTCGACGCAACCGGATCCGCTGGGCGCGATGCTGGGGTCGATGCCTTCGATCTTTTCGGTCATCAGTTGCCTTCCGTCGTTTTACTGCGCTGCTTCGAGAGCGGACTGCGCTGCGTCGGGAGCGGCTGCCTCGAGCGGCAGTCGGACGATGAAACGCGTATTCCCGGGCTCGGATTCGACCCGGATGTCGCCGCGGTGCTTGTTCACCACGATCCGGAACGAGATGTCCAGCCCGAGCCCGGTGCCCTCGCCGACCGGTTTGGTGGTGAAGAACGGTTCGAAGATGCGGGTGCGGATCTCCTCCGGGATGCCGGGTCCGGTGTCGCCGATTTCCACTGCGGCGCAGTCGTTCTCACGATAGGTGCGGACGGTGAGGGTGCCGCGCCCCGACATGGCGGAGACCGCGTTGTCGATCAGATTGGTCCACACCTGGTTGAGCTCGGCGGCGTAGCACGGCACCGGCGGCAGCGCCGGATCGTATTCCTTGACCACCGCGATGTCGTCGCCGATCTTGCGGGCCAGCATGACCAGCGTGCTGTCCAGCAGTTCGTGCAGGTCCACCACCTGGAACGGGGCCCGGTCCATCTGCGAGTACTGCTTGGCCGCGTTCACCAGCGAGGAAATACGGTTGGTCGAGTCGGTGATCTCGTTCATCAGCAGCTCGGTCTCGACCGTGTAGTTGAGCCAGCGCATGGCCGCCTCGAAAACATCGCCGCCACAACCGGACAGGGTGCCGTGCACCTTCTCCATCCAGTCGATGTCGAATCCCGCCTGCACGAAGTTCGGCGCGATGTCCCAGCCATTGGCGACGCCGTGGTCCTCGAGCCAGTCGCCCAGCTCGTCCTCGCGATCGGCGGCCTCCAGCGGCGTCAGCGTCGGGGCCTTGGCGACCTGGGCGGCCGCCTCCTCCTGCAGCTGGGCCAGCGCCTCCAAGGTCTCGGAGTTGAACTTGCCGTGCGCCATCATCTTCAGCTTGTGCCGCATGCCCGCGACCCGCTCGCGCAGCGAGGAGGTGGCGCGCACCGCGGCGGCGGCCGGATTGTTCAGCTCGTGGGTGAGGCCCGCCGAGAGGGAACCCAGCGCCAGCAGCCGTTCCCGCTGGCCGATGCGCTCATTGGCATTGCGGTTGCCGAAGAAGACGCCCTCCAGCAGATGCAGCGCCATCGGGAACCATTCCTGCATCATCTTCGCGAAGGTGCCGGCGTCCAGCACGAAGAACTTCGACGGCCGGGTCACGTAGAACGACGCGGTGTAGGTCTGTTCGACCTTGTCGCCCATGTAGGCCGTCCACGCGCCCGAGTAGGAGCCGACGTGCTCGGTGCGGACGAGTTCGATCTCCTCGCCGCCCGACATCTTGGTCAGCCGCACCTCGCCGTCCATCAGGACGTAGAAGCAGGTGGCCGGGTCGCCCTCGCGGAAAACCATTCCGGGCTCGAACATTTCGACCCGGCCGTCCTTGCACAGCCAGGCCAGCTGCTCGTCGTCGAGCTTCTCGAACAGGAACAGCTGCCGCAGTTCGTTCGGGTCGCAGATCAATCGGGTGTTGCCCATTCACCTACTCCTACTGTTTCGCGAGCCAGCGGTGCACCAGCATGACGGCCATCGCGCCCTCGCCGACCGCGGAGGCCACCCGCTTCGCCGATTCCGACCGCACGTCGCCGGCCACGAACACGCCGGGCACGCTGGTCTCCAGATGCTGTGGGGGACGAGGGAGTTCCCAGCCCGCGGGCCGTTCGCCCTCGACCATGAGGTCCGGTCCGGCCAGCACATAGCCCCGGTCGTCGCGCTTGACGGTGCCTTCGAGCCAGTCGGTTTCCGGCGCCGCACCGATGAACAGGAACAAACGCTCCGCGTCCACCTTTTCTTCCGTGCCGGCCTCGTTGTTGCGCAGCACGATCCATTCCAGGTGGTCGTCGCCATCGGCGGACACCACCTCGGTGCGGGTGTGCACCTTGATGTTCGGGATCTGCGCGATCTGCTGAATCAGGTAGTGCGACATGGACGCTTCCAGCGACGCCCCGCGCACCACAATGTGCACGGTCCGGGCCCGCCGGGACAGGAACACCGCCGCCTGGCCCGCCGAGTTCGCGCCACCGACGATGTAGACGTCCTTGTCGGCGCAGTCGCTGGCCTCGGTCATGGCCGAGCCGTAGTAGACGCCGCGGCCGGTGAATTCGTCCACGCCGGGGGCCGGGTGGTGGCGGTAGTTGACGCCGGTGGCGATGAGCACCGAGTGCGCGGCGACGCTGCCGCCGTCGGCGAACCGCACCACGCGCGCGGAACCGCAGGCCTCGAGGGCCACCACCTCCCGCGCGGTGATCAGCTCGGCCCCGAATTTCACGGCCTGCCGGCGGGCCCGGTCGGCCAGCTGCGCACCGGAGAGACCGTCGGGAAAGCCCAGGTAGTTCTCGATGCGGGAACTCTGCCCGGCCTGACCGCCGGTGGCGGTGCGTTCCACCAGCACGGTGCGCAGACCCTCCGACGCGCCGTAAACCGCCGCGCCGAGACCGGCCGGGCCGCCGCCGACCACGATCAGGTCGTAGAAGTCGCTGGAGGCGTCGGTGTTCAGGCCCACACCCTCGGCCAATTGCGCGTCGGTGGGCATGATCAGCACATCGCCGCTGGGATTGATGATGACCGGACACTGGTCCTCGGTGGCATTGGCCGCGGTCAGCAGCCGCGCCCCCTCCGGCTCGTCCACCTGGTACCAGCGATACGGCAACTGGTTGCGCGCCAGGAACTCCCGCACCTCCGAGCAGCGGGCCGACCAGCGGTGGCCCACCACCTTGGTCTCGGTCACCGGCTTGTGCTCGTCCCCGCGCCAGGCCTCCAGCAGGGCGTCGACGACCGGGTAGAGCTTCTCCTCCGGCGGATCCCACGGCTTGAGCAGGTAGTGGTCCAGGTCGACCACATTGATGGCCTCGATGGCGGCATTGGTGTCCGCGTAGGCGGTCAGCAGCACGCGGCGCGCGTACGGGTGCAGGTCCATGGCCTGCTCCAGGAATTCGACGCCGTTCATCCCGGGCATCCGGTAGTCGGCGATCATTACCGCGACCGGCTGGCCGCGCAGTTTCATCTCGCGAAGGGCCTCGAGCGCATCGGCGCCGGACTCCGCCCGCAGAATCCGGTAGTCCGCCCCGTACCGGCGGCGCAGGTCCCGCACGACCGCGCGCGAGACGCCGGGATCGTCGTCGACGCTGAGGATGGCCGGCTTCGCGGTAGCTGGTGAAGTCACCTAACGAGTATGGGCTGACGACGCAAGACCGCGAAGGCCAGACCGTGCCATGTTCGCGTCAGGCGGAACAAACCTGCGTCCTTGCTCGTACATGCCGGGCACACCGATTCAAATCCGGTGATGCTCAATGAAATCCATCTCGGTAGGGGTGAGCAATCGCTCGAGTCGCTCTTCGAGGTCGCCGTTGGCCTTGCGGCGGAAGCGTTTCGTCGATTTGTCGAGCGTCGGGGACTCCGCATCGGCACCGGACTCTTCGGCGGGGAGGAGCGGGACCGTCTTGGTCTCGAGATGCAGGAGCGAACGCAGGTTCACGGCCGATCACCTCACGTTTCCCAATCGGAAAGCTGGTGGCAGTGTCTGTTGCTTCGTCTATCGACATTGTGCGCCGAGCATTACATTTCGGACATCAACACCCCCAGAATGTGATCTAGTTGATTTTCAACCGCGGAATGAACCGGCGGCACATGGCCATACGTGCAGGTGGGTGTGGTGATCCACACCACGGAGCCAAGGTGATCCACGCCACCCGAACTAGGATGCGTGGTACCGATCGTTACGTCCCCGGAGGCAGCGTTGCCGAAAACTCTCGAAGCCAGCATCGATATCGCGGCAGCACCCGAGCAGGTCTGGAGCGTTGTCGCCGACCTCAAGCGCATTCCCGAGTTCAGCCCGCAGACCCTGCGCATGCTGCCGCTGGGCCGCGCCGTGCACACCGGCACGTGGACGGTGAACCTCAACAAGGCCAAGGGCTACATCTACCCGACCACCTCCCGGGTGGTGCGATTCGAGCCGAATCGCGCGATCGCCTTCCGCATGAACGAGAACCGGACCATCTGGAGCTACACCCTCGAGCCCACCGCGGACGGCGGCACCAAGCTGGTCCAGCGGCGCGACGTCCCCAGCGGCAAGCTGCCGCGATGGCTGCAGTTCACCATCGACAACGTCTTCGGCGGTGAGCAGCCCTTCGAAGGCGCGCTCGAGGACGGCATGCAGGTGACCCTCGGGAAGATCAAGCAAACCGTGGAGCGCTGAGCGTAGGTTCGGCCTATGCGACGACTGACAGCGCTCTGCGCCGCCACGGCCGGTGTGGCGCTCGTGCTCACCGGCTGCGGCAGCTCCGACTCCTCGGGCGACCGCACGGTCACCGTCACCGGTACCGGAAAGGTCCAGGGCACACCGGATGTGCTCAATGCCGATCTGGGCACCGAGGTGAGCGCGGCCGACGTGTCCGCGGCCGTGAACCAGGCCGGCGACAAGGCCAAGGCGATCACCGACGCCATGGTCACGGCCGGGGCCAAGCGCGAGGACATCAAGACCAGCGACCTGTCCGTGCAGCCCACCTACGGCACCGACGGCCACAACATCACCGGCTATCGCGCCACCAGCACCATGCACGTGGCCGTGCGGGACCTGCCGAAGGCCTCGGGCATCCTGTCGGCGGCGGTGCAGGCGGGCGGCAACGACACCCGCATCAACTCGGTGGCCTTCGGGCTGGAGGACAACACCAAGCTGTTGTCCGACGCCCGCGCGCGAGCCTTCGACGACGCCAAGAGCCGCGCCGAGCAGTACGCGGGCCTGTCCGGGCTGAAACTGAAGACGGTCAAGACCATCAGCGAAAACGGCAGCGGCGCAACGCCGACGCCGATGTACCGGGACACCGCCCCGGGCGCCGCACCCAACATCAACCTCGAACCAGGCCAGCAGACGGTCACATTCACCGTGACCGTCGCCTGGGATATGGGATAGCTCGTCCGCTGCGCGCCGCCGGGTGGCGGCGCGCAGCGGCGCTCACTTCCAGTTCGGCAGCTGGACCACCTGCGCCGCCCACGACAACCCCGCACCGAAGGCGATCAGCAGTGCGATGCCGCCGGGTTTGGCGTCGCCCGCGCGCATCATGGCCTCCATGGCCAGCGGGATCGAGGCCGCCGAGGTATTGCCGGCCTCCTCGATGTCATTGGCCAGGGCGCACCGCTCGGGGAGCTTCAGCACCCGCGCCATGATCTCGATGATGCGACCGTTGGCCTGATGCGGGACCATCGCGTCCAGATCGTCCGTGGTCAGGCCCGCCCGCTCGATGGCCTCGCGGCACACCTGCTCCAAAGAGTGTGCGGCCCAGCGGAAGACAGCTGTTCCCTCCATGGCGAGGTAGGGCCGGACAGCATCGAGGCCCTTCTCGTCGATCTCGTTGAAGAACTGCAGCCAGTCCTTGTCCTGTCGGATGGCGTGGTGCTGGGTGCCGTCCGATCCCCAGACGGTCGGGCCGATGGCCGGTTCGCTGGAGGGGCCGATCACCACCGCGCCGGCGCCGTCGGCGAAGAGGAAGGCGGTGCCACGATCCCTCGGGTTGACCGTGTCCGTCAGCTTTTCCACGCCGATGACCAGCACGTGCCGGGCGGTGCCGCCCTTCACCAGATCCGACGCCATGGCGACCCCGTGGCAGAAGCCGGCGCAACCGGCCGAGACATCGAAGGCGGCCACATTGTTCAAACCGAGCGCAGTGGCGATCTGCGGGCCCGCGGCGGGCGTGAGCAGTAGCCAGGTGGACGTTGCGACGATGACGCAATCGATCTGATCCGCGTCGATCTCCGCTGCTTCTATGGCGTCGCGGGCAGCTGCGACGCTCATGCTGACGATCGTCTCCTCGGGAGAGGCGAAGCGTCTGTTGCGGATGCCGGAACGTGTCCGGATCCACTCGTCACTGGAATCTATGGGCCCCGCCACCTCGTCATTGGTGACGATTCGCTCCGGCCGGTACACACCGAGCCCGAGCATGGCCGTGTGCTCTGCCCCGTTGATCGAAGCAATTCGAGCAGACATTGGTTCTCTCCTATGTACTGCGTACCGCGCGTCGAACGTGACCTTCATCGGGTTCCTCACCCCCCGCGGACCCACAATGCCGCAGACATGAGGCTCCCTCATCTTAATCGCGATAGCCTCTCATGCCAGTGCTACTGATCACAATCGAGGGGTCATTGCCGGGTGCCGCATCTCCGGTCCGGGAGGCCGGCCGCGGGTGTTCGGTCACCGAGAACGCGAGCGTCGAACCCACTTCACGTATCGTGTGATCGCGGTCCCTGACCGTATCTATCCGCGCATGAAAGAGGAGCCTGTGGCCCGCCGACCCACCCCGCCCGGCACTCCGGAACAGACCGGCCTCGGCCACGTCGCCGACCTGGTCCGTAAAGCCGTTCCGCCGCTGCATCCGGCAGGTCTGCCGTTCGTGGCCGCACCGCTGGCGGTGGCCACCCTCGGCTATCGGCGGAAGTGGCTGCGCCGCACCGGTTTGCTGGCAGCCGCGGCCTGCGCCGGATTCTTCCGGCACCCGCACCGGGTGCCGCCGAACCGTCCCGGCGTCGTGGTGGCCCCCGCCGACGGCGAGGTCGCCCTGGTCGACACCGCGGTGCCGCCGGCCGAACTCGGCCTGGGCGACGCGCCGCTGCCGCGGGTGAGCATCTTCCTGTCGGTGCTGGACGTGCACGTGCAGCGGGTGCCGGTGAGTGGCCTGGTGGAACAGGTCGCCTACCAGAAGGGCACGTTCGTCTCCGCCGATCTGCCCGAGGCCAGCGACCGCAACGAACGCAACAGCATGGTCATCGAGACCGCCTCCGGGCAGCGCGTGGTGGTGGTGCAGATCGCCGGGCTGCTGGCGCGCCGCATCATCTGCGAGGCCGAGGCCGGCGACAAGCTGAACATCGGTGACACCTACGGCCTGATCCGGTTCGGTTCGCGCGTGGATACCTATTTCCCGGCCGGGACCAGGCTGCTGGTCACCCCGGGGCAGCGCACCGTCGGTGCGGAAACGGTGCTGGCCGAACTGGATTCATGATGGAACAACTCGCGCCCGAACCGAACGGGCGTCGCCGTAACCGCACCATCCGACTGCTGCCGAGCATGGTGACCATCCTGGGACTGTGCTCGGGCCTGTCCGCGGTGAAGTTCGGCATGGAGGGCAAGCTGGGGATCGCGCTGGCGCTGGTCGGCGCGGCCGCGGTCTTCGACATGCTGGACGGGCGCATAGCCCGCATGCTGGACGCCACCACCAAGATGGGCGCGGAGCTGGATTCGCTGTCGGACGCCATCGCGTTCGGCGTCACGCCCGCCCTGGTGCTCTACGTGACCTTCCTGCACGCCGACAGCATCGGCTGGATCCTGGCGCTGATGTTCGCGGTCTGCATGGTGTTGCGGCTGGCCCGCTTCAACACGCTGATGGACGACGACAACCGCCCGGATTGGCAGCGTGAGTACTTCACCGGCGTGCCCGCCCCGGCGGGCGCGCTCATCGTGCTGACGCCCATCGCGCTGTCCGAGCAGTTCGGCGACGGCTGGTGGGTGAGCTTCCCGGCGGTGGCGGTGTGGACGGTGCTGACCGGCCTGCTGTGCGTGAGCACGCTGCCCACCCTGGCCGTCAAGTCGGTGTCGGTGGCCCCGCGCACCGCGCCCATCCTGTTGGTGCTGGTCGCGCTGGCCGCCGCGCTGCTGCTCACCTACCCGCTCATCCTGATGATGGCGCTGGTCGTGCTGTACCTCGGCCACATCCCGTTCGCGGTGCACTCCGCGCGCTGGGTGGCGGCCCGCCCCGAGACCTGGAACCACAAGCCCGCCGAGCGCCGCGCCCAGCGCAAGGCGCAGCGCCGCCAGCGACCGCTCGCCGGGCGGGTGCCACGGGTGTCGGTGTCCACGGCACGGCTGCGCCTGCGCCGCCCGGGTCAGCGCGACCGGGTGTCGAACCGCCCCGGGCGCTGAAACCAACGGCCGGGCCGCAATTCGCCGACGCTGCGCTCGGCGGCCGGCCGGCCCGGGCAGAATTGACGGCGTGACCGACTCACAGCCGGGTTTCCAGTTCACCGCTCGCCTGAACACCTCCCCCGCCGACGATCGGCGGGGGGTGGTCCGGATGCATCCGGACTCGCTGGCGCTGCTGGGTGTGAATCCGTGGGACGTGATCTCGATCGCCGGCGGCAGACAGACCTCGGCGTTGGTGGCGACACCGGTGAAAGGCAAACCCGTCGGGCGCGGCGAGGCGCTGCTCGACGAGGTGACGATGTCGAACGCGCACATCTCGGCGGGCTCGAAACTGACCATCGCGAAGGTGATTCCGCGCCGGGCCACCCGGATTTCGGTCACGGGCTCGCCGGACGTCATGCGCGCCATCGACGAGACGACCCTGCGGCAAGCCCTGCAGGGCAAGGTGGTGTCGATCCAGGACGCCGTCTCGCTGCGCCCGATGGATCTCAAACCCGGGACCAGCCGATCCGGTGTGGCCCAGCAGCTTTCGAGAGCCCTCAATATCGCCTGGACCTCGGAGCTGCTGCGGGTGACGGCCGTCGATCCGCAGCCCGGCCCGGTGGTCGTCAGCACCAACACCGCGGTGGGCTGGGGTTTCGGCGTCGCCGAGACGGACCTGCCCGCGGCTCCCCTGGACGATACCGATACCCGCACCGACCTCCGGGTCAGCGCTCCGGGGTCACCACCGCCGTCGGTGGTGGCGGTGGCCGATCTGGCCGGGGTCCAGGCCCAGGCCGCGAAACTGCAGGAGTGGCTGAGCCTGGCGCTGGACGAGCCGGATCTGCTGAAGAAACTCGGAGCGTCCTCGCATCTGGGGGTCCTGATCACCGGTCCGGCAGGGGTCGGGAAGGCGACGCTCGCGCGGGCCGTGGCGGGATCGCGGCGGCTGGTGGAGCTGGACGGTCCGGCGGTCGGTGCGACCGACATCGGGCCCAGGCTGCGCGACGTGTCCGACAAGGTGGCCGAAATCTGTTCCGGCGCAGGCGGAGTGCTGCTGATCACCGATATCGACGCGCTGCTGCCGGCGCCGGCCGAGCCGGTGGCCACGCTGATTCTCGACCAGTTGCGCGCCGCCGTGGCGCAGGAGACGGTCGCGGTGCTGGCCACCACGTCGAATGCGGCGGGTATCGACCCGCGGCTGCGTGCTCCGGAGCTGTGCGATCGGGAGGTGTCGCTGCCGCTGCCCACGTCGGGGGTGCGCGCGGCGCTGCTGGAGCAACTGCTGCGCAATGTCCCCACCGATGGGCTGAAGCTCGATGAGATTTCCTCGCGGACACCGGGTTTCGTCGCGGCGGACCTGACGGCGCTGGTCCGGGAGGCGGCCCTGCGGGCGGCCGCGCGGGCCAGTCGCGAGCAGTCGGATCCGATGCTGCTGCAGGAGGATCTGGCCGGAGCGCTGGAGGTGATCCGTCCGCTGTCGCGTTCCGGGTCCGAGGAACTGGCCATCGGCAGTCTGAGCCTCGCCGACGTCGGTGACATGGCGGAGACCAAGCAGGCCCTCACCGAGGCCGTGCTGTGGCCGCTGAAGCATCCGGATTCGTTCCAGCGGCTGGGTATCGAGCCACCGCGCGGAGTGCTGCTCTACGGGCCGCCGGGGTGCGGCAAGACCTTCCTGGTGCGGGCGCTGGCGGGATCGGGGCAGTTGAGTGTGCACGCTGTGAAGGGCGCGGAGCTGATGGACAAGTGGGTCGGCTCCTCGGAGCGGGCGGTGCGCGAATTGTTCCAGCGCGCACGGGATTCCGCGCCGTCGCTGATCTTCCTGGACGAGGTGGACGCGCTGGCGCCGCGGCGCGGGCAGTCCAGCGATTCGGGCGTCTCGGATCGCATTGTCGCCGCGCTCCTGACCGAACTGGACGGTGTCGAGCCGCTGCGGGATGTGGTCGTGATCGGCGCGACCAACCGGCCCGAACTCATCGATCCGGCCCTGACCCGTCCCGGGCGCTTGGAGCGCCTGGTGTTCGTGCCGCCGCCGGATGCCGATGCCCGCGCCGAAATCCTGGGCACCGCCGCCAAATCCGTGCCGCTGGCCAAGGACGTCAATCTGCGGCGGCTGGCGCGTGAGCTGGAGGGCTACTCGGCGGCGGATTGCTCGGCGCTGCTGCGCGAGGCCGCGCTCGCCGCCATGCGCCGCGATGTCGAGGCCGCGGAGGTGACGGCCGCGGATGTGGGGGCCGCACGCAAGGCGGTGCGGCCCTCGCTGGATCCGGTCCAGGTGGAGGCCCTGCGGCTGTATGCCGCCCAGCGCGAATCGTCGACTCCGCCCGGCGACGTGTCCGGCTACGTCTGAACGCTCCCCGCCAGGGCATATGAGACCGATTAGTCTGCTGCGTCAATGGTTTCGCGGCGCGTTCGCCATGCGCGCCGGTAGCGCGCCGAATCTGTACAAAGTAGGCGAGTCGTACCAATCGGTCCGCCTATCACCGGTAATTTTGCCCAGGTGAGGTCGCATCAGGTAGCCGCGGAGACGATCACGGCGCTGGTCGCAGCAACGGTTGCCGGCCTGGCGCTGGCCCTGCCCCTCGACTTCGGCTGGACCTCGGAGACGTCGGCCCTGCAGCGGGACCTGCTGGCCTACACCCTGCCCCGGGCCGTGTCTGCGGGCGCGCTCATCGCCATGATCGCGGCGGTGCTCATCACCACGCTGGGCAGCCCGGTGGCGGCGTGGGCGACCACGCTGGGCGGGCTGCTGGTGCTGCTGGCCAACCACGTGTTCGGCCATGCCGGCGAACCGAATTCGTCGCTGCCCACCATGAACTTCATCGATTCCCTGGCCGGCGGCCTGATCCTGGGCGCACTGGGGGCGGCGGTGCTGCACCGTCGGCTACCCGCCTTCGGCTGGACCATGGGCGTTCTGATCAGCCTGCTGCTCGGTTCGGTGAATCCGGTGTCGCGGACCGGTGGCGGCATCGAGGCGACGGCGAGCGATCACTGGCACGCCGGCGATGTGCTGCCCATCTGGATGCTCCTGCTGGCGCTGGTCCTGGTCGGCTTCGGGTTCCTGACCCATCGGAAGCGCGAGGCAGAGGAACGGCTCTCGGCGGAGCTGCCGCTGGCCCCGATCCTGGGGGGCGTGGTGCTGGTGCTGGTGACGCTGGCCAGTGCGGAATGGCTGGCCCGGCACGGCGACACCCAAGCGGGCATCGTCCTCGCGGTGGCGACCGCGGTGGGGACCGCCATTGTCGCGGCCATGCTGTTGCCGGGCCGGGACGGCGAGATCGTGCTGCTGGCGGTGGGCCTGGGCGCGGTGGGTGCGGCGACCGTGGCTGCCGAGCTGCCGGCCTGGTCGATCCCGCTGCTGGCGGCGGTCTCGGCGGTCGGCATGTGGGTGGGCAGCCGGGGCGGGGGTCCTGCGGTCTCCCTGGCCGCGGGCATGGCGCTCGGGGTGCTCACGGCGTTCACGGCCGATTCGACCCGGGCCTGGCTGATCGTGGGCAGTGCGGCGGTCGTGTCCTGGCTCATCGGTTTCGCCCTGCTGTCCACCCGGCCGCGCTATGTGCCGAGCCGGGTGCTGGGGACCCTGGTGCTGTTCGTCCCGTCGGCGGTGCTGGGCATGCGCGATTATGTCTCGCGCGGCCACTACGCCACGCAATCCGCCGGCAGCGCGTCGATGTGCGCGGTGAGCTCCAGCAGCACCGCGGCCCCGGGCTGGACGTCGGCGCTGGTGGCCGGGGGCTGTCTGGCCGGGATCTACCTGCTGCGGCGCAGTCGCCCGCGAATCCCGGCGACGACCGACACCAAGCCCGAATCTCCGAACGGCGCGCCCACCTCCGGCTGACTGTGAGGTGACCGGCGAACGGTCAGGCGCGCACCGCGGATTCGAGCTCGGGGGCCGTGGTCACGGCGTCGCCGAACCAGGTGCGGTAGAAGGCCGTCACATAACCCGCCGAGAGGCCGAGCACGACGATGCCCGCGGGCACCGGATGTTCGGCGAACCCGGTCGACAGGTACCGGTAGGACAGCAGCAGCCCGGCGAAGAGCGCGGCGCCGGCCGACACCAGCTGCACGCGGGTGCGATCCCAGCCGCGTTCGGGTGCGCGCAGGGTGGATTCGATGGTCAGGCACAGCACCGCGCCGGCCACCAGATCCGCGCCGTAGTGGTAGCCGAAGCCCAGGGTGGCCGACAGGGTGGCGACGAGCCAGAAGGTCCCGCCCCAGCGCAGCCAGACCGGCGCGGACGCACCCGTGAAGGGATCGCGGCGCGAGTGGATGAAGATCGACAGCGCCCACGCGGTGTGCAATGACGGCATGCAGTTGCGCGGGGTGTAGTGGTCGAAGGCGATCGAACCCGGCGAGAGGTCCACCGGCGGCACGACATTGGGCCAGTAGCTACCCAGGGAGAAGACGTGCCCGTCCGCGCCGAACGCGAACATCGGCCCGACGACGGGGAACACGACATAGAAGACCGGGCCGATGAGGCCGAGTACCAGGAAGGTGCGCACCAGGTAGTGCTTGGGCCAGTCCCCCGTCGTGGCCACGGTGCGCAGCTGCCAGATGGTCACGATCATCGCGCCGACGGGCAGTTCGATGTAGACCCAGTGCAGCACGGCGGAGGCGATGGGCCCCAGCCAGTCCAGCAGCTGCCCCATCAGCCAGGAGGGGTCGCCCAGGGCGTGGTCCACCAGCACGATGTGTTCGTCGAGCACCCGGGGCCCGGCCAGCACGGTGATGCCCAGCCAGACATCGGCGACCTTGCTGGACAGCACCAGCAGGATGCCGAGCGCGGCGGCGTGCAGCGCATTGGTGCGATCCTTGCCCTGCCACTTCCAGCATGCGAGCCCGATGAGGGCGAGCAGCACGAGGACCGGGCCGTTGCCCATGGCCAGTGGTCCACCGGACAGCGTCCGAATCGCTTGGTACCCAAGGTCGATGCCGAGCGCCGCGCCGACCGCCAGGAAGCGCCGCCGCCAGCTCAGCCCGATGAGCGCGAGCCCGAGCCCGGCCCACGGCACGGTGAAGGATTTGGCATTGCCCGCGAAGTCGGCCCAGATGCTTTCCAGCGGGCCGGTGAAGTGGTGGTGCGAGGCCACGATCTGCAGGACGATGAGCAGCGCCGCCCCCACCGACAGCGCCGCCGTCAGACCGGCGCGCGGCGACAACATCCGTAACCCGGTTCGGCGTGTCTCGCCGCCGATTCGGGAGTACGGATCGTCGAGCAGCATCCAGCCATAGTAAACGCCGCATGAACGCCAACTCGGTGAGTAGTTGAACGCCGCCCATCTCACCAGATGAACAGGCCCCGGTCAGCGCGGTATCACTCCTGGCCACGCGTACACCGTACGTATCCGGTCGTAATCGAAATCACAACCGTGCAAGACGGTTCCGCGATGCGCGAGTTCGTGGACCTCAGTACTCGAGTTCGTGGACCAGCGAATCGACGACGGCGACCAGATCGCCGTGCGCGGTCGCGGCCACCCGGCGCTGCCGCTGATAGGACGCGCCCTTCTTCGGGATGTCGGCGACCATGGCGAGCTCGTTCTCGCAGCCGAGGCTTTTGGCGGTCGGCTCCAGCCGGTTGAGCAGTTCCATCAGGTCGTCGGTGACCAGTCGCTCATTGCTGTCGGCGTCGGTGATGACGATGGCGTCGAGCCCGTATCGCGCTGCGCGCCACTTGTTTTCCTGCACATGCCAGGGCGGCAGGATGGCCGGCATGGTCTCGCCGGATTCCACCCGGCGGTCGAGATCCACCACCAGGCAGTGGATCAGCGCCACGATGGCCGCCAGTTCGGCCTTGGTGGGGGTGCCGTCGCAGACGCGGACCTCGATGGTGCCCCACTTGGGCGCGGGCCGGATGTCCCAGTGCATGCCGCCGAGTTGTTCGATCACACCGGTTTTCATCTGGTCGTGCACGAAACCCTCGAACTGGCCCCAGTTCTCGAACTGGAAGGGCAGTCCGGCGGTGGGCAGCTGCTGGAACATGAGCGCCCGGTTGCTGGCGTATCCGGTGTCGACGCCCGCCCACATGGGCGAGGAGGCCGACAGCGCCAGCAGATGCGGATAGGACGGCAGCAGCCCGTTGAGAATGGGGAAGACCTTGTCCGGGTGGGAGATTCCGACGTGCACGTGCACGCCCCAGATGAGCATCTGGCGGCCCCACCACTGGGTGCGCTCGATGAGTTCGTCGTAATGCGCACTGCGCGTGAGCTGTTGGGTGGACCACTGCGCGAAGGGATGGGTGCCGGCGCAGAACAGGTCGACGCCGACCTGGTCGGCGGCGCGGCGCACGATGTCCTGGGTGGCGCGCAGTTCGTCGACCACCTCGCTCACGGTGTCGTGCTTGCCGGAGACGAGTTCGACGGTGTTCTTCAGCAGTTCCTTGGTGATCTGCGGGGTGCCGTCCCAGGCGCGCAGATCACCGCAGGCTTCGAAAACCGCTGCGGCGGTGTTGGACAGGTCGCGCGTGCGCTTGTCGACGAGCGCGACCTCCCATTCCACGCCGAGCGTGTGCCGGGGCGATGAGTTGAAGGGGACCTTCGTTCTGCCTGCCCCGGCCATGGCTCACCTCGAGAGGGTTCAGGCGACGACGCCGCAGGCGACCCGTGCACCCGCGTCGCCGGTCGCGAGGGTGTCCGCATCCGGTGCGGGCGCGTACCGGGTGGGAATGTTGCCGAAGTTGTCGGCGCCGGCGTGGATGATCAGCGCCTTGCCCTTGACCTCGTCCAGGGTGAAGGCGTCGGTGGTGGTGACCAGCTTGGCGGTGCCGTCCTTGAGCACCTCGAGCGAGGTCAGATCACCGCTGGCCGGGTGGGTGTTCTGTTCGCCGACCTGCAGGTGGCCACCGGCGGAGAGGAAATCGCCGGGGGCGCCGCCCGCCGGTGCGGTGGAGTTCGGCTCGCACTTGCCGACCTGGTGGACGTGCAGGCCGTGGAAGCCGGGCTTCAGCCCGTGCGCCTCGACGGTGATCTGGAGGTGGTTGCCCACCTTCGCGATGGTGGCGGTCCCGACGGTGCCGCCGCTGGGGTCCTTCAACGTGACGCTGGACGAGTCCTCCGGAGCATTGCCGCCCTCGGTCCCCTGCGTGCCGGCGGGGGCCTGCGAGCTGGTGAACACCGGCGGGGTCGTTCCCTTGACGTCGCTCGACTCCTGACTGTTGGAGCAGGCGGTGAGTCCGAGGGCTGCGACCGCGAGCACCGGAGCAACAGTCCACCAGGACGGGCGACGAGTTGTGGACGAGGCCATCGGGGAACTCCTTTACGAGTCCGAGTTTATCGGGAAAGCAGGGTGGACATACTTCGTACCGGACAAGATGATGCCAGAGACGTGCGTGTGTGCCGTGGAGGGGCCGCACGGTTTCTTTCGAGCGACCCGACAGTGCCTTACCAACTGCGATTCAGTGCCTTGTCGACAGCGATTCAGTTACCGGTGACGATGACGATGACGCCGGTGGGCGAGTCCGAGATTCCGGGGAATCGGGGTTCGGCCGAGCAGCCCAGTTGCGCGGCGATGGCCTGGGCCAGCGCCTGCTCCTTGGGCGAATTGCCGTAGTACACGGTGGTTTTCGGTACGACGCCGTTCGCGTAGTTGCCCACCTCGGTGACGTTGTACCCGTCGGAGGTGAGCTGGTCGCCGGTCTTCTTGGCCAGGCCGGGCACGGTGCCGTTGTTGTAAACCCGTACGGGAAGGGTCTTGTCGACGCCCGCGGCCGCGGTGGTGGTCGCGGTAGTGGTCGTGGGCAGCGCCGCGGTGGTGGTGGGCGCGACCGGTGGGGTGGTGGTGGCCTGGGCCGAATTCTGCTGTGCCGCAGTGGTGGTGGCCGCGACGGTGCTCGACTGCGAGGTCGAGTCGGCGCTACTGCTCGAGGAGTCCGAACTCGACAGCGACATCGCGCCCAGCCCGGCGAACACGATGGCCAGCGCGATCAGGACCATCGCCAGGGCCCGCAGCGGCGGGCCGCCGGCCGGCGAATTCGGATTGCTCACGGCGTCGAGCCTAATGGGTGATGGGGCGCCCGCGCGGGATCAAGCGCGTACGCACGCGGTTGTGGAAGCTGCTTCACATTCCGGGTGTGGTTCACACCTGGAAACCGAGACGACGTGCGGCCCTGGTCTTCTGACGGCTGGCGCGCAGCCGGCGCAGACGTTTGACCAGCATGGGGTCGGCGGCCAGCGCCTCCGGCTTGTCGACGACCGCGTTCAGGACCTGGTAGTAGCGGGTGGGTGAGAGGTCGAAGAGCTCACGGATGGCTTCTTCCTTCGCGCCGGCGTACTTCCACCACTTGCGTTCGAAGTCGAGAATGTCGAGCTCGCGGCGGGAAAGCCCATGTGCGCCATCCTCGCCGGAAGAGCCGTCCTCGCTTGCGGGGATGTCGCGTGCCGCTGCGCTGTCCATAGTGCTCCCTCGCCGAGTGGTCACCAGACGAATATGGTGCTTGTGCGTCGCCGATCATTCAACCACGCGGCGGAGTCGTCCCGATGCGTACCGATCGGCGTGTTCTGTGTCGCCCCCTCGGCGTGTCGCCGTGGACCGGGTCCGTCCAGTGTGCGAGGTCAGTCTGCCCCAGGACGGCGGCAACAGGCACCTCGAGCAGCCCGGCAACCACCCAGTAGGCTGCTCAGCATGGCTATTCTCCCGATTCGCATTGTCGGCGACCCGGTTCTGCACCGTGCGACCACTCCGGTCACGCAGACCCCGGAGGAGCTGGCCGAGCTGATCGCGGACATGTACGAGACGATGGACGCCGCCAATGGCGTGGGCCTGGCCGCCAATCAGGTCATCATCAAGGACGAGGACGAGGTCTCGCCGCGCATCTTCGTCTACGACTGCCCGGACGACACCGACGGCGCGAAGATGGTCCGCCGCCGCGGCTGCGTCGTGAATCCCGTGCTGCAGACCTCGGAGATCCCGGAGTCCATGCCGGATCCCGATGATGACGAGGAGGGCTGCCTGTCGGTACCCGGCGAGCAGTTCCCCACCGGCCGCGCCGACTGGGCGAAGGTCACCGGCACCGACGAGCACGGCGAACAGGTCGAGATCGAGGGCCGCGGGTTCTTCGCCCGCATGCTGCAGCACGAGACCGGGCACCTGGACGGCTTCCTCTATGTCGACGTGCTGATCGGGCGCAATGCCCGGGCCGCCAAGAAGTCCATCAAGCGAAACGGCTGGGGCAAGCCGGGTTTGAGCTGGGTGCCGGGCACCGTGCCGGATCCCTTCGGACACGACGACGACGATCTCGACGACTGATCGGGTATGACCGATTCCGAACTCCCGCCGATCGGTAAGCGGGTGGTGGTTCGCTACCGCCTGCCCGCGGGCTATCCGCAACCGCTGACGGATGTGATCGGTGAACTCACCGAGACCGATCCGCTGACCGTGCGCACCGCCGACGGCCAGGTGGTGTCGATCGCCTGGGATCGCGTGGTGGCCTGGAAACCGCTCGGGCCCAGGCCCATTCGGACCAGCGAGATCCGCGCCCTGGAGGCGGCCGCGGCCGACGGCTGGCCGGGCCTGCGGCGGTCCTGGATCGGCGGCTGGCTGCTGCGCGCCGGCGACGGGTACACCAATCGCGCGAATTCCGCGGTGCCGCTGGGCGGTACGGACGGACCCGCCCTGATGGACACCGAGACCCTGCATCGGATCGCCGAGTGGTACACCGCGCACGGCCTGCCCGCACAGTTCCAGCTGCCCGACCGGCTGGCCACCCTGCCCGCGGACTGGCGCAGCTGGAACGAAACCCAGGTGCTGGCGGTCGATATCGAGACCATGGCGCTGCCGTCCGGACCGCCGATGGTGCGCTTCACCGCGGATCCGGACGGGGCCTGGCTGTCCATGCACCGGCATCGCGGCGGGGACGCCGAACTCGGGTCGACACCGGTGGTGGAGGTGCTGACTGCGGTGCGCGACGGTCAGGTCGCCTTCGCCACGCTGGGGTTGCAGTCGCCGCTGGCCATCGGCCGGGTCGCGGTCACCACGGCCCCGGACGGCCGCTGCTGGGCGGGGCTGACCTGTGTCGCGGTGGCGAACGGGCATCGGCGGCACGGGCTGGGCGCGCTGGTGTGCGCGGAGATGATCCGCTGGGGGCAGTCACACGGGGCCACGCACGCGTATGTGCAGGTGTCGGACGAGAATGACGCGGCCCTGGCGCTGTACCAGGAGATGGGGTTCGTCGAACACCACCGCTACCGGTACGCCGCGCCCTGATTGCGTGCCACTCGCTTTCGCAAGACACTAGTTCTGAAAGGTTCACCACTCGTGCGCATCGCTACCTGGAACGTGAATTCGATTCGTACCCGGCAGGATCGGGTGCTGGCGTGGCTGGACCGCGCCGATATCGACGTGCTGGCCATGCAGGAAACCAAGTGCAAGGACGAGCAGTTCCCGTTCGAGGCCTTCGAGGCGGCCGGGTACGAGGTCGCGCACGTCGGCTACAGCCAGTGGAACGGCGTGGCCATCGCTTCCCGGGTCGGGATCGAGGATGTCGAGATCGGCTTCCCGAATCAGCCCGGATTCGACAAGGACGCCGGGCAATCGCTGCTCAGCGCGCCGGTGGTGGAGTCCCGCGCGATCGGCGCGACCTGCGGCGGGGTGCGGGTGTGGAGCCTGTACGTGCCCAATGGCCGCGCCCTGGACGATCCGCACTACACCTACAAACTGGAATGGCTTGCCGCCCTGCGCAGTGCGGGCAGCAAGTGGCTGTCGGAGGATCCGGACGCGCAGATCGCGCTGGTGGGTGACTGGAATATCGCGCCGACCGATCTGGATGTGTGGTCGCCGGAATTCTTCGAGGGCAAGACGCATGTGTCCGACCGGGAACGCGACGCCTTCGACGCCTTCGGCGAGGTGGGCTTCAGTGACGTGATGCGGCCCTTCCACCCGGGCCCGGGCGTCTACACCTACTGGGACTACACGCAGCTGCGCTTCCCCCGGAAGGAGGGCATGCGCATCGATTTCATCCTCGGCTCCCCCGCCCTGTCGGCCCGGGTCACCGAGGCGAACGTGGACCGCGAGGAGCGAAAGGGCAAGGGCGCCAGCGATCATGCGCCCGTGGTGGCCGAACTCGCCGACTAGACGGACCGGCTCTTGATGGCGTCGCGGGAGATGAAGACGTCGTAGCTGCCCGCGGCCGCGATGACCGCGTTGCCGTAGGCCGAGCGCACGAAAGGCCTTGTGTACCAGGACTGATTCTTCATGTCCTGGAAGAAGTCGGCGTCGCTGCCATTGAGGAAGATCTGATTCTGCCTGGTGGCGATGCCGTCCAGCCGCTGGCCGTAGAGCCGGGTCACCTTGTACCCGGAGTTGAAGCCGAGCGCGTTCACCCACGGTTCGAGTTCCACGATATTGGCCTGCAGTACCCACAGGTCGCCCTCGACCTGATAGGTCTGGTGCTGGTCGCCGTGGCCCTTGTCGCCGTAGAGGGTCAGCTCCACGTTCATCATGTGCTCTTGCCCCGCAACGGGTTTGGCCTCGATGTGCGCCGCCTTCACCTCCCCGGTGAGCCCGAGGAAGGTCTGCAGCAGCGTGGTGATCCACAGGATCACGACCGCGACGAGCACCAGCCCGGCCGCACCCGCGCCCCGGCCGGCCAGCGCCCGCCATCCGACCTTGCGCGCCTTCAGAACAGCCGTGACGAGCAATCCGATCGCCGCGATGCCGAGTACCAGCAGCAGTATCTGGATCCAGCCGAACGTAACCGGGAAGACCATGCCGTAGTTGTACCCGCTGGGGACGACACTTCACGGCGCCGTCACACATCGAATGTGCGTGTCACATCGGCGAGTCGCGCCTCGCCGACAAGACACACAGGAACTCGTTCGGGGCCGGGTGGATCGGGGAGTCTGCGGGCTGATCCACCCGGCCGTCGAGCGACTTTCCACGCACGGTGCACCACCCGGGTTTGAGGAAACGTGGGCACCGCGTTCCGGGACCGTCCGGCGACGGCCCCGGCAGAGTGATCCGAACCGGGGGTGCGGCGAGATAACCACTCCCGAGCCCCGCCACCGTTCCCCACTCCGGTCACCCGTACCGGACAGTAGGGCAATCTGGCGCTGGAGCGGCCCAGATACACGCCGATGGCACGAATCGAGAGTGCTCTAGGCACGGAAGGTCACAGTTATCCTCAAAGTAGCTACGCGTTCGAATATCTCGTGCAGAATGCCGGTCAAAACCCGGCCCCGGCCGGTGGCGGACCTCGGAGGGGCGAGATGAACAATCCGACAGGCTCGAGTGCGCATCAGGTACTCGACGAGATCCTCACGCGCTACGGCAGCCTCGACGCCTTCAGCGCCCACCTGCACGCCGTGCTGGACGCACCGACCATCGTGCTCCCCATTCCCGTGGCTGCTACCGCCGCGGGCGGACGGCACCGACGTCGCGAT
Organism: Nocardia sp. NPDC004860; assembly: GCF_040609015.1. Taxonomy (NCBI): domain Bacteria; kingdom Bacillati; phylum Actinomycetota; class Actinomycetes; order Mycobacteriales; family Nocardiaceae; genus Nocardia; species Nocardia sp. NPDC004860. The sequence goes on along the minus strand of NZ_JBEXJI010000020.1, from coordinate 139,366 downwards.
CCCGCCGAACGGGGACCCGCGAGCCGGGTGGCGTGAAGCAAACCGGCCCCGCACCGAACAGGTGCGGGGCCGGGGGATGCGGGTGGGTCAGAAAGCGGCCTCGTCCAGCTTCATGATGTCGTTGTCGAGGTTCTCGATCACCGAGCGCACGCCGCTGATGAGCGGCAGCTTGTTCTTCGCGAACCAGGACGCCACGCCGACCTTGCCGGTGTAGAAGTTCTTGTCCTTGTCGGCCGCACCGGCGTCCAGCGCCGCCTGGGCGATGGCGGCCTGCTCCAGCAGTCGCCAGGAGATGACGAGATCGCCCACGGCGTACAGGAATCGGACCGAACCCAGACCGACCTTGTAGATCTCGTCGATCTGCTGCTGCGCGGCCATCAGGTAGCCGGTGAGGGTGGCCGCCATGGCCTGCACGTCGGCCAGCGCCGCGCCGAGCAGCCCGCGCTCGATCTTGAACTGGTCCGGGCCGCCGTCGACGAACCGCTGAATCAGGCCCGCGACGTGCGCGAGCGCCACGCCCTTGTCGCGAATGATCTTGCGGAAGAAGAAGTCCTGCGCCTGGATGGCGGTGGTGCCCTCGTACAGCGAGTCGATCTTGCAGTCGCGGATGTACTGCTCGATCGGGTAGTCCTGCAGGTAGCCGGAACCACCCAGGGTCTGCAGCGATTCGGTCAGGCTCTCGTACGCCCGGTCCGAGCCGCAGCCCTTGACGATCGGCAGCAGCAGGTCGTTGACCTTCTCCGCCAGCTCGGCGTCCACCCCGTAATTGGCCTGCGCCACATCGGCGTTCTGGTACGAGGCGCAGTACATGTACAGCCCGCGCAGACCCTCGGCGTACGCCTTCTGGGTGGCCAGCGAACGACGCACGTCCGGGTGGTGGGTGATGGTGACGCGCGGCGCGCTCTTGTCGGCCATCTGGGTCAGATCCGCGCCCTGCACGCGCTGCTTGGCGTACTCCAGGGCGTTCAGGTACCCGGTGGACAGCGCGCCGGTGGCCTTGGTACCCACCATCATTCGCGCGTTCTCGATGACCTTGAACATCTGCGCGATGCCGTTGTGCTTGTCACCGACCAGGTAGCCGACTGCCGGAATGTCGCCGCCGAAGGTGATCTCGCAGGTGGGCGAGGACTTGATGCCCATCTTGTGCTCGACGCCGGTGACCAGCGCGCCGTTCTTGGCGCCGAGTTCCATGGTCTCGGTGTCGAACAGGAAGCGCGGCACCACGAACAGCGACAGGCCCTTGGTGCCCGTGCCGGCGCCCTCGGGGCGGGCCAGCACCAGGTGGAAGATGTTGTCGGCGGTGTCGCCCACGTCGCCACCGGAGATGAAGCGCTTCACGCCCTCGATGTGCCAGGTGCCGTCGGCCTGCTGGATCGCCTTGGTGCGGCCCATGCCGACATCGGAGCCGGCGTCCGGCTCGGTGAGCACCATGGTGCCGCCCCAGCGGTTCTCCCACGCGTGGGTGGCCCACTTCTGCTGCTGCTCGGTGCCCTCGTCGAAGAGCACCTTGTGCATGAGCGGACCCATGTTGAAGAACGAGGCCGAGTTGTTCGCGGCGACCAGCATTTCCTGGATGCCCCAGATGAGGGCGTTGGGGGCGGGCACGCCACCCATCTCCTCGGCCATGCCCAGACCGGAGTATCCGGCCTCGTTGACCGCGGCCACGGTCTTCTTCAGCAATTCCGGCACGGTGATGGTGTGCTGGTCCGGAATGAACTCGACCGGGTTGCGATCGGCCTCGACGAACGATTCCGCGATCGGCCCCTCCGCCAGGCGCTTCGCCTCGGCGAGCATCTCCCGCGCGGTGTCGGCGTCCAGATCGCCGTAGGCGCCCTGGTCCAGCAGTTCCCCGATACCCAGTACTTCGAACAAGTTGAACTCGATGTCTCGTAGGTTCGCCTTGTAGTGGGACACGGAAGGGCCTCCTCGGCTGAGTCTGAACTGGTCGAGCGATATCGAAAGATCTGGTCGAGCGTCTCGAAGATCAAGGCGAGGTTGCCGTACGCCTGTCCTGTTACGCAAGCGTAGGTACGCCTCTTTACCCGGAAAGCCCCGTTCGACCGGGAAAAATCCCAAAAAGTTAACCCTGCCGTTATGCACAGGACCGGGGCCCCGCGGCCGTACAGCTCCTTGGCCTGCTGCGGAGTGACGGTCGCGCGATTCACGGGAACCCGGGCTCGCATGTGCTCCCCGAGCGGATGGCCGGCGAATGTGGCAGGTGCGGCCCGGGCCGGCCGGGCCGCGGGGAACAACGTCAGGGATTCATTTCGTAGACCCCGGCCAGGGCTTCGACCTGAGCCGATACGCGGTCGAAGCGGGACTGGTCGGCGATCGGGCGGCGGACCAGATCCAGGGCGCGGATCTGCTGGGCCTTGGTAGCGGTCGGCTTGGTGTGCAGGGTCAGGGCGTGCCTGGAGAACTCGCGGACGAACAGGTCGAAGAGCTGGTCGAGCACCGACTCGTCGGCGCCGGCGATCTCGGCCTGTTCGAGGATGAGCTGGGCGTACGGGAGCGTGGTGAACAGCTCGCCGAGGGCGAAGAGGAAGTCGACGTCCTGCTGCTGCGCGGCGGTCGGGGTGGCGGCGGCGAGCAGGGTTTGGAAGGCGAGGGCCTGTTCCAGGAAGACCGCGACATTCGGGATGTGGGCGAACTTCTCGAAGACCGGTCGCCAGTCGGTGAAGCGGATCTTCCCGAGGCCGCTGCTCGGGCCCTGGCGGAACAGGAATTCGTCGTCGGCGGCGTCGCGGCGGGTGGGCACGGGAGGGTGTGCGGCCCGGGCGAATTCGCTCTTCAGCGCGGGCACCGCCTTGGCGGCCGGGCCGCCGGCACGACGGCTGGTCCAGCTCAGCACGGCGGACACCGCGCGCACCGCGCCCTGGGGCGCGACGCCCGCGCCCGGCAAGTAGCGCAGCGCGGCGAGTCCGGCGTCGGCGGGGTGGAACATGAAGTTGGGCATGAACTTCAGCGACAGGGCCATGTTCACGTGGACGGTGCCCTCGAGCCTCGGCAGCCCGAACATGCCGACCATGGCCATCGGGAAGTACATGTCGTTCTCGAAGCCGCGCGCCGCGACGACGTCGGCGAGGTCCTCGTACAGCCGCTGCCCGTGCCGGGTGACCGACATCTTCTCGATGGCGTTGAAAAGCAGGTAGCGCCGGTCGTTCTCATTGGCCGAGCGCAGGTAGTCGATGGCCCGCTCGCTGTAGAGCTTCATGCCGATCAGGCGGGCGTAGCTGTCCGCCAACAGCGACTTCACCTGCGGGAACTCGGTCACCCGGTGCCCGAACAGGATTCGGTTGTACGCGTGGCCGACCGCCTCGAACATGGCGTGCTCACACGCGCCGACCGCACCGAAGCCGAGATTGAACTTGCCGACATTGACGGTGTTCATGGCGGCGTCGAAGGCCGCGCGCCCGGTGTGCAGAATGTCGGATTCGGCGACCGGGTACCGGTCGAGATCGAAAGCGGCGACGTACATCTGGGAGTCGACCACGTTCTTGCGCAGCTTGTAGTTCTTGTGCCGGGCGTCGGCGGCGAAGAACAGATAGCCCGAGTACTCCTCGTCGGCCATCTTCCGCAGGAAGTCCGACGAGTCGATGAAGGGCTTGTCGGCGCGGCGGCCGAAGACCGACACCATGCCAGCGAGATTGCCGTTGCCGATGTAGTGCTTGCTTCCGGTGGCGGTGTAGCCGCCGCCCGGTTTCGGTTCCAGCACCATGTCGGTGGAGTAGATGTCGGCGCCGTGCTCCTTCTCGGAGAGGCCGAAGGCGAAGATCTCGCCGGATTCCAGCAGCGCGGCGGCACGGGCCTTGGCCTCGGCATTGGCGCTCTGCCAGATCGGGCCGAGGCCGAGGATGGTGACCTGCCACACGTACCAGTACTGCATGCCGTAGAAGCCGAGGATCTTGCTCATCATGGCGATGCGGGCGGTGTCCCAGCGCTTGTTCGGGTCGCCGCCGGCCTGTGCCGCCGGGGTCAGGAAGGTCGCGAAGATCCGTTCGCGCTTGATGAAGTCCAGGAAATCCGCGTACCAGACCCGGTCCCGGCTCTCGGCCAGCAGCCTGGTCTTGCCGAAGGTTTCGAAGTAGTCGACGGTAGCGCGCAGCAGCCGCCCGGTCTCGTCGTCGAATTCGGCGAATTCGCAGGTCTTCGGATTGAACAGGGTCTGGCTCATCGGGATTCGTCTCCTCCGGCCGGGGGCGTCCTCGGCTCCTCCGGGTGGTTTCCTTCGTGAATGTAGCATTTTTGTGCACTGCTGTAGGAAACGATCTTGTTACCGGCTCGGACCAGCGGGTCCCCACCCCGCGCGCGCTGCTATCGTCGGTGCGCATGGGCATCGATTCGGCGATACGACCACGCCAGCGCGCGCGGCATCTGGGTCCCGAACGGCGTCGCCCGCAGGTCCTCGACACCGCCCTCGAGATCGCCGTCGCCGACGGCATCGCGGCGGTGACCATCGCCGCCGTGGCCGACCGCATGAAGGTCACCCGACCCGTCGTCTACGCCTGCTTCGCCGATCGCGTGGAGCTCCTCGAGGCGCTCATCCGACGCGAGGAGGACTATCTGGTGCAGGGCGTCATGGACACGCTGCCGCGCCGCCGGGTCGAAGCCGACGAGGCGGTCTTCGTGGAGGGCTTCCGCGCCCTGCTGCACACGGTGTCCCAGCGGCCCGACACCTGGCGCCTGCTGTACGGCAATCCCGATCCGGCCGTGGCGGATTCGTTCGGCAAGGGCCGGCTGCTGGCCGTGGAGCGCTGCACCCGCCGGTTGCGCCCGACCCTGAAGGCCTGGGGCACCGCGCAGGCCGAACGCAAGCTGCCGGCCCTGGTGGAGCTGTGGGTCTCGGCCGGTGAGGGCGCGGTGCGCACCCTGCTCACCGATCCGGGCGAGTGGACCCCCGACACACTGGGCGAGTTCGTCGGCGCGGCGGTGTATCGGGCCCTGCGCCACGCTTGAGAATCCGGGGTCCTGCCGTTATCCGGTGGCTACGATGGGAAAGGGACCATCGGTCAGCGGGAGGCCGCCATGACGTTCTATCGGCAGGTTGGTTCGGTGCCGCCCAAGCGGCACACGCAGCATCGGGACGAGCGGGGCACGCTCTATTACGAAGAGCTGATGGGCGAAGAGGGCTTCTCCGGTGATTCCTCGCTGCTCTATCACCGGGGATTGCCTCCGGCCATTGTGGATTCGTCGGTGTGGATACTGCCCGAGCAGCGGCTGTACCCGAATCATCCACTGCGGCACCGGCATCTGAAGCTGCACGAACTGTTCCTGGGCGACAAGCCGGCCGACAGCGATGTGGTGACCGGGCGGCGGCTGCTGCTGGGCAATGCCGATGTGCGCATCTCCTACGTGGCGGCGCTGCGGGAATCGGCGCTGTACCGCAATGCCGTCGGCGACGAACTCGTCTACATCGAATCCGGTTCGGGGCGGGTGGAAACCGTCTTCGGGGCCCTGCCGGTGCGGCAGGGGCATCAGGTACTGCTGCCGCGCGCCACCACGCACCGCTGGATTCCCGACGGCCCCGAACCCTTGCGCGCCTATGTCATCGAGGGCACCGGCCACATCACTCCGCCCAAGCGGTACCTCTCGAAATACGGCCAGTTCCTGGAGAACTCGCCCTACTGCGAGCGGGATCTGCACGGGCCCACAGAGTTGATGCAGGTCGACGGCGAGGACGTGGAGGTGCTGGTCAAGCACCGTCCCGCCGGTGAGATCGTCGGCACCAGCATGGTGTACGCCACCCACCCCTTCGATGTGGTGGGCTGGGACGGCTGCCTGTACCCGTTCACCTTCGATATCGCCGACTTCGAACCGATCACCGGCCGCGTGCATCAGCCGCCGCCGGTGCATCAGGCCTTCGAGGGGCAGAACTTCGTGATCTGCAATTTCGTGCCGCGCAAGGTGGATTACCACCCGCTGTCGATACCGGTCCCCTACTACCACTCGAATGTGGACTCCGACGAGATCCTCTTCTACTGCGGCGGAAACTACGAGGCGCGCAAGGGATCCGGGATCGGGCAGGGCTCGGTGTCGGTGCATCCGGGCGGGTATGCGCACGGGCCGCAGCCGGGGGCCTACGAGCGCAGCATCGGCATCGATTTCTTCGACGAGCTGGCGGTCATGGTGGACACCTTCCACCCGCTGCAGCTGGGTGAGGGCGCACTGGCGTGCGAGGACGCGCGGTATGCCTGGACCTGGTCGGGGCGAGGGCCGTCCGAGTGGATCTGAGTCCGAGTGGTGCGACGGTGCAGGGGTTGGTGACATGGGATCGGGTGGTGGGGAAATGAGCAGCCGGGTGCGGATCGAGGTGCCCGCGGGCTCCGGATTCGGTCCGGAACACCTGCCGTACTGCGTGTTCCGCCCGCTGGGCGGGGACCCGCGGGTCGGGGCGCGGCTGGGCGATTCGATCATCGATCTGGCGGTGGCGCTGGATGATCCGATGTTCGCGCAGCCCAGCCTGAACGCCTTCATGACCCAGGGCCCGCAGTGCTGGCGGGAGGTGCGCGAGCGGGTGCGCGCGGCGGCCGACGCGGATCTGCCCGCGGCGGCGGTGCATTCGGTGCGGGCGGTGCGGCTGGACCTGCCGGTGGAGATCGGCGACTACGTCGACTTCTACGCCAGCCTCGATCACGCCACCGCCATGGGCCGGATGCTGCGGCCGGCCGGTGAACCACTGCTGCCGAATTGGCGGCACCTGCCGGTGGGATATCACGGGCGCGCGGGCACCGTGGTGGTGTCGGGCACGCATGTCGTCCGGCCGCACGGACAGCGCCGGACCGATTCCGGCACACCGGATTTCGGGCCGAGCCGCCGCCTCGATATCGAGGCCGAACTGGGGTTCGTGGTGGGCGCGGGCTCGCGGCTCGGTACGCCCATCGGGACCGGCGAGTTCGCCGAGCACGTCTTCGGGGTGGCGCTGGTGAACGACTGGTCGGCCCGGGATATCCAGGCCTGGGAGGGGCAACCGCTGGGCCCGTTCCTCGGCAAGTCCTTCGCGACCAGCCTGTCGGCGTTCGTGACTCCACTCGACGCGCTGGCCGCCGCGCGGATTCCGCTGCCGCCGCAGCATCCGGCGCCGTTGCCATATCTGCGGGACGACACGTCCTGGGGACTGGACATCACGCTGACCGTCGAGTGGAACGGCCAGGTGATCTCCACTCCCCCGTTCCGGCGTATGTATTGGTCGGGGCCGCAGATGCTCGCGCATCTGACGGTCAACGGCGCGTCGACCCGCACCGGCGACCTGTTCGCCTCCGGCACCATCTCGGGGGCCGATCGTGGCGAGCGCGGGTCGCTGATGGAAATGAGCTGGGGCGGTACCGAACCGATCGAGTTGAACGGGGTTCAGCGGACCTTCCTGCAGGACGGCGACGAGGTGGTCATCACGGCCACCGCACCCGCCATCGGGGGTGGTCACCTGGAGTTGGGTGAGGTGCGCGGGCGCATCGCGAAGGCCGAGTGATAGCCGAAACGCATCACCATGAACATCATCACTGACCCTACCGACCGGTAGGTCAGGAACGTTACCGTTCCGGACGTCTGAAGACTTCGGAGGGTGGCGTCAATGTTGACCAGTACTGCCCGGTTCGCCATGGCACGCCCGCGCGCGGTCCTGGTGGCCGCGCTCCTGTTGATGCTCGTGTGCGGCGGCTTCGGAGCCACCGTGAAATCCCACATGGTCGGCGGCGGCTATCTGACCGATTCGCTGGAGTCCGTGCGCGCCAATGACTTCATCACCAAGAACTTCCCCGGTGGCAATCCCAACCTCATCGTCATGGTCAGCGGTTACGGGGGCGTCAACAGCCCGCAGGTGCGCGGCGAGGCGCAGCGCGTCACCGACGAGCTGAGCCAGGACCCGACGGTGACCGGCGTGCAGTCGTATTGGACCAGCCTCGCCGCCCGGCCCGACCTGGCCGCCGCGCTGAAGAGCAAGGACGGGCAGCGCGGGCTCATCATGGCCACGGTCACCGGAACCGACACCGAGGTGCAGAACCGGGCCGCCGAGCTGTCGAACCAGCTCAATGGGGACAGCGACGGCGTGCAGGTCCGGGTCGGCGGCATGGCCGGTTCCTTCGCCGATATCAATCACCAGGTCGAGAAGGACCTGCTGCTGGCGGAGGCCATCGCGGTGCCGGTATCGGCGCTGCTGCTGGTGCTGGTGTTCGGCAGCGTGGTCGCGGCGCTGCTGCCGGTCGGCGTGGGACTGTTCGCGATCGCCGCGACGCTGGGCATTCTGCGCGGGCTGACCACGGTCATGGATGTCTCCATCTTCGCGCTGAACATGACCAGCGCGCTGGGGCTGGCCCTGGCCATCGACTACAGCCTGTTCATTGTCAGCCGATATCGCGAGGAGCTGGCCAATGGCCGCGATACCCGGGCGGCCATTCTGCGTTCGGTGCAGACCGCGGGCCGCACCGTGGTGTTCTCCGGCTTGACCGTCGCCCTGGCCCTGGCGGCACTGGCGGTGTTCCCGCAGCCGTTCTTCAAGTCCTTCGCCTACGCCGGTGTCGCGGTCGTCGCCGCAGCCGTGGGCGCGTCGGTGCTGTTGCTGCCCGCCGCGCTGGTGCTGCTCGGCGATCGGGTGAACGCCTGGGATCTGCGGAAACCGGCGCGCCGCCTGCTGGGTCGCGGCGAGCCCGCGCCCAAGCCGGTCGAGACCACCTTCTGGTACCGGCTGGTGACCGCGGTCATGCGGCGGGCGCTGCCGGTCGCGGTGATCGCGGCGGCGGTGCTGCTGGCGCTCGGATCCCCGTTCCTGAAGGCACATTTCGGCACCCCGGACGATCGCGTGATCGGCACCTTCGCGTCCAGCCGTCAGGTGGGTGACGCGCTGCGGCAGGACTTCAATGCCGACATGGCATCCAGCACGGTGATCGTGCTGCCCGGATTCCACGGCGGCGCAGCGGAAATCGGCGCGTTTGCCAAGAGCCTGTCGGAGGTGCCCGGCGTCGCGGCGGTGCTGTCCAGCGAGGGCGTCTACCTGGCGTCGCCGTCCGCCGACGGCGTTCCGCCGACCGGCAAGCGGGTGGCCGCCGGTATTCCGCAGATGGCCGGCCCGAACGGGGCCTACCTTTCTGTCGGCACGAAGGTCGCGCCCTACTCCGCCGCGGGCAAACAGCAGCTCGCGGCACTGCGGGCGGTCCCGGCTCCCGGCGAGGTGCGGTACGGCGGCGCGGCGGCCCTGAACGAGGACACCATGCACTCGGTCATCAGCCGGATCCCCTTGGCGGCCACGCTCATCGCCGTCATCACCCTGATCCTGCTGTTCCTGTTCACCGGCAGCGTGGTGCTCCCGGTGAAGGCACTGCTGTTGAACATGCTGTCGCTGACCGCCACCTTCGGCGCCATGATCTGGGTGTTCGCGCAGGGCCACCTGTCCGGTCTGCTGGGGTTCACCCCGACCGGCAGTATCGACCTGTTCATGCCGATCCTCATGTTCTGCCTGGCCTTCGGCATGTCGATGGACTACGAGGTCTTCCTGCTGTCCCGGATTCGCGAGGAGTGGCTGGCCTCGGATCGCGGCCGGGCGGCCAATACCCGCTCGGTGGCCCTCGGGGTGGCCCGCACCGGCCGGATCTTCACCGCCGCCGCGGGTTTGATGGCGGTGGTGCTGCTGGCCGTGGCCACCTCCGAGGTCGCACCCATGAAGTTGTTCGGCATCGGCCTGGCGCTGGCCGTGGTCTCCGACGCCACCATCATTCGCGGCCTGCTGGCCCCGGCCCTCATGCGCCTGATGTCGACCGGCAACTGGTGGGCGCCGAAACCGCTTGCGGCGCTGCACAAGCGAATCGGGCTGGAGGAGGAGTCAGCCGCGGCGGTAGCCGAGGGCGACCACACTGGCGGCGAACAGCACCAGGATGCCGATGACGCCGAGACCGACGCCCATGCTGTCGGCGAAGGCGATCGGGTGGGCGCCGTCTCCGGCGTGTGAGGCCATCACGGTGCCGATCATCGCGACACCGATGGCGGCACCGAATTCCCGTGCGGCGGAGTTCAATCCGGCGCCCATTCCGGCGCGATCGACCGGCAGGTTCGCCATGACGCCGTGCGTCAGTACGGGCGCGGCGAACCCCATGCCGACGGACAGCACCACCAGATAGACCGCGTACAGCGGATACGGGGTGCCCGCGTCCGCGGTCGCGACCGCCAGCAGGCCGGCGCCGATGACGGCCAGCCCGCCCGCGGCCGGAATCAGCGGGCCCAGCCGGGCTTCCAGCCGAACCGCGAAGCGGGGCACCAGGATCATGCCGAGGGTGAGCGGCACGATGGCCAGCCCCGCCGCACCCGCCGAGAAGCCCTTCACGTACTGCAGGTACTGCGAGTTCACGAAGAACAACGCGAACAATCCGAAAAACGTTGTGCCCGTGCCCAGGACGGCCACACTCAACCGCCGGGACCGGAACACCCGCGGATCGATGAGCGGATGCGGCGAACGCAGCGAATGCCGGACCAGCACCGCGAGCAGCGCCGCGCCGAGCCCGAATCCGGCCAGCACTTCCGCCGCGGCCCAGCCGTGTGACGGGCCCTCGATGATGCCGTACAGCACCGCGGTCGATCCGGCCATGAGCAGCGCCGCCCCGAGTGGATCCTGATCCGCCTCGCACCGTGGGGTTTCCGGCGTCACCACCGCCGCCACCGCCAGCAAGACCAGACCGGCGGGGACCATCACCCAGAACAGGGCCTGCCACGGCAGATACTGCTGCAGCAAGCCACCGCCGATATTGCCCAGTGCGCCACCCAGACCCAGCGACAGGGTCCACGCGGCCAGCGCACTCGCGCGGGTGCGGGCGTCCGGGCACAGCTGCACCACAACGGACAGGGTGGCGGGCATGATGAGCGCCGCACCCGCACCCGACACCGCCCGGCCCGCGATCAGCACGGCCGCGTGCGGAGCCAGCGCGCTGGTGAGCGCACCCGCCGCGAACAGTCCGAGCCCGGCCAGCAGCGCGCCCTTGCGCCCGTACCGGTCGCCGAGCGCGCCGGCCGGGATGAGCAGGGCGGCAAAGACGATCACATAGGCGTCGACCGCCCACAGCAGCTGCGACGAACTCGGATGCAGCGGCGACGCGGCGAGCAGGGGAATCGAGAGATTGATGGCGGCCACCATGCTCTGCGCCACCATGACGCAGGCGCACAGGGCGAGCAGGACCGCGCGCGGCGGTCCGGCGGTTCGGGAGTCGGCGACCGGAACGGCGGACACGACGGTGGACATGCGAGAACTCCTGGAAATCGGGATAAGTGGAAGCGGCGCCACCTCGACGACGTTGCGAAGCGGTGCCGGTACGCCTTCCGAGCCGGGCCCTGGCCGGAAATATGTTGCGTTGCAAGGTCATCGGCGAAGACATTCAGAGTTTTCGCCCGCGTTCACCGCAACGAATTCAACGGTAGGGCGGGCGAACAGATTACTCAAATGCATCTTTATCATGGAATACATGCGCCAGACGCAACAAACCGGCCTTCGCGGCCTGGACCTGAATCTGCTCGTCGCCTTGGACGCCCTGCTCACCGAGCACAGCGTGACCGGGGCGGCCGAACGCCTCCGGCTCTCCGAGCCCGCGGTCAGCCGCGCACTGGGGCGCATCCGGCGGACCATCGGGGATCCGATCCTGGTGCGCGCGGGCCGGGCCATGGTTCCGACCCCGCACGCGCTGGCCATCGAGCCCGAGGTGCGCGAGCTGGTCGAGCGGGTGCAGCGCCTCTTCTCGGCCGCTCACAGCACCGACCTTCGCACCGTCAACCGCGATCTCACCGTGCTGGCCCACTACGCCATGGCCGCCGTATTCGGCCCGGCCCTGGTCGAACGCGCCGCCGCCGAGGCCCCCGGCATCACGCTGCGCTTCCTCAATGAGGGCCACACCGACGCGCCCATGCTGCGCGACGGCGTGGCCGATCTCGAGATGGGCATCGTCGGCGACCGGGCTCCCGAAATCCAGGTCGCGCCGGTGTTCGAGGACCGCATGGTCGGCGTGGCCCGGCGCGGGCATCCGCTGGTGCACGGCACCACGATCCGGCTCGAGGACTACGTGCGCGCCCGCCATCTGGCCGCTTCCCGGCGCGGCCGGCGCTCCGGTCCGATCGACGACGCCCTCGCCCGCCAGGGCCTGCGCCGGGAGGTGACCGCCTCGGTCGCCGGCATCACCGGCTCGCTGTTCTTCCTCCGCAACAGCGATCTGCTCGGTAATCTCCCCGCCTGCGCCGCCCCCATGGCCGAGCAACTCGGTCTCACCGTGTTCGACCTCCCCATCGAAACCCCGCCGCTGCCATACGCTTTGGCCTGGCATCCCCGCAACGACGCCGATCCCGCCCATGTCTGGCTCCGCGATACCCTGCGCGAGGTCATGCTGGCCGGCCGCCCGCGCGGCTGAGCGCCCCCACTCAGCGAGCCGCGGCCCGGCCCGTGTCGACCACCGCCACGAAGTGGTTCAGATCGGCGACGAGGGTGTCCACGGAATCCGGCGCGCCGCCGCCGTCGTGGTGGTGCAGCCAGTCGGCGACGAGTTCGAACATGCCGCCGATGGTGGCGAGGGCGAGGGCCAACAGGTGCGGGTCGTCGCGCGGATCGGCCTGCAGCCATTGGTGTTTCAGGAATTCGGCGGACCAGCGGCGGTTGGAGCGGCGCATGGCTTCGACGGTGGGCGAGATGCCGCCGGCTTCGCCGAAGGTGACCTTGGCCAGGCGGGGGTCGTCGGCGATGGCGTGGACGAAGGCGGCCAGGACGGTGGCACGGCGGGTGGCCCAGTCCGCGTCGGCGGTTTCCACGGCCACCTCGGCCACCCGTTGCTGGATGCCCTTGGTGATCTGTTCCAGCAGGGCGGTGTAGCAGGCTTCCTTGCTGTCGAAGTGGTCGTAGAAGCCCTTGGTGCCGACGTAGGCGTGCTGACAGATCTGTTCGATGGAGGTGCCCGAATAGCTCTGCCGGGCAAAGAGTTCGGTGGCGGCGGCGAGCAGCTGACGGCGGCGCTGGGCGCTGCGCTCGTCGGCGTCGAGGCCGCGGATGCGACGCCGCACGGGGGTCCGGTCGGTCGGCGCGGCAGATTTGCTGCGGGACATGCCTAGACGATAGCCAAGCTCGTTTCAGAAAGACATCTTGTTGGTAATCGGATGCCGTGCTGTAATCGCTGTCACGTCGATGCGGAAGGGAACAGAGACGTGGCAACAACTGGGGATCGCGGGCGTGGGAGGCGGCTGCTCGCGGCCGCGCTCACGACGGCACTGACGACAGCCTCCGCCGTACTACTGGGGGGCGCCACCGCGGGAACGGTTGCCGCGCAACCACTCCCGGTGACCATCGACCCGTTCTACCAAGCGCCCGACGGGTTCGAATCCACCGATCCGGGCACGATCCTGCGCAGCCGCGAGGTGCAACTGGCGGTGCTCACCGCGCTGCCGGTGCACGCGCGATCGTGGCAACTGCTGTACCGCACCACCGACCTGTCCGGGCAGCCGACGGTCGCGGCCACCACGGTGGCGATTCCGGAGGGGGCCAACACTTCTCACAGTCGGCCGCTGGTCTCGCATCAGTTCTTCTACGACAGCACATCGCCCGCGTGCGCGCCGTCCTACGTGCTGCAGCAGGGCGGCGGGCTACCCGCACTGGAGGGCGTGCACTCCACCGTCGAGTACCTGGAGCTCGCGGCCTCCATCAGCCAGGGGTACGCCATCAATGTGCCCGACTACGAAGGCCTGAACGGGCATCTCGCGGTCGCTGAGGAACCCGGATATCTGGTTCTCGACAGCGTGCGTGCCGCCGAGAGCTTCCAGCCGCTGGGCCTGGACGGCGCGAATACGCCGGTGGCCCTGTGGGGTTACTCCGGCGGCGGCATGGGCAGCGGCTGGGCGGCGGAGATGCAGGCGGGCTATGCGCCGGAGCTGAACATCAAGGGCATCGCCCTGGGCGCGCCGGTTTCGGATGTCGAATCCCTGTTGCACGTCAACGGTTCGATGTTCGCCGGCCTCATCGGCGTGGGTATCGCCTCGCTGCGCAATGCGTACCCCAGGTTCGCCGAGACCACCGAGAAGTACCTGACGCCGGAGGGCCGCGCGGTCATGGACCGCACCGCGAACCAGTGCCTGGTGCGCAATGTGCTGAACCTGATGTTCACCGACTACCAGCGCATGCTGACCATCCCGATCGCCGACTACCTGGCATTACCGGAGATCAGGGAGGTCTTCGATTCGACTGTGCTGGGCAGTAATCCGCCGACCGCGCCCACCATGGTCTATCAGGGCGTCTATGACGAGGCCGTACCGTGGTACACCAACGACCGCATGGTCCAGCGGTGGTGCGACGGGGGTGCTTCGGTCTATTACGAGCGCGATCACCTCAGCGAGCACCTGACCCTGACCACCCTCGGCATGGCCGACGCCTTCAACTGGATCAAGTCCCGCCTCGCGCCCGGCGCGGCCGACCCGTCCGGCTGCCGCACCGAGGATGTGACCACCATGCTCGGCAGCCTCGACGCCCTCGCCACCCAGACCGAGATCGAGCTGAACGCCGCGTTCGGCGCGCTGGGCTGGCCCATCGGCCCGCAGGAGCGCTGAGACTCGCCTACCCGCTGAACCTCACCCGGCCGAATCCATCCCCCGAGCAGACCGAATCGTATATTCCGCGGTCTCGGAGCGTGTGTGCCATGGAGCGCGGTATGGTCGCTGCGGAAAAGCACGTATGCCAACGGGGGCTCGCACCAGCGGGCTGAGAGGACGGCTAGTGGGCCGTCGACCGTATGAACCTGACCGGGTAATGCCGGCGTAGGGAGGATTCACCATGTCATCGAGTCATGTCCCGAGCAACTCCGCGCCCGTCGACACCGTGACAACCGGTCCCATCGAGGGCAGCGTCAAGCACTACGAACAGGTCGAGGCCGACGGCACGACGCTGCGGGTTCCGGTGCGGCGCATCAATCTCACCAATGGCGAGCACTTCGACGTGTACGACACCTCCGGTCCGTACACCGACGACACCGCCACCATCGATCTCGAGGCGGGGCTGCCCAAGCTCCGCGACACCTGGGACAAGCCGCAGGTCGACGGCCCGCCCACCCAGCTGGCCTGGGCCCGCCAGGGCATCATCACCAACGAGATGCGCTACATCGCGGCGCGCGAGGGCGTCGCTCCCGAGCTGGTGCGCGACGAGGTGGCCGCCGGTCGCGCCGTGATCCCGGCCAACCATCGCCACCCCGAGTCCGAGCCGATGATCATCGGCAAGAAGTTCGCGGTCAAGATCAATGCGAACATCGGCAATTCGGCCGTGAGCTCCTCCATCGCCGAGGAGGTGGAGAAGATGGTGTGGGCCACCCGCTGGGGCGCCGACACCATCATGGATCTGTCCACCGGCAAGAACATTCACGAGACCCGTGAGTGGATTCTGCGCAACTCCCCCGTCCCGGTCGGCACCGTGCCGATCTACCAGGCGCTGGAGAAGGTGAACGGCGATCCCACCAAGCTCACCTGGGAGATCTACCGCGACACCGTGATCGAGCAGGCCGAGCAGGGCGTCGACTACATGACGGTGCACGCCGGCGTGCTGCTGCGCTACGTGCCGCTGACCGCCAAGCGGGTCACCGGCATCGTGTCGCGCGGCGGTTCCATCATGGCGGCGTGGTGCCTGGCGCATCACCAGGAATCGTTCCTGTACACCAACTTCGCCGAGCTGTGCGAGATCCTGGCCGAGTACGACATCACCTTCTCGCTGGGTGACGGTCTGCGCCCGGGTTCCATCGCGGACGCCAATGACGAGGCCCAGTTCGCCGAGCTGCGCACCCTGGGCGAGCTGACCAAGATCGCGAAATCCCATGGCGTGCAGGTGATGATCGAGGGCCCGGGCCACGTGCCCATGCACAAGATCGTCGAGAACGTGAAGCTGGAGGAGGAGCTCTGCGAGGAGGCTCCCTTCTACACGCTAGGCCCGCTGGCCACCGATATCGCGCCGGCCTACGACCACATCACCTCCGCCATCGGCGCGGCCATCATCGCGCAGGCGGGCACCGCCATGCTCTGCTACGTGACGCCCAAGGAGCACCTGGGCCTGCCCAACCGGGACGACGTGAAGGTCGGCGTGATCACCTACAAGATCGCCGCCCACTCCGCTGACCTGGCCAAGCAGCACCCGCGCGCCCAGGACCGCGACAACGCACTGTCCAAGGCGCGCTTCGAGTTCCGCTGGACCGACCAGTTCAACCTCTCGCTGGACCCCGACACCGCCCGCGAGTACCACGACGAGACCCTCCCGGCCGAGCCCGCCAAGACCGCGCACTTCTGCTCCATGTGCGGTCCGAAGTTCTGCTCCATGCGCATCTCGCAGGACGTGCGCGACTACGCCGAGAAGCAGGGCCTCACCGATATCGCCGCCATCGAAGCGGGCATGGCGGAGAAGTCCGCCGAGTTCGCCTCCACCGGCAACCAGGTGTACCTGCCGGTCGTGTCCTAGGACCGCATCCGGTAGCCCGGCGAATCCGATTCGGGGCGGGCGGCTTTCGAGCCGCTCGCCCCGAATCGTGTTCCGGCCCGGCCTCGTCGCCTCAGGCCCTGCTCGAAATCTGCTGGACGGCCCAGCTGTTGCCGTCCGGATCGTCGAAGAAGATGAATCCGCTGTTGTCCAGCGGGTCGCCCGCCGACGGCGGCCCCGGCAGCACCTGGATGTCGCTGACCTCGACTCCGCGCTCGACCAGTTCGGCGTGGGCGCGCTTCAGATCCGGTACCACCAGCTGCAGCCCTTTGAGATATCCCGGCTCCATCTTCGGCACCACGCCCTCGCCGATGACGATCGAACAGCCCGAGCCCGGCGGCGTGAGCTGACAGATCCGCGTGCCCTCCGCGGGCCGGACGTCGTGGTCCACATGAAACCCGAGCTTGGTGCTGTAGAAGTCCTTGGCGCGGTCCACGTCCGACACGGGGACGATGACCACTTCGAGTGTCCAGTTCATGACAGTTCCTTCCGATTCGAGTG
The DNA here is from genome assembly GCF_040609015.1 of Nocardia sp. NPDC004860. NCBI lineage: Bacteria > Bacillati > Actinomycetota > Actinomycetes > Mycobacteriales > Nocardiaceae > Nocardia > Nocardia sp. NPDC004860. The sequence continues at coordinate 122,418 of NZ_JBEXJI010000020.1, read as the reverse complement.
CTCTTGCGGAAGTCGGAGCCGAGCCGCGGAATTCATCATGGTTCGGGAACGAATGCCGGCGCGCCCGCGGCGAACGCTACCGTTCACTGGTCACGGCGCTGCCAGCGTTGGGCGAATTCGCCCGGAACCGGTGGCGGGCCGGGCAGGTCGCCGGTGGCGGTGAGGCCGTCGATCAGCAGGGCCAGGACCCGGCGGCGCAGCTGGGCGGTGCGTTCGGGATCGGGCAGCGCAATCGTCGCGCAGGCCTCGAGGATCAGGCCGAAGTCGGCGACGGTGACCCCGGGCCGCAGCCGCCCCGATTCCCGGGCCCGGCGCAGGAGTTCGTCATTGAGTTCGGCCGAGCGCTGGACGTCCGGGAGGATCGATTCGTCCGGGGTGAAGGTGCCGGCCAGATGCACGGTCAGTGAGTGCACATCGGCGTCGACCACGCGGTGCAGGAAGTCGACCAGCGCCGCCCAGCCGTCGGAATTCCCCAGGGCCGCTTCGGCTTCCGCGTTGTAGCGGCGCAGTCCCTGGTAGCAGAGGGTGCGCAGCAGCTCCTCCTTGCTCGGATAGCGGCGGTACAGCGCGCTGATGCCCACCCCCGCGCGCTCGGCGACGGCCGAGATCGGCGCCTTGGGTTCGGCCAGGAACACGTCCCGAGCGGCGGCCAGGATGAGTTCGTCATTGCGCGCGGCCTGCGCCTTGCGGCCGGGTAGGGCGCGCTGAGCTGCGGGTTCGGCTGTCTTCGACATGAATCCGAGCCTACCACTTGAACGGAATGATCCGTTCCGTTATGGTTTGAACAGAACGAAACATTCCGTTCCACTTAGGAGAGAATGATGAACGCCATCCGCCCCTTCCGCATCGATGTCCCCCAGGCCCAGCTGGACGATCTGGCCGAGCGGCTGCGCAAGGCGCTGTGGCCGAACGAGCTGCCGGGCGTGGGCGACGCGTACGGCGTCCCGAACGCGCGCATCCGCGAGCTCGCGCAGTACTGGCTGGAGGAGTTCGACTGGCGGGCACTGGAATCCAAGCTGAACGCCTACCCGCAGTTCACCACCGAGATCGAGGGCGAGGACATCCATTTCCTGCACGTGCCGTCGGCGCGAGAGGATGCCACCCCGGTGATCCTCACCCACGGCTGGCCGGGATCGATCCTCGAGTACGTGGATCTCATCGCGCCGCTCACCGCACCCGAGGATGCGGACGCCCCGGCCTTCCACGTGGTCATCCCATCGCTGCCGGGCTACGGATTCTCCGGCCCGACCCGCTCCACGGGCTGGAATCGCTACCGCACCGCCCGCGCCTGGGTGGAGCTCATGGACCGGCTCGGCTACACGCGGTTCGGCGCGATCGGCAATGACGCCGGCTCGATGATCGCGCCGGAAATGGGCCGGATCGCGCCGGATCGCGTGCTGGGAGTCCATGTGACGCAGCTGTTCTCGTTCCCGTCGGGCGACCCGGCGGAGATGGCCGGCCTGTCCGAGGAGGACATGGCCGCGCTGGCACACCTGCAGTGGTTCTACGACAACAAGTTCGCGTTCAATACGCTGTCGAGCCAGCAGCCGCACACCCTGGCCTTCGCGTTGTCGGACTCGCCGCTGGGTCTGCTGGGCTGGAACTCGCAGCTCTTCCCCGAGAGCCTCGACGCGGAATTCGTGATCGGCAATGTGGCCATCTACTGGCTCACCGGCACCGCCGGATCGTCCATCCGCTTCTACTACGAGGACGCCCACGCCACCGAGCAGCCCACCGGACCGACCACCGTCCCCACCGCGCTGGCCATGTTCGCCGGTGATTTTCAGTCCATCCGCCCCTTCGCCGAACGCGATCACAAGAACATCGTGAGCTGGCACGCCTACGACGTGAACTCGGGCTCGACCAGCGCCAATGATGCGGCAGGACACTACGCCGCGCACGAGGCGACCGACGTGCTGGTGACGGATGTTCGCGAATTCTTCGCCGGGCTGCGCTGATTCGCCCGATTCCGCTCGAAGGCCGGCCTGGTTCATCCCACGGGCCGGCCTGGATCCTCCCGGGGTGAAGCGGCTGATCTGCCAGTCCTCGCTGGGTGTCGGCGACAGCCGCGGCAATCTGAACTTCGTCTGGAAGTACGGTGCATCGCCGATCAGAAGCCGAAAACCTCTGCCATGGAGATGGAGTCGTCGTCCCAGCGGCGTTCTATGGCCGTGCGCTCTGCATCCGGGAGGTACGGATCCCATCCGGCCCTGCGCCAGAAGGCTTCTCGATGCTCATCGCTGAGGGGATGCGGCGTGCTCATGGCGAATTCCCTGGATCGTGACGACCGTCACATCGATTCTAACGACGAGCTGGATCACTCGCGGCCGAGTCGCACACCCACTTACGTGCGACGGAAAGAACCGAGCGCTCGTCCCCCATCGGGTACGAGCGCTCAGTCCTGTTGTGGCGGTGGCAAGCCCGCCGGTCAGGTGGTCTTCGGCGAGGTCAGGTCATAGAGGGTGATGCCGTCCACCTCCTGCGAGTCGAAGTGCTCCTTCACCCACGCCGTGATCTGCGAGCTCTGGCTCTGGTTGCCACCGTTGCCGCCGCGGTCGCCGCCCATCTGATTGCCGCTGATGAAGTAGTGGATCCGGCCTACCTGCACGTACTCCTGGAACTGGGACAGTGTCGGCGAGGGGTCGCTGCCGTTGAAGCCACCGATCGGCATGACCGGCAGCTGGGTCGCCAGCTGGAATCCGGCCGCCGAGTTGGAGCTGACCGTCGCCGCCACCCAGGTGTACTCGGAGCCGTCGGCCTTCAGCAGCGCCGTGACCTTGTCACTCGGGTTGCTCGCCATCATCATGTTGCCCGCGCCGCCGCCGAATCCGCCCGGACCACCGCCGGTTCCACCGGGTCCGCCGGCCACGGTGTCACCGTGGTTCATGCCCATGCCGTGCTGACCGCCACCCGGCTGGCCGCCGGGCATGCCATTGCCGGGTCCCGCATTGCCACCCGGTCCACCGTTGCCACCCGGTCCACCGTTGCCGGTGCGGCCGTTCGGCATACCGTGGTCGCCGCCGCGCGGACCGCCCGGACCCCAGCCGCCGCGCACCGCGGGTCCGGCCGAGGGCATCGGCCCCTGGTGTGCGGCGGCGATGCCGTCCACGGCGTAGGCGGTGGGACCGGCCAGACCGACCAGCACCGCGGCCGCCGCGACGGCCAGACCGGCCTTGCGGGGCAGGCGAATCAGCAGGAGGACGGTGGCGACAATGCCGCCCACCAGGACCACCCAGCGCAGCCACGGCACGAAGGACGTGCTGCGGGACAGGATGATCCACGCCGTGGCCGTGGTCAGGCCCATCGCCAGAACGGCGGCCAGACGCACCCACAGCCGATCGCGGTGCCGCCAGGCGAGCACCGAGCCCGCGCCGATCAGCGCGGCCACGGCCGGGGCCAGCGCCACCGTGTAGTACGGGTGGAAGATGCCCTTCATGAGGCTGAACACCAGCCCGGTGCCCACCAGCCAGCCGCCGAACAGGATCAGCGTGGCGCGCTGGGGGTCGGTGCGGGTCAGCGTGCCACGCAGGGCGATTCCCGCCACCAGCAGCACCAGGGCGGCCGGGATGAGCCAGGCGATCTGACCGGCCTGCGCCGGTTCGAACAGCCGCCCGATGCCGGGCGTCCCCCACATGCCGCCACCGCCGGTCGGCAGCTGGTCGCCGCCGCCGAAGCCGCCGACGCTGCCACGCTCATTGCCGTCGAGACGGCCCAGGCCGTTGTAGCCGAGGGTGAGTTCGATGATCGAATTGTGCTGCGAGCCGCCGAAGTACGGGCGATCCGAGGCCGGCCACAGCTCGGCCAGCAGCACCCACCAGCCCGCGCCCGCCACCATGGCCGCGGCCGCGCCGAACAGCTGCGCGATGCGCTTGCCCAGCTTGGGCGGGCCCGCGATCAGGTAGGTCAGTGCCAGCGCGGGCACTACCAGCAGCACCTGCAGCTGCTTGGCCAGGAAGCCGAGTCCGATGAACGCGCCGGTGAGCAGCACCCAGCGCCAGCGGCCGTCGGCGACCGCGCGGGTCATGGCCCAGGCCGCGGCCAGCATGAGGAACACCAGCATGGCGTCCGGGTTGTTGAACCGGAACATCACGGCGGCAATGGGAGTCAGCGCCAGCACCAGGCCGGCCAGCAGTCCGGCGCTCGCGCCGAAGCCGCGGCGCACGATGGCCCACAGCAGCGCCACCGAGGCCACGCCGAGCAGGGCCTGCGGCAGCAACATGCTCCAGCTGTGCAGGCCGAAGATCCGCACCGAGATCTCCATGGGCCACAACGACAGTGGCGTCTTGTCCACGGTGATGGAGTTGGCCGCGTCGGAGGAGCCGAAGAACATGGCCTTCCACGACACCGAACCCGCCTGCACGGCGGCCGCGTAGAAGGAGTTGGCCCAGCCGTTGGCGGACAGGTTCCAGAGGTAGGCGATGGCGGTGCCGATCAGCAGGGCCGCCAGCGCCAGGTACTCCCGGCGGCCGGTGCGGGCCGCGGGCGGCTCGGCCGGGGGTGGAGCGAGCCGGGGCTCGGTCAGAGTCGCGGTCATCGGTCGCCTCCTCGGTCAGCTCGATCAGTGGGGGTGTCGGACGGGGTGGTCCAGTACGGCAGGGCGCCGTGTTCGGGGTGGCACCGGCCGGGGAAGCCCACTCGCACCAGCCGGAAGCCGTCGTTCGGAACCGCCTGTGGCGCAGGGAAGATGGTGGTCACCGGACCGCCTCGGGCACGGGATGCCGTCCGGCATTGCGGAAGACCCAGCGCAGGCCGACGAAGCGCAGCAGGGTGGCGACCAGGTTGGCGATCACCAGTACCAGCAGCTCCAGGTGCACCGCCGCATCCGGGGCCCAGTGGTGCAGGGTGTAGAGCGAACCACTGGTCAGCGCCAGGCCGACGCCGAAGATGAGCAGACCCTGGAAGTGGTGCGACACCGCCTGATTGGACCCGCGCACCCCGAAGGTGAAGGCGCGGTTGGCGGCGGTATTACCGATCGCGGTGACCAGCAGGGCCAGGAAGTTGGCGGCCTGCGCGCCCATGACGCCCTGCAGCAGGACGTAGAGCAGCAGGTAGGCCAGGGTCGAGGTGACGCCGACGATGCCGAAGCGGACCAGCTGCCCGACCATGCCCAGCGGCACGCCCTCCACCAGCGGCTCGCGGCCGATGGCGGCACGCAGCTCGTTGATGGGGAGCCGGCCGGTGGTCAGCGCGCGGCCGACCCGCCAGACGCCGAGCAGGTCCTTGCGGGCCGTGTCGATGATGTCCACCCGGGAGTCCGGATCGTCGATCCAGTCCACCGGAACCTCGTGGATGCGCAGCCCGATGCGCTCGGCCAGCACCAGCAGTTCGGTGTCGAAGAACCATTCGCCGTCCTCGACGAGCGGCAGCACCAGCTTGGCCACATCGCCGCGCATGGCCTTGAAGCCGCACTGCGCGTCGGAGAACTTGGCCTGCAGGGAGGCCCGCAGGATCAGGTTGTAGCAGCGGGAGATGATCTCGCGCTTGGGCCCGCGCACCACCCGGGAGGAGGAGGACAGCCGGGTGCCGATGGCGACGTCCGAGTGCCCGGACACCAGCGGCGCGACCAGCGGTAGCAGCGCGTTGAGGTCGGTGGACAGGTCCACGTCCATGTAGGCGACGACCTGGGCGTCGGAGGCCTGCCAGACCTCGCGCAACGCGCGGCCGCGGCCCTTGCGGTCCAGGTGCACCACCCGCACGCCGTCCATCTGGTCGGCCAGCTGCCGGGCCACCTCGAGGGTGTTGTCGGTGGAGGCGTTGTCGGCGATGGTGATGCGCGCCGTGAAGGGGAAGTTCAGCGTGAGGAACGCGTGCAGTCTGCGCACGCAGGGGCCGAGGTCGACCTCTTCGTTGTAGACCGGAACGACCACGTCCACAACGGGCGCGGTCACTGCTTCTGCGGGTTCCGCCGCCCGCACGGCGGTTACGGTGTCGTTCATGGTGACCAATCTCGATCACCAGACTCACATCAGTCTGCGGCCTGCCTGGGAGGTTCCTGGGAGCCGCTTGCCTCGGCGTCGATTTCGTGCGATGCGCGACCCCGGATCGAGATCGCGCGGGCCCCGCCGTGATCGCGCTAGCTCGGTCCGAGATGCAGCCGCCACAGCGGGGAGACCGGTCCGTGTCCTTTACCCAGGTCGTACGACGCTTCCAGGCAGCGGAAGGTCCATTCCTTGGCGAAGGCGACGGCATCGGGGACCGAGTAGCCGTGGGCCAGCGCGCAGCAGATGGACGCGGCCAGAGTGTCGCCGCCGCCGTGATCGTTGCCGGTGACCAGGCGCCGGGCGGGGAGTTCGTGGAAGGTGTCGCCGTCGAAGAGCAGGTCGGTGGACTGCTCCGAGGTGCGCAGGTGGCCGCCCTTGACGATGGCCCACTGCGGGCCCAGCGCGATGAGCGCCTCGGCGGCCTTGCGGGCGGAAGCGTCGTCGATCACGTCGATGCCGGTGATCAGACGGACCTCGTCGAGGTTGGGGGTGACCACGGTGGCCAGCGGAATCAGGGTGTGGCGCACCGCATCCAGGGCCTCGGCGTGCAGCAGGGCGTCGCCGTGCATGGAGGCGGCGACCGGATCGACCACCAAGGGGATACTGCCCTGGCGTCCGATGCCGACCTCGCGGCAGACCGCCGCCACGGCCTCGATGATGGCGGTGGAGGCCAGCATGCCGGTCTTGGCCGCGCCGATTCCGATGTCGCCGACCACGGTTCGCACCTGGTCGGCCACGATCTGCGGCGGAATCTCGTGGAAACCGCTGACGCCGACGGTGTTCTGCACGGTCACCGCGGCGACCGCCACGCACGCGTGCACACCGCACAGGGCCATGGTGCGCGAGTCGGCCTGGATGCCCGCGCCGCCGCCGGAGTCGGTGCCCGCGATGGTGAGGGCGCGGACCGGGGTGGTGCCGTTCGGGGCAAGCGGTAGGAGTTGCACGGCGCTCATTGTGCCCTCCGCTTCGCTCCGAGCGGGTTCGGGGAGATCGATCGCAGATATTGACAATCATTATCATTAATGAACCGGCGTCGACTGCCCGATCGACTCCACCGCCCGTGGCGCAGGTCATACGAAGGTGATGTCACAAGACGGGACGATCTCGAGTCTTGTGTGCGAATCGCCGAGAAGGAGTCGCCATCATGAACATCGTCCTGTGGATCTGCGCCGGCCTGCTGGCAGCCGTAGCCCTCTTCGGCGGTCTCACGAAAATCGTTGTCCCCAAGGAGAAGCTGGCCGCGGCCCCCGGCGGCGGCTGGACCGGCGACGCCACCGCCACATTCGTCAGAACCCTCGGCGCCCTGGAAGTCCTGGCCGCCCTCGGCCTCACCCTCCCCGCAGCCCTCGACTTCGCCCCGTTCATGGTCCCGGTAACCGCCATCTGCTGGATCCTCCTCATGATCGGCGCCATGATCACCCACCTCCGCCACGGCGACCGAGCAGCCCTGATCGCCAACGTCCTCTACCTGGCCCTGGCCCTCTTCATCACCGTGGGCCGCTTCTGGCTCCACCCCTTCTGACCAGCACCGAGTGCCTAACCGAGATACGCGCTACCCGACCCCTTGCGCGATCCAGCATTGATCGGGCTGTCGTGGTGTGCGGCGCGGCGGGTTCCGATGTACAGGAGGATCGTCGCGAGCGCCATGATCGGCCAGGGGGTGGGCGCGAGGACGATGGCGCCGATCACGGTCCAGATCCCCAGAATCCAGGGGATGAAGGGCGGTGGCGTGATATGCCGGTTGTCCAGCCAGAGCACGGTCAGGCCGACCACGATCAGCGGAATGCCGAAGCTGTCCAGAGAGAGCCAGTAGGCGCTGTCCGCCGGGCTCATGGCGGCGAAGTCATCGCCCCACAGCTCCCCGCTGAACCACGCTCCGGCGTGGCGTGCGGCGCGCTCGATCGTCAATGCGCCCACAGTGTGTGCGGCTCCGAAAAATACGATGAGCCGACCAGCCCACTTGATCATCCGAACTCCCCATTTCTCTTGCGGGGGTGCGTGCCTCGTCCCCCGCCAGCCTTGTTATACGGTGGCGTATAACAGCGAGGGTAGCCCTGATATACGGTGCCGTATAGAAGGCGAGGCGTGAGAGGAGTCACCTTATGGGCGTGGCCCGCACCCCACGCGAGGCGTGGATCGAGCAGGGCTTGCAGACGCTCGTCGACAGCGGCGTGGAAGCGGTCCGCATCGAAGTCCTGGCCAAGCAGCTGGGTGTGACCAAGGGCGGGTTCTACGGTTACTTCCCCGACCGCGCAACCCTTTTGGAGGCGATGCTGGACGTCTGGGAGCGCGAGAGCACCGACGAAGTGCTCGAAACCATTGCGCTCGAGGACGACCCGCGGGACAGGATCACGCTCGCCGGCCAATTGACGTTGTCCCCCAGCCGATTGCTGGCAATCGACCTCGCGATCCGGGACTGGGCCCGCCGCGATGAATCGGTCGCCGCCCGGCTACGCCGCGTCGACGACCGCCGAATGGCCTTGCTACGCGAGACCATCGGCATCTTCTGCTCCGACCCCGACGAGATCGAGGCCCGCAGCCTGCTCGCCTTCTGCCTGGCCATCGGAAACCAGTTCCTCGCCGCCGACCACCCTGGCCGCACCCGCGCCCAGGTCCTCGCCCGCGCCGCCGCGATCCTCCTCGACCGCCCCGCAGACCCGGACCGCTAGCCATCGCGGAGGGCATGCTCATCGTCGAGGTCGATGACGCTGCCTCGGATGGTCAGTGGCGGGCGGCCAGGGCCGTGTGGAGGGTGGCGGCCCACTGTTGGACGATTTCCTTGCGGCGCAGGGAGTCGTCGGTGAGGACATCGGCGAGGCCGAGGCCGCGGGCCAGGTCGAGGGTGGCCTGCACCAGGTGGTGGGCGACGGGGTCGGAGTCGTCGACGCTCAGCGCCTCGACGGCCATCCGATGCGAGATGCGGCCGAAGCGGGCTTCCATGGGGACGATTCGTTCCCGCAGGGCCGGGTCGGCGGCCGCGTGGGTCCACACCTGCAGCGCCGCCTTGAACAGCGGGCTGGTGTAGGACTCGACCAGGCCGGCCACCACCGCCTCGGTGCGTGCGACGCCCTCGGCGACGTCGGCGACCGCGAGGGCGTCGGCCTTGGCCTGGTCCATCCGGGTGTCGAACATGTACTCCAGGGCGGCGGTGATCAGATCCTCACGGGTGGGGAAGTGATGCTGGGCCGCACCGCGCGACACCCCGGCCCGCTCGGCCACCACCGCGACCGTGGCGGCCGCCCAGCCCGTCTGGGCCAGGCAGTCGATGGTCGCCTCCAGCAGCCGCTGCCGGGTGGCCCGGCTGCGGTCCTGCTTGGGTTCGTGGGGTGTCGCCATGGTTGCCTATTCTGCCCAGCTGGGTGGGCGGCGCTGCATGAAGGCCGTGATGCCCTCGATCACCTCGGGGGTGCCGAAGTAGCTCGCGGAGCGTTTGGCCAGGTCCTCGGCCCCGCGGTCGAAAGCCGTGAGCAGGTCCGCGTTGACGAGCTGCTTGGCTTCGGCCAGGCCCTGCGGGGAGCCCTTGCGGAGTTCACCGAGCAGCCGCGCGGTCTCGGCCGCGGGGTCGTCGGCGGCGACGGTGATGAGGCCGATGCGTTCGGCCTCGGCCGCGTCGAAGGTCTCGCCGGTCTGGAAGTAGCGGGCCGCCGACCGGCCGGTCATGCGCGGCAGCAGGGTCAACGAGATCATGAACGGTGCCAGCCCGATCCGCACCTCGGTCAGCGCGAAGCTGCTGTTCCGCCCGGCGACCACGAGGTCGCAGGCGGCGATGATGCCCATGCCGCCCGCCCGCACATTGCCGTCCACCTGCGCCACTACGGGCTTGGGCATGGCGAGGATGTCGCGCAGCACCGAGATCATCCAGCGGGTGCGGATGTCGGCGGCGGCCGCCGGGTCGGCGTCCACCGCCTCCTTGAGATCCGCGCCCGCGCAGAAGGTGTTGCCGGTGTGGGTGAGCACCACCCCGCGCACCGCGTCGTCCCCGGTCGCCCGCTCCAGGCCCGCCAGCAGTTCGGTGACCAGCCGGGAGGACAGGGCGTTGCGATTGTGCGGGGAGTCCAGGGTCAGTACCGCGAATCCGTCGCGCACCTCATAGCGCACGAACGGCGCGTCCGCGGCGGCACCGGCTGTGTCGGTCATCGAATACTCCTGCTGCTGTGTGGCTTTCGGGTGCGGGAGGGACGAGTGGCGGTGGCCGCGCACACCGCCGCCACTCGTCGCCCCGGTCAGTAGGACCGGGGCAGACCCAGCGAGTGCTGGGCCACGAAATTGAGGATCATCTCGCGGCTGACCGGCGCCACCCGGGCGATGCGGGCGGCGGCCAGCATGCCCGCCAGGCCCACATCCGAGGTCAGGCCGGAACCGCCGTGGGTCTGGATGGCCTGGTCGAGAGCCTTGATACTGGCCTCGGCCGCAGCGTATTTCGCCATATTGGCGGCCTCGGCCGCGCCGAAGTCGTCACCGGAGTCGTAGAGGAACGCGGCCTTCTGCATCATGACCTTGGCCAGTTCCAGCTCGATCTTCACCTGCGCCAGCGGGTGCGAGATGCCCTGGTGCGCGCCGATCGGCGCGCCCTTCCACACCGCGCGCTCCTTGGCGTAGGCCACGGCCCGGTCGATGGCGTAGCGGCCCATGCCGACCGCCATGGCCGCGCCCATGATGCGCTCCGGGTTCAGGCCCGCGAACAGCTGCGCGATGGCGGCGTCCTCCTGGCCGACCAGGGCGGTGGCGGGCAGCCGGACATCGTCGAGGAACAGCGTGAACTGGTTGTCCGGCTCGAGAATGTCCATCTCCTGCTTCGTCTTCACGAAGCCGGGGGCGTCGGTGGGGACGATGAACAGGGCGGGCTGCAGGTTGCCGGTCTTGGCGTTCTCGGAGCGGGCCACGATGAGCACCGCCTCGGCCTGGTCCACGCCGGAGATGAAGATCTTGCGGCCGTTGAGGATCCAGTCCTCGCCGTCGCGGCGGGCGGTAGTGGTGATCTTGTGCGAGTTGGAGCCCGCGTCCGGCTCGGTGATGCCGAAGACCATCTTCGACGAGCCGTCGGCCAGCTTGGTCAGCCAGTGCTGCTTCTGCGCCTCGGTGCCGTACTTGGTGATGATGGTGCCGCAGATGGCGGGCGAGACCACCATGAGCAGCAGGCCGCAGCCCTGCGCCGCCAATTCCTCTTGCACGAGCGCGAGTTCGTAGATGCCCGCGCCGCCGCCGCCGTACTCTTCGGGCAGGTTGACGCCCAGGAAGCCGAGCTTGCCGGCCTCGTCCCACAACTCGTCGAAGGGCTCGTTGCGGCGAGCCTTGGGGCCGGCGTAGTCGCGGAAGTTGTACTTGGCGGCCAGCTTGGCCACCGCGGCCCGCAGCGCCTTCTGCTCGTCGGTCTCGATGAAACTCATTGCCTACTCCTGATCTTCGCTGTGGACCACGGCGAGAACCGCGCCGACCTCGACCTGCTGGCCGGCGGAAACGTTCAATTCGGTGAGCACGCCGGCGGCGGGTGCGGCAATGGTGTGCTCCATCTTCATCGCCTCCAGCCACAGGATGGGCTGGCCCTTCTCGAGCCGGTCGCCGACCGCCGCGCCCAGGCGGATGACCGCGCCCGGCATCGGGGCCAGCAGCGAGCCCTCGGCCACCTGGTCGGCCGGGTCCTCGAAGCGCGGTAGGCGGCGCACGGCCACCGGGCCGAGCGGGGAATCCACCGCGACCAGGTCGCCGTAGCGGGCGATCTCGAAGCGCCGGCGCACCGGGCCGCGCTCCCCCGGGACCTGGAGCACCACGAGATCCGGTGTGGCCTCCAGCAATTCGAGGCCATCGTGGCCCTCGACCTCGACACCCGTGCGGGTCAGGCGGTAGCGCACCTCGTGCTTGCCGGTCAGGCGCGACTCGTAGGACTTGCACTGCGGCTGCGACGGCAGATTGCGCCAGCCGCTGGGCAGGCCGCTGCCGACCCGGGCCGCGCGCCGGTTGGCGGCGGCGTCGGCGAGCGCGGCGGCCACGATGGACAGCTGCTCGCCGGCCTCGGAAACCAGTGGCGCCGAGAGCTTCTCGAGATCGTGGGTCGCGAAGAACGCGGTATCGGTATCGCCCGCCAGGAACGCCGGATGCCGCAGCACCCGCACCAGCAGGTCGCGGTTGGTGACCAGGCCGTGAATCTTGGCCCGCTGCAGGGCAGCAGCCAGCAGATGGGCCGCCTCGTCGCGGGTCTCGGCGAAGGAGATGACCTTCGACAGCATGGGGTCGTAGTGCACGCCCACCACGGAACCGTCCACCACGCCGGTGTCCAGGCGCACGCCCGGCTCGGTCAGCACGGTGAATTCGCCCAGGGTGCCGGGGATGTCGAGCTTGTGGACGGGGCCGGACTGCGGCTGCCAGTCGTGGGCCGGGTCCTCGGCGTACAGGCGCACCTCGATGGAGTGGCCGCGCATCTCCGGCTGCCGCGCGGGCAGCGCGCGACCGGTGGCCACCTGCAGCTGCAGGCGCACCAGGTCCAGACCGGTGACCTGCTCGGTGACCGGATGTTCCACCTGCAGACGGGTATTCATCTCCAGGAAGAAGAAGTCGCCCTTCTCGTCGGCCAGGAATTCGACGGTGCCCGCACCCTCGTAGCCGATGGCCTCCGACGCCAGCCGCGCCGCCTCGAACAGCCGCGCCCGCATGCCGTCGATCTTCTCGACCAGCGGCGACGGAGCCTCCTCGACGACCTTCTGGTGGCGGCGCTGGATCGAGCACTCGCGCTCGCCGACCGCCCACACGGTGCCGTGGGTGTCGGCCATGACCTGCACCTCGATGTGGCGGCCGGTCTCCAGGTAGCGCTCGCAGAAGACGGTCGGATCGCCGAAGGCGGACTGGGCTTCCCGCTGCGCCGCCTCGATCTGACCGGTCAGCTCGGACAGTTCGCGCACCACGCGCATGCCGCGACCGCCACCGCCGGCGGACGCCTTGATCAGCACCGGCAGCATGTCGGCGGTGACCTCGGCCGGATCCAGCTGCTTCAGCACCGGGACACCGGCGGCGTCCATCATCTTCTTGGACTCGACCTTGGAGCCCATCTGCTCGATGGCCGCGACCGGCGGGCCGATCCAGACGAGGCCGGCGGCCTGCACGCTCTTGGCGAATTCGGCGTTCTCGGAGAGGAATCCGTAGCCGGGGTGGATGGCGTCGGCACCGGCGGCCAGCGCGGCCTCGATGATCAGCTCGGCACGCAGGTAGGTCTCGCCGGGGGTGTTGCCAGGCAGGCGAATTGCGGCATCGGCCTCGGCCACGTGCGGGGCGTTCGCATCGGCGTCCGAATAGACGGCGGTGGTCGCGATACCCATCCGACGGCAGGTCGCGAATACGCGTCGCGCGATCTCGCCACGGTTGGCGACCAGAACATTGGAAATCACCGTGCCCATTGGGGTCGCAATGCTCATCTCTGGCCTCACATCCGGAAGACGCCGAAGCCCTCGGCGCCCTTGATCGGGGAATTGTGGATGGCGGACAACGCCATTCCCAACACCGTGCGGGTGTCACGCGGGTCGATGACGCCGTCGTCGTAGAGGCGGCCCGACATGAACATGGGCAGCGATTCGGCCTCGATCTGCGCCTCGATCATGGCGCGCATCCCGGCGTCGGCCTCCTCGTTGAAGGGCATGCCCTTGGCCTCGGCCGCGGCCCGGCCCACGATGGAGATGACGCCCGCCAGCTGCGCGCCGCCCATGACGGCGGATTTGGCACTGGGCCAGGCGAACACGAAGCGCGGATCGTAGGCGCGCCCGCACATGCCGTAGTGTCCCGCGCCGTAGGACGCGCCCATGAGCAGCGAGATGTGCGGCACCTTCGAATTCGAGACCGCGTTGATCATCATCGCGCCGTGCTTGATGATGCCCTTCTGCTCGTATTCCTTGCCGACCATGTAGCCGGTGGTGTTGTGCAGGAACAGCAGTGGCGTGTTCGACTGGTTGGCCAGCTGGATGAACTGGGTGGCCTTCTGCGCTTCCTCGGAGAACAGCACGCCGCGGGCATTGGCGAGAATGCCGACCGGGTAGCCGTGCAGTTCCGCCCAGCCGGTCACCAGGCTGGAGCCGTAGAGCGGCTTGAACTCGTCGAAGTCGGAGCCGTCGACCACGCGGGCGATGACCTCGCGCGGATCGAACGGGATCTTGAGGTCACTCGGCACGATGCCGAGCAGTTCCTCCGAGTCGTACAGCGGCTCGATCACCTCGGTGACCGGGCGCGCGGCCGGACCCTGCTTCTGCCAGTTCAGTCGCTTGACGATGGAACGGCCCAGCCGGATCGCGTCCTGCTCGTCCACGGCCAGGTAGTCGGCCAGACCCGAAACGCGGGCGTGCATTTCGGCGCCGCCGAGGGATTCGTCGTCGGACTCCTCACCGGTGGCCATCTTCACCAGCGGCGGACCGCCCAGGAACACCTTGGAGCGCTCCTTGATCATGACCGTGTAATCGGACATGCCCGGGACGTACGCACCGCCGGCGGTGGAGTTGCCGAAAACCAGTGCGATGGTGGGGATTCCGGCCGCCGACAGCCGGGTGAGGTCCCGGAACATCCGCCCACCGGGGACGAAGACCTCTTTCTGCGTCGGCAGATCCGCGCCGCCGGACTCGACCAGGCCGATCACCGGCAGCCGGTTCTCCAGCGCGATGTCGTTCATGCGCAGGTTCTTGCGCAGCGTCCACGGATTCGACGTACCGCCGCGCACGGTCGGATCCGGCGCCACGATCATGCACTCGACGCCCTCGACGATGCCGATGCCCGCGATCACGCTGGCGCCGACATGGAAGTCGCTGCCCCAGGCCGCGAGCGGAGCCAGCTCCAGGAACGGCGAATCCTCGTCGATGAGCAGTTCGATGCGTTCACGCGCGGTCAGCTTGCCGCGCTTGCGGTGCCGGGCCATCTTGTCCGGTCCACCGCCCGCGATGTTCTTGGCGTACTCGGCCTCCACCTCGGCCAGCTTGGCCGTCATGGCCTCGGCGGCGGCCTGATAGTCCGCCGAATTCGGGTCTACGGACGTGCGCAGAATACTCAAGACTGGAACCCCAATCGCTTGGCCGCGAGGCTGGTCAGGATCTCGTTGGTGCCGCCGCCGATGCCGAGGATGCGGACATCACGGTAGTGGCGCTCGACTTCGGACTCACGCATGTAGCCGAGGCCGCCGAAGAGCTGCACCGCCTGGTGGGCAACCCATTCCGCGGTCTCCACGGCGGTGTTCTTGGCGAAGCACACCTCGGCGATCAGATCGGTCTCACCGCGGGCGGCGCGCTCGGCCACCGCGTGCGTGTACACGCGCGCGACATCGATGCGGCGCGCCATCTCCGACAGCGTGTTCTGCACGGCCTGGCGGCTGATCAGCGGGCGGCCGAAGGTCTCCCGGTCCCGGCACCACTGCAGCGTCAGGTCCAGGCAGCGCTGGGCGTGCCCGTACCCCTGCACGGCCAGCCCCACCCGCTCGCTCACGAAAGCCTGTGCGATCTGGGCGAATCCGCTGTTCTCCGGGCCCACCAGGTTCGAGACCGGCACTCGCACATCGACATACGACAGTTCGGCGGTGTCCGAGCACAGCCAGCCCATCTTCTCCAGCTTGCGGCTGACGGTGAACCCGGGCGTGCCCTTCTCCACCACCAGCAGCGACACACCCGCCGCGCCCGGACCGCCCGTACGCACCGCGGTCACCACGAAATCGGCGCGCACACCGGAGGTGATGAAGGTCTTGGACCCGTTCACGATGAAGTCGTCGCCGTCCCGGACCGCCGTGGTCCGCAGATGCCCGACATCCGAACCGCCGCCCGGCTCGGTGATGGCCAGCGACCCGATCTTCTCGCCCGCCAGCGTCGGCCGCACCCAGCGCTCGATGTGCTCGGCATTGCCCGAGGCGATCAGGTGCGGCACCGCGATGCCGCAGGTGAACAGGGAGGCGAACAAGCCGCCCGAACAGCCCGCGTAGTGCAGCTCCTCGGCCACGATGGCGGCGTCGATGCCGTCGCCGCCGGAACCACCGGTGGATTCCGGGAACTGGACGCCCAGCAGCCCCAGCGCACCCGCCTTCTTGTGCAGCTCACGCGGGATCTCGCCGTTGCGCTCCCACTCGTCCAGATATGGCAGTACCTCCCGCTCCGCGAAACCGCGCACGGTGGCGCGCAATTCGCGGCGTTCGGGTGTCTGCCAGGGATCTGCGTATCCGGCGCTCATACCGCCTCGCTCCCTTCCGCGAGGCCGAAACCTCGCCTGTCACCGGCTCGGCCGGTCCACGGCCGCAGCGCAGGTCCGCCGCGCCGCCTCACGGCAGCAACTCCGCGGGGATGTCGAGGTACCGGGCGCGCAGCCATTCGCCGAGCCCCTTGGCCTGCGGGTCGAAGCGGGCCTGATAGGCCACGCCCTCCCCGAGCAGGCCCTCGACAATGAAGTTCAGCGCCCGCAGATTCGGCAGCACGTGCCGGGTGACCGGCAGCGCGGCGGTCTCGGGCAGCAGGCGGCGCAGCTCGTCGACGGTCAGCGTGTGCACCAGCCAGCGCCACTGCTCCTCGGTGCGCACCCAGATGCCGATATTGGCATTGCCGCCCTTGTCGCCACTGCGGGCCAGCGCGATCGCGCCCAGCGGGGCCCGGGTGGTGGCTCCGGCCGGAAGCGGCTGCGGCAGTTCCGGTTCCGCGACCGCAGCCAGCTCCAGGGTTTCCCCGGCCGGCGCGATCGCCACCTCGGTGCCGTCCGCCAGGACCGCCGTATGCGGAATCTCCTTGGAATCCACGTATCCCGGCGTGAACACCCCGTACGGACCGCCATTGCCGGGCGGGGCCGTCAGCGAGAAGCCGGGGAAGCTGGCCAGGGCCAATTCCACGGCGACACCGGAGAACGCGCGCCCCACCTTGTTCGGATCCGGGTCCCGGACGACACAGCGCAGCAGGGCGCTGGCCTGCTCCTCGGTATCGGCGTCGGGCCGGTCCAGCCGCGCCAGCGTCCACTCCAGCTCGGCGGGCCGCGCCGGCAGCCAGGACTCCAGCTGCCGTTGCGCCAGTTCGGCTTTGGCCTCGATATCCAGGCCGGTGAGGATGAACTCCATCTCGTTGCGGAATCCGCCGATGGTGTTGGTCGACACCTTGGTCTGCGGCGGCGGGGCCTCACCGGTCACGCCACTGATCAGCACCCGGTCGGGGCCCTCCTGGCTCACCTGGATGGTGTCGAGTCGCGTGGTGACATCCGGACCGGCGTAGCGCGCGCTCTGGATCTCGTACATGAGCTGGGCTTTCACCGTGTCCACGGTGACCGCGCCGCCGGTGCCCTCGTGCTTGGTGATGACACTGCTGCCATCGCGCCGCACCTCGGCGATCGGGAAGCCCGGCCGCCCCAGATCGGCGATCTCGGTGAAGAAGGCGAAATTGCCGCCGGTGGCCTGGGTGCTGCACTCGATGACGTGCCCCGCCACCACCGCACCGGCCAGCGCATCGTAATCGGATCGGCCCCAGCCGAAATGCGCGGCCGCGGGACCGACCACCACCGAGGCGTCGGTGACCCGCCCGGTGACCACGATGTCCGCGCCGGCCGTCAGGCATTCGGCGATGCCCCACGCGCCCAGGTAGGCGTTCGCGGTGAGCGGCGCGCCCAGCCCCAGCTCTCCGGCGCGCGCCAGCAGATCGTCACCGGTCACGTACGCGACCTTCGGTGCGAGACCGAGCTTTTCGGCCACCTCCCGCACCCGCTGGGCCAGCCCGGCCGGATTCAGCCCGCCCGCATTGGCGACGATCTTCACCCCGGACTCGAGGGCCAGGCCGAGGCTGCCCTCCAGCTGCTTCACAAAGGTTTTGGCGTAGCCGAGGTTCGCGTCCTTCATGCGATCGCGTCCCAGGATCAGCATGGTGAGCTCGGCCAGATAGTCGCCGGTGAGCACGTCGAGCTGCCCGCCCTCGAGCATCTCCCGCATGGCGCTGAGGCGATCCCCGTAGAACCCGGAACAGTTGCCGATCCGAATCAGATCCGGAGTGTCGGCGAGCTGACTCATGGCGGGCCTCCCTGTACACCTGCGCTGTCACAGCGCGGTCGGCGCAGCCTCGGTGCTGCGGTCGGTTACAGGGTCACATCAGGTCCGGAAAAAATCAAGCCCGCGTGCTTGTTATTTTTCAAAATCCCAGGTCGGGACCGGTCTCCGGTACATCGGCAACCTTCAGGCACACTGAACAGGTGTCCTCAGACGTCACCGTGATCGTCCTGCTCGCCCTCGCCGGATTCCTGCTCGGCGGGGCGTACTCGCTGTTCAAGACCTCGCGCCCACTGGCCATCGGGCTCGCCGTCTGCGGCGTGCTCGCGGCCGTGGGCGCGGTGCTCTGGATGACGAACTGACTCTCGGGCCGGCGGACCGTCACTCGGCTTCGAGGCGGAAGATACGGAGATCTTCCGGGACGCCGCTCAGGGGAGCCGCGAAAAAGCTACGGCGATAGGGCTTTACGCCCAGGCCGAGCTCCTCGAGCGTCTCCGGGCGCAGCGAGTCCAGCGTCACGCCCGAGAGCATGGTGTTGCCATTGCCGCCCGCCTCCATGACGCGGGCCGCGATGTTCACATCGATGCCGAGCCAGTCGCCGCCGATCTCACGCGGACTGCCGGTGTGCAGCCCCAGGCGCATCTGCGGGCGATAGCCGTCCACTGATACCGCCGACAGGTTCTCCTTGGCCGCCACCGCCGCCCGCACGGCCCGGTCCGCGGACGGGAACACGGCCATCACGCCGTCGCCCATGCGCTTGACCACCTGGCCGCCGCGATCCACGATGGGCGGCTCGATGGCCTTGGCCACCCGCCGCAGCAGGTCCAGGGTCACCTCGTCCCCCGCGGCCAGGGACCAGCTGGAGAAGGCCACCAGATCGGTGAACATGATGGTGATCTCCTGCGGGCCGCGGCCCTTGCCGATCCGCTCCAGCACGGCCTGCCAGACCTGCAGCGCACCCAGCCCCAATTCGCGTGCGGCACTGGGGGAATCACCCACCAGCTTGTCCGCCGCGCGAGCCACGGCACGCGCGCCACCGGGTCCGGAGACCGAGAGCGGATCACCGAAGGCCGGATCGCCGGGCAGGTTCTCGCGCGCTTTGCGGATGGCGTCGATGATGTCGCCGCGCTGATTGGCGGCATTGACCATGGCCGAGAGCTGCCCGGGAAAACGGCCGCGCCGCCGCCCGGTCCGCGACTCGTCGGTCTCGTCGGGGTCCTCGGACAGTTCCGCGGGAATCAGGGGGATGACCACATCCGGGTCGATGCGGGGTTGCCGTGCCCGGCTGCCGGGCGCGTCGCGGGACCGGTTGCGATCGGTTCCCAGTCCGTCCGTACGGTTCGCGTCGGAGGCGCGTTCACCGCCGTCGGAGGGTCGTTCGCTCACGCCCAGAGCGTATCTCAGCGTTCCGTCGTGGAATGGATCAATGATTGCCACCTGACACCTCCCGATCGGTGTAGCGGCCACATCATTGGACCCGCCGAAGGTTTGAGTGTTTTGGTTGCTGTTTCGATGCTACCGACCGTCCAGTACGACGGCCAACCGATCCATGCCGACAGGAAAAGTTAGCTGGAACACACTTTTGGCCCGTTATGACACCGGCCCGATACGGAGAATCCGTATCGGGCCGATGCTCGCCGCCGTGCCGGGCAGTGGCCGGCGGCCCCTAGGGCAGGGTCTGTGCGCGCTCTACGCGTCGCGCTTATTTACCACGAACAACGCGGCCGCGAAGATCAATCCGACAAAGACCGCAAAGTAGACCAGGCCACCCCACGGACCCCAGTGCCAGTACGACGACTTGGCGTCCACGGTGCCCAGGAACAGGCCCGCGTTCTGGAACGGCAGCAGCACCTGGATCTCCCGGCCGATCTTGCCGAACGCGCCGACCATGGGCTCGAGGATGACCGGCCAGACGATCAGCAGCGACAGCGCGCCCGCCGACTGCCGGATCAGCGTGCCCACGCCGACCGCCAGGAAGACCACCAGCAGGATGAACAGCGGCACGGCGTAGAAGACCCGCAGATCGCCACTGCTCAGGCTCAGGTGGCTGCCCGCGTCGTGGTTCACCATGACCTTGAAGATGACGAAGCCGAGGAAGGTCAGCGCCGCACTCAGCAACGCCATAGCAACCCCGATGACACCGGCCTTGGTGAGCAGCACCGTGGTTCGACCGGGAACCGCGAGGAAGGTGGTCTTGATGGTGCCGAAGCGGTACTCACTGGTGACCGCCAGCGCCGCCAGGATCATGACCATCAGGTAGCCGAAACCCGGAATGCCCTGGGCCAGGCCGGTGATACCCAGGCCCGCCACCGAGTTCTCCGCGTACGGCGCATCGGCCGGGGTCATCTTGCCCTGGGCCAGCTGATCCTCGAAGACGCGCCAGGACGCGTTCAGGGCCAGGCTGAACAGCGCTGCGATACCCAGCGCGAACACCACCAGCAGCGCCGTGCACCAGACCGGGGACTTGGTCGAGGTGAGCTTGATTCGTTCCGCCGCGAGCACTCCCATCAGAGCGCACCTCCCATAACCTGATCGAAGCCTTCGCCGTGGTACTGCACCGCGCCACCGGTCATGCGCATGAACGCCTCCTCCAGCGAGGCACGCTGCGGCGAGAGCTCGTAGAGCGTGATGTCATTGGCGCCGGCCAGTTTTCCGACCGCGTCGCTGGTGACGCCCGCGACCACCAGGGCCGCGCCGTCCGTCTCTACAGGTTCTTTACCGGCCGGCCGGGCACCATCCTCGCGCACCGTCATGCCGTTCGAGGTGAGCAGGCTGCGCAGCTGATCGAGCTGCGGACTGCGCACGCGCACAGACTGTTCCGAGGCCTTCTCGATGAAATCCTTTGTGGTGGTGTCGGCAATGAGCCGGCCCCGGCCGATCACGACGAGATGCTCGGCGGTCTGCGCCATTTCGGAGAGCAGATGGCTCGACACCAGCACGGTGCGGCCCTCGCCCGCCAGCCGCTGCATGAAACGGCGGATCCACAGAATGCCCTCGGGATCCAGGCCGTTCACCGGTTCGTCGAACAGCAGCACCTGCGGGTCGCCGAGCAGGGCGCCGGCCAGGCCGAGCCGCTGGGACATCCCGAGGGAGAAACCACCGGCGCTCTTGTTGGCGACCTCGGACAGGCCGACCAGGCGCAGCACCTCCTCCACCCGCGACTGCGGAATGTCATTGGAGGCGGCCATCCACCGCAGGTGCGAGCGCGCGGAACGATTGGGATGCACCCACTTCGCGTCCAGCAGCGCGCCGACGGTGTCGAGCGGACGCTTCAGGTCGTGATACGGCTTACCGTCGATGAGGGCGGTGCCGGAGGTCGGCGTGTCCAACCCCAGGATCATCCGCATGGTGGTCGACTTGCCCGCCCCGTTCGGGCCGAGGAAGCCGGTCACCTGCCCCGGACGGACCGTGAACGACAGGTCCGACACCGCGACGGTCTGGCCGTAGTGCTTGGTCAGGCCTCTCAGTTCGATCATGGCGACCAGTCTTCCCCATGTACGGAGCGCGCACTATCGCTAATTGGTCGCGCGTCGCTCATCCCTGAGGATGACTGTGTCCAATTTGCCCTCCGCTTCGCTCCGGGCGGGTTCGCGGCGCTGAAGGTCTCGTTCTTCCCTCCTCCGCTCCTCCGCTCCGTCGGTCCAGAACGAGACGCGCCGCGAACCAGAGTGCGGCGCTTCAGAATCCGGGCGAGGACGCTTGGGCCCAGAAGCGCTTGGGGATTCGGCCCGCCTGCCGCGCCAGCCGGCCGCCCTCCACCGCGCGAGCCATGGCGGCGGCCATCAGCGCGGGCTGCCGGGCGCGGGTGACCGCGGTGGCCAGCAGGACCGCCGAGCAGCCGAGTTCCATTGCCAGCGCGGCATCACTGGCGGTGCCGATGCCCGCGTCGAGGATGACCGGCACGCCCGCGGCGGCCACGATCATCTCGATATTGTGCGGATTGCCGATACCCAGACCGGTGCCGATCGGCGAGCCCAGGGGCATGACCGCGGCGCAGCCGGTGTCCTCGAGGCGCTTGGCCAGCACCGGGTCGTCGGTGGTGTAGGGCAGCACGGTGAAGCCGTCGTCCACCAATTGCTCTGCGGCGGCGACCAATTCGATGGCGTCGGGCAGCAGGGTGCGCTCGTCGGCGATGACTTCCAGCTTCACCCAATCGGTTTCGAGAGCCTCGCGGGCCAGCTGGGCGGTGAGCACCGCCTCGGCGGCCGTGCGGCAGCCGGCCGTATTGGGCAGCGGCGCGATCTCCAGCCGCTTGAGCAGATCCAGCACGCCGGTGCCGCCCGCGGCGTCCACCCGGCGCATCGCGACCGTGGTCAGCTCGGTGCCCGAGGCGACCAGGGCCTCCTCCAGCACGGCCAGGTTCTCCGCCCCACCGGTGCCCATGATGAGCCGCGAGCCGAACTCACGTCCCGCGATGACCAACGGTTCGATCGAGCTAGCCACCCTGCACCGCCGTCAGCACCTCGATCTCCCAGCCGCGGCCGACCGGCTCGTCCCAGCGGGACTTGGGGAACACCGCGCCGTCGATGGCCAGCGCCACGCCCTGGCACGGCAGGTTCAGCCGTTCCAGCAGCTGCCGGATGGTGAGCTCGTCGGGGAAAACATGATCCTCGCCATTGACGGTGACGCCGACCGGGATTGCGGTCATCGGACTCCTCCTGGGTGAAACGGTGCGGCGGTGGTGAACCGGCGCGGATCCGCGGCGCGCGCCTCGGGCAGCTCGGTGTCGGCGAGCAGCGCCAGGACGGCGTCGGCGGTGACCGGGGTGTCGAGAATGCCGTTGCGGCCGTGTCCCGCGGCCACGATCACCCGCTCGTCCAGGTAACCGATCAGCGGCAGATTGTCGGGTGAGCCCGGGCGCGAACCCGCGATGGCCTCGGCGAATTCGTACTCGCCGATACCCGGCAGCACGGCCTCGGCATCGGTGACCAGGTCGCGGACTCCGGCGACGGTGACGGCGTTGTCGAACCCGACTTCGTATTGTGTTGCACCCAGCACGATTCCGTCACGTCTCGGCACAAGATATATGGGCCGGCCGTGCACCCGGGCCCGGACCACACGGGCGGGCACGGGCGGGGCGCTGGGGCGGCGGCGCAGGCGCAGGATCTCGCCCTTCACCGGGCGCACCGGCAGACCGGGCCACAGGTCGGCGGCCGCGGCGCCGGTGGCGAGCACGATGCGATCGTGCGGCAGGCCGGCCGGCGACTCCACCCGCTCCGCGCGGAACTCGACTCCGGCCGCGGCGCAGGCGGTTCGGAGCGCGGTCACCAGCACGCGATTGTCCACGGCGGGTTCGGCGACGGCGAGCAGTCCGGCGCGCACGCCGCGGCCCAGGCCGGGTTCGGCGGCGCGTACCCCGGCGCGGTCCAGCAGGCGCAGCTCGTGGCCGCGGGCATTCACCCAGTCGGCGATGGTGCGCAGGTCGGCGGCGTCGGCGCCGTCCAGGGCGACGGTCAGGGTCTGATCGGCGACGAAGACATCGGTGCCGGTGACGGCCCGCAGCTCGGCGGCGAAACCGGGCCAGCGGATCAGGGAGGCGGCGCCGAAGGCGAGAGCGGCGTCCTCACCGGGCCAGCCCTCCGAGAGCGGGGCGAGCATGCCGCCCGCCACCCAGGAGGATCCGGAGCCCACGGCCGGGTCGAAGACGGTGACGGTCCAGCCCGCTCCGGCGGCACGCCAGGCTACCGAAAGTCCGATCACACCGCCGCCGACGACGGCCAGAGTCCGCATGTGAATCCACCTAACTCATCCCGGCATCCGCGGGACCTGCATATATATCGCGCGAAACAGTGGACTCGGCGGCAGCGTCGCGCAGCTGCACGCCGGGTGCGCTCCCTCGGGTCGTTTCGACTCGAACACCGTAGCGCGACTACCGTCGAAGCTGTGCAACCCTCCCACCCGAACCGGCCCGCCACCCCACGGGAACGCCTCGCCACCGCGCGGCTGTACCTGTGCACCGACGCCCGCCGGGACCGGGGTGACCTGGCGGAGTTCGCCGAGGCGGCCCTGGCCGGCGGCGTCGACATCATCCAGCTGCGGGACAAGGGCTCGCCCGGGGAGAAGCAGTTCGGGCCGCTCGAGGCCAAGGCCGAACTGGGTGCGCTGGCCGAGCTGAAGGCCGCCGCCCGCCGCCACGGCGCCCTGGTCGCGTGCAACGACCGCGCCGATATCGCGCTCGCGGCCGGGGTGGACGTGCTGCACCTGGGCCAGGGCGACCTGCCGCCCTGGTACGCACGGCAGATCCTGGGCGGCGAGGTGGTGCTGGGCCGCTCGACGCACAATCGCGCGCAGGCCGGACTGGCCGCGGTGGACGAGCACATCGACTATTTCTGCACCGGACCGGTGTACGCCACCCCGACCAAGCCGGGCCGCACCCCCGCGGGCATCGACCTGGTCCGGTCCACGGCGGATTCGCACACACAGCGCCCGTGGTTCGCCATCGGCGGCATCGACGCCCGCAGCCTGCCCGAGGTGCTGGACGCGGGCGCGACGCGAATCGTGGTGGTGCGGGCCATTACCGAGGCCGACGATCCGCAGGCCGCCGCCCGCGCCATCAAGCAGCGGATCCTGGAGAACGACCGCTAGCTAACCGACCGGGTCGAGGCGGATCGGGACGCCGTTCAGGTTGGACATGCCCGCGAGGCGTTCCACATCGGCGAGATCGGTGGACATCAGGTCGTTCACGTTCGCGCCCCCGGCGGCATTGGCGCGCTGCCAGCCGCCGTCGTGACCCCAGCCGTGCGGAATGGCCACGGTGCCCTCGGTCATGTCCTCGGTGAGCCGGGCGGTCACCTCGATGGCGCCGTGCGCGGAGGTGACCCGGCAACGATCACCGTCGGAAATGCCCGCCACCGCCGCGTCTTTGGGGTTGATGCGGGCGGCGTGCTCGCGGTCGCCGCGCATGAGCGGCTCGGCATTGTGCATCCACGAGTTGTGCGATTTCAGTTCGCGCAGGCCGATGACGCGCAGCGGATAGGCCGGATCGGCCGGCCGCGCGCTGAGGGCGCGCAGTTCGCCGATGATCTCGTCCGGATCCAGCCGGACGCGGCCACCCTTGTGCCGCACCACGTTCCGCAGCACCCCGGTGGCGATGCTGTCGGCGAGCACCACCCCGTGCGGGTGACGGCGCAGCATGCGCAGGCTGAGGCCATTGCGGCGCAGGCCGAATCGGTCGCCGTAGGGGCCGGTGCGCAGGGCCAGATCGGCCAGCAGGGTCGGGGTGGGCCGGGCGGAGCCGAGGCCCGGGACGCGGCGGCGCAGCGCGCTCAGCAGGCGACCGGCCGGGCGGGCCGGGCCGATAGCGAAGGGCTGCACACCGATCCGGGTCGCGATGGCGTCGATGATCCGCCATTCCTCGCGAGCCTCCCCATATGGTTCGACGACCCGCTCGGTGTACTGGGTGTACGGCGTCGGGGAGAACGCGGTGAAGGGCAGCGGAATGTCGTCGCGCTCCAGGAAAGTGGTCGCCGGGAGGATGTAGTCGGCGATCCTGTTGGTGTCGTTGACATATATGTCCATGGAAACGAACAGGTCCAGTTCGGTGAGCGCGGCGGCCAGTTCGCGCCCATTGGGCACCGAGGAAACCGGATTGCCCGCCGAGGTGAACAGGGCACGCAGCTGCCCCGGGCCGGGCGTGGTGATCTCCTTGGCCATGATGGCGGCCGGGAAGGTACCCAGCACGTCCGGGAATCCGCCGATGCGGGAATGGTTCTTGCCGTAGCCGGCGAAACCGAGGCGGGCGCTCAGCTCGGAGACCGCCACCAGTTCCTTGCCGAAGACCGAACCGCCCGGCCTGTCGAGGTTTCCGGTCACCAGGGACAGGACGTCGATGAGGAAGGCCACCAGGGTCGCATGCCTGCCCAGGCAGGTGCCGGTGCGACCGTAAACCGCGGCGGATTCGGCGCGGGCCAGATCGCGGGCCAGGGCGCGCACCCGATCCGGTTCGAGGCCGGTGACCTCGGCGGTGAATTCGGGCGTGAAACGCGCTACGGCATCCCGTAATTCACGTGCGCCGCCGGCCTGGCGGCGCAGCGCCGCGGTGTCTTCCAGACCCTCGTCGAAGATCACCTGCAACAGAGAGGCCAGCAGCCAGGCGTCACCGTCTGGTCGCACGCCGACGTGCTCGAACAACTTGGCGGTCTCGGTGTTTCGCGGGTCGACCACCACCACCCGCCCGCCCCGCTTCGTGATGGCGGTGAGCTTCTCGCGGATACGCGGCGCGCTCAGCACACTGCCGTGCGAGACAAGGGGATTCGCGCCCAGCATGAGCAGGAAATCGGTGCGGTCCAGATCGGGCACCGGCACGGTGGTGAGGGAGCCGTAGAGCAGCTCGCTGGCCACGAAGCGGTTGTTGATGTCCTGGGAACCGGCCGAATACACGTGCTTCAGCCCGGCGGCCAGCTGGAAACCCACCATCCACAGGGTGTGTGAATAGGAGAAGGAGGACGGATTGCCGAAATACCAGCCGAGACTCTCGATTCCGTGCTCGCGGATGAGCTCGCGCAGGCGTGCGCCGATCTCGTCCAGCGCCGTGTCCCAGGAGACCCGTTCGAACGCGCCGGAGGCCGTGCGCCGCAGGGGATACAGCACCCGGTCGGGATCGTTCTGGATCTCGGTGAAGGCGATGCCCTTGGGGCAGGCGTTGCCGCGGGAGAGCGGATGGTCCTTGTCGGCGCGCAGGCGCACCAGCTTCCCGTCCTCGACGGTGGCGATCAGCCCGCAGAGGGGCTCACAGATCCGGCAGTAGGTGGGAACCTCGCGCGTTGTCACGCCTCAAGACAACACCTGGTCCAAAGTGAGGAACAACACATTTCCGGCCAAATTGGTCTGTTCCGTGACCGATGCGGGCGCGCCGATGCGGGCGGTGCGGCCGGCCCCGTCGCCATTCGAATGCAGCCAGAGGAATCCCTGCCCGGCCAGATCCAGGGTGCGCGGCAACGCGGCCGCCACCGCGCCGGTATCGGCGATTCCCTCGAGACTGATCAGGGTGGGCGTGGCGCGCAGGGCGGGCCAGGCGGCGGCGAAGCCGGGGTGCAGCGGCCGGTCCTCGACCTCGTCCTCGGGCACCCAGATCAGGTCCTGACTCTCCTGGTTGCCGCGAGTGCGCAGTTGATCGGCGGCATCGGCGATGACGGTGGTGTAGGTCCAGCCACTGGGCGCGGTCGCGGTCACGCGGGATCCGCGCACCCGGATCGAGCCGGGCGCGATACCGGCCTCCTCCTCGGCCTCGCGGACGGCCGCGTGCACGCTGGTCTCGTGGGAGTCGCGGGCTCCGCCGGGCAGCGCCCAGGTCCCGCCCTGATGGGTCCAGGCGGCCCGATGATGCAGCAGGACTGCAGATCCGCCGCCGGCCAGCGGGGCGCGCAGCAACAGTCCGGCAGCGCCGAAACGACCCCACTGGCGGGTGCCATCCGGACTCTCCGCCCACCCGTCCCCATCACCACGCATCTTCGCAATCCCATCGTCCGACCGCACTGCCGTGCACCGTCCCCGCTCGGCGGAGCAGACCGCGGGGATTCCCGCGTCACAGCGGCGGTACGTCCACAATAAGCTCATCCGGCAGCAACAAGTCGGTCGTTCGATATCGGTCAGTAGGAGGTGAGGATGGCTCGCACCGAGGAATTGCGGCTCGCGGAGCTGTCCCCGCGCACCGCCGCGGCGGCCTGGCGCGAACGCTTCGCGACCACCGAGTTGCGCAGTTTCGCCCAGTCCTCCCCGGCCAAACTGATCGCCATCGGGCTGGTCCTGCTGAGCCTGTGCGTGGCGGCCGGCCTCGTGACCGCCACCGCGGTGACCAACCGGCAACACGCCCTGGACGTTCTGCTGGATCAGTCGGAGCCCGATGCCTATTCGGCGCAGCGGCTCTACACCTCCCTGTCGGTGGCCGACGCCTCGGCCGGTGCCGCCTTCATTTCCGGTGGGCTGGAACCGAAGCCGGTGCGTGACCGGTACAACCAGGCGGTCGGCGAGGCCGCGGCCGAACTGGTGACCCAGTCCAATCGCAGTGACGGGGAGACCGATACGCGGCTGCGCAGCGGCATCGCCACCGGACTGCCGGTGTACACCGGCGTCATCGAGACCGCGCGGGTCAACAACCGCGCCGGGGAGCCGGTGGGCGCGGCCTATCTGAGCGAGGCGTCCAACCTCATGCAGGGGACGCTGCTGCCGATGGCGCAGGAACTGCAGGAGCACAGGTCCACCGCCATCACCGCCACCCAGCACACTCACGTGCGCCCGCCCTGGCCCGCCATCCTGCTGCCGCTGCTGGTGGTGGCGGCGCTGATCGCGGCACAGCTGTTCCTGTACCGGCGCTGGCACCGGGTGCTCAATCTCGGGCTGCTGCTGGCCACCGGGACCATGGTGGTGCTGCTGGCCTGGACGGTGATCGCGGGCATCATCTCCGCGGTGGACACCACCCACGCCCGCGACCAGGGCAGCACCCCCACCACGGCGCTCACCCAGAGCCGCATCCTGGCCCAGCAGGCCCGCACCGCGGAGACCCTCAAGCTGGTGCGCCGCGACACCAGCGCGGACTACGACAAGGCCTACGACCAGGCCATCGACAAACTGCGAAACATCCTGTCCGGCTATCGAACCGACGCGCCCGGCGCGCGCGACGTGCAGACCGCGGCGGGCGCCCTGGACCGCTGGCGGGCCGCGCACCAGCGCATGAACGACGCGCTGTCCAAGGGCGACTTCCTCGGTGCGGCCGCGGTCGCCACCGGGCCGGGCGCCAACGAGGCCGCCGCCCAGACCGACGCGCTGGACCGCGCGCTCGGCGACGGCATCGCCGACACCCGGAACATGCTGCGTACCGACACCTCGCATGCCGCCCGCGCGCTGGACCTGCTCGGCCCCGGGGCGCTGGTGCTGAGCACCGCCACCGCCGTGCTGATCGCGGCCGGGCTCTGGCCCCGACTGCGGGAGTACCGATGACCCGAAGACCCGTCCGCTCCCTGACTCTCGCGGCCCTGGCCGCGGCCGTGGCCTGCACGGCCGCCTGCGGCGACACCGGTCCGCCGCCGCCCGCGCCCTCGACCCGGGTGCCCAGCTATGTCGAGCCGCCGCTGCCGTCGGGAGCCGTTGCGGCACAGACCCAGACCGCGCCGCCGCCGGAGGTGACCGACTGCGGTGACCCGACCGCGAGCCTGCGGCCCAACGGCACCAGGAACGGGCCGGACATCGACGCCATCCGGGCGCGAGGGCGGCTGCTGGTCGGCCTGGACCCGGGCAGCAATCTGTTCAGCTTCCGGGATCCGGCCAGCGGCACGCTCGCCGGATTCGATGTGGAGATCGCCCGCGAGCTGGCCCGGGACCTGCTGGGCGATCCGGCGGCGCTGGAGTTCCGGATCCTCGGCTCCGCCGACCGCGAGCGGGCGCTGCAGGAGCACACCGTGGACGTGGTGGTGAAGACCATGACCATCAATTGTCAACGGCGGCAGACGGTTACCTTCTCCACCTCGTATCTGCAGGCGCATCAGCGCGTGCTGGCCGTGCGCAACTCCGGCATCAACGGACTCACCGATCTGGCGGGCAAACGGCTGTGCTTGGTCAACGGCACCACCTCGCTGGACCTGGTCCGGCGCGCGCAGCCCGCCGCGTCCATCCTCACCGTGCCCACCTGGGCCGACTGCCTGGTGGTGCTGCAGCAGCGGCAGGTGGACGCGGTCAGCACCGACGACACCGTGCTGGCCGGGCTGGCCGAGCAGGATCCGGCCACCGAGGTGGTCGGCCCCGACCTGAGCACCGAGCAGTACGGGATCGGCATCTCCAAGGGCGCGGACGATCTGGTCCGCTTCGTCAACGGCACCCTGGAACGCCTTCGCGCGGACGGGACCTGGAACCGGCTCTACCGCCGCTGGCTGGTGACCGAGCTCGGCGACGCCGCCATTCCGCCGCCCCCGAGGTATCAGGACTGACGATGACCACACCGGAACAGCCCGAGGGGACGCAGGCGGTCGCGCGCACCGAGATGACCGTGGGGCCGTACTGGCCCGCCCGGACCGAGGTGACCACGCGGCACGCACCGGCCGGCGACGACGATGGCGCGGGCACCCGGCCCGCCCAGCGCACCGAGCCGACGCCGCGCGCGGAATCCCCCGGCACGGAGCCGACCGCCGTGGAACCGGAAATCCCGGTGGCGCCGGGTGTTTCGAGCGCCGAGGACGAGTCGCGCACTCCGACCCGGCCCTCCCAGCGCACCGCCCGCATGACCCGCCCGCGCCCCGCGGTGCGGCGGCTCGGGGCCGGACTGGTGCCGATCCCGGCGGTGGAACCGGTGGATCCGGAAGCCGCCGTGCTCGACGATCCGGTGGTGGCCGAGGGGCGGCGGTTCTGCTGGCGGTGCGGCAAGCCGGTCGGGCGGGCCTCCCCGACCCAGGTGTCCACCACCGCGGGCACCTGCCAGACCTGCGGTGCGCCTTACGATTTCCGGCCCTCGCTGTATCCCGGCGACCGGGTGGCGGGACAGTACGAGATCCAGGGCTGTATCGCGCACGGCGGACTGGGCTGGATCTACCTGGCCATCGACCGCAATGTGAGCGACCGCTGGGTGGTGCTCAAGGGCCTGTTGCACGCCGGTGACGCCGAGGCACAGGCGGTCGCGCTGGCGGAACGGCAGTTCCTGGCCGAGGTCGTGCATCCGAGCATCGTGAAGATCCACAACTTCGTGGAACACCCGGGGCCGGACGGGACGCCGATCGGCTACATCGTCATGGAGTACGTGGGCGGGCCTTCGCTGCGCGATCTGCTCGATCACCATGCGCCCGACCGCATGCCGGTCGCCGAGGCCATCGCCTACCTGCTGGAAATCCTTCCGGCCCTGGACTATCTGCATTCGGTGGGGCTGGCCTACAACGACCTCAAGCCCGACAACATCATGATCACCACCGACCGCGTGGAGCTCATCGACCTGGGCGCGGTCACCCAGTTCGAGGCGTACGGAAACCTGTACGGCACCAGGGGATTCCAGGCGCCCGAGATCGGGCAGACCGGGCCGACGGTGGCCTCCGACATCTACACCGTGGGCCGCACGCTGGCCGTGCTCACCCTGCACCTGCCGATGGAACGCGGCGCCTACGTCGACGGCATCCCGGATCCGAAGGAGCAGCCGGTGCTGGCCCGGCACCCGTTCCTCTACCGGCTGCTGCTGCGCGCCACCCACCCGGACCCGGAGCGCCGCTTCCCCTCCGCACGCCTGCTCGCCACCCAGCTCACCGGCGTGCTGCGGGAGATCCTGGCCGTCGAGACCGGCAATGAGCATCCGCAGCTGTCCACGCTGTTCAGCCCGCCGCGCACCAGTTTCGGCACCGGCGAGCTCATCGCGCAGACCGACGGCATCATCGACGGCGTCCCCCGCGACACCCTGCTGCAGCCCCGCGATGTGGTGGCGGCGCTGCCGGTGCCCATCATCGATCCGGGCGACCCGTCCGCGCCGCTGCTGGCCGGGGCCGCGCATCCCGAACCCCGGCACTCCCTCGACGAACTGCGGCACGCCCGCCAGCGCGCGTCGGCTGAACCCGGCGGGGCGCCCGAGACTTTCGAACTGGAGGTGACGCTGGCCGAGGCCCGCGCCCACCTGGACCTCGACGAGCCCGCGGCCGCCCGCATGCTGCTGGCCCGGCTCACCGACGAGCCGCTGCCGCCGGCCCCGGACTGGCGCATCGACTGGTACCTGGGCCTGACCGAGCTGCTGGAACTGGAGTACGAGCGCGCCTTCGCCCGCTTCGACACCGTGCTGGAGGCGCTGCCCGGCGAGATCGCGCCCAAGCTGGCGCTGGCCGCCACCGCGGAACTCGTTCTCCAGCACTGGGATTCGCCCGATCCCGAGGAATGGCGGTCCTACGCCGAGAACTACTACGCCACCGTGTGGCGCACCGATCGGGGCGTGGTGAGCGCCGCCTTCGGCCTGGCCCGCCAGCTGGCCGCGGCCGGGAACACCACCGCCGCCGTGCACGCGCTGGATCAGGTGCCGCCCGCCTCACGGCATTACGCGGAGGCCCGGATGACGGCCATTCTCATGCTGCTGACCTGCGCGCCCGCCGCGGAACTGGACGAGTCGACACTGCGGGTGGCGGCGGCGCGGGTGCAGGATCTGCCGCCCGGCGAGGGTCGCGCGGCCCAGCTGCGGATTCTCACCCTGGGGATCGCGCTGGGCTGGGTACAGGCCGGGAAGCAGCCGAGATCGGCCGGTTCCAAGCTGTTCGGGTCACCGTTCACCGAGCGGGATCTCCGGCGCGGCATCGAGACCGGCCTGCGCGGCCTGGCCCGCTCCGCGCCCGAACGCACCCACCGGTACGCGCTGGTGGATCTGGCCAACGCGGTGCGCGCCAAATCCTGGTTCTGAGGCACCGGAAGAGTCCCGTGTCGCCCGCGGCGGTCACAGAGGCAGTCTGCGAACCACGGGGCCGGCGAGGGAATTTCGGCCCCTACCACGGTTGTGCGTGGTGCGACACGGGTTCCGGTGGACCGGGCTAACCGGATCCGGTGACCACCATGCCAGGTCCATCATGATGTTTTCGTGAAGTCCGAATCGCCATGCGGGGTGCGGCGGCGCTCAGCCGACCAGATCGGCGGCGGCGCGGGCGATGGCGAGTTCCTCGTTGGTCGGGACCACCAGCACCGACACATCCGAGTCGCCGGTCGAGATGCGCCGGGCCGTACGGTCTTTCGCGGTGTTCCGGTCGGCGTCGATGCGAATCCCGTACCGCTCCAGCCCCGCCAGCGACTCGGCGCGCACCTTGGCGTCGTTCTCACCGACACCGGCGGTGAAGGTGATGGCGTCCACCGTCCCCAGCTCGATCAGGTAGGCGCCGATGTAGCGGCGCAGCCGGTGGATGTAGACGTCGAACGCCAATTTCGCGGTCGGATGGCCGGTTTCGATGAGGCGGCCGAGCTCCCGGAAGTCATTGACACCGGAGATGCCCTTGATCCCGGAGTTCCGGTTGAGCAGGGCGTCCACATCGTTCACATCCATGTCCGCGGTACGGATGAGATGGAAGATGATCCCCGGATCCAGATCCCCGGACCGGGTTCCCATGACCAGGCCCTCCAACGGGGTCAGGCCCATGGAGGTGTCCACCGCCTGCCCGGCCCGGATGGCCGAGGCCGACGCGCCGTTGCCGAGGTGCAGCACGATCTGGTTCAGCTCGGTTCTGTCCTTCCCGAGGAAGGCCGCGACCTGGCCGGACACGTAATCGTGCGAGGTGCCGTGGAAACCGTACTTGCGAACACCGTGCGCCGCCGCGATTTCCGCGTCGATGGCGTAGGTCTTCGCCGCGGCGGGCAGATTGTGGAAGAAGGCGGTGTCGAACACCGCGACCTGCGGCACGTCCGGCAGCAGCGCGCGCGCCGACTCGATGCCGATGACATTGGGCGGATTGTGCAGCGGCGCAAGGGAGGACAGGTCGACGATGGCCTGCACCACCGCGTCGGTGATGAGCGTCGGCTGGTAGAAGACCTCACCGCCGTGCACCACCCGGTGCCCGACCGCGGCCAGATCCGCGTGCGCCAGATCCTGGCCGCTCGCGATGAACAGATCGAACACCACCCGCAGGCCCTGCGCGTGATCGGCGATGGGCCCCTGATACTCGAAAGTCTTCTCGCCCGAGGTGTGTTCGACGGTCACCGCATCCCGCTCGACCGCCTCGCCGATGCGCTGCACCACGCCCTGCGCGCACACATCGGCGGTCGCCGGATCGAGCAGCTGATATTTGATGGACGAGGATCCGGAATTGATCACCAGAACCTTCATCACGCCTCCTGCTGAGCCTGAATCGCGGTGATCGCGACGGTGTTCACGATGTCCGCGACCAGCGCGCCCCGCGACAGATCGTTGACCGGCTTGCGCAGACCCTGCAGCACCGGGCCGATGGCGACGGCCCCGGCGCTGCGCTGCACCGCCTTGTAGGTGTTGTTGCCGGTATTGAGGTCCGGGAAGATGAAGACCGTCGCCTGGCCCGCCACTTGGGAATTCGGCAGCTTGGTCTTGGCCACCGTGGGCTCGATGGCGGCGTCGTATTGAATCGGCCCCTCCACCAGCAGTTCCGGCGCCCGCTCGTGCACCAGCTTGGTGCCGGCGCGCACCTTGTCGACGTCCGCGCCGGAACCCGACTCACCCGTGGAATAGGAGAGCATGGCCACGCGCGGATCGATGCCGAACTGGACGGCGGTGCGGGCGGAGGAGATGGCGATATCGGCCAGCTGGTCGGAGGTCGGGTCCGGCACCACGGCGCAGTCGCCGTACACCAGCACCCGGTCGGCCAGGCACATGAGGAAGACGCTGGACACCGTCGACACGCCCGGCTCGGTCTTGATGATCTCGAAGGACGGGCGGATGGTGTGCGCGGTGGTGTGCGCCGCGCCCGACACCATGCCGTCGGCGACCCCCATGTGCACCATCATGGTGCCGAAATACGAGATGTCGCTCATGAATTCGCGGGCGCGGTCCACCGTCATGCCCTTGTGGGCACGCAGGCGGGCGTACTCCTCGGCGAATTCGTCGCGCAGCGGGCAGGTCTTGGGGTCGAGCACCTCGGCGGCCTCGATGTCCACCCCGAGTTCGGCGGCGCGGCCGCGCACCGCCGCCTCCTCGCCGAGGATGGTGAGGTCGGCGATCTTGCGCTGCAGCACCCGCCCGGCCGCGCGCAGAATGCGGTCGTCGTCGCCCTCGGGCAGCACGATGCGCTTGCGGTCGTTGCGGGCGCGGTCGATGAGCTGGTACTCGAACATCTGCGGGGTGACGATGTTCGGGATGGGAATCTCGATCTGCCGCAGCAGTTCCCGCGGATCGACCCGCTGCTCCATGAGGGCCAGCGCGGTGTCCACCTTGCGGATGCTGGACAGCGAGACGCGGCCGCGGGTGAGCGCGGTGGCCTTGGCGGTCTCGAAGGTGCCGAGGTCGGTGGCGAGGATGGGCAGCTTGGGTTTGAGGCCCGCCATCAGCCGCGCGATGGACGGCTCGGGCAGCATGCCGCCGTTCATGATGATGCCGGCCAGCGACGGAAAGCCCTCCGCCTCATGGGCGTTCACCAGCGCGAGCAGCACGTCGGAGCGGTCACCGGGGGTGATGACGGCGACGCCGTCGGCGAGGCGTTCCAGAATGTGCTCGGCGGTCATACCGCCGACGATCACCTCGAGCGCCTCGCGCTGCATGAGTTCCGGGTCGCCGCTGTAGAGTTCGCCGCCGATCGCCTCGCGCAACTCCTCCATGGTGGGCGCCTGCAGCAGCGGCACCTCCGGCAGCGTCCAGGACGGCACGGTGCAGGCCCGCTTCAGGGCGGCGGCGTCGGCTTCCAGCTGCCCGGGCTCGCACCGGTTGGCGATCACCGCCACCAGCTTGGCGTGCTCGGCCGCCAGCTCGGCGCGGCACAGCTCCACCAGCTGGCCCAATTCCTCAGGGGTGCGGCCCATTCCGCGCACCACCAGCAGTACGGGCGCGCCGAGGTTCACCGCGATGCGGGCGTTGTAGCGCAGTTCGCTGGGGCTGGCGACATCGGTGTAGTCCGAGCCGACGATGAGCACGGCGTCGCACTGCTTGGCGACCGCATGGTACCGCATGACGATCTCGCTGATCGCCGCGTCCGGATCCTCGTGCACCTGTTCGTAGGTGACGCCGATGGCCTGGTCGTAGTCGACATCGGCGGTGGAGTGCTCGAGCAACAGCTCGAGAATGTAGTCGCGCCCGATCGCGGACCTGGTGATCGGCCGGAACACGCCCACTCGCGGCGTGGTCGCCGCGAGGGCCTGCAGGACGCCGAGCGCCACCGTCGACTTGCCGGTGTCGCCCTCGGGGGACGCGATGTACACACTGGAAACCGGTGTGGCAGCCATGGGCGAAAGCCTACCGACCGTTATGGGCTGATTTCCGCGCCTACCCGATTGCGCGCAGGCGGGGCGCCAGATCGCGCTGGAACAGATCCAGGAACCGGCGCTGATCATGACCGGGCGCGTGGAAGACCAGGTGGTTCAGGCCCGCGTCCAGGTACGGCTTGATCTGCTCGACCGCCTGGTCCGGATCGCTGGCCACGATCCAGCGCTTGGCGATCTGCTCGATCGGCAGCGCGTCGGCGGCCGCCTCCATTTCGATGGGATCGGTGATGGAGTGCTTCTGCTCCGCGGTCAGCGAGAGCGGGGCCCAGAATCGGGTGTTCTCCAGTGCCAGAACGGGATCGGTGTCGTAGGAGATCTTGATCTCGATCATCCGGTCGATGTCGTCGACGGAGCGGCCGGCCTTGGCGGCACCCTCCGCGACGGCGGGCATCAGCTTCTCGGTGTAGAGGTCCATGCCCTTGCCGGAGGTGCAGATGAAACCGTCACCGGCGCGGCCGGCATAACGGGCCACCAGCGGGCCGCCCGCGGCGATGTAGACCGGGATGCCGCCCTTGGGCACGTCGTAGATCGAGGCGCCGACGGTCTTGTAGTACTGGCCGTCGAAGTCCACCCGCTCGCCCGTCCACAGTGCGCGCATCAGGTCCACCGACTCGCGCAGCCGCGCGAAACGCTCCTTGAACTCCGGCCATTCGCCCTGGAACCCGGTGGCGATCTCGTTCAGCGCCTCACCCGAGCCGACGCCGAGCATGATGCGATCCGGGTACAGGCAGCCCATGGTGGCGAAGGCCTGTGCGATGACCGCGGGGTTGTAGCGGAAGGTCGGGGTCAGCACCGAAGTGCCGAGCTGAATGCGCTTGGTGCGCTCGCCCACCGCGGCCAGGAAGGCCAGCGAGAACGGGGCATGCCCGCCATTGTGCCGCCACGGCTGGAAATGGTCGGAGACGGTGGCGCTGTCGAGGCCGTGCGCCTCCGCCTCCACCGCGAGCTCCACCAGTTCGCGCGGGCCGAACTGTTCCGCGGACGCCTTGTAACCGAGCTTGAGGTCTTTCACCTGGGGACTCCTGTCGCCTTGCTGCGCTCGAGCTGTGCGGGCCAACCTCCCGCACGACCGCCGCGACACCGGGCATCGAGAACGGTCCTACTTCGCACGATAGGTCAGCGGTGAAACGCGGTGCGGCAGGGGTCACACCCAAGGGATCGAACCCCGGGTGGGCGGACGGTATTCCGGGGATGAAACCGGTCGGACGGTCGGCAAGAGCAGGAATATATGAGCGTTCGGTCCCGGGATAGCGGAGAATGTGCGCGTGACCAACGCGAGCGCTGAACCGATCCTCTCCTATCTGACCGACATGGACGGCGTCCTCGTGCACGAGAATCACATGGTGCCCGGGGCCGATCAGTTCCTTGCCGAACTGCGCGACAACGACATTCCGTTCCTGGTGCTCACCAACAATTCGATCTACACCGCGCGCGATCTGCAGGCCCGGCTCAGGCACACCGGCCTCGACATTCCGGTCGAGTCCATCTGGACCTCCGCCCTCGCCACCGCGACCTTCCTCAACGACCAGCGCCCAGGCGGCACCGCCTACGTGGTCGGTGAATCCGGCCTGACGACCGCGCTGCACGAAATCGGTTACGTTCTCACCGATTCCGACCCGGACTACGTGGTGCTCGGTGAAACCCGCACCTACTCTTTCGAAGCCATCACCACCGCCATCCGGCTGATCTCCGCGGGCGCGCGCTTCATCGCCACCAACCCGGACGCCACCGGCCCGTCCCGCGAAGGCATCCTTCCGGCCACCGGCTCCGTCGCCGCCCTCATCACCGAGGCCACCGGCCGCAGGCCCTACTACGTCGGTAAGCCCAACCCGCTGATGATGCGATCGGCGTTGCGCCGCATCGGTGCCCACTCCCAGTCCACCGTCATGATCGGCGACCGGATGGACACCGACGTCATCTCGGGCCTGGAGGCGGGCATGCGGACCATCCTGGTCACCACC
Source organism: Nocardia sp. NPDC004860 (assembly GCF_040609015.1). Taxonomy (NCBI): domain Bacteria; kingdom Bacillati; phylum Actinomycetota; class Actinomycetes; order Mycobacteriales; family Nocardiaceae; genus Nocardia; species Nocardia sp. NPDC004860. The sequence goes on along the minus strand of NZ_JBEXJI010000020.1, from coordinate 84,652 downwards.
GGCATCTCCACCCCGGCCCTGGTCGAGCAGTTCCCGTACCGCCCGACCACCATCCTGCCGTCGGTGGCCGCCCTGGTCGGCAAGACCAAGGACCCGTTCGCGCTGTAGTCAGGCCATGCCCGCCGCGTCGCCCTCGAGCGCGTCGAGGGCGGCCGACAGGGTCGTCAGCGCGTCCACGATGTGGGCCAGCTGCTCGATACCCAGCTGCGCCACCAGCCGTTTCGCCATGGCCGCGTGCTGCGGGTCGATCCGCCGCACCGCGTCGTGACCCGCCTCGGTGATGGCCACCAGCTTCGCGCGCCGATGCGCCGGATTGGGGCGGTATTCCACGAATCCCTTGTCCGCCAGCACATCCGCGATGCGCTGCACGCTCTGGCGGGTGATACCCATTTCGCGGGCGATACCGGCCACCGGGAGCGGTTCGTGCAGAATCGCGCCGAGCACCTGCCACCACGCGACCGTGATCCCGGACGGCTTGGCCAATTCCTCTGCGATCGAGAGGAATTGGCCGTTCAGCTTGAACGAGGTGACGGCCGCGGCCCCGAACAGCTGCTGCGCGGTGCGGGTCATTGCGCGGCCGCCGCGCGCTGCTGCTCGTACTCGAACAACGCGTAGAAGCCCGCGGGATCATTGTTTCCGTACAGCCGGTACCAGGACTCCAGTACGTGCGGCTCGTAGATACCCAGGCGCGCGAAGATCTCGCGGGCGAAATCGACCGGCCGGGTGCCGGTCGCGGTGATCAGGTCACCGTCGGTGACCGCGGTCGCCTGAACATAGTGCTCGCCACCCGAATATCCGCTGTACGCAAGATATCCCGCGTCATTGCTGGTGTGCCGCCGATCGTCCAGCAGGCCCTCCTGCGCCAGCCCGAAGGTCGCGCCGCAGATCGCCGCCACCGGCACCCCGGCCGCCAGAAACTCCCGGGCCTTGCGCGCGAAGGCCGCCGGCGTCTCGGAATGCCGCTCGGTTTCGAATCCCGGCAGGATCAGCATGGCGCTGTCGGCGGGCTTCAGCTCATCCAGAACCAGATCGGGCAGGACCCGCATGCCGCCCATCGAGGTGATCGGCCCGGCGCCGAGGGCGACCGTCTTCACCTGCCAGGTTCCCGGCTCGCGGTGCCAGAGTGCGCGATTGATGTGTGCGGTCGCATGCCCGACCTCCCAGTCCGAGAAGGTGTCGTACACGGCCATGTGGACTGTTTTCAGCATGACAGCATGCTGTCATGTTTGACAGCATGCTGTCAATCAATGCTCGACGACTCGCGCCGGATCAGCTCAGCGCCTGGTCCAGGTCATTGAGCAGGTCCTCCACGTCCTCGAGCCCGATGGAGATGCGGAGCACGCCATCGGTGAGCCCCACGGCCGCACGGCCTTCCGGGCCCATCGCCCGGTGGGTGGTGGTGGCCGGATGCGTGATCAGCGTCTTCGCATCGCCGAGGTTGTTGGAGATGTCGACGATGCGCAGGCGGTTGAGCACCTCGAAAGCGCGCTTCTTGGCCTCGTTCTCCGGCGCCTTCAGCTCGAAGGTGATCACCGTGCCGCCGCCGGACATCTGACGCTTGGCCAGCTCGTACTGCGGGTGCGAGGACAGGAACGGGTACTTCACCCATGCCACGGCGGGATGCGTCTCCAGGAACCCGGCGATCTTCAGCGCGGAGTCCACCGACTGGCGCAGGCGCAGCGGCATGGTCTCCAGACCCTTGAGCAGGGTCCACGCATTGAAGGGGCTCATCGCCGGACCGGTGTGGCGCATCAGGTTCTTCACCGGGCCGTCGATGTAGTCCTGCGGTCCGAGGATCGCGCCGCCGAGCACCCGGCCCTGCCCGTCGATGTGCTTGGTGCCCGAGTACACGGTGATGTCGGCGCCCAGGTCGAAGCCGCGCTGCAGCAGCGGAGTGGCGAAGACATTGTCCAGCACCACCTTCGCACCCGCCGCGTGCGCGAGATCGGAGACCGCGCGCACATCGGTGAGGGTCTGCATGGGGTTGGAGGGGGTCTCGAAGAAGACGGCCTGGGTCGGCACCGACAGCGCCTGTTCCCACTGGTCCAGATCCTCGCCGTCGACGAAGACGGTCTCCACGCCCCAGCGCGGCAGGATCTCGTTGGCCACCACGAAGCAGGAGCCGAACAGGCTGCGCGCCGCCACCAGGCGGTCACCCGCGGCGAGCAGCGCGCCCAGCGCGGTGAACACCGCCGACATGCCGGAAGCCGTCGCGAAACAGGCCTCCGCGCCGTCGATCAGGCGCAGCCGCTCCTCGAACATGGCGACCGTCGGGTTGCCGTAGCGGGAGTAGACGAAGTGCTGGATATCGCCGGTGAAGGACGCCTCGGCCGCCTCGGCGCTCTCGTAGACGAAACCCGAATTGAGGAACAGCGCCTCGGAGGTCTCGTCGAACCCGGAGCGCCGGGTGCCGCCGCGCACGGCCTGCGTAGCGGGGCCGACGCCCTCGGGGAGCGGTTTGTCGAAGGAACCACCGGTGATCATGACTGCCTCCCTGCGATCCGGCCGGACACGAAACTCATGACTGACGCCAGGGCAGGCCGTCGGCCCGCCAGCCGGTGCCGCCGCGATGCCCCTGACCGTCGAGCGCACCCTCGAAGCCGTCGACCACATTGAAGGACGGGGCGATGCCGAGGGTGGTGGCGGCGGTGGCCGCGCCGATGGAGCGCTGACCGGAGCGGCAGATGAAGATGACCGGCGCGGCCGAGTCCTGGCCGCGATCGCCGAGCGCCTGCTTCAGCTGATCGGTGAAACGGGCATTGGGCGTGCCGGAGACGTCCACCCACTCGATCAGCGCGGTCGGCCGGCCGATGCCGCTGGTGTCGGGCACCCCGACGAACCGCCACTCGGCTTCGGTACGCACATCCACCAGCACCGCATCGGGGTTGTCGCGCAACAGTTCCCACGCCTGCTTCGGCGTGATGTCACCCGCGTAGCTCACTTGTACCTCCTGTGAATCCGCACTTGCCGCACCGCTGTCCGATGCGAGGCCAGGTCGTCACCCGGAGCACCCCACCGCGGAGGAGGGTTGCCGACCAGCCAGCCGGGGCTTGACGCTGGTACTCATGACCTGGGTTGAGACTGCCGAAAAAACGGCCCCACTGTCAAACCCCGGCCGCGACTTCGGCCGTTGTCAGGAATTGCAGACCAACCAGCGGGAATTCTCCCGGGCGAAGTGCCAGGTCGAGGTGGTTTGGGCGCCGGCAACGGTGAAAGTGACCTGCGCCGTGGCCTTCTCGCCGTCGACGGCCGGGTCGGCCAGCTTGTCGAACGTGATGGTCCCCGCGGTCGCGGCCGCACTCTTCAGCGGAGAGGCGTTCTCGTCGAATCCCTTGCAGGACAGGGCCGGATCGTACTTGCCGTTGTCGCTACGGAACTTGATGAAGTTGCCCGCGGCCACCGCGAGCCGATCGGAATCTGTGACATTCTTCTCAACCGGCGAGACCAGCGCCGCGATCACGATGCCCAGGATCACGACCGCGATGACGCCCGCCGCGACCAGGAACGGCCACATGCTGCGGGCCTCGTTCTGATCGATCGGAACCGATGTCTCCCCGGCTGTCTCCTCGGCGTCGCTCATGGGTAGATCATGCCTGGTCGCCGCCGTCCGCCCGGCACGGCCTTCCCACGGTTCGGGCCTCGGCATTCCCACAGTTCACGGCCCTGCGCGTGAAGGGCCTCGTCCGCCATCGATAGAATCAGCAGAATTTCCGCCCCAGGCGCGGGAATAGCAAGACTACGCAGCAACGCTGCAGCGTCGGGGGCCAACGGCGGTCACCGAAGCCAGGGCGTCAACTTAGCCTAAGCTAAGAACGACGGCTGAGTTTTGACGACAAGTTAGTTTCGACCCAAAGGGTGCGCGGAAGAATGACCGAACAGAGTGCAGCGACCCGCCCGCTACGCATTGCGATCGTGGGCGCAGGCCCGGCCGGTATTTACGCCGCCGATGCCTTGATGAAGTCCGATGCCGAGGTGAGCATCGACCTCTACGAGCGCATGCCCGCGCCCTTCGGCCTGATCCGCTACGGCGTCGCGCCCGACCACCCGCGCATCAAGGGCATCATCACCGCCCTGCACAAGGTCCTCGACAAGCCGCAGGTCCGCCTGCTCGGCAATATCGACTACGGCGTCGACATCACCCTCGAGGACCTGCGTCAGTTCTACGACGCGGTCATCTTCTCCACCGGCGCCAACGCCGACCGCGCCCTCGAGGTGCCGGGCATCGACCTCGACGGCTCCTACGGCGCCGCCGACTTCGTGTCCTGGTACGACGGCCACCCGGACGTGCCGCGCACCTGGCCGCTGGACGCGGAGAAGGTCGCCGTCCTCGGTGTCGGCAACGTGGCCCTCGACGTGGCCCGCGTGCTCGCCAAGACCGGCGACGAACTGCTGCCCACCGAGATCCCGCCGAACGTCTACGAGGGCCTGCAGGGCAACAAGGCCCTCGAGGTCCACGTCTTCGGCCGCCGCGGACCCGCCCAGGCCAAGTTCACCCCGCTCGAGCTGCGCGAACTCGACCACTCCCCGACCATCGAGGTCATCGTCGACCCCGAGGACATCGACTACGACGAGGGCTCCGAGGCCGCGCGCCGCCACTCCAAGCAGGTCGACATGATCTGCAATACGTTGGAGCAGTGGGCCATCCGCGATGTCGGCGACCGCCCGCACAAGCTGTTCCTGCACTTCTTCGAGAACCCGTCGGAGATCATCGGCGCCGACGGCAAGGTCGTGGGCCTGCGCACCGAGCGCACCCAGCTCGACGGCACCGGAAACTGCAAGGGCACCGGCGAATTCAAGGACTGGGACATCCAGGCCGTGTACCGCGCGGTCGGCTACCTGTCGCAGAACATCCCGCTGCTGCCCTTCGACGACCAGGCCGGCACCGTGCCCAACGAGGCCGGGCGCGTGCTCGTCGACGAGGACGCCGACGGCGCGGCCCGCTACATGCCCGCTACCTACGTGACCGGCTGGATCAAGCGCGGCCCGGTCGGCCTCATCGGCCACACCAAGGGCGACGCCAACGAGACCATCGCCTGCCTGCTCGACGACGCCCCGAACTTCACCCCGGCCGCGCGGCCGGAGCTGGAGGCGGTCACCGAATTCCTCGAGCACAAGGGCATCCCGTTCACCACCTGGGCCGGCTGGTACCGCCTCGACGCGCACGAGCGCGCCCTGGGCGAGCCGCAGGGCCGAGAGCGGGTCAAGGTCGTCGAGCGCGACGAGATGCTCGCCGCCTCCGAACCCGGCAAGGTTTCCTGACCAGCGCCGGGCAAGGTGTCCTGACCAGCGCCAATCCGGCTGCCGGACAAGGTTGTCCACACATGTCACCGTTCTGAGGCATGCTGATCACGTGTTCGATGCCCATCTCCACATCTTCGATCCGCGGTTCCCGCTGGTCGAGAACGAGGGCTACCTGCCCGACCCGTACACCATCGCCGCCTATCGCAAGCGCATGTCCCGCTTCGATATCGACGGTGGCGCCGTGGTCAGCGGGTCGTTCCAGGGCACCGATCAGAGCTATCTGCTGGCCGCCCTCGCCGAACTCGGCGAGGGCTGGGTCGGTGTCACCAATCTGCACGTGGACGCCACCGACGCGGAGATCCTCGAGCTGAACCGGGCCGGGGTGCGGGCCATCCGGTTCAATCTCAAGCGCGCGGGCGGCGACATCGTCGGGCTCACCATGCTGGCGCTGCGGGCCTACGAACTGGCCGGCTGGCATGTGGAGCTCTACATCGACGGGTCCATGCTGGGCTCGCTGGAACCGGTCATCACCAAGCTGCCCAAGCTGTCGATCGACCATCTGGGCATGTCCGACGACTGCCTGCCCTACCTGCTCAACCTGGTCGACCGCGGGGCCAAGGTGAAGGCCTCCGGCTTCGGGCGGGTGGCGATGAATGTGGGCTCGGCCCTGCGCAAGATCCACACCGTCAACCCCGAGGCCCTGATGTTCGGCACCGACCTGCCGGGTACCCGGGCCGGACGGCCGTTCCGCGACTCCGATATCTCGCTGCTCGCCGACGCCGTGGGCTCCGATCTGCACCGGGTGCTCGAGGACAATGCCCGCGCGTTCTACGGGCTGCCCGCCAAGGAACGCCTGTTCGAGGACCCGAACCCGACCATGCGCCGGGCCGCGGGCGAAGCGCCCACCCTGCGGCTGCCGCGCTCGGAGCTCCCCGGACCCCCGCCCCCGCCCACCCTGCCGCTGCCGATCATCGATCGCTAGCGCACCGGGCCACCCGCTGAGGGCCGCGGAGACTTCGCGTTATTGTCATACCGTCAACACCGGTGTGTGAGCCGGTGCGCAGGATTCGACGACGAACCGAGGTAGGGCGTGAGCACTCCATCCACCGCCAAGCAGGGCCCGCTCGCGGGCATCCGGGTTGTTGAACTGGCCGGCATCGGCCCCGGTCCGCACGCGGCGCTGCTGCTCGCCGACCTCGGCGCCGACGTGGTGCGGGTGCAGCGGCCCGGCATGCTGCCCGGCTTCATGGAGCGTCCGCAGTGGCGCGGCCGCACCATCGTCGAGGCGAACCTGAAGGATCCCGCCGACATCGAGCAGGTGCTCGGGCTCATCGAGAAGGCCGACGTGCTGCTCGAGGGCTTCCGGCCCGGCGTCACCGAGCGCATGGGGCTGGGCCCCGACACGGCGCTGGAACGCAATCCGCGCCTGATCTACGGACGCATGACCGGCTGGGGCCAGTACGGCCCGATGGCCGACCGCGCCGGACACGACATCAACTACATCTCGCTCACCGGTGTGCTGAACGCCATCGGCCGTAAGGGCGAACGCCCCGTGCCGCCGCTGAACATGGTCGGCGACTTCGGCGGCGGTTCCATGTTCCTGGTCTTCGGCATCCTGGCCGCGCTGGTGGAACGCCAGAACTCCGGCAAGGGCCAGGTCATCGACGCCGCCATGATCGATGGCGCACTCGCGCTCTCGCACATGATCTGGGGCATGAAGGGCGTCGGCCTGTGGTCCGACGAGCGCGGCACCAACCTGCTCGACACCGGCATGGCCTTCTACGACACCTACGAGACCTCCGACGGCAAGTACATGGCCGTGGGCTGCATCGAGCCCCAGTTCTACGCGGAACTGCTGCAGGGCCTGGAGATCTCGCCCGAGGGCCTGCCCAACCAGCTCGACCCCAACGGCCAGGACCAGCTGCGCAAGCTGTTCACCGAGAAGTTCAAGACCAAAACCCGCGACGAGTGGTGGGCGGTCTTCGAGCACACCGACGCCTGCACCACCCCGGTCCTGACTTTCACCGAGGCCGAACAGAATCCGCACATCCAGGCCCGCACCGGGCTGATCGACATCGACGGCGTCGTGCAGCACGCCCCGGCCCCGCGCTTCTCGCGCACGCCGGCGGGCATCCCGACGCCGCCGCCGAACGAGGGCACCCCGATCGAAACGGTCTGGGCGGACTGACCTTCCGCGCACGGCCGAACGCCCCCTATGGAATTCCACAGGGGGCGTTGACTTTTCCGATGCGGCGGGTAGCTCCCGGACTTACGGGGCGACGAGCTGGATGTCGAGCTCGATGGCGATCTTGTCGCTCAGCATGGCGTTGGGCATGCCCGGGGCGACGCCGAACTCGCTGCGCTTGATGGTGCCGGAGGCGGTGAAGCCGGCGTGCTCCTTGTTGTCCTGCGGGAAGACCTGCACGCCGCCCCACTCGACCTCGAGGGTGACGGGCTTGGTGATGCCGCCGATGGTGGCCTCACCGGTGACCTCGAACTCCTCGCTCAGGGCGACGGGCTCGGGGACGCGGAAGGTCAGGTGCGGGCGGTTGGCGACATCGAGGATGTCGGCGCTGCGGACGTGGCCGTCGCGCATCTCGTTGCCGGTGTCGAAGGAGTCGAAGTAGATGGTGGCCTCGATGGCGGCCTCGCCGGCCTCGTTGACCACGAAGCCGGTCTCGAAGCGGTTGAAGCGGCCGCGGACCTTGGAGATGCCCAGGTGCTTCACGGTGAAGTTGACCGAGGAGTGGGCGGCGTCCAGGGTCCAGGAGCCGGGGGCGAGAGTGGTCTGCTCGGAAGTCGTCATGTCAACCACTCTAAGTGGACTCCGGTCCGCTTATCCACACCGTGGTTATCCGGGGACTGCCAGGGCGCGGATAACGGAACCAGGACCAGGCAGTATGGAAGGGTGTCCCGTTCCGAATTCGCCGAGTTCCTGATCGCCCGCCGCGCGCAACTGCAGCCCGAGGACGTCGGACTGCCCGCCGGGCGGCGACGGCGCACACCCGGTCTGCGCCGCGAGGAGGTGGCCGCGCTCGCCGGTGTCAGCGCAGACTACCTGGCCCGCCTGGAACAGGGACGCGACACCAACCCCTCCACCGCCGTGCTGGCCGCCCTCGCGGAAGCCCTGCGGCTCAACGAGATCGAGAAACACCACTTCGGCAAGCTGGCCCTCGGGCTGGAACAGAAGGCTTCCTGCCCCGCCTCCGGGCAGGCCCGGGAACAGGTCTCCGAGACCATTCAGGCGGTCATCGACGCCCTGCAGCCGACACCCGCGCTGGTGCTCGGGCGCTGGCTGAACCTGCTCGCCGGGAACCCCTCCTTCCGCGCCTTCGCCGAACCTCTCGGCATGTTCGACGCGGAGGCGCACGGCAACTTCGCCATCTACGTCTTCGCCCATCCGGCCGCCCAGCAGACCTTCCTGAACTGGTCCGACGTCGCCGATATGGCTGCCTCGTCGCTGCGCGCCGCCACCACCCGGTTCCCCGACGACCCGTCGGTCGAGGCCGTCGTCACCGCCCTGAACCGCCACCCGGAGTTCGAGCGACGCTGGCGCGAGCACCGGCTCACCGATTTCCGATCCCTCGTGCTGAAGATTCAGCACCCGGCCCGGGGGGCGGTCGAGGTGGAGGTCGAGACCCTGGATCCGGCCGCCGACCAGACCGTCATGGTCTGGCTGGTCGACCGCCGCCAGGCCCGCACGCCCGGATTACGGCTGGTCAACGAATAAAAGCCGCAGGCTCCGGGGGTTTCGTTCCCGCTGCCGCGGCGGGTCGGGCCATCTACAGTTGAGCCATGGCTCGGAATTGGCCGATGGTCGAGCGGGTGAAAGAACTCGAATCGATCAGGTCGGCACTCACCGGCGACGAGTTCGTCGGGGCGGTGCTCACCGGTGACGCGGGGGTCGGCAAGACCACGCTGGCGCGGCAGGCCACCGCCGCCGTCGGCGGCAATATCCGCTGGGTCGCGGGCACCGAATCCGCCCGCAGCATTCCGCTCGGGGTCTTCGCGCACATGGTGGGGGTGTACACCGCCCACGATCCGGTGACCTTCATGGCGGCCGCGCGCGAGGCGCTGCTCGCCGACGGGCACACCATCATCGGCGTCGACGACGCCCATCTGCTCGACCAGCTCTCGGCCACCCTGCTGCTGCAGCTGGCCATCGACAAGGCCGCGCACATCGTGTGCACCGTACGCAGCGGGGTGCAGGTGCCCGACGCGGTGACCTCGCTGTGGAAGGACGGGCACCTGCTGCGCATCGACCTGAAGCCGTTCACCCAGCGCCAGAGCGTGGAACTGGTGGAATCCATGCTGGGCGGGCAGCTGGAGGGCTTCACCGCCAACCTGATGTGGGAATCCTCCGGCGGCAATGCGCTTTTCCTGCGGCACCTGGTCGAGGGCGCGCTGGAGGCCGGGACGCTGCGGCAGGTCAGCGGGGTGTGGCAACTGCGCGGGCGCGCGGCCGTCACCTCGGAATTGGCTGCGCTGCTGGAGGATCGGGTCGAGCAGCTGCCCGAGCCGGTGCTGCGGGTGCTGGAACTGCTCACCTTCTGCGAGCCCATCGACCTGGACGTGCTCTCCGAACTCGCGGGCGAGGAGGCGGTGGAATCCGCCGAATCACGCGGTCTCATCAGGATTGTCGAGAACAGCCATCAGCTGCTGGTGCGTTACAACCATCCGCTGTTCGGTGAGGTGATCCGGCGGCGGCTGGGTATCGCGTCGGCGCGGCGGCTGCGCGGGCGGCTCTACTCCTCGCTCCGGGACCGGCCCATCAACTCCGCGTCCGAGCGCATCCGATTGGCCGAATTGGCCTTGGACAGTGACAAATCCGCGGATCTCGAGCTCTTCCAGGCGGCGGCCGCGGATGCCATCGCGCTGGCGAATCTGCCTCTGGGCGAACGGTTCGCGCGCGCGGCGGTGGAACGCCAGGGCGGGGTGGAGGCCGCTGACCTGCTGGCCCGCGCGCTGCTGTGGCAGGGGCATCGCATAGAGGCCGAGCGCACACTGGCCGGATTCGATCCGGACGAGATGAACGAGGTGCAGCTGGCGCGCTGGGGCAGCACCCGGGTGTCGAACCTGCTGTGGTCCATGGGCGACGCGGATCGCGCCGATACCGTGCTGGAATCGGTGCGGCACCGGGTCACACATCCGAAAATTATTGCGACACTGGATGCTCTGGCCTCCGCGTGCGCGGTCAACGAGAACCGGATCGACGACGCGTTCGCTCTCGCCGAGCCGGTCATGTCCGCCCCGGACGCGCCACCGTGGGCGGTGTACTGGGCTGCCTTCGGTGGCGGACTCGCCCTCGCGCTCATGGGACGCGGTGAAGCCGCCCGGCAGTATGCGGCCCGCTCGCACGCCGTGGAGTCGCATATCGACGGATTGAACCGATTCATCTCCGCACACGCGGAAGTACTGGCCCTGACCTTCATCGGCGAGTTGGAAGCCGCGCGCCGATGCGCGAATACGCCCTACCCGTTCTCCTCCCCCGGCCAATATCTGGCCTGGGGCATGGCCAAGATCCTGCAGGGCACCGTGGACGTGGCGCAGGGTCAGTTCCCGCAGGGCATCGACAATCTCGAGCAGGCGCTCGCGGCGCTCACCACCGAGGGCGCGGCGTCCTGGATGTTCCCGGCCCAACTGCGGCTGGCGGAGGCGTACTCGGCGCTCGGACGGCCCACCGAAGCGGCGGAAGCCATTACGGCGGCGACCCTGCGAGGCGGGCGTCACAGTGCCGTTTACGAACCGCTGCTCGAACTCGTGCGGGCCATGCAGACGGCGGCCGAGGGCACCGCGACGCCGGCCGTACGGCTCGCGCTGGGGGCGGCGGATCTGGCCGCACGCACCCACCAGCACGCCATCGAGGCCATGGCGCTGCACGCCGCCGCCCGCTTCGGCGATCAGTCGGTCGCCGGGCGGTTGTCGGATCTCGCGGCCCGCATCGACGGGCGGCTGGTGCAGGTGCAGGCGCGGCACGCGGTGGCGGTCGCGGCCCACGACGGAACCGGATTGGACACCGCCGCAGCGGAATTCGAGGCAATCGGGGCGCTGCTCTCCGCGGCGGACGCGGCTGCGCAGGCCGCCTCCGCGCACGAGCGGGCGGGTGACCGCCGGCGACTGCTGGAATCCGCGGCAACCGCCAATCGGCTGGCGGCCGCCTGCGGTGGCGCGTCGACCCCGGCGCTGCGGCAGTCCGCGCAGCCGCTGCCGCTGACCGCGCGCGAACGGGAGATCGCGAATCTGGTGGCGGCCGGCCTGTCCAACCGGCAGATCGCGGACCGGCTGACCGTCTCGGTGCGGACGGTGGAGGGGCACCTGTACCGGGCGTGCATCAAGCTCGACGTCACCGATCGGGAGGCGCTGGCGGAATTGATGCGCGGGGGGACGCCGTCGGGCAAATCAGCAAAGCTGACCTGATCCGGATCGATAAATGAATACCGGCGTGTTCCGCCACGCCGGACGCCCGGCCGCCGGCGTCCTCCTGCTGCCGGCCCTGGCCATCGCCTGCGCGGCCCCCGCCGGCACCGGTGCGGCCAGCGGGGCCTTCCAGCCGCTCCCCCACTCGATTTCGTCCGGCGGAATGCAACTTCGCACCCCCAATTCGAGGCGCTGATCTGCGTCGATGCGGATAGGGCCGGTGCACGGGCAAGCCGAGCCAGGGGTTCCCGCGAATAACCGGTAGTCATGGCCGGTCTCGGGACCGGCGCAACGAAATATGTTCGGAAGGCAGGTGTTTCGGCATGCTCCGTCGGGATCGTGAAGTGAAGGGCACCGTGGCTCGGCGGGTGATCGTCGCGGGCGTCGTTCCGCTGGCGTTGACAGTGGCCTGCGCGAATACGAGTGACCACTTGGCCGAGTCGGCGCAGGGCAGCCCGACCCTGGCCGCCGTGCAGCCGGGTGGCACCCGCGCCCCGGCCGATACCGGTGCCCCGGAAGCGAATCCGCAGCCCGATGCGGCTGCCCGGGACGCCGCGGGCAGCGCCGGTACGTCGAGTTCCGTCCAGTCCGCCCCGGGCCCCGGCGCCGCCCAGCCGGGCGTGGCCCTCCCGGCCCATGACCGAGATCGCCCCCGCCCGCGTCCGAGCCTCGCGCAGCCCGGCGTCACCGTGCCGAATCGTCCACTGCCGCAACCACAGTCGCCGTCGCAGGCCGACTACCCGATCCCCTCGAACTTCCGCCCGATCCCGAATCACGAAGCGGCACCGGCGGTCGACTTCCGAACCCTGCACGCCCCGGCGGTGGTGGACCCGGTCCTCCCGATCGCCCCGCCCCCGCGCACCGTCCGCATCGGCGACTTCAGCACCCCCGCCCCGGATCAGCTGCCCGACACCATCGTCGACACCGTCAACGGCGCAGCCGCCGACACCGAGGCCGGCCTGGCCACCGGCCTCAACTCCATCGGCGTCAACCCGAGCCGCTCCGACAAGATCGCCGCGGGCACCCTCGGCGGTGCGGCGATCGGCGGGGGCATCGGCGCCCTCGGTGCGGGCGTTCCGGCGGCGCTGCTCGGTGCGGCAGTCGGCGGTGCGATCGGCGCGGGCGTCGGCGCTGCGGTCGGATTCGGGCTCGGTTCGGCCGGTGCCGTCCTGGCGCCGTGGGCCGCGCCGATCGACGTCCCGGGCGGCACGGCCGGTGGGGCGCTGATCGGCGCAGGCGTCGGCGCTGCCGCTGGAGCCGCGGCCGCGGGCATCCCGGCCGCACTCGCCGGGGGAGCTGTGGTCGGCGCGGGAGGCGCGGCGCTGGGTGGGTTCCTGGGCGGCGCGCTCTGACGCACACCTTCCGGCGATACAGGGCATCCGCACCGGGCTTTCGGTGGGATGCATTCCATATGGCAGTGGTCAGAAGAGGGTGGGCTCGCCGAAGCCTGGCGTGCGCTCGATTTCCAGGAGGCGCTGTTTGGTGGTGAGGCCGCCGGGGGCGGAGAAGCCGTGCAGGGCGTGGTCGGCGGCCAGTACCCGGTGGCAGGGGATGATCAGGGGGATCGGGTTACGGCCCAGAGATTGCCCGACGGCCTGGGCGCCGCCGGGGGCGCCGATGCGGTTCGCGACCGCGCCGTAGTTGAGGGTGTGACCCGGGTCGATGGCGCGGGTCACCTCGTAGACGGCGCGGTCGAAGTCGTTGAAAGCGCTGGTGTCCAGGGGGATCCAGCGGAGGTCGTCCAGGTCGCCGGTGAGGTGGGCGCGGATGCGGTCGATGGCCGTGGCCAGCTCGGCGGTGGGCTCGGCCTCGTGGATGTCGGCCAGGCGGTGGCGGCGCAGGATGTGGGTGCGGGTGGCCGCGGGGTCGCGGTCGGGAAGGGCGAAGCGCAGGACGCCGGTGGCGCTCCACGCGATGGCGCACACGCCGATCGCGGTATCGAAGAGCGCCGCCGACGCCAGGGGTCGGGCCGGGGCGGACATGAGGCCAGTGTGCACGGTGGCACCGACAAGAATCCGATTCAAGTCCAGTTGGCTAGAACTGGACTGATTCCCCTCGGCACGGGATGGTGGACAGGGCGGCCACGGCCGGAGCGCTGCGACGGAATCGCCGCGCGGGAGCCGGCGGGTAGGCATCCGGGCGGAGCGACGCGACGGCCGCGAGGTCCGAATACTGCCGGGACGCTTCATATTCGGCGACCGACCAGTCCGACATGGGAGCATGCGGGCGATACCGCTCCAGCAGCTCACCCCAGCGCTCACCGGGCTTGGGCGCATACCGGTACACGAGACCGGCGAAAGCGGCGACGATCAGAATGGAGACCAGCAGAGCGACCATGAGCCCATAGTGGCTCCGGTCCGGACTTGAAGAAAATATCCAGTACCCCGATACTGGCCTGTATGGCGACACGAGTGATCGGCGCGGCCAGTCTGACGCGCGACCTGGGCCGGTGGCGGAACGACGAACCGGGCGCCCCCGCCGACAACGGCAAGCGTTCGACGCGGCCCGCCTACGTGGCACTGGCGGAGAGCATCCGCCTGCTCATTCACGACGGCCGCGCGCCGCTCGGCGTCGCGCTGCCCAGCGAGCGCGATCTGGCCACCGCCCTCGCGGTCAGCCGCACCACCGTCACCTCCGCGTATTCCCTGCTGCGCGAGCACGGTTACCTGATCAGCCGCCAGGGCTCGCGCAGCACCGTGGCGCTGCCGCCGACCGTGGTGCACGACGGCGCGAAGCCCGCGCGCAGCATCCTGGCCATGATGGCGCAGCCGGAACTGCCGACCATCGACATGACCTACGCCGCCATGGCCGCCCCGCCGCAGATGACCGAGGCGTACTCCTTTGCCCTGCAAGGACTTCCGACCTATCTCGGCACCCACGGCATGGACCCGGTGGGTGTGCTCATGCTGCGCGAGGCGCTGGCCCGCCGCTACACCGAGCGCGGGCTGCCGACCGAGCCGGACCAGATCCTCATCACCCTGGGCGCGCAGCACGGTCTGCGGCTGCTGCTCAATGTGCTCACCACCCCGGCCGAGCGCGTGCTCATCGAGCATCCCACCTATCCGAACGCCATCGAGGCGATTCGCGATGTGGGTGCGCGCCCGGTGCCGGTGCCCATGCGCCCGGACGGCTGGGATCTGGACGGAATCCGCAGTGCCGCACGGCAGACCGCGGCCAGCGTCGCCTATCTGATTCCGGACTTCAACAATCCGACCGGTCACCTGCTCGACGCCGAGGGCCGGGCGGAGCTGGCGGCCATCGCCCGCGAGACCCGCATGACGGTGATCGTCGACGAATCCATGGTGGATCTGAACCTCACCGACCTCGAATCACCGCCCCCCGCCGCCGCTTTCGCCCGCAATTCGGAGATCGTCACCATCGGTTCGGCCTCCAAGTCCTTCTGGGGCGGCCTGCGCGTCGGCTGGGTCCGCGCCAATCAGGCCCTGATCACCAAACTCCTGGGCACCCGCTCCACCGTCGACCTCGGCACCCCCGTCATGGACCAGCTGGCCACCGTCCACCTGCTCCGCAATGCCGACGAAATCCTCACCACCCGCCGCGACCAGCTCCGTTCCCGCCGCGCGGTGCTGCTCGAAACCCTCGCCGAGGAACTCCCCGACTGGCGCGTCACCGAGGGCGTCGGCGGCATGTCCGTGTGGGCCCAACTCCCCGCCCCGGTCTCCACCGCCTTGGCCGCCACCGCCCCCAACCACGGCGTATTGCTCGCCGCCGGACCACGTTTCGGCGTCCAGGGCGCCTTCGAACGCTTCATCCGCCTCCCCTTCACCCACGAGGAATCCGACCTGCGAGTCGCCGTGAAGTCCATCGCGGCGGCCGCCGCCGCGCTCAACCCGCACGCCGCCGACCCGCTCGCCCCGCTGATCACCTACTGACGCCGCTCCCCCGCCTCCCCGGGACTTCAGCGGGCAGCTGAGTGCCGTCGTGGGTTCGGCGCCCGTGCCTGCGTTGGGTGCGGAACCAATTCTGGTCGTACCCGGTGAGTTACCCGCATCTTGCGAAATCAGTTGTCGCTGAGCGGAAAACACGCGCCCGCCGCTATCGCGGCGGGCGCGGGCCGTCTCAGGGCATCATGCGGGTACCGGGGGGGCATGCAGCACTGCCTTGCTGGGTGTCCCGCTGAAGTCACAGGGAGGCGGGGGAGCTCACCCCAGGAGATCGTGGCGGACGATGGTCTGGTCGCGGCCGGGGCCGACGCCGATGCACGAAACCCGTGCGCCCGACAGTTCTTCCAGGCGCTCGACGTAGGCCCGGGCGTTGGCGGGGAGCTCCTCGAAGGTGCGGGCGCCGGAGATGTCCTCCCACCAGCCGGGCATTTCCTCGTAAATCGGCTTGGCGTGGTGGAATTCGGTCTGGGTGGTGGGCATCTGCTCGACCCGCTCACCGTCGATCTCGTAGGCGACGCAGATCGGGACGGTGTCCAGGCTGGAGAGCACATCCAGCTTGGTGAGGAAGTAGTCGGTGATGCCGTTGACGCGGGTGGCGTAGCGGGCGATCACGGCGTCGAACCAGCCGGTGCGGCGGGCGCGGCCGGTGGTGACGCCGACCTCGCCGCCGGTCTTGGCCAGGTAGGTGCCGGACTCGTCGAAGAGTTCGGTCGGGAACGGGCCGGAGCCCACGCGGGTGGTGTACGCCTTCAGGATGCCGAGCACCGTGGTGATCTTGTTCGGGCCGACGCCCGCGCCCACCGCCGCGCCACCCGCGGTCGGGTTGGAGGAGGTGACGTACGGGTAGGTGCCGTGGTCGACGTCCAGCAGGGTGCCCTGCGAACCCTCCAGCAGCACAATCTCATCGCGCTCCAGCGCCTGGTTGAGCAGCAGCCGGCTGTCGGCGATGCGGTGCTTGAAGCCCTCGGCCTTCTCCAGCACCTCGTCCACCACCTGCTGCGGGTCCAGCGCGCGGCGGTTGTAGATCTTCACCAGCACCTGGTTCTTGAATTCCAGTGCGGCCTCGACCTTCTGGGTGAGGATCTTCTCGTCCAGCACGTCGGCCACGCGGACGCCGACGCGGGCGACCTTGTCCTGGTAGCAGGGACCGATGCCGCGGCCGGTGGTGCCGATCTTCTTGTTGCCCAGGAAGCGTTCGGTGACCTTATCGATGGCCACGTGGTACGGCATGATCAGGTGCGCGTCGGCCGAGAGCAGCAGGCGGGAGGTATCCACACCGCGCTCTTCCAGACCGGCGAGTTCGGCCAGCAGCACACCCGGATCCACCACCACGCCATTGCCGATGACGTTGGTCACATCCGGGGTGAGGATGCCGGACGGGATCAGATGCAGCGCGAAGCTCTCACCATTGGGCAGCACCACGGTGTGACCCGCGTTGTTGCCGCCCTGGTATCGAACTACCCACTGGACCCGATCGCCGAGCAGATCGGTTGCCTTGCCCTTGCCCTCGTCGCCCCACTGGGCGCCGATCAGCACGATTGCCGGCATGTGAGTGTCTCCTACGGGTTCGACGCGCAGCCCCTCTGGTGCTGCAGCTACCCGCCGTCAGAAGGCGGTGGCCGTAGGCACACTTTACGGGAGTCCCCCATGAGTCCCGCGAGGCGGCATACCCGCAGTTCGCGGCCCGCCTCGGTCTGGACTGCGCGCCGCCTCCCGGCGCTCGGAGCGGATACGGGAGCGAAGCGGCGAAGCGTAGGGCAAATCGGGCACGTAACGGATGCGCAGCGAGGACAGCGTGGCAAATGAGACAGGGCTATGGTGGCACGGGGAGAGGGACCGGCGGGGGTCCATCGGATATGCAGCGAGGCGGATAGGTGTTGGCAAGCCAGAGGAGGGTGTTCGGCAGTTGAGTACCCATGTTCTCCGCTGCGACGGCGCGCCTGTTCCCATCGCGCTGGCATCCCTGCCCCTCACCCAGACCTCCGCCATTCCCGATACCGGCGCTCTGGACGAGTTGCTGCCGGTCATGGCCGCCGACAGCCTGCCCCGGCTCATCGTGCTCGGTGAGGATGCCGGATTGGCCGCGGTCCTCACCCATCTGATGCGCACCGAACGCCTCGGCGTCGAAATCGGTTATGTGCCCATCGATCGCACCTACGGCTCCCGCGCCTACGAGACCGGTACCGGCTCCGCCGCCGCCAAGCGCGCGCTGGAGGGCAAGGCCATCGCGACCCCGCTGATTCGCGACGACACCGGCAAGGTGCTGATCGGCCGCGCCACCCTGGTCGGCGAGGCGGGCGCGAAGCTGGAGGGCGAGGCCTACGTCGACGACACCCGGCTGTTCACGGGAAAGGTCGCGGCACTGCATGTTTCGCCCATGCTGGAGATGCCCGGCCTGCACGCCACCGTGCAGCGCGGCCTGCGCAAGAAGCGCTGGGTCGAGGGGCGCGCCATGCAGCTGGGCACCAGTGGCGCCATCGTCACCCGCGACGGGATCACCACCGATCGGCTGGTGAAGCGCTCCACGTTCTATCGGCACCACGAACCTTGGCTGCTGGTTCGCTGATTCACCCCCAGAATGGGTAGCGGCGTACAGCAGAGCCGACCAGTTGGGAGTATCAGGTGAATTACCCGCGCGCGGTGGGCCGGGCATCCGGAGCGGTCCGGCCCAGTCCGGTGTTCCTACTGGTCGTGGTGATCACGGTGGCGGGCGGGGCGCTCGCCTGGGACGCCGACTACGGTTCGCGCCAGGCCCAATTCGGCGTTTTCATCCTGGTGGTAGCGGGCTGGATCGTGTCCATCTGCCTGCACGAATTCGCGCACGCGTTTGTGGCGTGGCGGGCCGGGGACCGCGAAGTGGAGATGCGCGGGTATCTGACCCTCAATCCGCTCAAGTACAGCCATCCGCTGCTGTCGATCGCGCTGCCGGTGGTGTTCATCGCGCTCGGCGGGTTCGCGCTGCCCGGTGGTGCGGTGTACGTGCACTCGCACAACTTCAGCCCGCGGATACAGCGGATCCTGAGCGGCGCCGGGCCCGCGGTGAACGCGCTGTGCGCGATCGTGCTGCTGGTGATCGTGCGGTTCTACGGCAGCACCCATTCGCACGCGGCATTCTGGTTCGGGCTCAGTTACCTTGCGTTCCTGCAGATTACGGCGACCGTGCTGAACCTCATCCCGATTCCCGGCACCGACGGGTACGGGATTCTGGAGCCGTCGCTGAGCTATCAGACGCGGCGGTCGCTGGATCAGATCAAGCCGTTCGGCATCCTGATCCTGTTCGCGCTGCTGTTCACGCCCGAACTCAACCGGCTCTTCTTCGACGCGATCAACGCGCTGTTCGAACTGTCCGGGCTGCCGGGCGGCTGGTGGTCGGCGGGCAGCGCGCTGACGCGCTTCTGGCTCTGACCCGGGTGGGCCGCCCGGACGACCCGGTGCCGCGGGCGGCCCATCGCAACGACATCGGTCCGGAGAAACCGTTGCCACCCGTCGCTGCGAGTCCGGAACCGGACTACCCCTCGTAAATCCGGCCTGATACGAACGGTAGAGGGACGCAACCGGTTCGACGCGAGTAGCGGACTACCCGAAGATCAAGAGCAGGCCCCCGCAGGCGAATCGGACATACCCGCAATCCCGGTCTCGGACCTACCCGTGATCCGGGCGGACGATGGATCAGTCGATCGGCGTGACATAGGGATGCGGGACGGTCGGCGGCAGCAGCGCCATGGCGGAGAGCCTTCGTATCCCGCACACCTGCATGAGATCCACGACGATGGAACGCAATTGGGCGAAGACCACGTGGGCGGACAGGCCCGCCCCGGTCACCAGATCCTTGGTCGCTCCCTTGCCGACCGAGCGCAGCACGCGGGTCGCCTCGGCGGGATCGGGCTTCTCGTCCGGGTCGGCCAGCATCATGCGGCGCACCACATCCACGGCCTGACCGAGCTTCTCGACCTCCGCGACCAGGCCCGGATTCAGCACCTCGTCGTCGCGCACCGAGGTGAGCGCGCGGCGCAGCAGCACGCGGGTATTGCGGACCGCGTTGTCGAGCGGGTCGGCGGCCTGCCGCAGGCGCTGCAGGCGGGAGCGAGAGTTCCAGTACAGCGGAGAGATTCGAATGATCTCCCGGCTGCCCTCGAGGGTGTTCCGCATCGCATCGATCGCACCCTGGGTGCCGCGCACGGTCTCGAGCGCCGTCTTGATCTTGCCGGCATCCTGCTCGAGCAGGCCGTCCGCGCACTCGGTGAGGGCCTTGCCCATCACCTCGAGAATCCCGGCGGCCTGCTCCCGGGCACGGCGCACCGGATGCAGCGGGATCGCCGCCACCACCACGATGCCGACCAGACCGCCCACCAGCGCGTCGATCATGCGCAGTGACGCACCACCCTGACCGGGCGGATAGAGCGTGGCCACCAGTACCGCGGAACTGGCCGCCTGCATGGTGATGACCGGGCCGCCGTCGAGGAAGACGGCGGTGCACATGGCGATCACCACCAGCAGCACGATCTGCCAGCCGCCGGTGCCCACCCGGGAGACGAACAGGTCGCCGATGCCGATGCCGACGGCCACGCCGACGATCAGCTCGACCGACCGGCGCAGCCGCGCACCGAACGACAGGCCGATGGAGATCATGGCGGCCATGGGCGCGAAGAACGGGCGCTCGTGCCCGATCACATTGTGGGCGATGAACCAGGCCACGCCCGCGCCGATCGCGCACTGCACGATCGGCAGCAGCGAGGACCGGACGCGCCCCGCGGCCCTGCGCATACGAGTGACGCTGCTCTCCCGGGCAGCGTCGAAGGTTTCGCCCAGGCCGCTGCTCAATTCAGTCGAGGCCGAGCTCGGCGGCCGCGCGCGGGTCGCAGTCCTCGAGCAGGTCCAGGCAGCGCGCGTACTCGTCGGTCTCGCCGATGGCGCGGGCGGCCTTCGCCAGCGCGCCGACGCTGCGCAGGAAGCCCCGATTGGGCTCGTGGCTCCACGGCACCGGGCCGAAGCCCTTCCAGCCGTTGCGACGCAACAGGTCCAGGCCGCGGTGGTAGCCGGTGCGCGCGAAGGCGTAGGCGGAGATGATGTCGTGGTTGATCTCGCCGTCGGCGGCTGCGCCCCGCTCCAGCGCGGCCTCGGCCAGGTAGGCCCAGGCGATGGAGGCGGTCGGATGCGCCGCGGCAACCTGCACCGGGTCCTGTTTCTGGAGCAGCGCGTCCTCCGCGTCGATGTTTTCCGGGAGGAGGACCGGCTGCGGTCCGAGTAGATCGCCGAAGGAGGTCATGCCGATCATTCTGCACCGCCGTCCGGAATGCTCAGTAGGCTGACCGTCGAATCACAGTTCCGCCGAAGCAAGGGGTGTAGCGCGTGTCCGACCCGAAAGACGACCAGCAGCCGCAGGGTCCTGCCAACTCGGCATCCGGCGCCGAGGACACCGCCGCCCCCAAGACTCCGACCGACCAGTCCGCGTCCCGGCCCAGCGGCCCCGCCGCGGGCAACCCCGCGAAGGGCCCCGGCGCACCGAGCGATGCCCGCGAAAACGACGCTCCCCCGACCGCGGCCACGGAAGTGATTCCCACCGCCAAGTCCTCGGCCGGTTTCGCCACCATCCACTACGAAACCCCCACGTCCGCCGGACGCATCCAGCCACCCGTCCCGCAGAACACCCCGGGCGGCCGACCCCCGGCCGCCGCGCGCCAGGGCTCGGGCGAATTCGTACCCCAGAGCACCTCGAGCGCCCGGCCCGCGGCCCCCGGCCCGGCCGGCAAGCAGAACCCGCCCGCCGCCGCTGCCGCCCGGCAATCCGCCCCCGCCCAACAGGCTCCCGCCGCGGGCGCCGCACCGCGACCGGGCGCCCCGAAGGCCGCCCAACCCGCAGCGGGACAGACAAACCACCCGGACGCGAACGCGTCGACGCCATCGAACGCAGCCGCTGAGAAGTCCACTGGCGCTGGACAATCCGGACCCGGCACGAAGGCACAGGCCGCAGGCGATGCGCAGCGCCCGGACACCTCCTCGACTCCCGGAGCGAAGGCGGGGCAGACCTCCCCGGCCGGCCCCAAGGGTTCCAGCGCACCCTCGCAACAGAACGCCGGCGGACAGCCGACCGGCGCGGAGCAGTCCGGGCCGGGCCGGCAGGCGGCGACAGACGATGCTCCTACGCAGTTCATTCCGATTCAGCGGCCGAGCGGGGAGAAGTCTGCCGCGGGCGAGGCCGCCGCGGCGGATGCGACCACCCAGTTGATTCGGATTCAGCAACCCGGGCAGGCGGCGAGCGGCGAGGCCGCGAAGGCCGGTTCCGCGCCGGCGGCTGCCGGGAAGCCGGGTGGAGCGGCGAGCGATACGGCGCAGGGGAAGCCCGCGCCGCAGGATGTTCCCACCGAGGGGATGCCGCAGGCGGATTCGCAGCCGGAGGATGGCAAGGCCACCGCGGACGGCGATAAGTCGAAGGATGCCCGTAAGGCGAAGGACGGTGACGCGGCGGCCGAGAAGGCCGGCGGCACGGGCGATTCCGCGGCGAAGCCGGACGGCGATTCCGGCGACGCCACCGGCGGGGACGCGAAAACCGTTGTGATCAAGAAGGTTCCGAGTCCAGCGGATGACGCCACGACGGCATTGCCGATCGTGTCCGGGGACCAGGCGACCGAGAAGATCCGGGTGTCGGGGCCGCAAGGGCGGGCGGTCAGCAAGCCGCCGCAGACGCCGCGGGTGAACGCGGGGCCGCGGAATGTGGGTCCGAAGGGGAACGCGCCGGCGCCGGACGCGCCGGTCGAGGAGACCCGGCCGTCGCCGCCGCGGCCGCCGATGGGGCCGCGCCGGCCCGCGACCGCGCCGTCACCGGCGGATATGCAGCCGACCACGCCGGGTCAGCCCATCGGCGGGCCGCGCATCGCCCCGCCGCAGCGGGTCGGAGCGGGTGCGCCGCCGCAGGGACCGCGCGGCCCGCAGGGACCGGGCGCACCGGGCCCCCATGCACCGCAGGGACCCGGCGTGCCGCAGGGACCGAAGGCGCCGCAGGGACCGAACGTGCCGCAGGGTGTGCCGCAGGGTCCGGTGCCGAGTGGCCCGGGACAGGCCGGTCCGCAGGATGTTCAGGCGGATGGACCGCGCATTCTGGCGCAGCCGCAGCGGGTACCGGCCGCCGCCGAGGCGGCCGATGGGGCCGCGGCGGCGCGCGGTGTGTCGAAGAAGCTGTGGATCATCGTGGCGGCGGCCGTGATCGCGGTGATCGCCATTGCCGGTGTGGTGTTCGGTGTGGTGAAGCACCAGAACAACAACTCGCCGGAAGCCTTGGTGCAGAAGACGATCACCACGTACACCGACGCGCTGAAGTCCGGGAATCTGGACACGTTGCGGGCCGTGACCTGCGGTGCGCAGCACGACTTCTACCAGAAGATCTCGGCCGACCAGTTCGCGAGCGTGTACAAGACCTCGCAGGACCAGAAGAGCATTCCCCAGGTGAAGAGCGTCGACGCCATTCAGATCACCGGCGACGCCGCGCTGGCGCAGGCGACCGTGTACACCGCGGCGGACCCGTCGAAGACGTCCGCACGCACCTTCGATCTGCGCAACGAGGGTGGTTCGTGGAAGGTGTGCGACCCGCAGAACGGGCACTGATCGGCTCCCGGAAAATTTCCTGACGCATTTGCGGCCCCGGTCGCGATGAACATCACAAAGACCTGGTCAACAGTCCGGCACGTCGGTAGAGTGTGCCGGATTGTCTGGGCCAGCCATTCCGGCACTTCAACGGTTGTACACCGTCCAGGACATTGCCTGATTCGTGCGGGCAGTGCCCGGCAGAAGTGGTGCGGGCCCACCGGGTTTCGATTTGCAGGGAGCTGAACACCATGCCGGAAACGGCAGAGGCTACTGAAGCCACCGCGGCCGAGCTGGTCGGACGGCACTTCCGTGTCCGTGATCACTACGACGTAGGCCGCGAGAAGATCCGCGAGTTCGCGCGTTCGGTGCGCAACGATCACCCCGGTCACCACACCGAGGCCGCCGCCGCGGCGCTCGGCTACGGCGGCCTGCTCGCCTCCCCGACCTTCGCGTCGGTGATCGGCGCGGCCACCACCCGCTCGCTGATCGGATCGGTGCTCACCGAGTACGACGTCTCGCAGATCCTGCAGACCGATCAGATCTTCGAGTACTACCGCCCGATCCTGGCCGAGGACCGCCTCGGGGTGGACGTCGTCGTCGAGAACATCCGCAGCTTCGGCGACAACGACTTCATCACCGTCAAGGTCACCCTCACCGATGCCGAGGCGCTGCCGGTGCTGGTCGCCACCACCACCATCGTGGCCCGCAAGGGCGTCGAGATCGATCCGGCCACGGTCGAGACGGTCTCGGGCGTGGTCATGCACGGCCATGTGGTCGAGCCCGGCGAATTCGACGGCGACCCGACCGGTCTGATTCTGCTGGCCCCCGACGAGGTCGCCGAGCTGGCCGCCCCCGCCCCGCCGCAGCCGGTCCACACCATCCCCACCGCCGCCACCCTGACCGCAGGCACCGAGCTGCCCGCCGCCAAGGTGCCGGTCACCCGCGGCGACCTGGTCAACTACGCGGGCGTCTCCGGCGACCCGAACCCCATCCACTTCAGCGACACCGCCGCGACCCTGGTCGGCCTGCCCACCGTGGTGGCGCACGGCATGCTCACCATGGGCCTGACCGCCGGCTACCTGGTGAACTGGCTGGGCGATCCGTCGGCGCTGGGCAAGTTCAGCGTCCGCTTCTCCGGCTTCGTGCCGGTCGAGCCGACCGCCCCGACCATCGTCGAGTTCACCGGCAAGGTGAAATCGGTGGACGCCGCCCGGGGCGCGGCCACCGTCGTCCTCGGCGCGACATCGGAGGGCAAGAAGCTGTTCGGCCGCGCCGTCGCCGAGATCCGGCTGTCCCGCCTCCCCGAGACTTCAGCGCACAGCTGAGAGCTCCCCCGCCTCCCCGGAACTTCAGCGCCCGGCAAAGAGCCGTCGCCCGCCGCGCACGCGTGCCGGCGGGCGTGCGCCGAATCTATTTCGGGCGTACCCCAGGAGTTACCCCGACCGTTACGAAATCAGTTGCTGCGGTTGGCAACCGAACAACAAGAAACGGATGCGCCGCACATGTCATGCGGCCCACCCGCTTCGAGTGCTGCTAGTTCACTGTGGCGTGCATCAGGTAGACGTTGTAGTCGCTCCAGGTCGACATGGTGAAGTACATGTCGTTGCCGGTGGACCACGGATGGATGAAACCGCCGTACAGCTCCGGGAATTGCAGTGCGCTCACCGTGACCGCGCTGTCGGACCACGTGCCCTGCGGCGTATCCGATTCCCGCACAACGAGTGCCGCCTTGGCGGTGTCCAGGTAGCTCATCTGCCACACATTGCGGCTCTCGTCGTAGCGCACCGACAGCTCACCGGCGGGCGCGTCGACAATCGGTGTGACCGTGACCGATCCGTTCGTCCCGGGTATCCAGGAGCCGCTGTTCCAGTACTGGTAGGCCGTCGGGTTGAGCACCTGGTCCTTCGGCACCCGGGCCAGCCCCACCCCGCCGAGCCGCGAGTTGGGGATACCGAACATGTAGACCCAGTCCCCCTGCGGCACCATGGCCGTCACCTGGAAGTTGGAGAGGCCGAAGATGTTCTCCCACTTGGCGTACGGGTCCTTGGTCCAGTGCTCGCCGTGGTCGTCGGAGTAGGCGATGCCGCCGTAGTTGGTGTACCAGGTGCCGGGCACGCTGTTCCAGGTTCGGATCGACATGTAGCTCAGGTACTGCCGGTCCCCGATGGCGAAGCCCGAGGTCGGGATGGTGGTGATCTCGATATTGTCCAGCTTGCGGCTGCTCAGCAGTTCGGCGGCGTGGCAGCGGTCGTCGGTGACCATGCGGTCGAAGACCACACCGTTCTCGAGATCGCGGTTCTTGCTGAAGGCCAGCAGGTTCGAGCGCCAGTCCTCACCCATGCCGCCCGGCGGGTGGAAGTCGCGGCCGACGGTGTCGCCGAAGGCGATGGCGATCTCGTCCGGCGCGCTCTGCCACATGATCCCCAGGTCGGTGCCCTGGACCTGCCAGCGTTTGTCGGTGCGGTTCACCGAGTCGGCGCCGGTCAGCTTGGACACCTCGCGCACGTCGGAGACCTGCGGTGTCGGCCGCGCGGGCACCTGGGCGGCGGCCTCGACCGGCGGGTGCGCCGGATCGGGACCGGGCGGCAGCGCCGGCGGATTCGGGTTGGGCAACGCGAAATTGAACGGTTGCGGCCGCACGATCAGCTTGGGGAGGCCGAGCTGTTCGGCGAGTCCCGGTGGCGGAGCGGGAGTGTCGGTGAGGTCCGGGCACGGGTTCACGCACGGATCCGGCGGCAGCTCCATCGCCACGCGCTTGGTGTTCTCCGGCAGCGGCCCGGTGTCGACCGTGACCACTGGATAGGGCACGGGCACCTCGACGGTCTTCGGGATCAGCGACTCGTGTCCGGGCTTGGCGTCGGTGCTGCAGGGCCCGATACCCGGAACGGCCGGTGCCGCACCCGGATCCGCCGCCGCGACCGGCCCGCCCATTCCGGCGAGTACGCCCGCCCCGACGATCACCGCCCCCGCAGCTGCCACCAGCCGCTTGGCCATGCACTCAACCTTCCGACAAACGGGCTCTCGGATATATCCGGGCAGAGACTCTACTTCCGGAACCGGGCGAACCGCCGGCACTCGACCGATCTCGACAGAATCGAGACCCGTGGACCTACCGCCGCCGCACTGCGGACCGAAACCGACAGTGCAGCAGCGTAATGCAGTGAGGGTTCAGCGCAAGGCCTGGAAGGTGAGCACGGTGGTGCCGATCCGGATGGCGTCCCCGTCGGCCAGCACGGCGGCCGATTCGATGGACTCCTCATTGATGTAGATGCCGTTGGCGGAGTGCAGGTCCTTGATGAGCAGCCCGGCCCGGCTCGGGGTGATCTGCGCGTGGTACCGGCTGGCCTTCGGATCGTCGAGCACCAGATCGTTGTCCGTCATGCGGCCGATCTTCATGCCGTTCGGGCCGATCGGCACCACCCGGCCGTCGGACAGCCGCAGCTGCCCGGCACGCACCGCGCGCGGCATCTCGGTGACGGTCTCGGTCATGGCCTTGGCCATGCGCTCGACCTCGTGAATCTGCCCGGTGCTCAACGGTTCCTGACGCAGCACCTTCTGCTCCAGCGCGATGAGCGCGGGACCGGGATCGATGCCGAGCTCGTCGGCCAGCACGGTGCGCACCCGGCGGCAGGCGTCGAGCGCGTCGGCCTGACGGCCGGACAGATAGAGCGCGGTGATGAGCTGCGCCCACAGCGGCTCCCGCAGCGGATGCGCACTGGTCATCGACACCAGCTCGCCGACCACGGAAGAGGCTCGGCCCAAAGCGATTTCGGAGTCGATGCGGGCAGAGGCGACCAGCAGCCGCTCCTCGTCCATGGCGGTGGCGAAGCTCTCCGCGAAGCCGAGGCCGGACAGATCGTCCAGGGCGCGGCCGCTCCATTCCGCCAGCGCCTCGCCGAAGAGCCGGGACGCGGCGGTGGGGTCGCCGATCGAGGCGGCCTCCGAACCCTCGCGGCGCAGCGTCTCGAAGCGCCCGAGATCGCACTCGTCATCCTCGATCTCCAGCCGGTAGCCGGAGGATTCGGTGCGCAGCAGCGCCACCGGGTCGACCCCGGCGGTACGCAGGGTCTTGCGAATATTCGAGACGAACACCTGCAGACTCGCCTGATAGGAGTCCGGTGGATCGTCGTTCCAGACAATGTCGGCCAGCGCCTGCGAGGACACCGCGCGCCGCCGGTTCACGGTCAGAGCCGCCAGCAGCGCACGCGGCTTGGGGCCGCCGACCGGCACGGACCGACCGGCGACCAACAGCTGCACGGGGCCCAGGACCCGCACATCGACAGTCATGCCACCTGCCTCGATAGAGACCGCGGCGCGCCCGCCGCTCGAAAATTGCCCGGGATTCCGCTTATTGCAGCGGAATCCCGACCGTTGAGCTTACTTGGCGCTGATCGAACGTCCCGCGGAGTTCAGGTCGTTGCAGGCCTCGACGACGCGCGCGGCCATCGAGGTCTCGGCCTTCTTGAGGTAGCTGCGCGGGTCGTAGACCTTCTTGTTGCCGACCTCGCCGTCGATCTTCAGGACGCCGTCGTAGTTGCCGAACATGTGACCGGCGACCGGACGGGTGAAGGCGTACTGGGTGTCGGTGTCGACGTTCATCTTCACCACGCCGAAGCGCAGCGAGTCCTCGATCTCCGACTTCAGCGAGCCCGAACCGCCGTGGAAGACGAAGTCGAACGGCTGCGCGTCGGCGCCCAGGCCCAGCTTGGCGGCGGCCACCCGCTGGCCCTCGGCCAGCACCTCGGGCTTGAGCACCACATTGCCCGGCTTGTACACGCCGTGCACATTGCCGAAGGTGGCGGCCAGCAGGTACTGGCCGTTCTCCCCGGAGCCCAGCGCGTCGATGGTCTTCTCGAAGTCCTCGGGCGAGGTGTAGAGCTTCTCGTTGATCTCGGCCTCGACGCCGTCCTCCTCACCGCCGACGACGCCGATCTCGACCTCGAGGATGATGTTCGCCGCGTGCGCCTGCTTCAGCAGCTCCTTGGCGATCTCCAGGTTCTCGTCGATCGGGATCGCGGAACCGTCCCACATGTGCGACTGGAACAGCGGGTTCAGGCCGTTCTTCACGCGCTCGGCCGAGATGGCCAGCAGCGGGCGCACGAAGGTGTCCAGCTTGTCCTTCGGGCAGTGGTCGGTGTGCAGCGCGATGGTCACGTCGTACTTCGCGGCGACCACGTTGGCGAACTCGGCCAGCGCGACCGCACCGGTCACCATGTCCTTCACGCCCAGGCCGGAACCGAATTCCGCACCGCCGGTGGAGAACTGGATGATGCCGTCACTGCCGGCGTCCGCGAAGCCCTTGATGGCCGCGTTGATGGTCTCCGACGAGGTGCAGTTGATGGCGGGGAACGCGAAGGAGTTCTGCTTGGCCCGAGCAATCATCTCGGCGTAGATCTCCGGAGTCGCGATGGGCACAATGACCTCCGTGTTGTGTGTGGTGCGTACTACAAAATTCTGTCAGCTGACACGATAGGACAGCCCCATTTCTCCGGGGCAATGGCCTCACATACCCCACAAGTTTGTGAGGTTGCTTCGACGTTCGGTGTGATGTCCGGCCTACCGGTACTGTGGTGGCCGTGACCTTGCTGGCCGTATCCGATGCCGTGACGACCAATGCCGCGCTACCCGCGATCTTGGATCCAATGCACCTCCTGACGGAGACTTGGCTGCAGCACGCGGTGCTCCCGGCGATCCTGGCCATCGTCTTCATCGAGACCGGTCTGCTGTTCCCGATCCTGCCCGGCGACTCGCTGCTGTTCACCGGCGGTCTGCTGGCGGCCCAGGCACACCCGCCGGCCGGCATGAACATCTGGTGGCTGGTGCCCGCGACGGCCTTCGTGGCCTGGCTCGGCGACCAGAGCGGCTACTGGATCGGCCGATCCATCGGTCCGGCGCTGTTCAAGAAGGAAGACACGCGCTTCTTCAAGCAGCACTACATCACCGAGACGCACGCCTTTTTCGAGAAGCACGGCCCGAAGACCATCGTGCTGGCCCGCTTCGTGCCCATCGTGCGCACCTTCATGCCGGTGCTGGCCGGTGTCTCGAAGATGGACTACCGCAAGTTCGCCACCGTCGACATCATCGGCGCGGTGCTCTGGGGCGGCGGCGTCACCGTGCTCGGTTACTTCCTGGGCAATGTCGAATTCATTCGTAAGAACGTCGAGGCGATCTTCCTGCTGATCGTGTTCGTGTCCATCCTGCCGGGCATCATCGCGGTCGCGAAGAACTTGCTGCACCGCGGCCAGGCCCCGGAACAGGCCGAGTACGCCACCTCGACGAACGAGCCGACCCACTGAGCCCTTCGGTGTCGACCACCCCGCTAACCCTCGCATCGAGCGGCCCTGCCTTTCTTTCCGCCTCCGGATTCGGCCCGCTCGAGACAGCCGGACCAGTGCTCGTCTGGACCGTGGTTCTCACCTTCGTCTTCCTGGAGTGCGCACTCATCATCGGGCTGTTCCTGCCCGGTGACTCCATGCTCATCACCGCCGGTGTGGTGCTGGCCTCGCAGGTCGGCGAGGGGCAGGTCTGGGCGCTGTCGATCGGCACCATGATCGCGGCCATCGCCGGCAACCAGGTGGGGTACGTCTTCGGCCAGCGCGCCGGACACCATCTGGTGGCGCGCAAGAACGGGAAGTACATCAATACCCGCAATCTCGCGCGGGTTTCGGACATGCTGCACAAGCACGGGTTCCTGGCGGTGCTGGTGGCCCGCTGGATTCCGTGGGTGCGCACGTTGTGCCCGCTGGTCGCGGGCGCGGCCGGGATGGACCACCGCAAATACACCATCGCCTCGTCCGTCGGCGCGGTCATCTGGGCGCCGGTGATCCTGCTGGCCAGCTACTACGCGGGCAGCTTCCTGGAGAACATGTCCTGGCTCATGCCGGCGGTCATCGGAACCCTGGTGGTCGGGTTGGTGCTCGGCACGGTCCTGGGCGTGCGGCAGTACCGGGTCGAAATGGCACGTCCCGCCGAGGATTTCGACCTCGACGTGGCAGAGGCCGCGACGGTGCCGCTGCCCCGGCTGCCGCGCGCCTGAACGATTACAGCCCGGCGGCCGTCACCGTGTGCGCGGCCTCCATCAGCTTCCAGCCCGAAAGCTGCACCGACAGATCGCGTTCCGGGCTGCGCGAGGCGGTCACCGAACCGCCCTCGAAGCCGCCCGCGCCCGCGATGCCCGGAAGTCGCGCCGGCTGCAGCCAATCCGCGCCGAACAGCGGCTCCCCCTCCACATCCAGGCGGTGCTCCCAGGCCGCGTTCGCGGACGCGCGCACCATCGCGGCGGCCTTGCGGCGCGCGGTCACCTGCGCGGGATCGTCGCCGGGCAGCATGAGGGCGGCCAGCGCCAGGTAGCGGATGAGAATGCCGTTGAACAGGCCACCGTCCCCGCCGCCGTCGCCGACCACCACGCCGTCCGCGGTCAGATGCTCCTCGACCGCGTCCACCAGGCGGACCGCGCGCTCGGCGTGCCGGGGTTCGCCGGTGTGCACTGCGAGTTCGGTCTCCAGGCCGAGCGTCACGCCCTGGCAGTAGCTGTAGACCGGCTTCTCGACCTCGCCGGAGGGTAGGTGGATGCCGTCGAAGATGAGGCCGGTCTCCTTGTCGCGCAGGTTGGCGTCGAGGAAGTCGGCCAGTTCCTGTGCCAGGTGGTAGCGGCCCAGCCGCGCCATGGCGATGCCTGCCGGGCCGTTGGCCGGGGCGTTGTAGAAGTCGGAGCCCTTACGCCAGGGCACCGCGCCGAACTCCGGATCGAACCCGTTGGCCAGCGTCTTCTCCAGCGTGAGCAGCGCGCCCCGCACCTCGGCCACGCCCTGGGTGCGTTCGGCCCGCTCCAAAGCGATTGTCAGCCAGGCCATGTCGTCGTAGTAGTTGTTGGTCCAGCCGGTGATATTGCGCAGGCGCGAGGCGTGGGCGATGGACCAGAGGCGGCGCTGCCGGGCGGGGGTCGGCGCACGATTGGCGGCGTCGACCGCGCAATCGATCAGGTGGGCCTGCCACCAGTAGTGCCAGAAGGCGAAAACCCGCTCACCCTTGGTGGCGGGCCAGCCCACCACGCCGAGCTGGGTGCCGGGACAGCCCCACAACTTGCGTAGGTGACGCGAGAGGATCGCGGATTCCGCCAGGTCGGCTCGCTCCGACCAGAGGGCAGCGGTCGGCTCGATATTGCGTCCGGTCCGCGAAGTCATAGGACTTATCGTGCCAGTCGGGCACTGCGCTCGTGGCTGATTTGTTACCGAGAGTCGTCCAGCTCACCAGGCGGTGGTGAGGTCGGCGTGCTGGCGGATCCAGGCGTGCATGGCGATACCCGCGGCGACACCGGCATTGATACTGCGGGTCGAGCCGAACTGCGCGATCGAAACGGTCAGCAGCGCGCCCGCTTTCGCGGCCTCGGTCACGCCCGGGCCCTCCTGGCCGAAGAGCAGCAGGCACTCGCGCGGCAGCGCCGCGGTCTCCAGCGGCACCGCGCCGGGGACGTTGTCCACCGCCACCACCGTCAGCCCCTCGCCGGCCGCGAAACGCAGCAGCTCATCGATGTCGGCGTGATGGTGAATGTGCTGGTAGCGGTCGGTGACCATGGCCCCGCGCCGATTCCACCGCTTGCGCCCGACAATGTGCACGGCCGCCGCCGCGAAGGCATTGGCCGTGCGCACCACCGTGCCGATATTGGCGTCGTGCCCGAAGTTCTCGATGGCCACGTGGAACGGGTGCCGGCGGCTGTCGATATCGGCGACGATGGCCTCGCGCCGCCAATACCGGTAGGCATCCACCACATTGCGCCGGTCGCCGTGCTCCAGCAGGTCCGGGTCCAGGCGCGGATCGTCCGGCGGCTCGGTGCCGAACTCCTCGCGCCACGGTCCGACGCCGTGCGGATGCTCACCCCATTCGGTCGGTCCGGGGGTCGGCGGTTCGTGGGCGGTCGGGGCGGAACTCACCCCGGCGATGGTAGTTGCCTAGTGCGAGGAGCCGACCGCGCCCACGATGATGGCCAGCACGATGAACAGGATGACCAGGACCATCAGCGCCGTGGCGACGATGCCGCAGATCCAGCCGGCCGTCACCATGCCGCTGCCGCCGATCATGCCGTTCGACTCGCTGATCTCCCGGCGGGCCTTGCCGCCCATGATCCAGGCCACCGGACCGAGCAGCTGGCAGAACATCAGGCTCATGATGCCGAGGATCAACACCACCACCGCCTGCGGATGATCCGGCGCGGGCGCGCCGTAGTAGCCGGGCGGGTAGTAACCGGGCGCCTGCGGCGGGTAGCCCTGGGGGTAGCCGGGCTGCTGGTTGTAGCCCGGCTGCTGCTGGTAGCCCTGGGACTGCGGATCCCAGCCCGGCGGGGGCGCGTCGTAGGTCATGGCTGAATGCTAGGTGGTCGTGCTGGCTACACCGAATACTTTCTGGGCTGCTCCCTCGCCACCGCACCGCGCCGCCCGCGACCATGAATCCATGAGCGATACGGCCGCCCTACCCAGCATCCTGCTCGATCCGCCCGCGCCGCAATCGGATCCGGGCTCGCGCCCCACCCCCGAGTCCGTGCTGCGGACCTTCCTGGTCACGCCGTTCCGGGCGCGCACCTGGAAGGAATTCGCCTACCTGATCATCGTTTTCGGGCTGGGCTGTGCCGCCGCGGTCTATCTGTTCCTGGGTATCGGCGGCAGCCTGTACCTCTCGGTGTTCGTGGTGGGCATCCCGGTGCTGGCGGCCATGATCCTCGGCGGGCGGGTGTGGGGCCGCATTCATCGGGTGCTGGGCGCCGTGCTGCTCGACGCGGCCCTGCCCGAGCCGCCCCCGTTCACCTTTCGGCCCGGGCCGATCGGCTGGCTGCGCAGTGCCTTCACCGATCGGACCTCGTACCGCGCCCTGCTGTTCCTGGTCCTCGACGGCTTGCTGGGTGTGGTGATCGGCTACGGTGTGCTGACGGCGGTGGCGGTGACGGGTTTCGTTGCGCTGTCGCCGATTCCGTGGGCACTCATGGATCCGGTCAATGTGGACGAACGCGGCGTGTCACACCGTTCGATGATCCAGTTCGGCGACTACTACCTCGACACCTGGCCGCGCGTCCTGGCTTTCGCGGCGCTCGGCGTGCTTGGCTGCTTCCTGCTGCCGTGGCTGATCCGCGGCGTCTGTGTCCTGCACCGCGCGCTCGCGCTGTGGCTGCTCACCCCGACGGCCCGCGATCTCGAGCTGGCCGGCCTGCGCGAGAGCCGCCGCGCCGCGGTCGACGACTCCACCGCCACCCTGCGCCGGCTGGAACGCGACCTGCACGACGGCACCCAGGCGCGACTGGTCAGCATCGCCATGATGCTGGGCCGCGCCGAGGAGCGGATCGCGGCGGGCGGCGACGCCGCCGAGCTGATCGCCCAGGCCCGCGCCGGATCCAAGGAGGCACTGACCGAACTGCGGGAACTGGTGCGCGGCATCCATCCACCCGCCCTCGAACTCGGGCTGGAACCGGCGCTGGAGACCCTGGCCGCCCGCTGCGCGCTGCCGGTGGAGCTGCGGGTGCTGCTGCCGCTGCGGCCCAGCCCGGCCATCGAGGCCATCGCCTACTTCTCGGTCGCGGAACTGCTCACCAATGTGGTGAAACACGCTGCCGCGAACCGGATCTGGGTGGCGGTGCTGCCGGCCGGGACGGATGCGCTGGCGGTGAGCGTGCGCGACAACGGCCAGGGCGGCGCGCTGCAACCGGTGGGCGGACCCGGCGAAGGCGTTGTGGTGGGCGGGCTTTCGGGGCTGGCGCAGCGGGCGCGCGCGGTGGACGGCACGCTCACGGTGGTCAGCCCTATCTGCGGCCCGACCGTGGTCACGCTGGTGCTGCCGCTGGCCGGGCCGCAATGATCGAGGCTGTGAACACCCGGGACAACCAGGACGCGAACACCGCGAACCAGCCGCTGCGGGTGGTCATCGCGGAGGACAATGCCATCCTGCGCGACGGCCTCACCGCGTTGCTGGCGGAGCGCGGGTTCGAGGTGGTGGCCGCGGTGAGCGATGCGACCGGTCTGCACGCCGCGGTCGCCGACCAGCTGCCGGATGTCGCCGTGGTGGACGTCCGCATGCCGCCCAGCTTCACCGACGAGGGTCTGCTGGCCGCGCTCGCGCTGCGCCGCAGCCATCCCGGCACCGGAGTGCTGGTGTTCTCGCAGTGGATCGAAACCCGTTATGCCACCGAGTTACTGGCCGCCGGCGCGGGCGGCGTCGGCTACCTGCTCAAGGACCGGGTGGCCGACGTCGGCGATTTCACCGACGCCCTGCGCCGCGTCGCCACCGGCGGCACGGCGCTGGACCCGGAGGTGGTCGGCCAGCTCATGGGCGCTGCCCGGCAACAGGATTCGCTGGCCCGCCTCACCCCGCGCGAGCGTGAAGTGCTGGAATCCATGGCCCAGGGGCTGTCGAACGCGGCCATCGCCCGGGCCCTCTCGGTGACCGAACGCGGGGTGGAGAAGCACATCGGCAACATCTTCTCCAAGCTGGAATTGCCGCCCTCGGATCTGCATCATCGGCGGGTACTCGCCGTTCTGCGGTTGCGGGGTTGAAACATCGCTGCACGGTTGCCGGGCGTGGAAGACTGGCCTCATGACTCGATCGAGTTCCGCGGAATTGCTGAAATCGGTTGAATACTGGCCGAATCACCTCCTGACCATCGAGGAGTGGTCGCTGCTGCCGGAGAACAATCGGCACTGCCGCGAACTGGTGGACGGCGTGCTGGTGGTGGCGCCGCAGCCGCCGCGGCATCAGCTCGCGGTATGGCGTCTGGCCGCTCAGCTGGAGCGGGCGCTGCCCCGGCGGGTGGCCGCCATGGCGCGGATCGAATTGATCATCGACGACGGCACGCCGCCGACCGTGCGGGTGCCGGATGTGCTGATCGTGGGCGGTACGGCCGGGGCCGAGCACGCCACCCGGGTGCGGCCGGGCGATGTGCTGGCGGCCATCGAGATCGTGTCGCCGGGTTCGCGGCGGGTGGATCGGGTCATGAAGTTCGCCGAGTACGCGGCGGCGGGGATCGGGCACTACTGGCTGCTGGAGACCGAGGAGTCGATGCGGCTGCTGACCCATCGGCTGCGGGACGGTCGATACCTACCGACCGGTGAGTACTCCGGACAGGTCACCCTGGGCCTCGACGGCCTCGACCTGCCGCTCGATCTGGACACTCTCACCGCGCTCCGGACATCCGGCGTGTCCGTGTGACCCACCAGCCCTCTGACCTCGCCTGATCGGCCCACACGGAACAAGTATCGGGACTATCCTGGAATTCTGATAGGCCGTGGTTGGAGGGTGTCATGGACCACGCGCGTATAGCCCGTACGGTGCTCGGAGTGACGGCGGCATATCTCGTCGCACTCGGGTTGTGGCTGGGGTGGTTGGTCCCACTCACCCCGCCGGGTACCGTGCCGGTCCAGATCGTCACACTGGTCGGTCTCTTCGGAACGTTCCTGGGCCTCGGCATGCTGTTCGCCCAGCGCCCCAGCCGCTCCGACCGCAGACTACGCCGGCACGGGCTCGAGGGCTGGGCGAACATCGAAGCGGTCCACCCCTTGCAGCGCACCGACCACTGCACCGAGATCACCGAACTCGATCTCGAACTCGTGGTGCCGGGCTCGGAGACCTACTACGGCAGCATCGTCTTCGATGTCGAACCGGTGGTGAAACCGAGAATCGCTGTGGGCGGCACGATTTCGATCCGCGTCGACCCGCAGAACCGGGACCGGATCATCCTCTGCCTCTGATATATATCCAGCTCAGTGCCGGATTCGCACGATTCGGGCCGTAGGCTCCTGGGCATGACGATCGCCGAGAAACCCGACCGCAGGGAAGCGCCGCTGGTGCTCGACACCCAGCCGCCGCGCACGCTGGGGTTCACGGATCAGGCGGCGTTCTGGCTCAATCTCGGCGTCAGTCTCATCGGCTTCAGCGGCGCCGCGTACGTGCTCTTCCCGACCGGGAACCCGCCGCTCCCGCTGGCCGGGGCGCTGCTGGCGACCGTCCTGGGCACCGTGGTCGGCGCGGCCATGGTGGCCGGACCGGGCGCCGTCGGGGCCCGCACCGGCGCACCGGCCATGGCGGTGCTGCGCGGCCTGTTCGGGACGCGGCTGTCGTATCTGCCGACGGTCGCCAATATCGTGCAGTGCATCGGCTGGGGTGTGTACGAGCTGACCGTGATCGCGCTCGGCGTCTCGGCGCTCACCCACGACCGGGTTCCGCACTGGGTGGTGATCGTCGCGGCGGGCACGCTGTCCACCACCATGGCCATCTGGCCGCTGTCCGCGGTGCGGGCGCTCCGCAAATACGTCTCGGTGGCGGTGGCGGTCGCCATGCTCTACTTCACGATCGAGTTACTGCGGCAACCGATTCCGGTGCAGCACGACACCAGCTGGAGCGGGTTCTGGCCCGCCGTCGACACCACCCTGGCCGTATCCATCTCGTTCGTGCCGCTGGCCGCCGACTACACCCGGCACTCCCGCTCGGCGAAGACCGCCGCCGGGGCCACCGTGGCCGGCTACTCGATCGCCCAGGTGTGGTGCTACCTGCTGGGCATCATCGCCATCCTGCAGGCGGGCGGCAATGCCGACCACGTTTTCGACTCGTTCCTGGGCGTCACCGCGGGCTGGCTCTTCTTCGCGGTACTGGTGCTGCGCGAATCGGACCAGTCCTTCGCCAATGTGTATTCGACGGCCATGTCCATCCAGAACCTGCTGCCGCGGGTGGATCGGCGACTGCTGGCCGGGCTGGTCGGTGTGGCGGTGACACTGCTGGCGCTACCGGTGCGCGACTTCAGCAGCTACGCGAATTTCCTCTATCTGATCGGCTCGGTCTTCGTGCCGCTGTGCGCGGTGCTCATCGTCGACTACTTCCTCGGCCAGGGCCGCCGCGACTGGAATCTGGCGCAGAACGCGCCGGCCCGGCCGCTCATGCTGCTGCCGTGGGCGGTCGGCTTCGTGGTGTACCAGCTGTTCAATCCCGGCTCCATCAGCTGGTGGGCGACATTCTGGACCCGGGCACAGGACGCGCTCGGCGTGCATCCGGGCTGGTGGTCCTCGGCCTCGCTCTACTCGTTCCTGGCCGCCGCGGCGGTAACCGCGCTCCTGGTGCGGGTCCGGCGGGGATGACCGACGGCCGCGTCTACGGCATGGGCTTCGACCCGCTGGTCGAACCCGATTGGCCTGCACTGACTTCCGCCGAGGTGGACGCGGTGCTGGGCACGGACGCGACGATCGTGTGGCGCAGCCCGAGACCACTGTCGGCGACCGCCCGGGTACGCCCGCCGGACGGGCGCGACCTCATCGTCAAACGCCTCCCCCGGGCGCTGCGCGACGCCGCCGCGCTCGGCGAGGAGCACCGCTTCATGGATCACCTACGCTCGCAAGGAATTCCGGTGCCGCGGGTACTGCACACGGTCGACCTGGGCGATTTCGCCTACGAGGTCCAGGAATCGGGTGACGGGCGAGACGAGTACGAGGGCGTCTTCTCCTGGACGCCGTACCGCTCCCTCGACGGGGCGGCCGCGGCCGGCCGCCTGCTGGCCCGCCTGCACCTGGCCGCCGCGGGTTACGAGGCGCCACGCCGCCCGCCCCGGCCGCTACTGGCAGGCTTCACCCTCTTCGCCTCCGCCGATCCCCTTGCGGCCGTGGCGCATCGGGCCGCGGAACGCCCGGCCGTCGGCGCATTCCTGGCCGAACGCGACTGGCGGGCGGACCTGGAACGCGTCCACCTCCCGGCCTACGAACGGCTCCGGCCCCTGCTCACGGACCTGGAACCGCTGTGGACACACAATGATTGGCACGGCACGAACCTGCTCTGGCGCGACCGCGACATCACCGCCGTCATCGACTTCGGGCTGTGCGACCGCACCACCGCCGTCCACGATCTCGCCACCGCCATCGAACGCAGTGCCGTGGACTGGATTTCGATCCGCGATGGCGGACCGGCGAAGGTGCGATTCGACCAGGTACGCGCACTGCTGCAGGGCTACGAATCGGTCCGGCCGCTGACCGCCGCCGAGCGGCGCGGCCTTCCGGCACTGCTCCCCCTCGTGCATTGCGAGTACGAGCTGTCCGAGATCGACTACTTCCTCGGCGTCGTCCCCGGCGGCAATGCGAAGAACGCCGAAATCGCCTACGACGAGTACTTTCTCGGCCATACCGCATGGTGGACGGAATCCGGCGCGGGCCGTGAACTGCTATCCGCAATCCCCGGAATGGCACGCGTCACCGAATAGTGGTGGCGAGCACAATTCCGCGGATCTCGAATAGCGGCAGCGGGACTTGATTCCGCGACCGCGATCGGATAAAACTTGTTCCGTTGCCATCGGCAACGCGAATCGTTCTGCACGCCATCTGAGTTCAGCGTGCTGCGGGGGTCGGGAGGACAGGAAAAATCATGCGTCGCACCATTCGTAATTTCGGTCGTAAGGCAATCGTCGCGGCACTGCCGCTGGCCGTCGCCACGACTTTCGCAAGCGCGGGAACGGCTTCCGCCACCGCCCCGGCCGACGCCGTGCAGTCGGCCCCGGTCGTGCAGATGGTCACGGCTCCGGTCGCGGCCGCCATCGCGCAGACCATCGCGCCGGCGGCGGTCTCCGTCGCTCCGGAGGCCGCGCAGCCGGTCACCCCCGATGTCGAGCAGCCCGTTGCGCCCGGGGTCGCGCAGCCTGCGGCCGAGATCTCGCAGCCGCAGGACATCGCCACCGATCCCAATGCCAAGAACCACGACCCGATGGCCAATGCCGCCGTCGTAGGCGCGGGTGTCGGGGCCGTGATCGGCGCCGTCATCTGCGCCGTCACCGTGGTCGGCATTCCGCTCATCCCGCTGTGCGCCCTCGGCCCGGCGCTCCAGGGCGCGCTGATCGGCCTGCTCGTCGGCGCGGTCGACCCGGATGCCATTCCGCAGGTCCTGCCCTGATCCCTCGGGGATAAAACACCGGAACCCCGTCCCGAAACTCGGGATGGGGTTCTTTTCCGATCGAATTCGATGACCGGCAGCGGTTGCCGATGACAGATACGGTGACCTATTCGGTTACCGATATGGCTACCGATGCGCGCGGGGATCCGTGAGCAGGTATTGCGCGGCGGCATACGTGCCGAGAATGACGCCCTCACTGATCCTGCGCGACTTCTCACCGCGCGCGAAAATGCGCCGCAGCACGATCAATCCGTCGGACAGCGTGAACAACAGCGCACCCACGCCCAATCGGCTGCGCGGGTCCGCATTCGGAATGTTCACGCCCGCAATATTCTTCGCGTCCCGGGCCAGTTCCGGATCGGACGCCAGCGTGGCCGCCGTGCCGAGGGTCGCGCCGTAGGCGGTGAGCGGCACCGCGATCGCCGGGGCCTTGAACCGCATCAGCGTCGCCGCGCCCAGCCAGGCCGCCAGGCGCGGAACCGCGATCTGCGCGCGCGGCCGGCCGCCGCGCCGGAACCACAACCACGAGTACCCGGTCTGCATGACCGCGAAAGACGAAGCGCCGGCTATCAGTCGGCGATCGTCATCGGGGTCGATCAGCAACACGTCGCCGACCGTGGCCGCGGCCAGCGACCCGAGCAGCACCGTGCGATCGGTGCGATCCAGGGCCGCGCCATTCATCGCCACATCGGCCGCCAGCAGCGGCATCAGCAAAGGCTTTGCGGCCCACTGCAGTTTCTCGCGGCCGGTGACGGCGCCGAACACCGTCACCACCGCCGCGCCGACGAAAGCGGCGCGAAACGGGCGGGCCATCAGAAGCTGGGTTCGGCCGGCGCGGGCGGCAGCACCGCGACCTGACCGGCGTAGGACAGGCCCGCGCCGAAGCCGAGCAGCAGCGCCAGCTGACCGCCCTTGGCCTTGCCGGTCACCAGCATCTCCTCCATGGCCAGCGGAATCGAGGCCGCGGAGGTATTGCCGGTGTTCTCGATGTCATTGGCCATCGGGATGTCGTCGGCGAGCCCGAGGTTCTTCTTCATGAGCTCGTTGATGCGGGCATTGGCCTGGTGCGGGATGAACACCTCGATGTCCTCCTTGTGCACGCCGGACTGCTCGATGGCACTCGACAGCGCGCGCGGCAGGGTGACCGCGGCCCAGCGGAAGACCTTGGGGCCCTCCATGTGCAGCGACATGCGGCCCACCGGCTCGACGGCCGGGTCAGTGCCCTGCAGGCGCTGCGCCTTGTTCATGAACTCCAGGAAGTCGACGTCCTGCGCGATGGCCTCGGCGTTCTCGCCGTCGGAACCCCACACGGTCGGCGAGATGCCGTTCTCCTCGCTGGGCCCGACCACGACCGCACCCGCGCCGTCGCCGAAGATCATGGCGGTGCCGCGATCCTTCGGGTCCAGGCCCACGGTCATCGTCTCCGCGCCGATCACCAGGATGTATTCGGCCGAGCCGGAGCGGATCATGTCGGTGGCGACACCCAGGCCGTAACCGAACCCGCCGCAGCCGGAGGTCAGGTCGAAGGCCGGGATGCCGTTCATGCCGAGGTCCGCGGCGACGCTCGGGGCACCGTGCGGGGTCAGTTTGAGCCAGCTGGAGGTGCAGAAGAGCAGCGCGCCGATCTTGGATCGGTCGATGCCGGTGTTGTTCAGCGCCCGGTTGCCCGCCGCCACCGCCATGGTGCGCAGCGTCTCGTCACCGGAGATCCAGCGCCGGTTGTGGATGCCGGTGCGCTCGAAGATCCACTCCGGGGTGGAGTCCAGGACCTCGCACACTTCGGCGTTGCTGACCACGCGCTGGGGCCGGTAGGCGCCGATGCCGAGCATCGCAACATTTTGATGACCCTTGTTGATTGCAATGCTCACCACAGGTGACTCACACGACCCTTCACAACACCTTTGTCGGACGTAAGACCAGCACCAGGCTAACCCAGAGCAAGGGTTCAGCCCAGAGCAAAGTCTTGTTAACCGTTCGGTAAGGACCTAAGTCCTCACCCCAGGGCGAGGTCCTTCAGACCCAGGATCGACCGGTACTCCAGCCCCTCGGCCGCGATGATGTCGTCGGCGCCGGTCTCGCGGTCCACCACGGTGGCCACACCGACCACGATGGCGCCCGCCTCACGCAGCGCGCGCACCGCGGTGAGCGGGGAGTTTCCGGTCGTGGTGGTGTCCTCGACCACCAGCACCCGCTTGCCCACGATGTCCGGGCCCTCGATCTGGCGCTGCATGCCGTGCGTCTTGGCGGCCTTGCGGACCACGAAGGCGTCGATGGCCCGGCCGGGCGCGTGCATGACCGCGGCCGCCACCGGGTCCGCGCCCATGGTGAGCCCGCCCACCGCGTCGAAGTCCCAGTCCGCCACGAGTTCGCGCAGTAGCTTGCCGATGAGCGGGGCCGCCTCGTGGTGCAGGGTGGCGCGGCGCAGGTCCACGTAGTAGTCGGCTTCCTTGCCCGAGGACAGGGTCACCCGGCCGTGCACCACGGCGAGGTCGCGCACCAGAGCCGCGAGTCTGTCCCGGTCGGTGGTCGTTACCTGCATTGCTTCCTCTATGTCCTTCCGCGTGCGTTGAACAGGCCCCGGTTCAGGCGGGTCACCAGGGATCGTGGGATGAACCCGGCGATCGCGACGATCGCTTTGTACTGCATTCCGGGCACGCTGATCACCCGGTCTCTCTCCAGATCATGCAGCGAACCCGCCACCACCTCGTCCACGCTCAACCACAACGGTCGCGGTAGCGAGGCCATGTCGATTCCGGCCCGCTCATGGAATTCGGTGCGGACGAATCCCGGGCACAAGGCCTGCACCCGGACTCCGGTTCCGGCCAGCCCGCCGGCCAGCCCCTGGGAAAAGGATACGACGTACGCCTTGGAGGCCGAATAGGTCGAACCCCGTCCGGGTATCAGGCCCGCGATGCTGGCCACATTGACCACGGTGCCCTTGGCCGCGTGCAGCATGGGCGGCAGGGCCGCCCGGGTCAGCTGTACGACGGCGTTGACGTTCACATCCAGTTGCTGCTGCAGGGCGTCCGGCTCCAGCGTCCAGAACTCGCCCGACATGCCGAATCCCGCATTGTTGACCAGGAATTCGACGCCCTGTGCCAGGCGCTCGGCCACCCGGCCGAGGTCGGCGGAGCGGCCCAGGTCCGCGGGCAGCGTCTCGGCTCGCGCGCCGAAACGCACCCGCACATCGTGTGCCAGCGCGGCCAGCCGATCCTCATCCCGCGCCACCAGCACCAGGTCGTAGCCGAGCGCGGCGAGCCGGGTGGCGTACGCCTTGCCGATGCCGGAGGTCGGTCCCGTGATCAGGGCCACCGGGCGGTGGGCACCCGGCAGGCGCGGGGCGCCCGCCGGACGATCAGGGGAACTCTCGGTCATCGGCGGCCCATCACTCGCACGACTGGGGAGCGGTCGGCAATGACCGGAACTGCGCCCCCATTCTGATCCCTGACCGACCCACACGCGGCGAATTCGCGCAGACACCACGTGGCTGCGGCGTGCCGCGCGCG
Source organism: Nocardia sp. NPDC004860 (assembly GCF_040609015.1). Taxonomy (NCBI): domain Bacteria; kingdom Bacillati; phylum Actinomycetota; class Actinomycetes; order Mycobacteriales; family Nocardiaceae; genus Nocardia; species Nocardia sp. NPDC004860. Next base: position 42,105 of record NZ_JBEXJI010000020.1, on the reverse strand, counting down.
GACACGGCCGGGGTGGGTCACCTCGGCGCGGGTCCCTGATAGGGGCGGAACCCCGGATGGAACGGGCCGCCGGGCGGCGCGCTGCGGCCCTGGTCCCTGCGCCAGCCCTCCTCGGGCTCGCGGTCGGCGTCGGATTCGTCGCGCCAATCCTCGGATTCCGGTTCCGCCCAACGGTCTTCGTCCCCGGGGCGGCGGCGGTCGTCCTCGTCGTACGGGTCCGGCTCCTCCCCCTCGGGGGCGGGCGGCCAGTTGCGGCGCGGACGGTTGCGCGGGTCCGGCACGACTTTCAGTGCGGGACGCCAGTTTTCGGGCTCGTCGTCCGGTTCGCTCGCGCCGGCGATATCGCTGACCAGCGGGGACTCGTAATCGTCGGCTTCCTCGGCGCGCGGGCGGGCCGGGCGGTCCTGGGCGCGCGGGCGATCGCGATCGTCGCCGAAGTCGCCGAATTCGTCGTGGCCGTCGTAGTCGTCGTCCTCGGGAACCGGGTGCGAGCGACCGGGTTCGGGGAGTTCGTCGCGGCCGCGCTCGGCATTGATGACCGGCGGCAGCACGTGCAGCAGGCCCGACAGCCGCAGCACCGCGTCGATGGCCATCTCCCAGTCCTTGGCCACGGCACCGACCGGCAGCATGCCCAGGGTCCAGTTGCCCTCGGACCACAGCTGCTGCACGGTGTCGGGCAGCGACTCGATGAACGCCACCATGCGCTGATCCACCGCGTGCCGGGCGACGTCCGGGTTGGTGGCGAAGACCACCCGGTCGCCGATGGCGCCGAGCAGCTCCAGATCGTGATCCTTGGGCGGCGCCGCGGTTTTCAGCCGCAGGTCGATGTCGATGTCCGAGCCGATCTGCCGGCGCACCGCGACCAGGGTGGCGGCGTCCTCCAGATCGAAGAGCACGAACTTCTCACCCTTGCGGTTACCCGACACCACGTCCACCGCGGACAGGTAGCCGAGCTTGGCCAGGGCGCCGCGCCGCCAGGTGGAGGCGAGCGCGGGCTCCACCGAAACATAGGTGTAGCCCTGGGATTTCGCCCAGACCTGTCGCACGTGCCCGGTGCGCTGCCGCTGCAGCCGATCGAAATAGAGCAGCACGATCGCACCCACGAGCGCGATCGCCGCCAGCCCGAACCATATCGCCGTCATCGCCGCCTACCCTACTGTGTTTGATTGCCCCTCCGCTTCGCTCCGGGGCGGGTTCGCGGCGCTGGAGGTCTCGATTCTTCCCTCCTCCGCTCCTCCGCTTCGCTCCCCGCTCCGTCAGTCCAGAATCGAGCGCTCCGCCTCCCCGCGCTTGCGCCGCGAACCTTTGGGTTGGTCAGTTTTTCCGCTTGCACCATGTGTCATCGGGTAGCACTCGGCATCGAGGTGCTGATGATCAGCTTCGCCTGGATGGATCCGTCGGCGTTCTTGTCGCCCTGGACCATGATCACCTCACCGACCGGCAAGTCCGAAACCTTGGTGCTGCCCAGGGAAATCACCTGTGTCTTGGTGTCGGTCTTCACGGTGGCCGTGCCACCGGACAACGTGGTGATGGTGAGGGTGGAACCGTCGTTGTTCGAGATCGTGCCCATGTTCGCACCCAGCTCGTCCAGATCGCCCAGGCCCGGGATGGTGGGAATGCCGCTGGGCAGGGGTAGGGCCGAGGAGTTGCCGGGCAGGCTCGACGCCGGGTACCCGGAGGTCCTGACGCTGCCGGGTGCGGCGCTGTTCGACGAATCGTTGTTCGACAGCAGGGTTCCCGCCGCGACGCCGACAATGGCGACCACGATGACCGCGGCGATGGTCAGCGCGATCCACAGGGTGGTCCGGCGGGGCGGCGGGGGCGGGACCGGATGCTGCGGGAAGCCCGCGGGCTGATATCCACCGGTCGGCATGCCCGGACCACCCGGGTAACCGGGCCCGCCCGCGGCGGTCGGAAATCCGGGCGCGCCATAGCTACTCGTGGGGGCGTACCCGGGCTGGCCCGGGTAGACGGCGGCCGGCTCGTAGCCGCCGCCGGTCTCGTATCCACCCCACTGCGCGTCCGCCGGCGGCAGCACGCGGGTGGAGTCGGGCCCGGCCGGCTGCCCGAAATAGTCGATCGGACCGGCGGGTATGGCCTCGGTGGGCCCGTAGCCCGCGGCGCTATCCGAGGGGTAGCCGCCAGGTGCGGCCTGCTCGGCGGGCCCCTCCCCGGGGCCCGGTTCCGGCCGCCGCGACCACGGATCGCTCGGATTGGTCATGACCTCCAGGGTAGGCGGCCGACCCGTCCCGAGCCGCGAACTCGACCGGACGGTTCCCAATCCGCGGACCGTTCACACCTCGAAACCGGCAAGGCTCGGTCGCCCGGAACGCGCAAGGCCCCCGCCGAGCCGAAGCTCGCGCGGGGGCCCGGGTCCGCCGCGTCAGCGGCCGACGATGAGGGTGTCGCCGTCGGGGGTGACGTTGACCTTCACCGTGTCACCGTCCTGCACCTCGCCGGCCAGCAGTTCCTTGGCGAGCGAGTCGCCGATGGCCTGCTGGATGAGGCGGCGCAGCGGGCGCGCGCCGTAGGCCGGGTCGTAGCCGCGCACGGCCAGCCAGAAGCGGGCCGAGTCGGACACGTCCAGCTTCAGGCGACGCTGGGACAGGCGCTTCTGCAGCTGGTTCAGCTGGATGTCGACGATCCGCTCCAGCTGTTCCTCGTCGAGCGCGTGGAACATGACCACGTCGTCGAGCCGGTTCAGGAACTCCGGCTTGAAGGCGCGGCGCACCGCGTTCATGACCGCATCCTTGTCACCGCCCGCACCCAGATTGGAGGTCAGGATGAGGATGGTGTTGCGGAAGTCGACCGTGCGGCCCTGGCTGTCGGTCAGCCGGCCCTCGTCGAGCACCTGCAGCAGGATGTCGAAGACGTCCGGGTGGGCCTTCTCGATCTCGTCGAACAGCACCACCGTGTACGGGCGTCGCCGCACCGCCTCGGTGAGCTGGCCGCCCTGGTCGTAGCCGACGTAGCCGGGGGGCGCCCCGACCAGGCGGGCCACCGAGTGCTTCTCGCTGTACTCGCTCATGTCGATGCGGACCATGGCGCGCTCGTCGTCGAACAGGAAGTCCGCCAACGCCTTCGCGAGTTCGGTCTTACCGACGCCGGTCGGGCCGACGAACATGAACGAGCCGGTGGGCCGGTTGGGGTCGGCGACCCCGGCCCGGGCGCGGCGCACGGCATCCGAAACCGCTTGCACGGCTTCCGGTTGCCCGACGACCCGGTTGCCCAGCTCGTCCTCCATGCGCAGCAGCTTCTGGGTCTCGCCCTCCATCATCTTGCCCACGGGGACACCGGTCCACGACGACACCACCTCGGCGATATCGTCCGGCCCGACCTCCTCCTTGAGCATGACGTCGCCGTCGGCGGCGGTCTTCGCCTTGGACTCGGCCTCGGCGAGTTCCTTCTCCAGCTTGGGGATTCGCCCGTACCGGAGTTCGGCGGCCTTGTTGTAGTCGCCGTCGCGCTCGGCCCGCTCGGATTCGCCCTTGAGCGACTCCAGCTCCTCCTTGAGCACGCTCACCGCGTCGATGGCCTGCTTCTCGTTCTGCCAGCGGGTCATCAGCTGGTTGAGCTTCTCGCGGTCGTCGGCGAGCTCCTGGCGCAGCTTCTCCAGCCGCTGCTTGGACGCCTCGTCGGTCTCCTTGGCCAGCGCCACCTCTTCGATCTCGAGCCGCCGCACCACGCGTTCGATCTCGTCGATTTCCACTGGGCGGGAATCGATTTCCATGCGCAGCCGCGAGGCCGACTCGTCGACCAGATCGATGGCCTTGTCCGGCAGGAACCTCGAGGTGATGTAGCGGTCGGACAGGGTCGCCGCGGCCACCAGCGCGGAGTCGGTGATCCGCACGTGGTGGTGGTTCTCGTAGCGCTCCTTGAGCCCGCGCAGGATGCCGACGGTGTCCTCCACCGACGGCTCGCCCACCAGCACCTGCTGGAACCGGCGTTCCAGGGCCGGGTCCTTCTCGATGTGCTGCCGGTATTCGTCGAGGGTGGTGGCGCCGACCAGCCGCAGCTCGCCGCGGGCCAGCATGGGCTTGATCATGTTGCCCGCGTCCATGGCGGATTCGCCGGTGGCGCCGGCGCCCACGATGGTGTGCAGCTCGTCGATGAACGTGATGATCTGTCCGGCAGAGGATTTGATCTCCTCCAGCACGGCCTTCAGCCGCTCCTCGAACTCACCGCGGTACTTGGCGCCGGCCACCATCGCGCCCAGGTCGAGCGAGACGAGCTTCTTGCCGCGCAACGATTCCGGGACGTCACCCGCCACGATGCGCTGGGCCAGGCCCTCCACGATGGCGGTCTTGCCGACGCCGGGCTCGCCGATCAGCACCGGGTTGTTCTTGGTGCGACGGCTCAAAACCTGTACGACACGGCGGATTTCGGTGTCGCGGCCGATGACCGGGTCCAGCTTGCCCTCGCGGGCGGCGGCGGTCAGGTCGGTGGAGTACTTCTCCAGCGCCTGGTACGAGCCCTCCGGATCCGGCGAGGTGACACGGGCGTTGCCACGCACGGCGGTGAAGGCCTCGCGCAGGGCATCGGCGGTCGCGCCGTACTTCAGCAGCAGTTGCTGAACGTCGGAGTCACCGGCGGCCAGGCCGTAGACCAGGTGCTCGGTGGAGACGTATTCGTCGCCCAGCTCGGTGGCCAGCCGCTGCGCGGAGCTGAGCGCCGCGATGGCTTCGCGCCCGAGATTGGGAGTGGTGGTGGCGCCGGTGGCCCGGGGCAGCCGGTCCACGATCTCCTGGGCCTCGCGCCGCACCGTCGCCGGGTCGACCGCGACGGCCTTGAGCAGCGGTGCGGCGATGCCGTCGATCTGATCCAGCAACGCCACCAGCAAGTGCGCCGGACGGATTTCCGGGTTTCCGGCGACGGCGGCCGCCTGTTGCGCGGCGGTCAGGGCCGCCTGGGTCTTGGTGGTGGGATTGAACGAGTCCACTGTCACCTTCCTACTTGTCGTTGCCCTCTACAACGCGGTAGAAGTTGAGTCTGTTCCGCTCAAGTCTGACCAGTTTTCGACGCCAGGTCCAGTGTCCGAGGCCGGTTCCTACGCTACGCGTACGATGACTCCATTCGTTGACGCATCACACCAGCTCATCCATCCCGGTTTCCGAATGAATGGAGCAGCAAATGCGCGCGATCGTCGTCCGTGAATTCGGTGGCCGCCCCGAGCCCGCCGACATGCCCACCCCCGAGGCCGGACCGGGCCAGGTCCAGATCCAGCTCGAGGCCGCCGGGGTCAACCCGTTCGACCAGCGGATCATCGACGGCTTCCTGGACGGCCAACTGCCGCACGACTTTCCGCTGATCCCGGGCACCGACGGAGCGGGCACGATCAGCGCGGTGGGCGCGGGGGTGAACGACTTCGAGGTCGGGGAGCGGGTGGTCGGGAAGTTCCTGAACCCGCCGGTCGGGCACGGCACCTTCGCCGAATACATCGTGGCGCCGCACGATGGCGCCCTCGCCAAGCTGCCGGACGAGGTCTCCGCCATTCGCGGCGCCGCCCTGCCGACCGCGGGTATCACGGCCCTGGACCTCATGCACGCCGCCGGGGTCACCCGCAACCAGAAGGTGCTGGTCGTGGGCGCCTCGGGTGGCGTCGGCTCCTATCTGGTGCAGCTCGCCGCGCTCGCCGGCGCGCACGTCATCGCCACCGCCCGCCCCGACGACACCGATCGGATGATCCGGCTGGGCGCGACCGAGGTGGTGAACTACGGACGGATCACCGTCACCGACTCCCCCACCCACGCCGAGGGCTCGGAGTTGTCGGTCGCGGATTCGGTGCGGATCACCGATCCCGGCGGCATCGACGTGCTGTTCGATCTGGTCAGCCCGCCGCCGGTTTTCGCCGACAACGCGAGCCTGGTCAAGTCCGACGGTTCGGCCTATTCGACCATCTGGTCCGCCGACGAGGCGGATCTGCAGGCCCGGGGCGTGCACGGCGGCAACCTCCAATCCCATGGCGGCGCAGCCGAATTGCGCGAGCTGCTGCGGATGGTCGGCGACGGCGACCTGATGGTCCCGATCAGCGCCATGCCGCCGCTGGCCGAGGCCCCCGGCGTGATCGGCGCATCCGGCGCACGCGGCAAGATCGTCCTGGTGATCTGAACTCCGGGTTACGCAAATCGATCGGCCTCCGGCTATATCCGTGCGACCACCGCGTTTTAAGGGATACTTGACGCGGAGGGCCGCCTGGCAGCAGGCGTTCCGGGGTAGCAGCACAGGAAGGAAAGCTCGACGTCGTGGATGCGCGTTCGGCAGCGCTGGTCCGCGCAAACTTTCGGACAGTCGTCGAGGCCCCCAACGGGCCGGAACGGCTGATCAGCGCGTTCTACGGTCATCTTTTCGCAGAGATTCCCGCCCTGCGGGAACTGTTTCCCTCCGCCATGGACATGCAGCCGAAACGGTTGGTCACGGCCATCTCGTTCGTGCTCGACAACCTGGAGGACTGGGATCGCGCGCAACGCTTCCTGGAGCAACTCGCGCGCGACCATCGCAAGTACGGGGTGGAGGCGGCGCACTACGACATCGCCGGGCGCGCCCTGCTCCATGCCTTCCGCAGCTACAACGGCACCGCGAACTGGAGCCGGCAGCTGGAGGCCGGCTGGCGCGACATCACCATCCTGATCTCGGCGTCCATGGCCATCGGCGCCAATTCGGATAAGTCGCAACCATATTGGGAGGCGACGGTGGTCGGGCACCGGCGGGTGGTGGACGATCTGGCCATCGTCCGTCTGCAGACCGACACCCCGATCCCCTATCAGGCCGGGCAGTACGTACCGGTGGCCATTCCGCAGCGGCCCAAGATGTGGCGCTACCTGTCGCCGGCCATCCCCACCAATCCGTACGGCGAGATCGAGTTCCATGTGCGGAAGGTGCGCACCGGCTGGGTGAGCCCGGGCATCGTGAACGAGACCCAGGTCGGCGACCGGTGGATGATCGCCGCGCCGCTGGGTGGTCTGCACGTGGATCTGAGCCGCCGCAAGGACGTGCTCATGATCGGGTCCGGTACCGGCATCGCCCCGCTGCGGGCACAGCTCATCGAGATGGGCCGGCGCGGCATCAATCCGCGCGTGCACCTGTTCATGGGCGGGCGCTACCCGTGTGATCTCTACGACGTGGAGAACATGTGGCAGCTCTCGCAGTCCAATCCGTGGCTCACGGTCGTCCCGGTCTGCGAGAACGAGACCAACCCGTGGTGGCACCCCTATCCGCCGGCCGAGACGCCGTTCGGCATGCATCGGCGGCTGATCGGCAATCTGGGCGCGGTGGTGGCCAGCTTCGGCGCCTGGGCCGATCGCCAGATCCAGATCGCCGGCTCGGCCCGCATGATCGCCGATACCAAGCGCGCCCTGCTCGCGGTGGGCACGCCGACGTCGGCGATAAGCTCGGATCCGGTGTAGTGCACGGCCTTTCGACAATCAGGAGTTATCGGTGACGCTCGGCCCGGACGAGACCGGAGAGCTCGCGCTCGGCGCGCAGACGGAATGGAATGCCACGGTGGTGGGTGCGCACCGGCTGCGCGAGGACACCACGGTGGTGCGGCTGATCGGCGAGTTCGTGCCGTTCGCGGCGGGCCAGTCGGTGGAGGTGCGCACGCCGCAGCATCCGAACATGGTGCGCCGCCTGTATCCCGCGCTGCCGCCCTCGCTGGACGGCAAGCTGGAATTCCACGTGCGCACGGTGCCGGGCGGCTGGTGCAGCGGTTCCATCGTCGCCGACTCGCATCCGGGCGACGAATGGCGGATCAGCGCGCCCGCGGGCTGGCTGACCGTGGAACCGGAGGCCACCGAGGTGGTCATGATCGCCGACGGGGTCGGGCTCGCGCCGATGCGCGCGCTGCTGCTGGATCTGTCGCGCCGGGAGCAGCCGCCGCGCACCCACCTGTTCGTGGGCGGGCGCTACCCGCGCGACCTCTACGCCTCCGACATGCTCTACCTGCTGACCGGTGAACTGCCGTGGCTCACGGTCGTTCCCGTGGTGCAGAGCGAGTACGACCCGGATCTCGTCGACGCCTGGTACGAGCAGTGCCGGGTGGACATCGGCTTCCGCCCGGAGGAGATGATGCCGGGCACCATCGCCGACATCCCGGAACGGTTCGGCCCGCTGGACCACCACAAGATCCTGGTCTGCGGCGGCGCGGCCATGGTCCGCAACACCATCGATCAGCTGGTCGCCATCGGCGCGCCCGCGGAAGCCATTCGCTACGAAGGCTTCTGAGGGTTCCGCCGCGCTCAGAACAAGGGGTCGTGGCGGATGTTCTCGGTGGGGGTGCCCGCGGCCATGAGGCGGAACTTGGTGGTCTGCACCATGGACGGCGCGCCGACGATCTGCACGTCCCGGTCGACCCAGGAGCCGTGGCTCGCCACGATCTTGCCGATCTGACCGACCACCCGCGGCTGCAGGCCCGGATACTCGCGGATCCCGTCGGAGCCGTCGAAGTGCCACCACGGGTTCTCGGTGGATTCGGTGACCGGGTGCACGCTGAGCCACTTGTTGGCGCAGGCCAATTGGCTCAGCACCTCGAGATCGTAGAGATCGCACGGGTAGTGGCCGCCGACGAACAGATCCACCTTGGGGTTGGAGCGCCGGGCGGTCATGGCCATGAGCTGGGCGCGCAGCGGGGCGATGCCGGTGCCGCAGCCGATCATGAGCAGCTTGCGGCGGGTGTTGCGGGGCACGCCGAGGCCGCCCAGTGGCGAGCCGATCAGCCACTGCTCGCCGACCCGGCTGTGGCCGACCATGGCCGGGCTGACCCAGCCGCCGGTGACGCCGCGGATGTGGAATTCCAGTTCGCCGCCGGCATTCGCGGGGATGGCCGGGGACAGGTAGCGCCACATGCGCGGGCGGGACGGGATCTGCACGCTCATGTACTGACCGGCCGCGTACTGCATGGGCTGGTCCAGCCGCAGGCGCACGATGGCCAGGTTGCGCAGTACTTCCCGGTGCTCGATGACGGTGCCGGTCCATACCGGCGGGGTGGTCTCCTGCTCGGCCGCGTTGATCATGGTGCCGGCGATGACGCCGATGCCCTCGTCCCAGGCGCGCCCGATCTCGTCGGTCCAGATCTCGGTGCCGGCGTAGGCCTCCAGCGCGCTCTTGAGCGATTTCCCCACGGCCTCATAGTGTTCGGCCACCACCCCGTACTTGCGGTGATCACGCCCGAGCTGGGCCAGGAAGGGCAGCAACCGGTCCGGCTCCTCCAGCCGGTCCACCACGTAGGCGATGGCCTTGACCAGCCGGTCGCGCTGGGCGTCCAGGGCGGCGGGGAAGTGGTCGCGAACGTGGGGGTACTCCGTGAAGAGGATGGAGTAGAACGATCGCGCGAGTTTCTCGGGGCCACCTTCTTCCGCAGCAACCGCCTTGAACGTTGTTCTTATCAATGCGACGGTGCGCGAATCCATGTGTGTCACAACCCCATTTCGCAATCGAACGCAGGCGTGACCGGCGAGTGAAGTGCTGCGGGACACTCGACAGCAGCCGTTGCCAAGCCAGTGTAGGCGAGGTTAGCCAGCAACGGAACGGGACGTTTCAATAACGCGGCCTCTATTCCTCGAAAACGTGAATGTTGCGGGGTATCCGAGCCGAAAACAGACTGTTCAACCGGAACGCGCCGTGAGACACAGGCTTTCGGACGGCGAACCTGCCTGATCCGTTTTGCAAGGCTCAGGAAAACAGCGATCCTGCCGCAACTGCGCCGGTCCTCGAATTCTCTTGCAGCATACGGACAAAACTCACGATTGGCATCAATTTATACCGTACCGGTCTGTTTGCAATTCGCAGGCATCAAGAATTTCGCCAATCCCACAGCCCCTCAGGACAACTCAGCACATTGCCCGCAATAATCGCAAGCGGGCGAACACCCGGCCCCATCGGCAACGCCTGATACAGCAGAGAAGGGGTCGGGAGCAACCTCCCGACCCCTTACCTCTACTGCCCGTTTTCCCTAACGGGACAACTGATTTCGCGAGATCCGGGTAACTCCCCGGGTACCCCCGAAATAGCTTCGGCTCCCAACCGCGGGCACGGCTGCCCAACCCCAACGGCTCTCAGCCGCCCGCTGAATATCCGGAGAGGCGGGGGAGCTACTGCTTTCGCCGGTTTCGAGGCTGCCACACCACGAGAGCGGTGCTGCGCTGCGGCGGGGTCAGGTCGGGGCGGTATCCCGACCGGAGCCTTTCCACCTCGGCGGTCAACTCGCTCACCCGCTGCTGCAGCTCCTCCACCTGGTTGGTGAGTTCGATGATCCGTTTGACGCCGGCCAGGTTCACGCCCTCGTCCTGGGACAGGCGCTGCACCTCGCGGAGCAGCTCCACATCCCGGTCCGAGTAGCGCCGCCCGCCGCCCGAGGTACGTTGCGGCGAAACCAGACCCAGCCGGTCATAGGTGCGCAGCGTCTGGGCGTGCATGCCCGCCAGCTGCGCGGCCACCGAGATCAGGAAGTACTGGGCCTCGGTCTTCTTCGGATCGGAACTCATTACGCACCTGCCCATCCCGCACGTGGATCGAACCCGCTGGTCTTCTCCGCCTCCGAGTAGCGCCGCAGCGCCTCGGCGGCATTGTCGTCCAGCTTCTGCGGTACCGCGACCTTCACCGTGACCAGCAGGTCACCGGCGCCGCCGTCACGCTTGGGCACACCGCGCCCGCGCACCCGCAGGGTCCGGCCGTCGGCGGTGCCCGGCGGCACCTTGACGCCGACACGGCCGTCCAGGGTGGGCACGGAAACCGTGGTACCCAGCACCAGTTCGGCGTACGAGACCGGCAGCACCAGGGTCAGGTCGTCGCCATTGCGGCCGAAGACCTTGTCCTGGCTGACGTGCACGGTGACGTACAGGTCACCCGGAGGCGCGCCGCGCAGGCCCGCCTCGCCCTGACCGGCCAGCCGGATCCGCTGCCCGTCGCGCACGCCCGGGGGAATGCGCACGGTGATGGTGCGGGTCCGGTTCTGGATGCCACTGCCGCGGCAGTCGACACAGGGGTCGTCGATGATCGATCCGGTGCCCCGGCAGTCCTCGCACGGCTCGCTGAAGCCGAACGCGCCCTGGTTCCGGCTGACCACACCGGTGCCATTGCAGTGCGGGCAGACTCGCGGGCTGGTGCCCGGCTTGGCACCACTGCCATGGCAGGTGGTGCAGGCGGCCGGGCTGGTCATGCGCAGCGGGACGGTCACGCCCTGGGCGGCCTCGCGGAAGCCGAGGGTGGTCTCGGTCTCGACATCCGAACCGCGCCGCGGACGCGACGAGGTCCGGGTGCCACCGCGATTGAACAGTCCGCCCAGCAGATCGCCCAGGCCGCCGTCGGCGCCACCGGCTCCGGCGCCCGCGCCGAAGATGTCGCCGAGGTTGAACTCGCCGGAGAACCCGCCGCCGGGCTGACCGTAGCCACCCCCGGGCGAGAACCCGCCGCGGCCGAAACCGCCGCCGGCGAACAGCTTCCGGGCCTCGTCGTACTCCTTGCGCTTCTCCGGATCCGACAGCACGGCATTCGCCTCGCTGACGGCCTTGAACCGCTCCTCGGCCGTGCTGTCCCCGGGGTTCTTGTCCGGGTGCAGGTCACGGGCCAGCTTGCGGTAGGCCTTCTTGATCTCGTCCTGGGTGGCGCCGGAGGAAACACCCAGATCCTTGTAGAAGTCCTTCTCGAGCCACTCTCGATTCACCGGGCATCTCCTCCTTTCTGTGTTGTCGGTGACGCCGGGGGCGTCTGTGCGTTGTTAATCAGTGCCAGCGGCATCGGTGCCAGCGTTCGTCGTATCCGGCTGCGCCGCAGCCAGATCCGCCACACCGTCGGTGACGCCGACCAGCGCGTGCCGCAGCACGCGATCGCCGAAGCGGTAGCCCTTGCGCATCACCATGCCGAGGATCGGGTCCGCGCCACTGCCCTCGTGCTGCACGGCCTCGTGCAGGGTCGGGTCGAAAGGCTCACCCTCCGAACCGAATTCCTCGAGGCCCTGCTTCTGCAGGGCGGTGACCAGCTTGTCCGCGACCGACTTGAGCGGTCCGTTGTCGAGGTCACCGTGCGCGCGGGCGCGATCCAGATCGTCGAGCACCGGGAGCAGTTCGCCCACGACCGCGGCCTTGGCGGTGTCGATGGCGGCCTTGCGGTCGCGCTCGACGCGGCGGCGGTAGTTGGCGTACTCCGCGGTAAGACGCTGCAGATCGGCGGTGCGCTCGGCCAATTCGGCCGTGATCGCGTCGGCGAGGGCATCCTCACTGACCTCGGGAGTTCCCTCGGCCCCGAGGGCCGCGGCGGTGTCCGCCGCGGCCTCGAAGACCTCACCCGTGGCCGAGTCGACCATGTTTTCCGGGTTCTGGTTCGTCACTTCTTCTCAGGCTCCTCGACGACCTCGGCATCCACGACGGTGTCATCGGACTGCGGCGCGCCCGCGCCGTTGCCCTGGGCGGCCTGGTCCGCGGCCGAGGCCTCGTAGATGGCCTGGCCCAGCGCCTGCGACTCGGTGGCGAGCTTCTCCACCGCGGTCTTGATGACCGAGATGTCGGTGCCCTCGAGCGCCTCTTTCGCCTCCGCGATGGCCGCCTCGACCTTGGTCTTGACGTCCGCCGGGACCTTGTCCTCGTTGTCCTTGATGAACTTCTCGGTCTGGTGCACCAGCGACTCGGCCTGGTTGCGGGTCTCCGCCTCCTCGCGACGCGCCTTGTCCTCGGCCGCGTGCGCCTCGGCGTCCTTCACCATCCGGTCGATCTCCTCCTTGGACAGGCCGGAGCCGTCCTGGATCTTGATCGTGTTCTCCTTGCCGGTGCCCTTGTCCTTGGCGGTGACGTGGACGATGCCGTTGGCGTCGATGTCGAAGGTGACCTCGATCTGCGGCACGCCGCGCGGGGCCGGCGGGATGCCGGTCAGCTCGAACGATCCGAGCAGCTTGTTGTGCGAGGCGATCTCGCGCTCACCCTGGAAGACCTGGATCTGCACGGACGGCTGGTTGTCGTCGGCCGTGGTGAAGGTCTCCGACCGCTTGGTCGGAATGGTGGTGTTGCGCTCGATCAGCTTGGTCATCACGCCGCCCTTGGTCTCGATGCCCAGCGACAGCGGGGTGACATCGAGCAGCAGGACGTCCTTGACCTCACCCTTGAGCACACCGGCCTGCAGGGCGGCGCCGACGGCGACGACCTCGTCCGGGTTCACGCCCTTGTTGGGCTCCTTGCCGCCGGTCAGTTCCTTGACCAGGTCGGACACGGCGGGCATACGGGTCGAGCCGCCAACGAGCACAACGTGATCGATGTCGCCGACCGAGATGCCGGCGTCCTTGATGACCGACTGGAACGGCTTGCGGGTGCGGTCCAGCAGATCCGAGGTGATCTTCTGGAACTCGGCGCGGGTCAGCTGCTCGTCGAGGAACAGCGGGTTCTTGTCCGCGTCGACCGTGATGTAGGGCAGGTTGATCGAGGTCGACTGCGAGGACGACAGCTCGATCTTGGCCTTCTCGGCAGCCTCGCGCAGGCGCTGCATGGCCATCTTGTCCTTGGTCAGGTCGATGCCCGAGGTGCCCTTGAACTTGTCGACCAGCCAGCCGACGATGCGCTCGTCCCAGTCGTCGCCACCGAGGTGGTTGTCACCGGAGGTGGCGCGGACCTCGACGACGCCCTCGCCGATCTCCAGCAGCGAGACGTCGAAGGTGCCGCCACCGAGGTCGAAGACCAGGATGGTCTGTTCCTTGTCGCCCTTGTCGAGGCCGTAGGCCAGCGCGGCCGCGGTGGGCTCGTTGACGATGCGGAGCACGTTCATGCCCGCGATCTGGCCGGCCTCCTTGGTGGCCTGGCGCTGCGCGTCCTCGAAGTAGGCGGGGACGGTGATCACGGCGTCGGTGATCTCTTCACCCAGGTAGGCCTCGGCGTCGCGCTTCAGCTTCATCAGCACGCGCGCGGAGATCTCCTGCGGGGTGTACTTCTTGCCGTCGATGTCGACAGACCAGTCCTCGCCCATGTGGCGCTTGACGGACCGGATGGTGCGGTCGACGTTGGTGACGGCCTGGTTCTTGGCGGGCTGACCGACGAGCACCTCACCGTTCTTGGCGAAAGCGACGATCGACGGCGTGGTGCGCGATCCTTCCGAGTTGGCCACGACGACCGGTTCGCCGCCTTCGAGAACGGCGATGACAGAGTTCGTGGTCCCGAGGTCGATACCGACCGCACGAGCCATGGTGGTTCCTCCTAGTTGACGTACCTGAGCGCGCCGGAATCCCTTCCGAGCGACTCCGGCGCACTGCAATCCCAGTAACACTGAGCGTGGTCGGCTCAATCCTGCACCCGCCGGCGGCGGCGCGCAACTTGAACTTGAGTCTGACTCGCTCAACCTTGCTGACCTGTCCCAACGGGGACCGCACGTCATCTATTCCACGCAGCACAAAAAAATTCTTCGCGGGCAGGCGCGACTCGCCGCCCCATTGTGTCCACACCGGTCGGTTTGCAACTACCGGCAGGCCGGGACCGTGACCGATCAGCTGGGCGGGTAGATCGCGATCGGCTCGCCGGTGGCGGTGACCTTGAAATAGCCGTGCTGGGAGCCGTCGTCGACATAGACGGTCACCACCGGACTGCCATCGGCGCCCCGGGCGATCTCGACGTGGCCGATCCGGCCGTTGGGCACGCCCGCCGACTGCGGAGCCCCGGCGAGCAGGCCCGCGATCTTCTTCAGATCCAGGACCGACAAGTCGAAGATGTCCGCGCCCGGAGACCGGGCTATGTCGTCATAGGAGTGGAAGCTGCCGTCGTAACGGATGTGCGCGTCACGTGGCGCCGACGGATCCTTACGCCGCTCGATGATCACGTAGGTGGGATAGAGGAGAACCTGGTCGGCCTTGGTGTCGCCGAAATGGTCCTGGTAGGCCGCGACGAAACTGGCCAGGCCCGCGCCCGTGGTCGGGTCCGGCAGAGCGGGTTTCGGTGCGGCCGTGCGCGAGACGCAACCCGCGAACGCGCCCAGCAGCGCCGCGGCCACCAGGATCGCGGCGGCGACCCGCATGCGAGTGGACGGACCGCGCCGATTCGCCCGCACCACAGGCGAATTCACCAGATTGGCGGGAATCTGCAGATCCTCCAGCACCGCGTCCAGTTCGCCGAAGGTCTTGGCCGCCATCGCCTTCGCGGTTCGTGCGGTGTACTCGCTTGCGGTGAGCTCGCCGGCGTCCCGGGCGGTGTCGAGCAGGGTGCAGGCGTCCACGCGATCGGTGTCGCGGGCCCGCAATCCCTGGGAGCGTGCATCAGCCATGGTCTCGATCTATCCCCCGAACGCCAGGGTCCGCACGATCCGGCCGTCGAGGGTCGCCTCGAGGTAGCCGTTCTCATTGGCCTTGTTGCCCACATAGATACGAACGATCGGCCCGCTGCCGGACCCTTCGATGTCGAGGTAGCTGACCGTGCCCTGATCCACCTTGGTGAGGGCCGGGGCCTGGGCCGCGAGCGCGGCGATGGCCGGCACGTTCAGCGCCGCCAGATCCGCGGTCGGCGTCTGCGGCGACCGGGTCTGCGGCTGGTTACCCTGGTCGAAGCCGCCGCGATAGGTGTAGCGGACCTTGCGGTTGGCCTGGGTCCCGCGGGTGACCACCGCGTAGTCGGGGAACAGGTCGACCTCGTCGACGATGGTGTCGCCGAACTTGGCGCGGTAGGCGGCCCGGAAGTAGTCGATGCCCTCGGCCGCCGTGAGTTTCGGCCGGGGCAGCACCATGGGCTTGATCATGCCGATGTCCACCGCGGGCGGCCCCGCGGGTGGGGAGGCCGGCCGGTCCACCGCCACGAAAGTCCCCACGGCCACCGCGATGCTGAGCGCGGCGACACCGGCCGCGAAGAGGTTCTCGCGCCGCGACTTCGGCGGAATCGGATCCGGCCGGGCGTCGGCGGGCCGCTGCAGATCGTCGGTGAGCTGGGCCAGTTCGCCCAATGTCCGCGCCTCGCCGGCGAGTTCGGTGAGGGTGCGATGGTCGGCGGCGCTCAGCTGGCCGTCCGCGCGGGCAGCGTCGAGCAGGGTGCAGGTGGCCTGGCGGTCGCTGTCGCGGGCCCGGGTACGCGGCGGATAGCCGCCCGCGGACGGCCGTCGCGCCCGCCGGCCGGCGGGCGTGAGGTCGGCGGTCTTGGTGCTCGGCTGCAGGTCGCCGATCAGCCGTTGCAGTTCGCCGAGGGTCTGTGCGGTCTGCGCCTGCTCGGACCGCTGGTGGTACTCCTCGACCGCGAGCTCGCCCTCCTCGAAGGCGGCGTCGAGCAGCGCCCGTGCGTTGACGCGGTCGAGGTCCCGCGCCCGCATGCGCCCGGCCGCGGGCGAATCCCCGGGCGATCCGGACGATTTCGAGCTCACGCGGGGATCGTAAACGGAACTTGGCCGTACCGCGCGGTTTCCGGCAGGGCGGTGAGCAGGGGCGGGACACGCCCGGGATGCGCGCCGACGTCCGAAATGCCGGTGTTGCACGCAACCGCCCACGAAGATCGTGAGCGTCGATTTCCGCTGGTGAGGAGGCGCGATGCAGGCAAGGTTCGGTATTTCGATCCCGCCCGTCGCGGCCGCGCTGCCGGACGTCATCGATATGACCGTGGCCGCCGACGCCGAGGGGCTGGATCTGGTGGCCATCCAGGACCATCCCTACAACGCGCAGTTCGGCGACACCTTCGCGGTGATCGGCGCCTGCCTGGCGGCCACCGGCCGGGTCAGCCTGTATCCGGGCGTGGCGAATCTGCCGCTGCGCACGCCCGCCATGATCGCCAAGCAGGCCGCCACCTTCGACCTGCTCAGCGGCGGGCGCTTCGAATTGGGTTTGGGGGCGGGCGCTTTCGAGAGCGGCGTGGTGGCCATGGGCGGGCCCGCCCGCAAGGGCCGGTCGGCGCTCATGGCCCTGGCCGAGAGCATTGCCATCATCCGGGCGGAATGGCGGCCCGGGCAGCTGGTGTCCGTGGTGGGCACCGAATACACCGTGCAGGGCATCGAGGGCGGGCCCGCGCCCGCGCACAATATCGGGATCTGGCTGGGAGCCATGGGCCCGCACGCGCTGGACCTGATCGGCTCGGCGGCCGACGGATGGGTTGCGCCGCTGCCGAATTGGATGCCCTGGGAGCAGTGGGCCGGAGCCAATGCCCGCATCGACGCGGTGGCGCGCTCGCTCGGGCGGGATCCGCGCACCATCACCCGGCTGGCGGCGCTGCCCGGCGTGGTGAGCGACCGGCCGCTACACCCGGATCCCCATGGCTCCGACCCGATTCACGGCTCCCCGGAGGAGTGGGCGGACATCATCGTCCGCCTGGCCCGCGACGCCGGGTTCGACACCTTCATCTACTGGCCGCCGGGTTTCGACGTCGACCAGGTGCAGCGTTTCGCGCGACAGGTGGTGCCCATCGCGCGAAAGCTCCTGGGCGACGGCTGAACCCGCGATCGGAGCACCGTTCGCGGACCTCCCCGAGGTTACCGCGCCGCCTTCGCGGCCTCGACCGCCTCGATCTCGGCGGGCAGTTCACCGGGCTGACCGACGCCGGTGGTGACCAGGTCGCGCAGGCTCTCGGTGATGTAGAACGTCCACGCCGGGGAACAGGAGTCGTAGCACTCGTACTCGGGAACGAGCCCGACGTGGGTGAAACGCAGCTCGGCGCCGCCGTCGGTTTCGGTGATGTCGAAATGCATTTCGGTATTCACCCACTCGGTCTTGTCCTGGACGAAGGACAGCCAGTTGTCCCTGACCAGCCAGACCACGCGACGGTTCGGCACCACCTCGGTCAGCTCGATATCACTGCGGTGGACGCCGGGGACCTCGAAGACGAAAGTGTCGCCCTGGCGCTCGGTGCCGCCCTTGATGCCCTTCCCCCACCACCCGCGGGCGTTCAGGACGGCGGCGAAGACCTCGGCGGGGGTGCGATCGACGGTGACGCTGGTGGTGAAGTTCTGATCGGTCATGGCGGGTCCCATTTCTTTCCTGAACACACAGGACGGGTCGGAGTGGACTGTCTCGCGAGAACTTACTTGCATCACGATAGTGGGGTTACTTGCATCACACAAGCGGATGAGCCAATCTGGATACATGTTGGGACGCATGTACGACGGGGAGGTGTGCTCGGCCGCGCGCACGCTGGAGATCGTGGGCGAGCGCTGGAGCCTGCTCATCGTGCGCAATGCCATGTTCGCCGGGATGACCCGGTTCACCGAGTTCCAGCGCTCGCTCGGCATCGCGCCGAACATCCTCACCAAGCGGCTCGCCGAATTCGTCGAGGCCGGAATCTTCGAGCAGCGCAGCGGCACCGGCAGCGGCCACCCCGAATATCTGCTCACCGCCAAGGGACTCGATCTGAAACCGGTCATCCTCGCGCTCACCGACTGGGGCGACCGCTGGGCGGCGCCGGACGGACCGCCGGTCACCTACCGGCACACCGGGTGCGGCGGGAAAGTCGATGTGCGCCTGGAGTGTTCGGACTGCGCCGTCGGCCCCGACCTGGCAGCGGTGACGGCCGAGCTCGCGCCGTGGGCGTACGAGAGGAAGTACGGGACGCCCGCGTCACTCCAGTAGCGGGAACCGCCCCGAACGCAGCAGCCCGGCGATGGCCTCCAGCTTCGCCTGCGGCGCGGCGTAATCCGGATGCGCGCCGAGCACGGCGGCGGCATCGTGCAGGCGCACCATCTGCCGCTCCGCCTCCTCCACACTGCGCCCGCCCGGCGTGATCGGGTGCGCGGCGAAGGCGGGGCGGCGCGGATCCACCCGGCCCAGCTCGACGGCCTTCTCCACCCGCCGCGAGCACCGGCAGAACGCCTGGGGATTCGCCAGCCCGCAGGTGGATTGCAGGAAGTTCCCGAGCCGTTTCTTGGCCCGCTCCACCCGTTTCCGATACGCGGCCGGCGTCGCGCCGACGATCCAGGCGGCCTCCTCCGAGCTCACCTCGAAGACGTCGGAGAGCACGTACGCGACGCGTTCGTCGCGGCCCAGGCACTGCAGCATGGCCTGGCTGCAGTTGAGCCGCACCTCGTGGGTGAGCAGCGTGGACTCCGGGCCGCGGTAGTCCTCCTCGGCCAGGCCGTCTTTCAGTCCCTCGCCGAACTGGTCGAGGCTGAGCTGCTGCGCTTCCTGCGGCGTCTGCCGCTTCAGATTCAGCAGGTAGTTGACGCCGATGCGGTAGGCCCAGGTGGTGAGCCGGGCCTCGCCGCGCCAGGTCGCGAGATTGCCGACCACCCGCAGCAGGATCTCCTGGGTGGCGTCCTCGGCGTCGGCGGGCCGCCACACCATGCGCAACGCCAGCCGGTAGATCGGATCCTGCAGCAGCCGAACGACATCCGAGACGGCGGCGCGATCGCCCTCGACGGCCCGTGCGACGAGCGCGCGCTCGTCGATGTCCGATCCGGTGTCCATATCGCCAGCATAGGGATCGCGGGGCGCACCATGGTGCGCCCCGCGATCAGCCCTGCCACGGCGAAAACAGGCTAACCGGTCGAACCGTCCGGCCGTGCGACCCGTGGATCAGGCCACGGCCGCGGTGGCGGTGAGGGCGTGGCGGTGGATCCACTGCGCGACCGCCTGCCCGATGGCATCGGGCTGGTCCTCGGGGCAGTGATGTCCCGCCGGTCCGATATTCGCGAGCTCGGCGGCGGCGAAGGTCCGCTCCGCCCACTCCACCACCTCCGGCGAGCCGAGGCCGACACCGCCCTCGACGTGCATGACCAGCTTCGGCACCTCGGGGCTCGCGGCCATCCACCGGTCGTAGTTCTCGATGATGGCGACCACGTCGGCCGGCTCGCCCTCCAGCGGGAATTCGCGCGGCCACGCCAGCATCGGCCGGCGGGACTCCGGGGTCGGATAGGGCGCGCGGTAGGCGTCCAGGGCCTCGGGGCTCAGATTCCGGGTGGCGGCGGGCAGGTTGAATTCGATGAACATATTGCGTTCCAGCACCATCTCCTCGCCTTCGGGAGAACGGAAGCGGCGGAACAGTTCCGCGCCCTGCGGCGGCATCTCCGACCAGCGCATCGGCCGCAGGAAGGTCTCCACCACGGCGATCCCGCGCACCCGCTCGGGATGCCGTGCGGCCCAGTCCATTCCGAGTGCGCCACCCCAGTCGTGGCCCACGATCACGACCTGGTCCAGACCCAGGGCGTCGAACCAGGCATCCAGGTAGCGGGCGTGATCGACGAAGCGGTAGTCGCTGGCCGGCTTGCCGGAGGCGCCCATGCCGATGAGATCGGGTGCCAGGGCGCGGGTCTCGCCGTTCACGTGCGGGATCACATTGCGCCAGAGGTAGGAGGAGGTGGGGTTGCCGTGCAGGAACACGACGGGCACCGCACCGCTGCCGGTGTCGGTGTAGTTGATGAACGAGTCCAGAACGTCGATGGTGGCCATCGTCGGTGTCCTTCCGGGTGAGTTGCCTACACCTGGTTGGACACGCGCCGGCCCGGCCTGTGACAGCGCCTAGGTGTGATCTGGGCCATACATGGGCACGGTGCCCGGTGCGACGGTCAGGCCGGGATGGACACCCGGCGTCAAGCCGTTGCCGATCGCCGTCCGCTGCAGCAGCGCGAGCAGCCGCGGCCGGTCCTCGGGGTCGAGCGCGGCGAGCAGTTCCGCGTTGAGCCCGTCGGCGATCGCGGCCGCGCGGGCGATGGTCTCGCGCCCGGCGGGCAACAGGTGCACGGCGTGGGCGCGGCGATCGACCGGATGCTTGCGCCGCTCGACCAGGCCGCGCTTCTCCAGGTCGTCGATCAGGCTGACCATGACATTCCGGTGGATCCCCAGGGCATCGCACAGCTGCTGCTGGGTCCGGCCGTCATTGGCCTCGAGCAGGCGCAGCGTGCCGTATTGCGGCGGTCTGATCCCCAGCGGCGCGAGCAACGCGTCGAAGCGGTACGCGGAATGCGATCCCAACTGCCCCAGCAGGAAGGCGGCGCTCTCGAACAGCGGTGAGTACTGGGGATCGGCGTCGGTCACCTACACAGCGTACAGCAATGCCCTAGTCATGATTGCCCTCTTGATTGATAATCACTTCAGGTGCATAGTTTGGGAAGTCGATCCACCCCCCCGATAGCGAGGAGAGCTCGCCCCATGGATACCGACAATCCCCCCATCCTCGATCCACGCCGCTGGATCGCCTTCGCCGTCGTGCTGGCCGCCGGATTCATGGACCTGCTCGACGTCACCATCGTCAATGTGGCCGTGCCGAGCATCCAGAAGGACCTGGGCGCGGCCTACTCGCAGATCGAATGGATCATCGCCGCGTACGTGCTGTCCTTCGCGGCCGTACTCATCACCGGCGGGCGGCTCGGCGACATCTACGGCCGCAAACGCCTGTTCCTGCTCGGCATGGCCGGATTCACCGCGGCCTCGCTGGCCTGCGGCCTGGCGTCCTCACCCACACTGCTCGTCGGCTCGCGGTTCGTCCAGGGCGCGATGGCCGGGCTCATGGTGCCGCAGATCCTCGCCATCATTCGCGTCACCTTCCCGAAGGACGAGCGCGCCAAGGCCATTGCCGTCTACAGCGGCGTCGGC
Organism: Nocardia sp. NPDC004860; assembly: GCF_040609015.1. Classification (NCBI taxonomy): domain Bacteria; kingdom Bacillati; phylum Actinomycetota; class Actinomycetes; order Mycobacteriales; family Nocardiaceae; genus Nocardia; species Nocardia sp. NPDC004860. The sequence goes on along the minus strand of NZ_JBEXJI010000020.1, from coordinate 20,657 downwards.
GGATCCGCGTCCGCGGTCGGCCTGTCCCTGGGCGGGCTGCTGGTGCAGTGGAATCTCTTCGATCTGAGCTGGCGCCCCATCTTCCTGGTGAACGTGCCGGTCGGGTTGATCGCGCTGGCCGCCGCGGCCCTGGTGATGCGGGATTCGCGGTCCGCGCACGCGCCGCGCCTGGACATCGTCGGCATGGTGCTCGCCATTTCCGCGGTGCTGCTGCTGGTGTATCCGCTCACCGAGGGCCGTCGATTGGACTGGCCCGCCTGGACTTTCGTCATGATGGGGGCGGCGGCCATGGCCTTCGCCGCCTTCGTGGTCTACGAACGGTGGCGCAGCCGCAACGGCGGATCACCCCTGATCGACCTGGACCTGTTCCGGTCGCGGCCGTTCACCGTCGGCCTGGCGAGCTGGCTGCTGTTCTGGATCGGCTTCGGCGGGTTCTTCCTGATCTGGACGCTGTTCATGCAGGCCGGGCTGGGCTGGTCGCCCATGCGGGCCGGCCTGACCTCGGTGTTCTTCGCGGTCGGCGCGGGCATCGGAGCGGGCGTGTCGGTCAGCGTGCTGGCGCCGCGGTTCGGCAAGTGGGTGCTGCTCGCGGGCGGCCTGGTGACGGCGGGCGGGTTCGCGCTGTACGGCGCGATGGCCGCCCGCTACGAATCCGATTTTGCCTCCTGGCAGATGGTGTTGCCGCTCATCGTGACCGGCATCGGATTCGGCATCGTGGTCGCGCCGACCATCGACATGCTGCTCGGGCAGATTCCCGACCGCGAGGCCGGGGCGGCATCCGGGCTGCTGAACACCGGTCAGCAGCTGGGGATGGCACTGGGCGTGGCACTGGTCGGCATTCTGTTCTTCGCCCAGCTGGATCACGACTCGGCGCGCGGCGTGGATTCCGTTGCCGCGCAGACCCGCACGGAGCTGGCGGCGGCCGGGGTGCCCGAGCCCGCGCAGGAGCAGATCCTCGCGAACTTCCGGGCCTGTGTGCGGGACCGCTCCGCGGAGGTGGATCCCTCCGTCATCCCGGCGAGCTGCCAGTCTCCGCCCGCGAATCCGGCTGTCGGCCAGGCCCTCGCGCATGCGGGTGAACAGGCCAATGCGGTCAACTTCGCCCACACCTTCGACTACACGCTGGTGTGGGGCATCGGGCTGATGGCGCTGGTGTGCCTCGGATTCCTGGCGCTGCCGCGCGACGCCCGGCTCGAGCAGCACGAGGTGGAGACCGAGGAGGAACTCGTGGGAGTCTGACCCCACCCGGCGCGATCCGGACACGGAGTCCGGCAAAACGGCCGCGGGTTCGGTGATTCACCGGACCCGCGGTCCGTTCCGGTGAAGAATCCACAGTGTCACCGGCATTCGACAGGAGTCAGGCATGCGCGCGACCGTGGTCAGCAAGGGCGAATTCCAGGTCGAGGACCTGCCCACCCCCGTACCCGGGCCCGGTCAGGTACTGCTGTCCGTCACCCGCTGCGGCATCTGCGGGTCCGACCTGCACGCCCGCCTGCACTGCGACGAACTCGCCGACCTGGCCGCCGCCACCGGCTACGACAACTTCATGCGCTCCGACCAGCGGATCGTCATGGGACACGAATTCACCGGCGAGATCGCCGAATACGGTCCCGGCACCCGCCGCCGCTGGAAGCCCGGCACCCCGGTGGTGGCGCTGCCCATCCTGCGCACCGGCCGGCAGCCCGAACTCACCGGACTGTCCGCCAACGCGCCCGGCGGCTACGCCGAGCAGGTGCTGGTGCAGGAACCCATGACCTTCCCGGTCCCCAACGGCCTGTCCCCCGACCACGCCGCCCTCACCGAACCGATGGCGGTGGGCTGGCACGCGGTCCGCCGCAGCCGGATCAGCAAGGGACAGACCGCCTTCGTCGTCGGCTGCGGTCCCATCGGGCTGGCCGTCATCTCCATGCTGAAAGCGGCCGGCGTGCGCACCGTGATCGCCAGCGACTTCTCGCCGCGCCGCCGCGAACTCGCGGGCCGGTGCGGGGCCGATGTGGTGGTCGACCCCACCGTCGAATCACCGTGGGAGGCAACGCCGAAGAAGCCGCGGATCACCGGCGCCTCCGACATCCTCAATCTGGGCTTCGACGCCATGGAACGGCTGCGGCGCATCCCGAACTTCCCCTGGTGGTACCTGTTCCGCGTCGCGCACACCCTCGACCGCGGTCCGGCGGGGCCCGTCGTCTTCGAATGCGTCGGCGTGCCCGGCATCATCGACCAGATCCTCACCGCCGCACCGCCATTGACCCGCGTGGTGGTCGTGGGGGTGTGCATGCAGCAGGACGCCTTCCATCCCGCCACCGCCATCAACAAGGAGATCGAGCTGCGATTCGTCCTCGGCTACGACCCGGGCGAATTCCGCGACACCCTCCATATGATCGCCGACGGGAAGGTGGATCCCAGCCCGCTGATCACCGGGACCGTCGGCCTCGGCGGCATCGACGCGGCCTTCACCACCCTCGCCTCCCCCGAGCACCACGCCAAGATCCTGATCGACCCGCGCAGCGACCGCACCGCACCCTGACGCAGGGCGCCTAGTGGCCGGGCCGCCGCAGCGCCGGGAAAGGCGTGGTCGGAGGCTCGTGCAGGATGTCCAGCAGGCCCTCCGCGCTGCGGGCCGCGGTCAGGCAGGCATTCGCGGTGAATTGATCGGCCAGCGGGTGGCGGGCCCGGGCCCGCCACTTCTGGACCGCGGCCAGGGCCGCCTCGCGCTGGGTGGCGAGATCGGTGTGGGCGGACAGGCCCAGTCGCAGCGTAGGAGCCACGCCGGTGCCGCCGATGAGGCGGTTCAGTTCGGCCAGATCCTCTGGGGGCAGGGGCAATTCGTCCGAGCGCAGGTGCGCCAGCAGGCGGAGTTCGGCGAAGCCGTGCACATCGGCGAGCAGGGTGCGCACCCGCGGCAGCAGGGCATCGGCCGCCGAACCCGGGTTGGCGGTGAGAAGGCGGGCCAGGGCGGTGAGGGCCGAATGGGCCTTCAATTCATCGGCGCGCTGGGCGAATTGGACGTCCAGGACGGTGCGGAGTTCGTCGAGGCCACTGCGGTCGGACAATTCGGCCGCCAGGGCCTGCGAGCCGCGGACACCGAGACGGATCAGGGTGACGGCCAAGCGGATTCCGAACAAACCGAAGCGGGCCGTCAGGTGGGCGCGCAACTCGGCCGGAACCGGCAGCGGCAGATCGGGATGGGCGAAGCGGTCCGCCGACAGCAGGGCCGCGGTCAGCTCGTCCACCGGGATGGCGGCCAGCGCCTCGAAGGCATCGTATTCCCGCTGGCGCAGCGTGGCGGCGGCGAACGCGAGCAGGCCCGCCACCGGAATCACGGACTGGCACAGGCCCGTTCGCTCCAGCTCGGTCGCGAAGCGGGCGGCCACATCGCGGGCGGAATGCAGGGCGTCGATGCGCCCGGCGCCGATCTCGTCGGCCCGCGACACCACGCCCACCACGCCCAGCGGTCCCGAGAAGGACTGCGGCGCACCGGAACTCGCGCTCGTTCCGGCGCCGATGCGCTCCAGGAAGTCCACATCGGCGGCGTCGAGACGACGCAGTAGATAGAGCACGGCATCGGCGGGCGGCAGCGCCGGGCCGGGGCCGCCCGGCGTGAGCAGCCGCGACGTGCGCGCCGACACCTCCCGCGACAGCGAGGAGATGCCGGGCGTATCGATGATGGTGGTCTGCGCCAGCTCGGCCGACGGCCACTCCACCGCCAGGTGGTCCACCTCGCGCGGCGCGGGGGCGTTCCAGCGCAGCGCCGACAGATCGAAGGTGAGCCCGTGCGCGCCCGGCAGTCCCTCGGCCCCGCGGCCGCGCCGCACCACCACATCGGCGCGCGCCCCGTCCAGGCTGAACGCGGTCACCCGCGGCGCGGTCCCATTGCGGTACCAGGTGACCAGCCGCGTGCACTCGGTCGCGTCGGTCGGCGCGATGTCCTGCCCGACCAGCGCGTTCAACAGCGTCGACTTACCCGCCTTGAGCTGGCCCGCCAACGCCACCCGCAGCGGCTCCTCCAGCCGCCGCGCGCACTCGTCCAGCTGGCCGCGCACCCGCGGCCGCTCGCCCAGCGCCCGCCGCGCCGCCGCCACCAGCCCGCGCGTCTCCGGCACCAGCCCATACCCGACACCGCTCGCGTCGTCCCTCATAGGCTCCCGATTCCGAAGCACACCGCACCTCCACGCATCGCAAGGCATTCGCCCGGCCACGCCGAATCGTTATCAGAACCGCCCAGCTCTCACAGCCGATTCCCAGTTCCGAGAGGCAGCTCACCACAGCGCGAACCGGGCCACCCAACCCTTGATCTTGCCCGGCCCGGACGTGAACGCCCCGCCCTCCCCCCGGTGCGCCGCGCCTCTTCCCGGCCCCGCGCCGGTCCGGCACATTGCCTACCTGGCCAGTGCCGCTGCCACGACCACGCCAGGACGCCTGCCACGCGCGGTGGGATCGTTCAACAGTCGCCCGCTGACCTACCTCGAGTGTGGAATGACAGGCCCGGTCGCCAGCACCGCCTCGGCAGCACACGCGGGCCGAGCCGTATGCACTAGTGCGCGGTGGGCGGGAGTTGTGGCTGCGCGGCGGGCGGAAGGTGCGGCTGCGCGGCGGGAGCCGGCGCGGCCTGGGGTTCCGGGCCGAGGAGGGTATTGGCGTGACGGCGGAGTTCGGCCACGACGCGCAGGCGGCGTTCGAGTTCGGCGGCGCGTTCGGTGCGGCGGGCGGCCGCCAGGTTGGCGGCCTCCTGGGCGGCGCGCAGGGATTCGTCGATGGAGCGCAGGGTGCGGTCGGCGATGGCGGTGAAGTGATCGCGCAGCAGGCGGTGGATGCGGTGCAGGCGGTCCTTGGTCTCCTTGCCGGTGTGGAAGGCGATGTCGTCCAGGTAGCGGCGCACCGCCAGCTTGGCGTCGGCACGACGCTTGGCCAGGCGGGCCTTCTTGTCGTCGCTGAAGGCCTTGCCGCCCAGCAGGACTCCCGCACCCAGCGAGAGCGGGTTGATCAGGGCGAGCCCGGCCATGGTGCCGACCATGCCCGCCATCACCACGCCGCCGTAGGAGCCGCGCACCCCCACCAGCAGCTTGTGGCCCAGGCCCAGATCGGGTTCCAGATCGGCGAGGGTGCAGGACTCGGCGCGGGAGTCGTCGTCGAGGGTGTCGTGCACCTCGGGCAGATCCACCGCGCCGAGATCGTCGAAGTGGGTGGCGACCCGCTCGGCCAGCTTCACCGCGCGGGTGCCGGTCCACACCAGGTTGTCGCCGACCGCGGAACCCACGGTGGCCGTGAGCCATTCGTCCATGCTGTCCCAGTGCCGGCCGGGATCGTGCTGGTCGATCCAGTCCTCGGCGGTACGGGCGATATCGCGCAGGCGGTTGCGCAGATCGTGGTCGATATCCCCCGCCAGATCGGTGATGCCGTCACCCAGCGTCTGCTGCCAGGCGGCGGTGTGGCGGTGCAGCTTCTCCGCCTCGGCCTTGGCGGCGTGCAGCTCCCGGATGGCCGCCGCGCCCCGCTCGGGATCACGCAGCGCGACCAGCTCACTGCCCAGCGCCAGCGCCAGATGCTCGGCGGCCGAGGAGATGTCGAGGGCGACCGCACGCTGCATCGCCGCCTGATCCCGGGCCACCACCTGCTCGCGCAGGAACTGGAACACCAGCCCGAACCCGGACTCGCGGCCCAGGCCCTCGTCCTGCAGGCGCATGGCGTGCGCGCGCAGCACCGCCGACACCGGCAGCATGGGCATCTCGATCCCATTGGCGTGCAGGTGCTTCCGGTTCGCCTCGAACACCTGCCGCCAATGCGGATACAGGTCGATCTTGGTGACCAGCACCGCCACCGCCGGGCACAGCTCCCGCACCTGCCGCAGGAAATCCACCTCGGTCTCGGTGAGCTCGGTGGAGGCGTCGGTGAGCACCAGCACCGCGTCCGCGGCCGGGGCCTGCGCGAGAACGCCTGCCGCGCCGGTGGTTCCGTGTACGCCCAGTCCCGGCGTATCCACCACCACGATGCCGTCGGCCAGCAGCCGGCTCGGGGCCTCCAACTCGAGCCGAAGCACGGCGCGGCCCTGCGGACTGCGCGCGGTGAGGGCGGGGACCGCCTCGAACGGCACCGGCTCCCTGGTGTTCTCGCCGCCGTCTGCGCCGGCCGCGACCACGGTCGCCCGCGGTTGCTCACCGTAGGACAGCACCGTGGTGACCGCTGTGGTCGCATCGTCGGCGACCGGGCAGACATCCATGTTGATCAGCGCGTTGACGAACCGGCTCTTGCCCTGATTCCCCAGACCGGCCACCAGGATCCGCCGCCGCGGATCGCGCACCTTGCCCGCGACCGTCTGCAGCCGCGCGACCAGATCCCCGCGTTCCGCGGCCTTCGCCACCGCGATGGTCTCCGACACCATCGTCAACAGCGGATTCGCCGCCACCATGCTCGTCACAGCCTGCTCACCGAACCTATTCCAGCCGTTTGTGTTCCGACAGGTCGTCGCTCACCGCGGCGAGCGACCTGCAACCTACGAGTGCAGAATGTCGCCGACGACGTCTCCGCCCGGGTGCGTTCCGAGATCCATCCCGGTGTGCGCCCCACCATCCCCGAACAGCGACGCGTCCGCACCCGGAGCATGCACCCCGCCGCCGAACGCCTGCGAAACATCCACACCCGCCCAGGGATTCGTACCGGCACCGTGCAACCCGGCATCCACCGCGGTCCCCCCGTGCACCCCGGCATCGAGCCCACTCCCCACCTGCACGCCCCCACCGGCCTGCGTCCCCACCCCGGCATCCAATCCGCCACCGACCCCGGCCACCGAATTCCCCACCCCGGTCAGACCGGTATCCACGCCCCCGCCCAGGTGCGTCCCCGCATCCAGCGCCGAGTGCACACCCGCATCCAGCCCGGTCCCCACATTCGCGGCCCCGCCGAGCCCCGTCTCCAGACCCGCGCCCACCTGGGTCCCCGCGCCGAGGACCGAGTGCACCCCGGCATCAAGGCCACTCCCGACCTGGGTCCCGAGCCCCGCACCGACATTCGCGGCCCCACCCAGCCCGGTCTCCAAACCGGTCCCGACCTGGGTCCCGGCGCCCACTGCGGTGTTGAGCCCCGCATCGAGCCCCGTACCCAGCTGGTTGCCCACGCCGACCGCAGTGTCGATCCCGGTCCCGAGACCACCCTGCACGCCGGCGCCGATCCCGGTCGCCGCAGTACCTACGCCGGAAATGCCCGTTTCCAAACCACTTCCGAGCTGCGCGCCCAGATCCGCACCCGTGTGCAGGCCGCCCTCCAGCCCCGCACCCAACTGCGTCCCGGCACCCGCCAGAGTGTCGGCCGTACCGGAGAGCCCGGTCTCCAGGCCGGCTCCGACCTGTGTGCCCAGGCCCGCGCCGACGTTCGCGGCGCCGCCGATGCCGGTCTGCAGTCCCGCGCCCGCCTGGGTACCCGCGCCCAGCAGAGTGTTGATTCCGGCGTCGAGACCCGCGCCCACATTCGCCGCACCATTCAGGCCGGTCTGTACACCCAGGCCCGCGTCGAGTGCGCTGTCGATTCCGGTGGAAAGCCCGGCGCCGAGGCCCGCTCCGAGGCCACCCGCCGCGTTCACCGCGCCATCGAGACCCGTCTGCACGCCCGCGCCCACTCCGGCGGCGGTGTTCAGCGCGCCGGTGAGGCCCGCGCCGACGCCGGCAGCGGAGTCGAGGGCGCCGGTCAGGCCGGTCTGAAGGCCCGCGCCCGCCTCGGTGGCGGCGTTGACGGCGGCGGAGAGGTTGGCGCCGAGACCGGTTTCGAGGCCGCCGGCGGTGGAGAGGGCACCGGTCAGGCCGGTGGTGAGGTCCGCGCCGGCCTGAGTGACGGTGTCGAGGGCGCCCTGGAGACCGGTCTGGAGACCGGCGCCGGCGGTGAGTCCGCCGGTGAGGGCGGAGGTCAGGTCGGCGGCGGCCTGCGCGCCGAGCACGCCACCGAGGTCGGCCTCGACGCCGGTGGCGACGTCACCTGCCACGCCGAGCGCGCCGCCGAGTCCGGCGGACAGGCCCGCGCCGAGGTCTGCGGCCGCACCGACGACCGCGCCGATGCCATCGGACAGGCCCAGCTCGAGGCCGGTGCCGGCGTCGCCGGTCAGGCACACCTGGGTGGCGGTGGCAGCGGTGGTGCCCAAATTCACACCCGCGGAGTCGCCGATCGCGGCCGAGCCGCCCACGCCGCCGCCGGCCCCGACCCCGAGACCGGTGCCGGCGCCCAGCCCGGCGGAGCCGCCCAGCCCGGTGTCGGCGCCCAGGCCGGCCGTCCCGCCCGCGGCAATGATGTCGGACAGCTGCGAACCTCCCGCAACCAGTGCGGACTCGGCCACCATGGGGGCCACGGCGGCGATGTCCTCGGGGGTCACATTCTCCAGCCCGGCGGCGGCCAGCGCCCCGCCCGGATTGTTGCAATAGCTGACCGCGGCCTCGTGGTCACGCAGCAGATTGAGGATGAACTCGAGAATTGCGTTGGGGCTCATGGCGAATCGTCTCCCTGGATGGGCGGGCCCCGCTGACCCGCGCTGCTCGAATTTCCTTTCACGTTAGGAAGGCATCTCGTTACGCGTAACGGGGTGAACTCCCCCAAGTTCCACAGCGGTCGCCTAGGGGGGCAGGCGAACATTAGGGGAATTTCCCCAAACCTGTGGGGGAATCGGTAACGGGATCCCCTCAGCTACCGACAGGCGGGGTGGGCCACCCGGCCTGACCCGAGATTTTTCGTACAAATCGGACCGAAGAGCTTTCGGCACGCGATCCACCGGTCGCGCGTTGGGTAATGACAGGGGAACTCGAATGAGTCAGGGGCTGGCGCTCGGCATCACCGTCGGGTCGTCGAATACGGTTGCCGTGACGACTTCGGGGGGACAACACACAGTACATACGCGGCCCAGCGTGCTGGGCGCCGAGCCGGAGGTTCCGGACAGTTTCCTGGCCCGGGTCGGGGATCCCGTGGACATCAGAACCCGGGACGGATCCGCGGTCCGCGCCGCCGACCTGGTGGCGGCGGCCATCGGCCGCGCGGTGGACGGCACGGGCCCGGCCGCGGCCACGGTCGCCTGCTACCCGGTCTGGTGGTCGCAGCACACCGTGGAGGTGCAGCGGACCGCCCTGGACGCGGCCGGCCTGGACGCGGTGGCCATGGTCCCGGAGCCGACGGCGGCCATGCGCTGGCTGCAGGAGGTGCACGAGTCCAGCCACGACGGCGCGATGGTGGTGTACGACCTGGGGGCCACCGGCCTGACGGTTTCGGTGGCGCGCACGGGGGCCATGTCGGGCCTGCTGGGCGAACCGGTACGGACCACCGAGGTGGCCGGGTCGGAATTCGATCTGCTGACAATGCGTTTCGTGCTCGCCCATGCGGTCGGCGAAAAGGATTTCGATCCTTTCGACCCTTTGGTGGAACAAGAATTAGCGGCACTCCGCGTTCGCTGCAAAATTGCGAAAGAAACTCTATCCACAAATACCGCCACCATGGTGCCCGTGCGTTTGCCCGCCATGGCGGAAGTGGACGTACGACTGGTTCGCGACGATATCGAGGAACTGCTGCGGGGTCCGCTCCTCGGTTCGACCGATCTGGTCCGCGAGGCCCTGCGCCGGGCCGGACTCACCGCGGCCGATCTGGACGGGTTCCTGGTCATCGGCGGCGGCGCGAGCATCCCGCTGGTAACCGAACTGCTGTCCACCGAATTCGGCATCCCGGTCGCGGCCGCCGCCGACCCGGCCCACCTCAGCGCGCACGGCGCCGCCCTGCTGGCCGCCGATCTGCTCGCCGACACCACCGACACCGAGGCGCATCCGGCGATCGCGGTCGGCGGCGTGGGCCTCGCCGAGGCCGACGGCGGCCCGGCCCCCACCCCCGGCCGCACCGCGGCCGGGCTCCCCCAGCGACCCCGGGCCGGCTCCCCCGCCCGGCCCGCGGACCCCGAACCACTGGGCCCCGGCGGCGATTCCGGCCGAGCGGCGGCGGACGATACCGTGCTGATGGCGGAATCGCCTGCGGCCCAGCGCATTCCGCTGCTGCCCGACCTCCCGGTCGGGGAACCCGCCGGCGGCTTCCGGCACTGGAAGCGCCTCGCGGTGATCGGCGCGGCCGCGGTCGCGGTGGCCGCCATCGCCACCGGCACCCTGGCCATGGGCACCGGCGGACAGTCCACGCCCGCGAATCCCGCCGGCACACAGTCACCCTCGACCTCCGCCGTGGCGCTCGACTCCCCGGCGCCGACGGACGGAGCCACCACCCCCGGCGCCCCGGCTCCGGCGGCCGGAAGCCCGGTCTCCGCGACCAAGCCCGCGTCGCAGCCGGGCGCGGCCAAGCCCGGCAGCCCGGCCACCACCGGCGCCGCGGCCCCCGCACCGGCCGCCGCCGACCCGACCACCCCCGCCGCGCAGGCCGATACCCCGGCGCCGCAACAGAATCCGGCGAGCCCCCAGCCGCCGCAACAGCAGCAACAACAACAACCACCGGTCCAGATGCCTACGATGCCGCAGATCCAGCCGCCGACGGTCCCCAGCGTGACGCTCCCCACGGGCGCACTGAACAATGCAGTTGATCAGCTCGGCAACGCCGTTCCACCGGTCGTTCCGCACACCGGCCGCTGAGAGTTGGTTCCTAGTGACAGGCATGACTCCCGTCGCACTGGATTCCATCCCGTGCGCCCGTGAGATTTTCCGGGATCTCGATTCCGACGATTCCACCTCGGTGCTCTACCTCGTCCGGGGCCGCTCCGGCACCGGAAAATCCACCCTGCTGGGCGCCCTCCGAGCGCGGTTGCGCGCCCGGGGCGTCCCGCACACCGACAATCCGGCGCACGCGTTGCGCGCGTCGGCCCCGGGCCGCGCGGACGGCAACAGCCGCGCCCGCGGCGCCCTCATCGTCGACGACGCCCACGCGCTGAACCCCGCCGAATTCGACCTGCTGTGCGCCGCAGCCGAATCCGGGGAGTACCCGGTGGTGATCGCGCTGCGCCCGCGCCCGCACGATCCCCGGCTGCGGGGTCTGGCCGATCTGGTGGCCCGCCGCGGCCGCGTGGTCGATCTGCGCGCCCTGGGCGCCACCGAGATCGCCCCGTTCGCCCGCGAACTGGGCATGATGGTGCCGCGCGGGCTGGCCCAGCACATCCACCGCCAGACCGGCGGCATCCACGGCGGTGTGGTGGCCGCGCTGACCGCCGCCTGCGCCACCCGCCTGGACGCGGGCGTGACCGCGGTGGACCAGGCGGTGACGGCCTGGGCGCGAGCGCGTCTCGACGACGCCGATCCGGACCTGCTGGACGCCCTGGTGGTGGCGGCCATCGGCGCGGGCCTGGATACCGGCGAGCTCACCGAGGTGCTCGACGTCACCCCGCCGGCCGCCCAGGATCTGGTGGACCGGGCCCGGGGCAGCGCCCTGGTCACCGATGCCGATCTGCTGCTGGCCCCGGCCGTCCCGCCGCTGCGCACCCTGGTCGGCGACCGCCGCTTCCTGACCGTCGCCCGCCGCCTGCTGCACGCGCGCCTGGACGCCGGACTGCTGCGCGACCACACCGCACTGCTGCTCGCCGAATCCGGCGTCCGCGACGAGCGGCTGGCCGAATTCCTGTGTGCCGCAGCCGAACGCGCCGGCGACGAGGCGGTCCGGCACTACGCGGCCGCGGCCGCCGCCGGCGCGGATCCGGAGGCCCTGGCCGTGCGCTGGGCCGATGCCGCCGCCCGGGCCGGGGACGGCGACACCGCCCTGCGCCTGGCCGAACCCACGCTGGCCAATCCGGCGATCCCGCTCGCGGATCTGGCTGCCGCCGTGCGCATCTGCGCCGGTGTGTGGACCCGGCGCGGCCTGGCAGGCCGGGCCGCCCAGCTCTACACCTGGCTCGGGCCGACCCGGGTCGGCCCGGACTGGGCGGTCGCCGCCACGGTGCTGTCGCTGTCCGGTGACGCCCACGGCGCACAGGCGCTGTCGGTCAATGCCGCCCAGTGGCCGCCGACCGAGGCCACCGCGCGCGCGGCCTCGATCGCCAATGCCCTGTTCGACACGATCGGATCGACCAGTGCCCCTGGCGATTTCAGCGCGGCGACGCGCACCGATCGCGCGAACGGCCACACCGGCGCCCCATTCCCGCCGCCGCACCGGACCTTTGCCGCGCCGGCCGCCGGAACCGGCGCGCCGGCTCGGGCCGCGAGCCCCGCGGCCCGGCCCATCGGCGACCGATCGCGCCCCGACGACACCGCGCCGGCGAGACCCGCTGCGAGCGCGGCGAATACCTTCGGAGCCGGCTCGGCCCCGACCGGTTTCACCGCCGAGATGCGGGCCATCGCGCCGACAACCCTTGCCGTGCAGCGCTTCACCAGCCCCGCGCAGGCGCGGCGCGGCGCGGCCGTCACGGCGGCGTCCGCGCTCATCCACGCCGCGCACTCCGGTCCGGCCCCCACCGATGACGGCGGCGACCGCTTCCTGCCGTGCTCGGCGGTGTCGATCGCGGTGCTGCTGTGCCTGAGCATGGGCGATCCGCGCCGGGCCGCGGACGCCCTGCGGCAGGGCACCCAGGACCGCAGCCCCAGCCGCGGTCCGCAGAGCCTGGTGCTGGGCGCGTGGGTCGCCATGCTGGGCGGCGACGAACATTCGGCGGCCACCCTGATGTCGGAAGTCCGGCTGACGGAACTGGATCCGCGCGATCGGCTGCTCGCGCACGGCGTGATCGTCGGCCTGGCCCGGCGCAGCGGCGATCATGCGGCGCTGGCCATGGCCTGGCAGCAGGCCTTCCCGTTGTTCGACGAGGTCGGCGCGGATCTGCTGGCGCTGCTGCCCATCGGCGAGCTGTGGCTGGCCGGCATCCGCCTGCGTGACGAGGCCCGGATGACCGCCCTGGTGACCGGCGCCGACGAACTGCTGCGCCGGCTCGGTGAGCCGCCCGCCTGGTCGAATGCCTTCCACTGGTACGCGATTCAGGCCGCCATCGCCCAGGAGAGCCCCGAAGCCCTGCTGCCGCACGCCCATCGGCTCAAGACCTCCGCCGCGGCGGGCGATCCGCAGGCCGCGGTGCTGGCGGACGCGGGCCGCACCTGGGTGCTGGTGCTGCGCGGTCAGGTGGTGCGCGCGCAGGTGGAGGGCGCGGTGGCCCGGCTGGCCGGGCTCGGCCTGCGCTGGGACGCGGCCCGGCTGGCCAGTGAGGCCGCGCTGGCGGCGGGTGATTCCGCCACCGCGACCGCGCTGCTCAAGCTGGCGCGCACGGTGCGCGCGCAGTCTCGGCCGCCGGAGTCCCCGGTGCGCGCGCCCGAGCCCGCGGCCCCGCAGCCGCGCCCGGAACCGATCACCGATACCGTGCTGAGCGAACGCGAGCGTGAGGTGGCCGAACTGGTCCTCCTGGGGTTGACGTACCGGGAGATCGGGGCCCGGCTCTATATTTCGGCCAAAACGGTGGAACATCACGTGGCTCGGATGAGACGTCGAATCGGTGCCGGCTCGCGTTCGGAGCTATTGTCAATGCTTCGCGCCATGGGTCACGGTTCACTCCTCGTCTGACCTCGGCGCGGAGAGCACCCGGACGCATCGAGCGAGGTAGAAGAGGATGGCCACTGGGGTGGGCCTGCGGATCGCGGACGACGAATCCGTCGTTGCCGTGGTGACAGGCGACGACGCCACACTCCCGGTGCACTACACCGTGCGCGAGTCCGTGCTGCACATGTCCGAGGACGGCGACGCCGTGCTCGGCGGCGACGCGCCGGAGGGCTACAGCCATTCCATCCGGGGCTTCGTGGGCGCGGTCGGGGATCCGGCCGGGCTCGCGGTGGACGACGGTGAGGCGTACCGGGCCGAGGATCTGATGGCGACGGCGGTCTTCTGCCTGATCAGTCAGGCCGCCGAGCATCTCAACGGTCCGGCCGAGTTCTATCTGGCCCATCCGACCGGCTGGCCCGATGCCCACGTGCGATCCCTGCGCGAGGCGCTGGACTATCTGGGCCTGAAGTCGGTGGTGCTGGTCAGCGAGCGGGATCTACCTCAGGCGGACGCGGAGACCGGGAAGACGCTGGCCTACAACGCGGCCCGCGCGGCGCTGGCGGCGGTGCTGTCCACCCCGGCCGGCCTCACGCCGCCCGATGCCTCCGCGGCCACCGAGAACGCCGCCGACGTCACCGACGTGCTGCCCGCGCTCAAGTCCTCCGAACTGGCGCAGGCGTATTCGGCCGCGGTCCCGGCCGTCACCACCGCCGAGCCGGCCGTCACCCGGGCGACGGCCGCCGTCGCGGTCACCCATGCGCCGCGCGCCAACCGCGGCCCGTACATCATCGCCGCGGCGGCCGCCCTGATCGGTTTGCTGCTCGGTGGCGTCGGGGTGGCGGCCGTGTTGCGCACCGACGACTCCACCCCGGGCCCGCCGCGCGGCGAGGTGCGTTCGGAGCCGGTGGCCACCGCGGGGGTGGCGCCGCCGCTGCTACCGCCGACCGGTTCGGACAATCCGACCGCGGCCGCGCCGCCCGCCGATGCCGCGGACGTCCCGGTCACCTCGGACCCCACGACCACGCCGCCACCGCCGACGACCACGCCGGACCCGCCGGCCACCACACCGAGCCCCACCCCGCACAGCACGCCGCCCACGACGACACGCCCGTATCCGCCGATCTACCAGTATCCGTCGGTGCCGACCTTCGAGCTGCCGCAAGCGCCGGTGCTGCAGGATCCATGGGGACAGAATCCGCGTTGATTTCGTAGAGCCCTTCGGTGGTTGATGCCCTAAAGTGGTGCGCTGACCGACCTTCCGGAAGGTAACCGGATCCGGGCCCGGGACATCGGTCTGCTGGTGCACTTACGAAGGGACTCCATGCGCAAGTTCATGGCGCGTCGCGCCACGGTTCGAGCAGCCACCGTCGCGTTCGCCTCGACCGTTCTCATCGGTCCCTTGCTCAGCACCGCCACCGCCGACCCGGCGTCCGCGGATCAGCTTGCCGCCGACAAACTTCCGGCCGAGCTGGTCACCGCCATCCAGCGCGATCTGAAGATGACGCCCGCCGAATATCTGGACCGGGCCAACCAGGCCCAGCAATTGCGGGACTACGCAACGACTTTCCGCAGCCAGCGTCCCGACGACTTCGCGGGCGCGTGGCTGGGCACCGACGGCAAGCCGGTCATGGCCGTCACCTCGCTCGATGCCGCCAAGATCGCCGCCGCCGACGGCTACCAGACCCGGCTGGCCCCGATCAGCGCCGACAACCTCGAGAGTTCGGCCGATCAGCTGAACATGTGGATCACCAGCCTGCCGCGCGATCTGTCCAATGCCATCAATTCGGTCGCCATCGACTTCCTCAACAGCCAGCTGGTGCTCAGCGTGGCGAACACCCCGGCCGGGCATTTGCTGAATCTGCCCACGCTGATCGCGAATATCAAGGTGATGCTGTCCCCGGATTCCGGCGGCCCGGTCGAACGGCGCCCCATGGGCGGTGACACCTACATCACCGCGCCGACCGCGCTCAGTGATTCGTCGCTGCGCAGCGTCGATGTGTGCTCGTTCGGCTTCAACAGTGTGGATTCCGCCGGAAACGCCCTGAACATCAGTGCCGGACACTGCAATCCGAATGTGGACAAGGGCACCAGCGCCGATGTCTACATTCCGAATGTGAAAAACCTGGTGTCGAGCCCGAAGGCCGGCAGCTTCGTCTCCTCGAATCTGGGCGGCCGCAGCGCACTCGACTATTCGGTCATCAAGCTGAACGACGACGCGGTGCGGGCCGGGATGGATCAGCCGTCGGTGCGCGGCGCCAACGGCACCACCCTGACCATCACCGGGGTGGCCGACCCGATCACCGGCGCGCCGGTCTGCAAGTCCGGTCAATCCTCCACCTTCACTTGTGGTTTCGTGGTGGCCGACCGGGTCGAGACCCAGTTGTTCACCGCCGAGGGCCAGTCCAAGACGGTGCGCGGCTTCGCCTCCAGCGCCTGCACCCTGGGCGGTGACAGCGGCGGCGCGATCGTGACCGGCACGCTGGCGCTGGGCATCACCAGCGGCTCGAATGCGGCGGACGCGCCGAACTGCAACGAGGCCAATACCGCGCTGGCGCAGTATGGTGGTACCGCGTCGCTGGGCATCCCGGTGCGCGCGATCCTCACCGAAATCGACGCCAATTCCGGCGGCGGCGTCGGCAGCGGAATTCAGGTCCGGACGCGTTCCAACGCGTGATGATTCGCGGCTCGTTCCAGCGGGCCGCGAAAATCGGACACCTCTCTCATTGCGCGTGTTCAAGACACGCCCGCTGTTTGCCCGCCGAATACCGAAACGTCATCTGCCAATAAGTAGGCATAACCCGCCCGACACCATATAGTCGGGGCCATGCTCCTGCCACGTATGCGCATCTCCATGCCTGCCGTGGGCCGCCGCCCACGGTCTCTTGTCCGAACTGCGGCGATCGCGGCCACCACTGTGCTCGTCGCCGGACCCCTGGCGGCGAGTGCGCACGCGGAGCCCGCGACCCCCGCGACACCGGATCTGCCGGCCGAGCTGGTCACCGCTATCACCCGCGACCTGAAGATCTCCCCGCAGGACTACCTGCAGCGCGCCGACGTCGCGCAGAAGGTGGCCACCTTCGCCACCACGGCCCAGCGGCAGTTCCCGGGCGTCTTCGGTGGCGCCTGGCTGGACGAGACCGGCAAGGCCATCGTGGCGCTGGCCCCCGGCGACAGCCTGGACCAGGCCCGCAAGGCCGTGGCGGACGCCGGCTTCACCGCCAAGGACGTCGCCAAGAGCGAGACCACGCTGCGCGGTGAGAAGAACGCCTTCCAGCAGTGGCTCAAGGACCAGCCGGAGTCCGTGTCCAAGGCCATCCGGGGCGTGGCCATCGACACCCTGAACAACAGCATCGCGGTGCGGGTGGACAAGCCCGACCTGCCGCTGCCCGGCTTCGTGGACCCGGCCCGGGTCATCGTCATGACCGCTCCGCCGGTCGGCGGCGAGGGCCAGGACGTCCCGAAGGCTTCCGACATCGCCGGTGCCGGCCCGCAGACCATGGCCGCCGGCCAGGCCTACGCCTCGGTGGCCGGTCGCATGTCGCTGCGCTGCTCGCTCGGCTTCAACGGCACCGACGGCAACGGCAATGTCGTGAACATCACCGCGGGCCACTGCAACCCCAACATCTCGGCCACCCCCGGCGCCAACTCGCCGGGCGTCTACCAGATGGTCGGCGGCGAGAGCCTGGGCCCGCAGGTCGGCGTGTTCCAGAAGTCGGTGCTGGGCAACCAGGACTACTCGATCATCGGGATCAGCGACCAGTACCGGGACGCCTTCTCCAACCCGCTGGTGAACGTCCCGGGCGCGGCCCCGGTCAACATCACCGGCGTGGCCGTGCCGGTGGTCGGCGCCCCGGTCTGCAAGTCGGGTGCGCGCACCGGCTTCAGCTGCGGCGTGGTGAACGCCGTCGACCAGACCGTCCAGGTCGGCGACCGCATGCTCACCCAGTCGTTCTCCGCCAATATCTGCGCCCTGCCCGGTGATTCGGGCGGCCCGCTGGTGACCGGCACCCTGGCCCTGGGCATCTCCAGCGCCTCCTCGGTCGCCGACTACCCGGTCTGCGAGATCCCGAACCTGATCGGTCTCATCACCGGCAACACCCCGCAGCTGTTCGCGCAGCCGGTGAGCACCGTGCTCTCCGACAACCCGGGCCTGCGCGTGCGCACCCTCTGATCACAGCACCCTCGAAAAGGCCGGTAGCCAAACTGCTACCGGCCTTTTCGCATTCCGGGGTACCGGGGTGTGCCCCCGGGTGGCAGCGCAGGGGCGGCGGGCGGCAGCGGGCGGGCATGGTCGCGGCGAGCCTCGGTCGGGCATGCTGGGGTTATGTGTTTGGTGTTGCTCGGCTGGCGGGCGCATCCGGAGTACCGGTTGATCGTGGCCGCCAATCGGGACGAATTCTTCACCCGCCCAACGGAATCGCTCCGGTCCTGGGACGAGGTGCCCGGGCTGCTGGCGGGCCGGGATCTGGGTGCGGCGGGCCCGGTGCCGGGCACCTGGCTGGGTCTGCTGTCCGATCGGCACCGCTTCGCGACGGTCACCAATGTGCGCCGGCCCGGCGACTTCCGCCCCGATGCCCGCTCCCGGGGCGCGCTGCTGATGGATTTCCTGCGCGGCGATCCGGTCCCGGAGAAGTTCGTGCGCGGCGTCGCGGCCGCGCCCGACGACTACAACGGCAACAACCTGGTGGTCTCGGATCTGGAAACGCTGTGGTGGCACAGCAATCGGAGCGACCGGACCCCGCGCGAACTCGCGCCGGGCTTCCACGGCCTGTCCAACAATGCGCTCGTGGGATCCCTCGAACCCGACGGCAGCGTATCGACCGGCACCGATGATCCGGCCTGGCCCAAGGTCCGCGAGGGCGTGCGTGCGCTGGCCGCCATGGCCGCGGCCGATCCGGGCGATGTCGAGAGCTATCTGGCCGCCCTGGCCGACCGCACCCCCGCCGGCGCCTCCGAGTTGCCGGAGACCGGACTGGACCTGCTCACCGAACGCGCGGCCTCCGCGCGCTTCGTCGATCATCCCGTGCACGGAACCCGATGCAGCACAGTTCTTCTGGTGCGTGAGGACGGCAGCTACGTGATGACCGAGCGCACCTTCGCCCGGTTCGCCCACCGCCGCGACACGGTGTCGTTCGACGGCCGACTGGAGCTACCGGCCTGATCGGCCCGCCAACGCGTTCGGCCCGCCTGCGACGAGCGAGGCGGGCCGAACGGGTTCAGCGTGCCAGGGCTCGAAAACCCCGGCGGTGGTTCAGTTCTGGGTGACCTGAGCGGGCTTGCTGGTCGTGGCCCACTGGGTGGTGCCATCCGGAGCCTGCAGGGTCTGCAGCAGGCCGATGCCCGCGGCGACCAGGGTCGGGCCACCCGCGGCGATGGTGCCGAGGATGCCGCCGATACCGGCGCCGGCCACCAGACCGGGAACGCAGCCGGCCACGATGGTCACGACGCAGCCGATCATCGCGCCGAGTGCCGTGCCCACGAAGCTGCCGATGCCGATGGCCAGGCCGAACTGAGTGGAGAAGTTGCTCATCGCCTTCTGGTTCTCGTCCGCCGAGGCGATCGGCTTGGCGGCGAGCACGGTGGTGCCGGGCTGGTAGCCCTCCGGCTTCTCCGGGACCACCTCGAGCACCTTGCCGTCGTCCTTGACCTCGGACTTCACCGGGATGTCGGTGCCGTCGGCGTCGAACTTCAGCGGGAAGGAGATGGCGGTCGCGCCTTGCTGGTCCTTGACGTTCACCACCGTGACCTTCGGGTCCTCGGGCGTCGCGCCGTCCTGCTGGGCGAGCTCGAAGGTGCCGTTCTTCAGGGTGGAAACGATCGTCTTGCCGTCGACCAGCTTGGTGGAGTAGTTGATTCCAGCAGGCTGTGCGGGAGCATCGTCGGCGTGGGCGGTCGTCATCCCGATGGTCATTGCGCCGATGACCAGGGCAGCAGCCGCAGTGGTACTGCGAAGCTTCATTCGGTTGGTATCCAATCCGTCATGAGGTATATCCGCTGTGCGCCTCTTCGCCACGCGAGGCCCGGCTTCCCTCGGGCCATGCCACGCGCTAGGACGAGTCCTCCCCGAGCATGTGAAGACGCGCACAGCTGTCGGACAGCGTGAGCCTAGTCGATCACCCTACGATTTGCGAGATCCGTTTCTTTCTGCTGGACACCGCGTTTCGCGAGTAAGCCTGCCCTTGGTTACCGCACCGATTTGCCGGGATTTACGGTGTGGGAAACCCTGGACAGCTAAGTTACCGACGGGTAACTTACCGTCCATTAGGATACGAGCAACTCGAGGCGGAACCAGGCTGCCTCGCAAGACGCTCGTAGAACCGTAAGAGAGGTCGCTACATGAATGCCCTGACAGTGACGCTGGGCACGATTGGGGCGGTGTTCACAGTCTTCTGTTGGGCATCGTTCATCGGAGGTGTGCGGAACATCGCGCGCACCGTCATGGTCGGGCAGTCCGCACCCGATCGCTGGCGGCCATTCTTCCCCCGCTTCAAGACCATGATCGTGGAATTCCTCGCGCACACGCGCATGAACAAATTCCGCACGGTCGGCTGGGCCCACTGGCTCGTCATGATCGGCTTCCTCGCCGGGTTCATCCTGTGGTTCGAGGCGTACGGCCAGATCTTCGACCCCGAATTCCACTGGCCCATCGTCGGGTCCTGGGGCATCTACCACCTGGTGGACGAGATCCTCGGCATCGGCACCGTGATCGGCATTCTGGTCCTGATCGTCATCCGCCAGCTGAATCACCCGCGCGTGCCGCAGCGGCTGTCCCGGTTCAGCGGTTCCCGGTTCGCGCCCGCGTACGTCATCGAGGCGATCGTCCTCGTCGAGGGCCTGGGCATGACCTTCGTGAAGGCGGGCAAGATCGCCACCTATCACGAATCCCACACCTGGAGCGACTTCTTCACCGAGCAGGTGGCCAAGCTGCTGCCCGACTCGGTGATCATGGTGTCGATCTTCGCGTTCATCAAGCTGGTCTCCGGCGCGACCTTCCTGCTGCTGGTCGGCCGCAATGTCACCTGGGGTGTGGCGTGGCACCGGTTCGCCGCCTTCCCGAACATCTACTTCAAGCGTGAGGCCGACGGTGATGTCGCCCTCGGTGCGGCCAAGCCGATGATGTCGGGTGGTAAGCCGATCGAGATGGAGACCGCGGATCCGGACAATGACACTTTCGGTGTGGGTAGGTTCGAGGATTTCTCGTG
>NZ_JBEXJI010000019.1:0-174944 GCF_040609015.1 Nocardia sp. NPDC004860 | reverse complement strand
GGTGCGCACCTCGCGCACCCGGCCGTCCGCGCTGTGGCGGGTCTTTCGCCGTGGTCGATTCGACCGTGATCAACCTCGGGCTCTCACGTCGGGTGTGCGACCGGGGAGGTCACCGCGCTCAGTCCGGCGAACAGTACGGTCAAGCCGCGCTGCATGATCGCTTCGACCTCGGCGAAATCGGTCGACTCGGCCCTGACGATCCAGTGCGTATAGGCCTGGCGGCTGGTCTGCACCACCAGCTGGGCGGGCAGTTCGCGCAGGAACGGATCGGTGCCGAGATCCATACGCGCGGAGAGGAATTCGGTGATGGGCTCGTAGAGCCATTCGCCCCACTCCAACCATCGACGCCGGTATTCGGGCGTGTTGATCATCAGGGTCATGAAGGTCCGATCGAAGTCGAACGACTGCCGTTGATGGACCTCGGTGGTGAATGCGTGGGTCAGGACGTCGGCCGGGTCGGCGTCGATGGGCGCCTTCGCGAGCACCTCCCGGACGAGCTGCTCACTGCGACGGAACAGGGGGAGCACCACATCCTCCTTCGTCGCGAAGTAGCGGTGGAAGGTGCGTGGCGCGATTCCGACCGTCTCGCAGATGCGTTCGACCGTCGCGGAGGTGTCGCCGTCGGCGACGAACAGGGCGTGGGCCGCGAGCGCGATGGTCAGGCGTAGGTCTTCGGCCCGCTTGTTGGCCAGCTTCGCCTTGGCCGGGTTGCTCACGACGAGTCCTCCTCATTCCTGGTCGCGCCTACCGTAACGCCGTACCGGCGGCCCCCGGGGCCACGGGCGGGAATCCGGAGAAACAGGTCGGTGCTGCCTTTTCCGGGCAATGTGGTCGTGCTCACGCCCTGTGTGTCATATTCTGCCACAAATGGCAGATTCTGACATTGGTGCTCGAAGGTAGGTGGAACGTGGCAACGACGACACGAACTCACGACGCCCCGGCGGCCATGATCGATCGGGTGGCGTCGCTGCTCGATGCCTTCGATGGGCCGAGACCGCTGACATTGGCGGAGATCGCACAGCGGACCGGGCTGCCACGGTCGTCGACGCATCGGATTCTGCGGCGTCTGGTGGAACTGGGCTGGGTGGAGCGTGAAGGTTTCGAGTACGGGCTCGGCCTGCGAATGTTCGAACTCGGTGCGCAGGTGGCCCCGCAGCGCCGGTTGCGCGAGACCGCGGCTCCGGTGCTGACCGCGCTACATCTACGCACGGGCTTGACCGCGCACCTGAGCATTCTGGCAGGCCCGGACGTCTTGCACCTCGAGCGACTGGGTCCACCGCCCGGGCCGGGAGCCGGGTGGTCGGTCGGGGCACGCCAGGCCGCGGCCCTGACCGCGCCGGGGCGGGCGCTGCTGGCCGGGCTCGACCCGCAGCGCTGGCCCGAACTGTCGTTCCAGCAGGCGCCGACCTGCTACAGCGTGCGCTCGTCGCGACAGCTGGCGCGGGAACTGGGCACGGTTCACGATCGTGGCGGTGTCGCCGTCGACTCGCAGGGCTGTGTACTGGGGGTCACGGTCGTGGCCGCGGCCATCGGCGGGCTGTGCGAGAGCGCACCGGCCGCGGTATCGCTGTCGGGTTCGACCCGGTCGGTGTCCATCGAAAACGCCACGGCCGCAGTGCGAAGCGCCGCGGTCGATATCCGGCGACGCCTGCTGGGGTTGCGGCCGAACGCCCGCACCGGGACAACCTCCGGTGCGGGTGTGCTCAATTCGTGGTCATGACACCGGCGCGGCGGCTGCGCTCATGACACCGGCGCGGCGGCTGCGCGGGCCAGATTGGCCCGGACCTCGGCATTCCAGGCCTCGGCCGGGCGGGTGGTGTCGAGCTCGTATTCGAATCGATCGACCATCGCCGGTTCGATATCGGCCTGGTCGACGTAGAACTGCTGATACCAGCGGCGCAACTGGTAGACCGGGCCGTCTTCCTCGCAGAGCAGCGGATTGTCGATGCGCGCCTTGCGTTTCCAGATCGCCACGTCCTGCTCGAAGCCGATCTTGACCCAGTCGCCCATCGCGCGAGCGCCGGCCATGGCTTCCTCGGCGTCGAGACCGGCGGGGATTTCGACCATGATGCCGTACTGCAGGACGAAGGAGTTCGCGTCGATCGGATAGTGGCAGTTGATCAAAACTGTTTTGTGGTCGCCGTTCTCATAGCGATAGAGCAGGTCGTCGATCATGAACGAGGGTCCGTAGTACGAGGCGACCGACTGAGTGCCGAGCAGCTTCGGTTCGCCGACCGGCCCCGGCAGATCCGCCCGCGCACCGCTGTCGAAGTACTGGGTCGCCACATGCCCTTCGAACACGTTGCGGAAGTAGGTGGGCAGCGAGCCGTGCACGTAGAAGAAGTGCGCCATATCGACGATGTTGTCGACGATTTCACGGCAGTTGGTGTCGACGACGGTGGTGTACCAGTGCCAATCGGTCCACCCTTCGCTGCCGGCCGACTCGATGCGGGGAATGGCGACCTCCGGCGGCGGCGGATTGCCCTCGGGGTCGTTCCACACGAACAGCATCCCGTCCTGCTGCAGCGTCTTCCATGCTCGGGTACGTGCCAGCGGCGGGACGCGGCGGCCGTAGGGAATCTGCTTGCAGCGGCCGTCCCCGCCCCAGCGCCAGTCGTGAAACGGGCACGCGATCTCGTCGCCTTTGACGTGACCGTCGGACAGATCCCCGCCCATGTGCCGGCAGTAGGCGTCCAGCACATTCAGTGTTCCGTCCGCTCCGGCGAAGACCACCAGCTTGGTCCCGAACGCCCGGATGGAATGCGGCTTGCCGTCGGCGAAATCGCGCACCAACCCCAGACAGTGCCAGCCTCGCGCGAAGCGGGCCGGTGCCGGTTCGGCTTCGACCCGGCGGAATTCGTCACGCATCGTTGTCATGGGTACCGTCCTCGCTCGGTGTGAATGCGGAAGACCAACTCACGGGCCCCGTCATCGGGGCCGATCCCGCACATTCCCCGTTATAGCGGTGGAAAAACCCATGCCGCACAGACGATTTCACTGACTGGAAGAGTGGATGAAACTCCTCCACGGGGTCTCGGTGACTGGAACTGCGGGGCAGAGAATTCCGCGGCGTGGAACACCACGTTCGTCCGCGCGCCGCGGCCTATGACATTCGGCCCGAAAGGGGACAGGCTCGGGAATACGACGAGCGTGGTCGTGGCGGGGATCGTAAAACGGTGGTCGCCTCCGGGTTCGCCGCTCATCGTGCCGATCGCCAGGGGGCGAGGAGGAGTTCGCAGGCGCGGTGGACGTCGGCGAGGGCTTGGTCGATGGTCAGGCGGCCCGCGATGGTCCAGGTGAGGATGCCGTAGACGCACTGCTCCAGCAGACGTGCCAGGCGATGGTCCTCGTCGGCAGGGTTCGTGATACCCGCGGCGGCCAGGATGCGTTCGGGCATCACCTGATCCGTGACCAGAGCTGCCGCGGCGGACGCCGTCTCGGGGGACGACGGATCGTGGGGCAGGGCGTGGCCTTCGGCGCGCACCGCGTTCATCGACACCATCATCGCCCGGGCCAGCAGGGGGTGGCGCAGCAGCTCGCCGATCGCACGGCTCAGGAACTCGGTCGCACCGGTGACCGGGTCGCCGGGAACCGCTGCGGGGTGCGGCAATTCGCGGACCGCCCCATCGAGGACCGCCGCGAACAGGTGGTTCTTGGACGGGTAGTACCGGTACAGCGTGCCCAGCGCGACCCCCGCGGACTGCGCGACCTCGCTCATCTGCACCCGCTCCAGGCCGTGTTCGGCGCCCAGTCGGGCGGCCGCGCGCAGGATCGCGCGCTGCCGCTCCAGTTGCCGGGCCGTCGAGACGCGGCCGGGGGCGCGTGAGTCCTGAATGCGCGGCATGAAACCACCTTCTGTCCGATAACTAGAATTCACTCTAGTTTTTCCGGGCGGAAGTTTGTAGAACTGGAAGAGACCGAGTTCGATCTCACAGGTGAGGAAGTAGCGATGAACGGTGTGGACCCGCAGCGTTATGGGCCGTGGGCGGTCATCACCGGGGGATCGGAGGGGGTCGGGCGGTCGTTCGCGTTGGAGCTCGCCGGGGCCGGGATCGCGCTGCTGCTGGTGGCGCGGCGGGTGGAACCGCTCGCGGCGACGGCCGCGGAATGCCGGGAGCTGGGGGTCGAGGTGCGCACGCTCGCAATCGATCTGACCGCTGCCGATGCGGTGGGCGAGATCGTCGCCGCGGTCGCCGACGTGGAGGTCGGCCTGCTGGTTCTCAATGCCGGGGCCAATACCCACAGCGCGCCCTTCGTGGATGGGGATCTGACCGCGTTCGGGCAGGTCATCGATTTGAACATCACCGCGCCGCTCGCGCTGATCCATCACTTCGGGCGCGCCATGAAAACCCGTGGACGAGGCGGGATTCTGATGGTCGGGTCGCTGGCCGGGTATCTGGGCTCGCAGCATCACACCGTGTACGGCGGGGTCAAGGCGTTCGGGCGGATCTTCGCCGAGAGCCTGTGGCTGGAGCTCGGGGAGTACGGGGTGGATGTGCTCGAACTGGTGCTCGGCGTGACCCGGACGCCGGCCATGGAACGCGTCGGACTCGACTTCACCGTGCCGGGGATGACGGTGTCCGAGCCCGATGACGTGGCGCGCGAAGGACTTTCGCGGCTCGGGCACGGGCCGGTGCACATCATGTCCGGCAACGAGGCGGGAGCCGCCCAGCGCAATGACCCGGATCGGGCCGCCGCCGTGCTGCGCGCCGACAAGGGCATGCGGCGGCTCATGGGTCTGCCGGAACGGGTGGTGCGATGAGTATCCGGCTCGGTCTGTCCACACCGATCGTGGTGCAGGTGCCCGGCGTCGCCTCGCCCTGGGAGGCCACCGCGGGCCCCGAGGACCTGACCCGGATCGCCACGGCCGCCGATGAACTCGGCTTCGACCACCTCACCTGCTCCGACCACGTCGGCGTGCCCGCGGCGGCCGCCTCGGTGCGCGGCGCGACCTATTGGGACCCGCTGGCCACACTGTCGTACCTGGCGGCGCACACCACCCGGATCCGGCTCGCCACCTCGGTGCTGGTGCTGGGCTACCACCATCCGCTGGCGCTGGCCAAGAGCTACGGCACCCTCGACCGGCTCAGCGGCGGCCGGGTGGTGCTCGGGGTCGGAGTGGGCTCTCTCGCCGAGGAATTCGCTCTGCTCGGCGCGACCTGGGAGGACCGGGGCGCGCGGGCCGATGCGGCGCTGACCCGATTGCGCCGGGCCTGGGGTCGCCGCGATGTCGAAGGCTTCGTGCTGGAGCCGCACGCCACCGCCACCACCGTGCCGATCTGGGTGGGCGGGCGCACTCGCCGCTCGCTGCGCCGCGCGGTGTCGCTGGGCACCGGCTGGGTGCCGTTCGGCCTGCCCGCCGACCAGATCGCGGGCCTGCTGGCCACGGTGACCGTGCCCGACGGTTTCGATGTGGTGCTCTCGCCCGGTGTGCCGTTGGATCCGCGGGGGAACTCCGAGGATTCCCTGCGCCGGCTGGCAGGGCTGCGGGCGGCCGGGGCGACCCACCTCACCTGCACGGTCCGGGCCACCGATGCCGCCCACTACTGCGATCAGCTCGCGGCGTTGCGCGATCTGGTCGACCGTCATCTCCTGTAGCAGAAGGATTTCCATGATCGAAGAGCGTCTCGCCGTGCTCGAGGACCGGCTGCGCCGGGTCGAGGACGAGCTGGCCATCACCCGTCTGATCGCCTCCTACGGCCCGCTGGTCGATGCCGGGGCCGCCGAGGCGGTCGCCGAATTGTGGACCCAGGACGGCGAATACGACGTCGAGGGCTGGCACATGCGCGATCGCGGGCAGGTCCGCGACATGGTCGAATCGCAGGCGCACCAATCGCTCATCGCCGCCGGGTCGGCGCACTTCCTGGGTCCCGTCGCAGTCACCGTGGACGGGGACACCGCGACGGCGGTGTGCGAGTCGCTGCTGGTCCGGCGGCGGGACGGCGGATTCTTCGTGTGGCGGGCCGGGGCGAATCACTTCCGCCTGGTCCGCACCTCCGACGGCTGGCGGATCGCGCAGCGGATCACCCGGGCTCTGGATGGCTCCGAGGCCGCCCGAAAACTGCTCAATGCGCCCTGGGCCAGCGGAGATGTCGTTTCCGAATGGAAATGAGGGTCCCCTAACGACACCGCCGATTCTTCCAGTTATGGTTAGCATCACCTAACGCCGCACCTGGGCGTTTGCTGGAAGGACCTGAGATGAACGGACGCTCGAGCGGCATGCCGCCGGTGCGCAAGACCCTGCTGCGCGTATCGGCGCTGGGGGCGGCGCTGGTGGTCGCGGCGGCATGCAGTAATTCGAAGTCGGCAAGCGACGACGTGAAGGCGCTCGACGGCAACCATTACGCCCAGGTCAATATCGCTTCGAACAAGGAGTCGGACAAGGCTCAGTTCACCGACCCGAAGTTCATCAACGCCTGGGGCATCGCGGACCGTCCCAAGGGCGCCGGCGGACACTTCTGGGTGGGCGCGGGCGGCTACTCCTTCCAGTTCGTCGGTGACGTCACCAAGTCGCCGGATGCCAAGTACCAGAAGATGTTCCAGGACCCGCTGAAGCTGGTCACCATCCCGGGCGCGGACTCCATCCCGGACGACGACGGCGACGACAGCGAAGGCAAGACCACCGGCGTCGTCTTCAATCCGGCCCCCATCACCTCCGACATCTTCGCGGTGAAGGACCAGCCGGTCAGCTACGACGGCAAGGATGAGAAGCTCACCGGCTCCGCGCGATTCATCTTCGCGACCGATTCCGGCAAGATCTCCGGCTGGACCGAGCAGGGCGCGGGCGGCGCCATCGTGCGCCACGACGGCCCGGCCGTGCTCGAGTACGACGGCACCGCGGCGGGCATGAAGTTCAAGGGCATCGCCCTGGACCCGTCCGGTTCCAAGCTGCTGGCCGCCGACTTCGGCAAGGACCCGCAGGTCCGCACCTTCGACAAGGACTGGAAGCTGGTGCCCACCACCGGTTTCGCCAACCCCTTCGCCACCGGTGACGCCATCGACCCGGCCGACGCGTCCAAGGGCAAGAAGGTGAAGGTCGGCGACCCGGCCCCCTTCAATGTCGCCACCATCGGCGACCGCGTCTTCGTCGCCTACGCCGTCACCCAGTCCGAGGGCGGCGACCCGAACAAGCTGAAGGCCGGCGAAGAGGACAAGCTCGACAAGGACCAGGAGAAGAACGCCGGCAACAAGGCCAAGAAGGGCCAGGTCGCCGAGTTCGACAAGAACGGCAAGCTGGTTCGCACCCTCGACGCCGACGGCCGCCTCAACGCGCCGTGGGCCGTCACCATCGCCCCGCAGGGCTTCGGCCCGCTGTCGGGCAAGCTGCTGGTCGGCAACTTCGGCGGCGCGGGCCACATCCTGGCCCTCGACGACCAGTCCGGCAAGTTCGTCGACTACCTGCGCGACGCCGATGGCAAGCCCGCCGAGATCGAGGGCCTCTGGGGCCTCATGTTCGGCAACGGTGAGAGCCTCGGCGACGCCGATGCGCTCTACTTCACCGCGGGCCCCAACGACGAGAAGGAAGGCCTGTTCGGCAGCCTCCGCCTGAAGTAACCCGCGAAGGCCCCGGGCCCCGAGTCGATTCCGGCTCGGGGCTCACTCCTTTTCCGGGGCCGGCTCGTCGCCGAGGTCAGCTCGCGCCGACACCCAGTGCGGTGAGCAGGACCAGCACCACGGTGACGACGGCGAAGACGCCGTGCCCGCCCACGACGATGACGGGGAAGTGGTGTTCGGGTGGTGTGGACGACAGGATGCCGCCTGTCCGGCCCCGATAGACCGGCAGCCAGCGCAGCAGCATGAAGAAGCCGAGCAGCGCCACCGGAATCAGCAGCGCGAAGGCGACCCAGGCAACGGCCTTGGTGCTGACCACCAGGTAGATGATCCACAGCACCAGCCCGGCGACGGCCAGCAGGAAGTGGCCGAAGATGACGGGCGGGGGCAGATGGCTGGAACTCGGTTGCCGGACACCGCCTTTGGCGATCCAGGTGCCGAGCAGAACGAAACCGCCGGCCGCGGTGAGCAGCCAGGTGATGAGTGCCGCGATGGCCATGATCAACTCCTGTCGAGAGAGGGGGCGGGGGATTCAGCGCTGGAAACCCGTGGCCTGGGTGGTCTCGTCGGCGACCCGGACGCCGTAGCGATAGGCGAGTTTGCCGCCGAGATAACCGGATACGGTCAGGGCCGCGAGGGCTGCCACGGACAGCAGCAGCGGGCCCCACGGCACCGGACCGTGCGTGCCCTCGGCTCGCCGCCAGACGAAATCCAGAGCGAAGGCGACGGTCACCGCGAGGTTGAGGCTCAGGTGGAGCAGACCGGTGCGGAAGGCGGGGGTGCCGGCCGGAATGGCCAGGAAGTCCAGGAATCCGACGGTGGCCGCCGCGAGTGCGCCGAGCACGCCGATGGCGATCAACCACAGTGCGCCCCGCGCCAGGAACTCCGGATCGCCGACCACGTGTGAGGCGAGGTCGAAGACCAGGCTCGCCACCCAGGTTCCGATAGGCACGGTGACCAGGATCGGGTGGAACGGATGGCCGTACGGCCCGGCCAGCGCCGCGCTCACCGGGCGCTTGGCCTGGCGTGGATCTGGCTCGGCCTGCTGCGGATCAGCGGTCACGACAACCTCCCAACCAGCCTTTAATTAAGGAAATAATTCTTGGCGTAATTACTCGGCCGGGTCAAGGACTACACGCTGGCGGAGTACCCACTCCTTTTCGGTCAACGCGATCGGCGCTAATGTGGTCATGTGACCAGCACTTCCGCTATCGGTGCCGTCGCCGTTCTCGATGACGACCTGCGCCGCGGCATGTACTGGTACATCCGCCGTGCCCGCCGCCCCGTCACCCGCGACGAGGCCGCCGCCGAGGTCGGCATCTCCCGCAAACTCGCCGCCTTCCACCTGGACAAGCTCGTCGACGCGGGCCTGCTGCGCGCCCGCTACGAGGCCGTCGGCGCCCGCCGCCGTGTCGGCCGCGCCCCCAAGGTCTACGAACCCGCCGAAACCGATGTGCGCGTGAGCATTCCGGAGCGCCGCTACGAGATTCTGGCCGAAATCCTGATCAGCGCGGTGCTCCGCGAGGGCACGGACGAGACCGCCCGGGACGTCGCCGTCCGCGTCGCCACCGAGCGCGGCACCGCCCTCGGCGCCGCCGAACGCGACCTCCGCAAACCCGGCCGGCTCGGCCCCGAACGCGCCCTCACCCTCCTCCAAGCCCTACTGTCGGGCCAGGGCTTCGAACCCGGCCGCCCGACCCCGTCCTGCATCCGCCTGCACAACTGCCCCTTCCACCCCCTCGCCGCCTCCGCCCCCGAACTCGTCTGCACCCTCAACCACGCCTACCTCTCCGGCATCCTCGACGGCCTGGGTGCGAACAGCGTCGAAGCCGTCCTGGCTCCGGCCCCCGGTGAATGCTGCGTCGAACTGCGCCCGGCAGCCGACGGCCGTGACCGCCCGGACCACTCTGCCGCCCCGGGCTCGTCGGCAGCCTCCGCCTGAGGGAGATACGGCTATTCCATGGTCTTCCCGATCAGGAACAGCGTGAGGACGATGCCCATCACCACGACCACTCCGTAGTGGCCGGACGAGCGGCCGTAGTCATAGGTGGAGGCGGCGACGACGATCGTCATGATCACGAAAAGAAAGCGCTTCACCGCAGACTCCCACTGACTCGTTCCCAACCGTACGAGCGGTGGATTCGGTTGTGCCACAGCGTAATGGGTGAAGGGCAGCGCAGTGGCAGCGGCCCGGCCGATGAATCCGGGACGGTCGCCCCGTCCCATGGGTAACCGCGCGGCCCACCCCGACCCCATTCGCAAGGAGCACACCGATGCGCAAGATCACCGCAGGACTGTTCATCTCCCTCGACGGCATCGTCGCCGACCCGCAGGACTGGCACTTCCCCTACTACAACGACGAGATGGGCGAGGCCGTCTCGGCCCTGGTCGCCACCGCCGACACCCTGCTGTTCGGCCGCGTCACCTACGACTCGTTCGCCGGCGCGTGGCCCGAACGCGAGGCTGCCGGAGCCGAGGACGCAGGTTTCGCGAAGGCGCTCGGCGATCTGCGCAAGATCGTGTTCTCCCGTCGTGAACTCGACTTCACCTGGCGCAATTCCGAACAGCGCCGCGGTGATCTGGTGGCGGCCGCGGCCGCCCTCAAAGCCGAGCCGGGCGGCGACATCTCGCTCAGCGGCTCGACCTCGATCGTGCGCCAGCTGCTGGCGGCCGGGCTCATCGACGAACTGCATCTGTTCGTGCACCCCATCGCCCTGCGCAGCGACGGCCTGCGGCTCTTCGACGAGGGCACTCCCATCCCGCTGCGGCTGCTGTCGGCCGCGTCGTTCAAAACCGGTGTGCTGCACCTGATCTACGGCCCCGCCGACGCTCCCGAGGAGGCCGGTTACGAGGACGCGCGAGCGCACCTCGCCTGAGCAGCCGCGCGGTGTCGAACCAGCGAGTAGGGCCGCGGTATGCCAGCATCGGCCGCATGGCGATCTCTGTGGAGTCTGTTGCGCATATCCGGCTGACCGTGGGTGACATCGGGCGGTCGAGAGCCTTCTACGATGCGGTCTTCGGGTGGCCGGTGGCGCTGGAGGTCGCGGCCGATGCGGACGACGAAACACGGCAGCGGCTGAGCTTCCTGGACGGCGGGGTGATCTACCGGATGGCGCAGGGGCTGATCGGTCTGCGGCCGGTCGGAACCGATCGGTTCGACGAGGACCGTGTCGGTCTCGACCATCTCGCCTTCCCGGTCGGTTCACTGGCCGAATTGGAGGCCGCCGCGGCGCATCTCGATGCCTGCGGTGTCGCGCACGAGGACATCAAGGACATCGGCGTCAGCTACATCCTGGAGTTCCGCGACCCGGACAACATCGCGCTGGAGTTGGTCGCGCCGAAGTAGGTGCGGGGGCCGGGACCAGTTCATGGCCTTGCCGACGAAGAACATGGTCAGGACTGCGCCGAGGGCGATTGCCGCGCCGTAGCGGCCGGGGGAGAGGGCGTAGGTGTAGGTGGATGCGGCGAGGATGATCGCGGCAGCGAGGAATAGCAGGCGCTTCGCTTTGGGCTCCACAGGCTGGCATTCAACCGTAGGAGGGAGTGGATTCCGGGGCGCCACGGCGGCGAGGGTCGAGGACAAGGAGCGGGCCCGCCGACGGCGGGCCCGCTCCTTGTCGAGCGGTGGCGCTCCGACCGGTTACTTGCCGAAGGATCCACCGGCCGAGCCGCTGGCCACCAGGCAGAGCGGATTGTTGACCATGAGCATTTGCGCCGAGCCCGAGGACGAACCGGTGATGCCGGAGTCGATGGCGGGTGTGTTCGGCGGCGTAGCGGCGGGATCACCGGAACCGCCGAGTCGCACCGAGCGGCCATCGGAGTTCGGATCCGCCGGTGCACCCAGCAGGTCCAGCACCGTCGGGGTGATGTCGGCCAGGGTGTAGCCGTTGTTCTGCGCACCCGCGGCGAAGTCCGGCCCCCGCGCGATCATGAAACTCGCTGTCT
Organism: Nocardia sp. NPDC004860; assembly: GCF_040609015.1. Lineage (NCBI taxonomy): Bacteria > Bacillati > Actinomycetota > Actinomycetes > Mycobacteriales > Nocardiaceae > Nocardia > Nocardia sp. NPDC004860. The sequence goes on along the minus strand of NZ_JBEXJI010000019.1, from coordinate 163,448 downwards.
CGTAGGCGCTCTGACCACCGTGGCCGCCCTCGGGCTTGTGCCCGTGGTCCGTGGTCACCAGGATCGTCCAGCGCTCGCCGGCGTGCGTACGGGCGCGGTCGTCGACCGCCTTGGTGATCTTGCCGACCAGCGCGTCCACCCGGCCGATGGCATCCCGGTACGCCTGCGGCCAGATGCCGCGCAGGGTGTGGCCGACGATATCGACCTGATCGAGGTGGGTGAACACGAAATCCGTTCCGTCGTCGGTGATGGCGGACACCACCTCCGCCGCGGCATTCGAATCCGCGGTCGTCTCACAGACTCCCGCGCCGGTCGGATCGACCTGCGTCACGGACACCCTGTCCGCCGCGGGATTTCCGGTCCGGGCGATCATGCCGATCTTGTCCCAGGTACCCAGGGACGCGGTGGCCAGGCTCGGCTTCGCGCGCTCCAGCTGCGTGAACACCGTCGGATACTGTGCGAAAGGCGCAGGGGTGCAGGTGGAGTCATTGTCCTTGATGCCGTGCTTGGTATCCCACACCCCGGTCAAGGCCGTCGCCCAGGAGACGCACGACATGGTGGTGTGCGGGGCGATGGAGGTCCGCGCCAGGGTGCCCTGGGCCGCGAGCAGGCCCAGGTTCGGGGCATTGGCCGCCTGCACCTCGCTCCACAGCGTGCCGTCGATGCCGATCACCACGACCTTGTTCACCACGGGTGCGGCCGTTGCCGGGGCGGCCGTGGCCAGCGGGAGTGCGGCCAGCGCGGCGGCGGCCACCATTGCACGAGTTCGAGACATGCGCGGCAACCTAGCCGGGGTTCGGCACTTCCGCAGCAAATTCGGACAATTGACCAGAACTGTCCCGCTGAGTGAAACGTCGGCGGGTCGCATCCCCTAGCCGGAGCGGGGGTTCGAGCGGGTCCGGCGCCGGCGGGCCCGCTCCTTCTCGATGGCGTCGAAGCGCAACTGCAGACCGTCGGTGAAGGCCGACAGCGCCAATTCGAAACTCTCCGAATCGATCTCGTCGGCCTTCGCGCGCAGCAGATGCGCCTGCTCCAGATGCGGGTAGCGGTCGCGGTAGACCTGGACGTCGTCGACGAAACCGCGGGAGAACGAGCCCATGGTGGCGCCCATGACCAGGTAACGGGTGGCCGCGCCGATCATGGTGGCGTCGCGCGGGGGCCAGCCCGCGGAGACCAGGCCGCCGTGGACGGCGTCGGCGGCGCGCAGGTTCTCGTCGCGGGTGCCGGGTCCGGCGGCCAGGTAGGCGACGAAGTTGGGGTGCCGGACCAGGGCGTCGCGGTAGGAGTGGGCCCACGAGGTGAGGCCGGCCCGCCAGCCCTGGTCGAAGGCCGACGCATCGACCCGCGCCATGAGACCGCCCGCGATGTCGTCGAGGACGGCGTCCTTGGTGGGGTAGTGGGTGTAGAGGGAGGCGGCCTGCACACCCAGTTCGGCGGCGAGCTTGCGCATGGACAGCTCGGCGAGCCCGTCGCGATCGATCAGGGTCAGGGCCGCGTCGCGAATCCGTTCGCGGCTCAGCAGCGGCACCTTCGGCCTGGCCATCCGGCTCACCTCCTTCGATGGAAGACCTCGGCGATCCCCCGGCGGACGTCGAACTTATCATTCGATCCTTGATTAACCGAACACTGTTAGTATAACTTCGAGTCATAAACCTAACAACGTTTGGTTAGGAGCTATCACAACCATGGACTTCGAACTCGGCGAGTCGCAGCGCGAACTGCGCGAACTGGCCCGGGCTTGGGTGGACAAAGAGGTCGTTCCGCACGCGGCCGCCTGGGATCGGGCCGAGGCGGTCGATACCGCGATCGTCGGCAAGCTCGGTGAGATGGGGTTCCTCGGCATCGAGATCCCGGAGGAGTACGGCGGCTCCGGCGGCACGGCCCTGGACTACTGCGTCCTGCTCGAGGAACTCGGCCGCGGCGACAGCTCGGTGCGCGGCATCGTGTCCGTCTCGCTCGGCCTGGTGGCCAAGTCGATCAAGACCTACGGCACCGAGACCCAGAAACGGGAATGGCTGCCGCGCCTGTGCGCCGGGCAATCACTGGGCTGCTTCGGCCTCACCGAACCCGGCACCGGCTCCGACGCGGGCAGCCTCACCACCAAAGCCGTTGCCGACGGCGACGATTGGCTGCTCTCCGGCACCAAGATGTTCATCACCAACGGCACCTGGGCCGATATCGCCATCATCTTCGCCCGCACCGGCGGCCCCGGCCCCAAGGGCGTGACCGCCTTCCTGGTGCCCACCGACGCCCCCGGCTTCGCGCGCACCGAGATCAAGGGCAAGCTCGGCCTGCGCGGCCAGGCCACCGCCGAACTCGCCCTCGACCAGGTGCGGGTGCCCGATGCCAACCGGCTCGGCGAGCTCGGCCAAGGCTTCAAGATCGCCATGGCCGCGCTGGACAAGGGCCGCATGGGGGTGGCCGCGGGGTGTGTCGGCGTCGCGCGCGGCTGCCTGGAGGCCGCCGTGAAATACGCTCGGGAACGCGAGCAGTTCGGCAAGCCGATCGCCTCCTATCAGCTGGTCCAGGAACTCATCTCCGATATCGCCGTCGATGTCGAGGCGGCGCGGCTGCTCACCTGGCGGGTCGCCGACCTGGTCGGGAAGGGCAAGCCGTTCGGCACCGAGGCCTCGGTCGCCAAGCTGTTCGCCAGCGAGGCCGCGGTGAAGGCCGCCAACAATGCCATCCAGGTGTTCGGCGGATACGGCTACATCGACGAGTACCCGGTGTCGAAGTATCTGCGCGACGCCCGCGTGCTCACCCTCTACGAGGGCACCAGCCAGATCCAGAAACTGCTCATCGGGCGCGCCCTCACCGGCGTGAACGCCTTCCTCTGAACGTCATTCACAGACAGGGAGATTCAGTCATGTCGAAAGTCGCAGTCGTGACCGGTGCGGCCCGCGGAATCGGCGCGGGCACCGCGGCCCGCCTGGCCGCCGACGGCTTCGCCGTCGCCATCGTCGATCTCGACGAGGCCGCCTGCAAGGACGCCGTGGACGCCATCGCCGCCCAGGGCGGCACGGCCATCGCGGTGGGCTGCAATGTCACCGACGAGGCGCAGGTCGCCGCCGCGTTCGAACGCATTGCCGCGGAACTGGGTTCGGTCGACGTGCTGGTCAACAATGCCGGCGTGCTGCGCGACAACCTGCTGTTCAAGATGTCCGTGGACGACTGGGACATCGTCATGTCCGTGCACCTGAAGGGCACGTTCCTGTGCTCGCGGGAAGCGCAGAAGTACATGGTGAAGCAGAAGTCCGGCAGGATCGTGAACACCTCCAGCGTGTCCGCGCTGGGCAGCCGCGGCCAGGCCAACTACTCGGCCGCCAAGATGGGCGTCCAGGGCCTGACCCGCACGCTCGCCATGGAATTGGGCCCGTTCGGCATCAATGTGAATGCCGTCGCGCCGGGCTTCATCGTCACCGAGATGACCGATGCCACCGCCGCGCGCGTGGGCGTCTCGCCGGAGGAGTTCCGCGCCGAGGCCGCCAAGATCACCCCGCTGCGCCGGGTCGGCGAGCCCGCCGACATCGCGAGCGTGGTGTCCTTCCTGGTCTCCGACGACGCCTCGTTCGTCACCGGCCAGACCATTTACGTCGACGGCGGCCGCCGCCTCTAGTTCGGAGAGATCTTCCCCATGCAGAGAACAGTTTTCGACAAGGACCACGACGCCTTCCGCGAGACCGTGCGCGCGTTCATCGAAGCCGAGGTCGTGCCCGTCTACGAGCAGTGGTACGCCGCCGGTATCGCGCCGCGCGACTTCTATTACAAGCTGGGCGAACTCGGCGTCTTCGGCATCGAGGTGCCCGAGGAGTACGGCGGCGCGGGCATCGAGTCGTTCAAGTTCCAGGCCATCCTCATGGAGGAATGTGCCCGCGCCGCGGTGTCCTTCGGCGGCTCGGGCGTGCACGTCGGACTGTGTCTGCCCTACCTCAAGAATCTCGCGACCGAGGAGCAGAGGCAGCGCTGGCTGCCCGGCTTCGTCACCGGCGAGATCATGTTCGCCATCGCCATGACCGAGCCCGGCACCGGCTCCGACCTGGCCGGAATGCGCACCACCGCAAAGCTTTCCGAGGATGGCACGCACTACGTGCTGAACGGGGCCAAGACCTTCATCACCGGCGGCGTGCTCGCCGACCGCGTCATCGTCTGCGCCCGCACCGCCCCGCCCGGCGACACCGATCGCCGCCACGGCATCTCGCTGTTCGTGGTGGACACCAAGTCCCCGGGCTACAGCGTCGGCCGCAAGCTGGACAAGCTGGGCCTCAAGGTCTCCGACACCGCCGAGCTCAACTTCACCGATGTCGAGGTGCCGGTCGAGGACCTGCTCGGCGAGGAGCACAAGGGTTTCTCCTACCTGGGCCAGAACCTCCCGCAGGAGCGGCTGTCCATCGCCGTCGGCGCGTACGCGCAGGCCAAGGCCGCGATCCGCTTCGCCAAGGAATACACCCGGCAGCGCAACGTCTTCGGTCAGCCGGTCGCGGCATTCCAGAACACCAAGTTCGAACTCGCCGCTTGCCAGGCCGAGGTGGACGCCGCCGAGGCCGTGGTGGATCGCGGCCTCGAGGCCCTCGACGAGGGCACCCTGACCCCGGCGGATGCCGCCTCCGCCAAGCTCTTCTGCACCGAGGTCGCGCATCGCGTCATCGACCGCTGCCTGCAGCTCCACGGCGGCTACGGCTTCATCAACGAGTACCCGGTCGCCCGCCTCTACGCCGACAACCGCGTGAACCGGATCTACGGCGGCACCAGCGAAGTCATGAAGATGATCATCGCCAAGGACATGGGTCTCTGACCAACCGATCGAACCGAGGTATCGATGAACGCGACTCTCTCCCTGGCCGGCATCCTCGCCGAACCAGCGTGGCGGCGACCCGACCACATCGCCCTGATCGAGGGTGACCAGCGCATCACCTTCCGCGACCTGTGGCGGCAGGCCCGCGAACAGGCCGGTGCCCTCATCGAACTCGGGGTGCGTCCGGGCGACCGGGTCGCGCTCATGGGACCCAATACCGCTGATTTCCCGCGTGCGTACTTCGCCATTCTGGCGGCGGGTGCGACCGTGGTGCCGGTGCACCTGCTGCTCACCGCGGACGAGGCGGAATACGTGCTGCGCGACAGCGAGGCCAAGGTCATGATCTGTCATCCGATGGTGGAGGCCGTCGGCAAGGAGGCGGCCGGCCGGGCCGGCATCGACTGCCTGAGCCCGAAAGAGCTTTCCGGCGAGGCGATTCCGGCGTATGTGGCGCGCAGCCCGCTCGACACCGCGGTGGTGTTCTACACCAGCGGCACCACCGGCCGCCCCAAGGGCGCGGAGCTCAGCCACCTCAATATGGTCATGTGCGCGACGGTGAACGCCTTCGACGCCAACGAGGTCGAGCGCGAGGACATCGCCCTGGGCGCGCTGCCGCTGTTCCATGTGTTCGGACAGACCGTCTCCATGAACTCGCACTGGCGGCTCGGCGCGACCCTGGTGCTCCTGCCGAGATTCGATGCGGCACAGGCGCTCGAGCTCATGGTGAAGGAGAACATCAACACCTTCCATGGTGTGCCGACCATGTACCACGGGCTGCTCGACGCGGCCGAGGGCGGTGCGGCGGAACTGCCGAAGCTGCGGCTGTGCATCAGCGGCGGCGCGGCCATGCCGCCGGTCATCATCGAGGAGTTCGAGAAGGTTTTCGGCTCGCACATCCTCGAGGGCTACGGCCTGTCCGAAACCTCGCCCACCGCAACGGTGAACCAGCCGCTGCTCGGCCCGCAGATCGGCACCGTCGGGCACCCGGTGTGGGGCGTCGACGTCGAGATCGCCGCCGCCGACGTGCGCGACCGCATCGAACTCCTGCCGTCCGGCACCATCGGTGAGGTCGTGGTGCGTGGCCACAATGTGTTCAGTGGCTACACCGGCAAGCCCGAGGCCACCGCGGAGGTCATGGTGGACGGCTGGTTCCGCACCGGCGACCTCGGCATCAAGGACGAGCAGGGCTACCTGCGCATCGTGGACCGGATCAAGGAGATGATCATCCGCGGCGGGTTCAATGTGTACCCGACCGAGGTGGAGGCCGCGCTGCTGCGGCACCCGAACATCGCGCAGGTGGCGATCATCGGTGTGCCGGACGAGAACTACGGCGAGGAGATCCTCGCGGTCGTCGTGCCGTCCGGGCCGCTCACCGCCGAGGACGTCATCGACTACGCGAAAGAGCATGTGGCGCGGTACAAGTACCCGCGCCGCGTCGAGTTCGTCACCGAACTGCCCATGGGGCCCACCCACAAGATCCTCAAGCGCGAACTGAAGCAGCGCTACGCCTAACGGGAGGAACATCGCATGATCGACTTCAGCGACTTCGACGACCTGCGCGCCGCCGCCGGCACCGAAATCGGTGTCAGCGACTGGATCACCGTCGACCAGCGGCGCATCGACACCTTCGCCGACGCCACCGACGACCACCAGTGGATCCACGTCGACGCTGCCCGCGCGGCCGCCGGACCCTACGGGCGCACCATCGCCCACGGGTTCCTCACGCTGTCGCTGGTGGTGCCGATGACCGCGCAGGTCATGACCGTCAGCGCCGCGAACATGGCGATCAACTACGGGCTCAACAAGGTTCGGTTCATCAACCCGGTGCCGGTGGACAGCCGCATCCGCGGGCGCTTCACCCTCGACGCCGTCACCGACATCCCGGGCGGCGTGCAGGCCGTGCGGACGGTCACCGTCGAGATCGAGGGGCAGGACAAGCCCGCCTGCGTCGCGGAGAGCATCGCCCGCTACCTCGCCTGAGGCGCGCAGACCGGGGCCCGCCGATCGAATCGATCGGCGGGCCCCGGCTTTTCGCGGACCGGCGGTGTTCCGCGGGCTAGCCGCGTGGTCCGAACGGCACCGCCGACAGCGGTGCGGCGTCCGGCGTCATGGTCGCCACCACCGAGATGCCGGCCGCCTGGAAATTCATCAGCGCCCGGGCGATATGGTTCGCCGAGGTGATCAGGATCGCCGCGTGCGCGCCGATGGCGTCCATCAGCTGCGCCGAGAACGCCGCGTTCTGGACCGTCGAATTCGCCTTGGTCTCGGTATGAATGCGGGTGCGGTCGATACCGCGCTCGACCAGCCAGTCCGCCATGGCGTCCGCCTCGGTCACCCCGTTCTGCGGATTGCCGCCGGTCACGATGACCGGGGCCTGCGGCGAGAGCAGGGCCGAGACGTAGCCGGCGTAGAGCCGGGCCATGAGCTCCGGGCGCATCGAGCCGTCGGGCTGCAGACCGTATCCGAGCACCACGATCGCGGTGTCCGGGGTGAACAGCGCGGGCAGGTTCAGGCCCGGCAGGTCCATGCCGGGGATATTGAAGGTCTGCAACGCATTGATGGTCTCCAGCATGTTCTGGGAGAGCCCGGCGATGGAATCGATCTGTACCGGCTGCGGCGGCGCGTCGGCGTGGGCCGGGGCGGCGGCCGCCGCCAGTGCGATGACGGTCGCGCCGGGCAGCAGGGCCCGGATGGCCTTGGTGCGTAACTGATTCGATGTCCTGCGGTGATGGCGGCCGGGCCGGACGCGCCCCAGCTGGGGGCGGACTCCTTGCCACTGACCACTGGGTGAGATTCTCCGATGTCTGCCTGCGTCGAGCATCGCAACCCCCTAGGTAGCCGGGATGTGACTACCGGTCGGTTCACAATCGTCCGAATCATGATCGCGCCGGATCCACTTCCATGGAGGCGATTTCGCGAAATCAGGATTCACATCGTCGCGAGACAGCGTCCGAACAGCGGAAATATCAAGCCGGACCGGCATTGTCGTGAGGTCGGCGCGACCGGTCGGACCGCTCCGTAGGATGTGATCGGCATCACATAACACCTGATGTCACACCCGCATGGGCCGTGTCGTCAACCTGGCGAAGGCAACGAACGACACAGAGAAAAGAGAGAACAATGACCCGCTTCGCCCTGTACGAGAACGAAATCGCCGCCAAGTTCAACAAGCGCCTCGTCACCGCCGCCCGCGTCGTCGACGAGTCCAGCCTGCCCAAGGCCACCCAGGAACTGGTGAAGATCCGCGCCTCGCAGATCAACGGCTGCGGCATGTGCCTGGACATGCACACCAAGGACGCCGCCCACGCCGGCGAGACCGCGGTCCGCCTGGCCATGGTCGCCGCCTGGAAGGAATCCACCGTCTTCACCGAGCCCGAGCGCGCGGCCCTCGCCCTCACCGACGAGGGCACCCGCCTCGCGGACGGCGGCGGCATCTCCGAGGACACCTGGGCCCTGGTCCGCAAGAACTACGACGACGACCAGATCGGCGCGCTGATCTCCCTCATCGCCACCATCAACGCCTGGAACCGCCTGAACGTCATCTCCGGCCAGCTGGGCGGCCAGTACGTCCCCGGCCAGTGGTGACCACCTGCCCGCGCCCCAATCACCCTGGGGCGCAAGGGTAGACACTTCTCGAGTGGCACACCACCGAGGGGAATCGATCGAATCCCCGCGGCGGTGTGCCACTCGGCGTTCGGGCCGCGTAACCGACCCCGCGATTCGGCTGCCGGGCCCGATCTTTCAGGACGGGCGGCCAACCCTTGTCCGTGCGGCCGATCGAGCGTGCCCGGCTCGGCTGCGGAAAATCGGTACCGCTTTCCGTGGCGTGTCATTACTGTCGTCGTCGCCACCGACGCCCTGGCGCGCAGGTCGTGGGGTGGTCCAGCCGGTGTGGAGGAGTCCGGAGTCCTCGCTTCCCCGTCCAGGAAGAAACCACGGGTTCGAATCCCGTCACTGGTGCAGGTGATGTCGGCCGGGTGCGGTCCGGCAGTCCTCGAAGGCCCCGTCGGTTCTCGAAGGCTCGGTCAGCTCTCGAAGGCGGCGCGATGGGCTGCACACCATTCGGCGAAGGTGCGCGGCGGGCGGCCGAGCAGTGAGGCGACGATGTCGGTGCGCGCGCCCACGGTGTCGGCGCGCATGAGGGCGAAGCCCGCCACGATCGCCGCGGCCAGCGGCGGGGGAGCGCCGTTCGGGAAGCGGGCCGCCACCGCCTCCTCCGGCGTCGCGGCTTCACGAATCTTGATGTCGCGGTCCAGGATTCGGGCGAGGATCGCGACCTGCTCGCCGACGGTCAGGCTCTCCGGTCCGGTGAGGTGATAGGCGGCCCCGGTGTGGCCGGGCTGGGTGAGGCAGCGGGCCGCCACCGCGGCGATGTCGGCGGGATCGATCGGGGCGAAGCGGCCCGGACCGGCGGGGTCGAGGATCGGGTCGCCCGCCCGCAATGCCGGAATCCACTCCAGGGCATTGGACATGTACCCGCCCGGACGCAGGATCGTGCACGGAATTCCGCTGGCGCGCACCAGATTCTCGCGCTCGTGGTGCCAGCTGCCCATGGCGGGCAGCGGTTCGACCAGCACGTGGGCGGAGGAAATCATGACGATCCGCTGCACCCCTGCCCGGGTGGCGGCGTGCAGCAGGTTGCGGGTGTGGTCCAGCCCGATGCCCGGGACCAGCAGGAACAGGCCGGTGGCTCCGGTCATGGCCCGGTCCAGGCTCGCCGGATCGTCGAGGTCGCCCAGGCGGGTCTCGGTACGCGCGGGCAGGGTCGCCGCCCGTGCCGGATCACGCACCAGGGCACGGAAATCGAGGTCGTTGGCATCGAGGATGCGGGTGAGTTCGCGGCCGATGTTCCCGGTCGCTCCGGTCAGCAGTAGCATGGCATCTCCAGATCGTTAGCCGTCTATCGAAAAACGTTAGACGGCTAACGATCGATGGTCAATACCCGCACCCGACCGGAGGCCTCATGTCTTCCCCAGGCTCAGCCGACTTCCTGGACCTGCACGGCCGCACCTCGAAAGCCTTGCGCGCCTTGGCTGATCGCGATATGCGCCGCCTCGGCCTGCACCTCGGTCAGAATCACGTGCTGGCCGTGCTGTGGGAACAGGACGGCCGCACACCGGGGGAGATGGCGGCCGTGCTGAACGTCACCAGGCCGACCGTCGTCAAGATGGCCACCCGCATGGCCGCCGCCGGCCTGCTCACCCGCCGCCGCGACGACAGGGACAACCGCCTGGTCCGGCTCTGGCTCACCGACCGCGGCCGCGACCTTCGCGACCCCGTCGAAGCCGACCGGAAGACCCTGTCCGACAAGGTGACCGCCGACCTCACCGACGCCGAGCGCCGCCACCTGATGTCGGCGCTGGAAAAAATCCACCGCGCCGCCACCGACCTCCTCGGCGAACCGCTCGACCACACCGACTCGATCCCGGACTGACCCGGACCCGCGCTGTCCGATCCCGGACCGGCGCTGCCGTCCCGGCCATCACCTAGAGTTGGGCTCATGATTACCGCGATCGTGTTGATCTCCGCCGAACCGGATCGGATTCCGGAGACCGCGCAGGAACTGGCCGACATCAAGGGGGTGGCCGAGGTCTATTCGTGCGCGGGGGATGTGGACCTGATCGCCGTGGTCCGGGTGCGCGACCACGAGGAGATCGCCGACGTGGTCACCGGCCGGATCAACAAGACGCCGGGCGTGCTGCGCACGGCCACCCACATCGCGTTCAAGTCCTACTCGCGCGCGGACGTGGAGGCCGGCTTCTCGATCGGCGAATAGCCGCCCGGGTCAGCGGGTCTGCACGGACGCGCCCAGCGCGGTGCCGGTGTGACCGGGCTCGATGGTGTGCGTGACGCCGCCCTTGCAACCGGGGAACAGGTACACCTGGGCGCGCAGAGCGGTTTCATTGTCGACACTGAGCCGGCGCGGCACGCTGCGGATGGTCACGCAGTCGCCCGGAATGCCGTAGCTGCGGCCGTCCACACTGAGGGTGCCGGGATCGGCGGTCTCGTCGTGAGCCCAGTGAGCGGCGCTCACCGGAATGCCGATGCCCAGGAACACGGCCACCAGGCCGGGTAGCACCACTCCGTATCGCATGTCGAAACTGTAACGCCGCCTCGGTGACCCGAACGGCAAACACACAGCTGGGTGACCCGAACTCTCAGGACACTCGGAGGAACTCTTCCATGAGAGGCCAGGAACCATGTTCGTGAAGGTGTGCGGGCTCACCACCGAGGAACAGATCGACTGGGCCGTCGAGCTCGGCTACTCCGCCATCGGCGTGGTCGGCACGGCCAAGAGCAAGCGGTATGTCGAGCCCGCCCGGGCGCGTGAGCTGGCGGCGTACGCGCGCGGCCGGATCCGCTCGTTCGTGGTGGCGTTCGACCGGACCGAGGTCGCCGAGGTGATCGGCGACTTCGACGTCATCCAGCTCTACACCTGGACCGACCTGCCGAATCTGGCTTACTGCTCGGCCGTCGCACCCACCCCGGAACAGGTCTGCGAATACTTCTTCTACGACGCCAGCACCGGATCGGGCGTCTTCGCCGAATTCCCGGACTGGCTGGAGCAGGTGCCCGGACAGGTGGTGCTGGCCGGTGGCCTCAGCCCCGGCAATGTCGCCGAGGTGATCACGACCCATCGGCCGTTCGGCGTCGACGTCTCCAGCTCGGTCGAAACCGCCCCTGGCATCAAGAGTTTCGATGCCATGAGTCGTTTCAAGCAGGCCGTGGACTCCGTGTCCGAACCGGGGGCCTGAAGCCCCCCGGGTCAGTTCGCGCCGAGCCCGTTGGAGACGGTGACCCAGCGATCCAGCAGGGCCGAGGCCGCACCCGAATCCACGGTCTCGGCCACCCGCTTCAATGTCGCGGCCAGCTTGGTGTGCAGATCGTCGTCCACCTCCGCGGCGGACAGCTCGAACGCCACCAGCGCCGCCGCCGAATTCAGCAGCACCGCGTCCCGCACCGGGCCCGGGTCGCCGGCGAACATGGTGCGCGCGATCTCCGCGTTCATCACCGCGTCGCCGCCGCGCAGCGCCGACGGATCCACCCGCTCGATGCCGAGTTTGGTTGGGTCGATGGTGGTTTCGTGCAACCGGCCGCCCGCGACCACCCACACATCGGTGGTGTCGGCGGTGGTGATCTCGTCGAGGCCGTCGTTGCCGCGGACCACCAGCGCCGAGGCGCCGCGTTCGGCGAACACGCCCGCGATCACCGGCACCAGATCCGGGAAAGCGCAGCCGATCAGGCCCGCGCTGGGCTGGGCCGGATTGGTCAGCGGCCCCAGAATATTGAAGACCGTCGGAATCCCGATCTCACCGCGCGCCTGACTCGCGAACCGCAGCGAGGGATGGAACACCGGCGCGAAACAGAACCCGATGCCCGTCCGGCGCACGCACTCGGCCACCGATTGCGGTCCGAGCGCGATCTTCACGCCCAGCGCCTCCAGCACGTCCGCGCCGCCGCTCTTGGACGAGGCCGCCCGGTTGCCGTGCTTGATCACCGGAATCCCGCTGGCCGCCACCACGATCGAGGACATGGTGGAGATGTTCACGCTGCCCGAGCGGTCGCCGCCGGTGCCGACGATATCCACCGCCGCGCCCTCGAACGGCACCCGCTTCGCGTGCGAGAGCATGCCGGTGGCCAGGCCGCTCAGCTCGGTCGGGGTCGGGCCCTTCATCTTCAGGGCCACGCCGAAGGCCGCGATCTGCGCGGAGGTGGCGTTGTCGGAGAAGATCTCGTTCATCGCCCACGCGGCCTCATCCGAGGACAGATCGTTGCCGTCGGTGAGGATGCCGAGAATTTCTCTCCAGCTGCGCGCGCTCATTGCCTTCTCTTCCCGTTGCCGGTCCACGCCGGACACCAGTGTTGTTGGGGCAAGCCTAGTGTGCGGGGCTAGTTCTTTCCGCCAGGACCGGCGGCGGGCTGCAGGGCGTCCCAGCCGAGGACATGGCCGTCGTAGCGATGGGCGATTCCCGTCATGCGGGAACGCTCCTGGGAGCAGTGCAGGGCGTCGAGCACCTGCACGCGCTGCAACACCAGGTTCGCGGGGTCGGCCGCGTCCACGGAGGCGGTGTCATAGCCGATCTGCGCGGCGATGACTTGCACCTCACCGACGCGGTCGGCGGGAACCCGGAGGTGATGCCGAAGGACTACTGGATCGTCCGATGTCCACTGCAGAGCCTTGCCGAGGGCCGCCGAACAGGCTTCGGCGTCATCGAAACTCGATGCCACCACCACCAGATCCGGCCGTGTCGGGTCCAGTTCCGTTGCCCCGCCGCGTCCGGCTATCCGCCGCCACCACGATTTCACGCTCATACATCCCTCTCCACAGGGCTCAGCTTCCTCTTACCTGCGCAATCTAGGCTCATCCGGGACACGCCGAGAGCCCGGCCAGACGAGCGCTCGCCCTGGGCTTTCCGACACGTACGACAAAGTTTCGTACCCGCCTACGCCTGTCGTACTACGACAAGTCATACTTACCGGCGTGACGACCGCAGTAGGGACCCCAGGATCGGCCATTACCCAGCGTGTGCATTCGCTGAACCGGCCCAACATGGTCAGCGTCGGTACCATCATCTGGCTGTCGAGCGAGCTGATGTTCTTCGCCGGCTTGTTCGCCATGTACTTCGTTGCTCGCGCGCAGGCGCACGGAAACTGGCCGCCGGAGCCGACCGAGCTGAACATGAAGCTCGCTGTGCCGGTGACCGCGGTGCTGATCGCCTCCTCCTTCACATGCCAGATGGGCGTGTTCGCGGCGGAGAAGGGTGACGTCTTCGGCCTGCGCCGCTGGTACCTGCTGACCTTCCTGATGGGTGCGTTCTTCGTCGGTGGCCAGGCCACCGAGTACCACGCCCTGTACTCGGAGGGCACCTCGATCTCCAGCAGCGTGTACGGCTCGGTGTTCTTCATCACCACGGGCTTCCACGGTCTGCACGTCATCGGCGGTCTCATCGCGTTCGTGTTCCTGCTGATCCGCACCAAGCTCAGCAAGTTCACCCCGGCGCAGGCCACGGCGGCGATCGTCGTCTCCTACTACTGGCACTTCGTCGACATCGTCTGGATCGGCCTCTTCGCCACGATCTACTTCGTCCGCTAGCACCGGACGTGCCGAGGCCCAGCCCGCGTCGGCAACCCAGAAACTTGTACAAGTCGGTTCCGTCTACTCCAAAGGGACACAGATGAGTTCATCTCCCCCGTCAGCGCCAGATCCCGAGGGGATCGGCCAGGCCACCAAGATCCGCAAGCAGCGCCGGATGCGCCGGAAGCTGGCCGGCGGTCTGGTCCTCCTGATGGGCCTCGTCGGAGCCGGCTTCGCGGCGTCGGCCCTGACCCCGCAGGCTCAGGTCGCCACCGCGAAAGAGGACCAGTCCGCGCTGATCCGCGAGGGCAAGCAGATCTACGACACCTCCTGCGTCACCTGCCACGGTGCCAACCTGCAGGGTGTCCAGGATCGCGGCCCCAGCCTGATCGGCGTCGGTGAGGCCGCGGTCTACTTCCAGGTTTCCACCGGTCGTATGCCCGCCGCCCGCAACGAGGCGCAGATCGTGCGCAAGCCCCCGAAGTTCGACGCGCACCAGACCGACGCGCTCGGCGCGTACGTCCAGTCCCAGGGCGGCGGTCCCACCGTGCTGCGCGACAGCAACGGCGAGATCGCGCAGGAGTCCATCGTCGAGGACCGTGACCTCGGCCGCGGTGGCGAGCTGTTCCGCATGAACTGCGCCTCCTGCCACAACTTCACCGGCAAGGGTGGCGCGCTGTCGTCCGGCAAGTTCGCGCCGCCGCTGGAAGAGGCCACTGAGCAGCAGCTCTACCTGGCCATGCTGACCGGCCCGCAGAACATGCCCCGGTTCTCCGACCGGCAGCTGACGCCGGACGAGAAGAAGGACATCGTCGCCTACATCAAGGACCGCATGGAGACCCCGTCCGAGGGCGGCTACGGCCTCGGCGGCTTCGGTCCCGCGACCGAGGGCCTGGCCATCTGGGTCGTCGGCATCGTGGTCCTGGTCGGCTCCGCGATGTGGATCGGTTCCCGGTCATGAGTGAACAGGAGCGAAACAGCATGGGGGACAACCCCACCGAACCCACCGATGAGCAGCTCGACGCCATGTCGCGGGACGAGCTGGTCAAGCTCGGCACCGAGCTGGACGGCGTCGACGTCGCCTACCGTGCCCCGCGCTGGCCGGTCCCGGGTACCCGGGCCGAGAAGCGCGCCGAGCGCCGGGTGGCGCTCTGGTTCGGCATCTCCGCGCTCGCGGGTGCCGCGCTGATCGGTGTCTTCCTGTTCTGGCCCTGGGAGTACAAGGGCCGTCACCAGGACGGCAACGGCATGTACACGCTGACCACCCCGCTCTACGGCCTCACCCTCGGCATCGCCGTGCTGGCCGTCGGCGTCGCGGTGGTGCTGATCCGCAAGCACTTCATCCCCGCCGAGATCTCCATCCAGGACCGCCACGACGGCACGTCCAAGGAGGTCGACCGGCGCACCCTGGTCGCGCAGCTGCAGGACGCCGCCGAGACCTCGACCCTGGGCCGCCGCAAGCTCATCACCCGCACCGCGGGCCTGGGCGTGGGCGTCATGGGCGTCGGCGCGCTGCTCGTCTTCGTCGGCGGCATGATCAAGAACCCGTGGGCCAAGCGCGACAAGTCGCCGCTGTGGGTCTCGGGCTGGACCCCGGACTACCCGGGCGAGACCATCTATCTGCGTCGCGACACCGGCCGTCCCGAGGACATCGTCCTGGTCAAGCCGGAGGATCTGGACGCCGGCGCCATGGAGACCGTCTTCCCCTGGAAGGAATCCTGGCGCGGTGACGAGCACAAGACGCTGGAATCGCTGCGCGGTATCCGCAACGCGGTCATGCTGATTCGCTTGCGCACCCACGATGCCGAGCACGCCATCAAGCGCAAGGGGCAGGAGAGCTTCAACTTCGGCGACTACTTCGCCTACTCGAAGATCTGCACCCACCTCGGCTGCCCCACCTCGCTGTTCGAGCAGCAGACCAACCGGATCCTGTGCCCCTGCCACCAGTCGCAGTTCTCCGCGACCGAGTGGGGTAAGCCGGTCTTCGGTCCCGCCGCGCGTGCGCTGCCGCAGCTGCCGATCACCGTCAACGCCGATGGCTACCTGGTCGCCCAGCACGACTTCATCGAGCCCCTCGGCCCGGCCTACTGGGAGCGTCGTTCATGAGCCCTAGCAAAGTGGCCGTCCAGGCCAACGAGATGGACGAGCGTTACCGCCTCGCGGCGTTCGCCAAACGATCGATCAACAAGGTCTTCCCGACCCACTGGTCGTTCCTGCTCGGTGAGATCGCGCTGTACGCGTTCATCATCCTGCTGCTGTCGGGTATCTACCTGACGCTGTACTTCGACCCGTCCATGTCGGAGACCGTCTACCAGGGCGCCTACCAGCCCCTGCGCGGTGTCACCATGTCGCGGGCCTACGAGACCGCGCTGAACATCTCCTTCGAGGTGCGCGGCGGTCTGTTCGTGCGCCAGGTGCACCACTGGGCGGCGCTGCTGTTCGCGTCGTCGATCATCATCCACCTGTTCCGCATCTTCTTCACCGGCGCTTTCCGCAAGCCGCGTGAGGCCAACTGGGTGATCGGCTCGCTGCTGCTCATCCTGGCCATGTTCGAGGGCTTCTTCGGCTACTCGATCCCGGACGACCTGCTCTCCGGCACCGGTCTGCGCGCCGCCTTCGGTGGTATCACCATGGGCATCCCGGTCATCGGCACCTGGATGCACTGGCTGATCTTCGGCGGTGACTTCCCGGGCACCATCATCATTCCGCGTCTGTACATCGCGCACGTGCTGCTGCTGCCGGGCATCATCCTGGCGCTCATCGCCGCGCACGTCGCGCTGGTGTGGTACCAGAAGCACACCCAGTTCCCCGGACCGGGCCGCACCGAGAAGAACGTCGTCGGCGCCCGCATCATCCCGGTGTTCGCCGCCGACCAGGGCGCGTTCTTCGCGTTCACCCTGGGTGTCGTCGCCATCATGGGTGGCGTGTTCCAGATCAACCCGATCTGGAACCTGGGTCCCTACAACCCGTCTCAGGTCTCGGCGGGTTCGCAGCCGGACTTCTACATGATGTGGACCGACGGCATGGCGCGTCTCATGCCGCCGTGGGAGCTGTACCTGGGCCGCTACACGGTCCCGGCGCCGTTCTGGGTCGCGCTGATCATGGGTGCGGTGTTCGGTGTGCTGATCGCCTACCCGTGGATCGAGAAGCGCCTCACCGGCGACACCGCCCGCCACAACCTGCTGCAGCGTCCGCGCGACGTGCCGGTCCGCACCGCCATCGGTGCCATGGCCATCGCGTTCTACCTGGTGCTGACCCTGGCGTGTGTGAACGACATCCTGTCGCTCAAGTTCGACATCTCGCTGAACGCGACGACCTGGTTCTTCCGCATCGCGCTGCTGCTGGCCCCGCCGCTCGCGTACTTCGCGGCGTACCGGTTCTGCATCGGCCTGCAGCGCAGTGACCGTGCGGTGCTCGAGCACGGCATCGAAACCGGTGTCATCAAGCGGCTTCCGCACGGTGAGTACATCGAGGTGCACCAGCCGCTGGGCCCGGTCGACTCGCACGGCCACCCGATCCCGCTGGAGTACCAGGGCGCCCCGGTGCCCAAGAAGATGGCCAAGCTGGGTTCCGCGGGCAAGCCCGGCACCGGCTCCTTCCTGCGCGCCGACCCCGCGTCGGAGCAGGCGGACCTGGTCGCCGTCGCCCACGAGGAAGAGCACAAGATGCTCGAGGTGCTGGAGGAGGCGCAGAACGCCGCCGCCGGCAAGCACGAGCACTGATCCTCGCCGTCACACGGGAAGGCCCCGAGTCGAATTCGACTCGGGGCCTTCCCCGTTCCGGGACTCGGCCGATCGGATGACAAGGTGACCGGGACCTGTTAGCTTCCGGACTATGGCCGTCCAGCCGGATCGACGGGCGGTAGCCCGGCCCGCGGTGGCGACCCGCTATGCGGTGGAGACCGGTCGGGCACAGGGGATTCCGGCCTCGGCCTGCCTGGCCGGGACGGGGCTGCGGCGCAGTGACCTGGAAGAACCGGGCGCACAGGTGCGGTCGGGCCAGGAACTGCGGGTCATCCGGAATCTGATCGCGCACGGGGGAGACCCGGCCGAACTGGGGGCCGCGACCGGGCGGCGGTACGCGCTCCCCGGCGCGGGGATCGTGGGCTACGCCATGATGACGAGTCCGACCGTGCGGGAGGCGATCCGGCTGCTGCCCGGGTACTTCGCGGTGACCTCCGTCCGATTCGGGCCGTCGTTCACCGAGACCGAGGCGGGGCTGACGGTCACAGCCGGGGACGGGGAGGTGCGCGGCGAAGTGCGGGCGTTCCTGCTGGCCCGCGATCTGACCGCCGCCTGCACGCTGGTCTCGGCGCTGGTCCCGGACACCGATGTGCTGCTCGGCCTCGAATTCGGGCCCGGCCGAGGCGGGTTCACCGTGCCGCCCGAGGTGCTCGCATACCCCGCCCGGCCGCCGGACGCGCACACCGGTGCGCTGTGCGTCCAGCAGTGCGAGCTGGCACTGGACCGCCGGCATCGATACACCGGTCCGGCAGCGCAGGTGCGCCGAGTGCTGCTACGGACCCCCGCGACCGCGCCGTCGCTCGCCGAGGTCGCCCTGGAACTCACACTGTCCGAACGCGGACTGCACCGCCGACTCGCCGACCAGCACATCAGCTTTCGCGGCCTGGTCGATCAGATCCGGCAGCAGCTCGCTGCCGAACTCTTCGAGCTCGGACTCACCACCGAGACCGTCGCCCGCATGGTCGGTGCACCTGCCCAGCCCATTTTCGGCCCTGGTTACCGAGGGCGCCCGGGCGCCCAGCCCGGCCGCACCCACGACATCCCGCGCTAGCGAGGGAGTCGACAGTGCGCGATCGGGTTCCTGCCGACGTGCCGCACTCGCGGTCGGCGCTGACCCACTTCGGCGGCTAACCCTGCGGCGCAGCCGGATTCGGCCTGGTCCACACCAGTGAGAACCGCCACAGTACGTGCCGTCGGTAGCGCACGCCCGGCAAGATCTCGGCGGCCGTCCGCCGCGTTTCGGCATAGGTCTGCGGTGGCGGCCACACCACCGGCGAGGGGTGCGCCCACTGCGCCCGGAACAGCCGGTCCTTGAAACTGGTGAGCAGGGCGGCGGCCTCCCACGGGAGATCCGCCGGAAAGTCGTTGCGCGCCATCCCCACCACGGCCAGGGTCCCGCCCGGCCGCAGCAGCTCCCGCATCCGGGTGAGCGCCTTGACGGTGTCCATGTGGTGCAGAGCCGCGATGGACACGATGCCGTCGAACGACTCCGGCTCGAAGGGGTACTCGAGAAAATCCGCCTGGAGATAGGTGACGTCGTCCGCCCCGGACTGGTCCCGGGCCAGCTCGATACTCCGCGCGTCGGGATCGATCCCGGTCACCGCGGCCCCGCCCCGTCGAATCCGCCTGGCCAGCATGCCTTCCCCGCACCCGACGTCCAGCACCTCCCGCGCCCCCGCGACCGCCGCCGCCAGCAGTGGGTGGTACTCGATGTTGTGATTCCAGCGCTCCGCATCTGGCACATACATCCCGCCATTCTGGCAGCGCGCCGCTTCCGCCGTCCGCACGTTGCGGTACTCACATCCGCACCTACCCCGGAATGGCCTCGAAGCCGCGCGTTTTCACCGCGCTGGTCATCAGCCTCGTGGGGACTGGTCCGGGGTGGTGATCTGGGCGGCGGCTTCGGCGCGGGTGACCCAGTCGAACCAGGCGCCCGCGCCGCGGCGGGGTTCGCCGTAGCCGTCGGTGGTGCGGACGATGCGGGTGCCGGGCTGTTCGAGCCAGCGGACCAGCAGGCCCGCCTCCTCCGGAAGTGCCCCGCGCAGTGGGGGATAGGCGGGCTCGTCGTCCGGGCCGGGGAGGCGGGGCGGGATGACGGTTTCGGCGGCGGCCGCCAGGCGATCCACCACCGCCATGGGGGAGATGCCGCGCACGGCGGTGCCCGCGGCGGCCAGGCGGGCGTGGCGGATGATCGCGAACTCCCAGCCACCCGCACCGTCGGGGCGGGCAGCTATCAGTTCCGGGATGGCCGCCAGGGCGACCAGGCGCTGGGTGCGGCGCAGGGCACGGATTACCGTCACGGTGCGATCCCGCAGCCGCGCTGCGGCCTCGAAATGTTCTGCGGTGGAAAGGCTTTCGAGCCGCTCGGCAATCGCGTGCAGCAGGGCGTCGTCGGCGCCCGCGAACAGGGCGCGGACCATGGCCGGAGCTCGCTCGTACTCCTCTATATATAGGGGGCTGCCGTGGGCGCTCGCGGGGCAACCGCCGACCACCGCCGGCGGGCAATCATGGCGGCCGGTGCGCGGGATGCGGGTGGTGCAGGTGCGCAGGCCGGACTGTTCGGCGACGGTGGCGGCGATCTCCAGCGCGTCGGCGCGAGAGGTGAACGGGCCCAGCGCGTCCCGGGCCGGGGTGCGCGAGACCGCGAACCGCGGGAACGGCTCGTCGGTCAGCGTCAGCCACCAGGCGCGTTGCGGGAACTTCGATCGCCGGTTGTAGGGCGGGGTGTGGGCGAGCAGCAGCCGCAGCTCCCGCACACCCGCCTCCAGGCCGTGCGAGCACTCGACATGGTCGACCCGGGTGGCCAGCTGCACCATCTCGCGCATGCGCGGGCGGGTGTCGGAACCGGTGAAGTAGGTGCGGACACGACGGCGCAGATTCACCGCCGTCCCGATATAGAGGACTTCGTCCGACGGCCCGCGGAACAGGTACACCCCGGGCGTGGCCGGAAGATCCGCCGCCATCACACGTTTCGCGCGTTGGCGGCGTGTCACCTCGGGCAGATAGTCGAGCAGCTCGGTGAGACTCTGCACCCCCTGGTTGCCCACCCGGGCGATGAGTGCGTGCAGCACGTCCACCGTGGCGCGGGCATCGTCGAGGGCGCGGTGCGTGGGCCGGGTCTCGGCGCCCAGCAGCTGGGCCAGGTACCAGAGCTTGGCCGAGGGCGCTTCGTCCTTGCCGAGCACCCGCCGCGCCAGCTGGACCGTGCACAGCGTTTGGAAAGCGGGCCAGGGCAATTCGCACCGGGCCGCGGCGGCCTTCAGGAATCCGGTATCGAAGCGGGCATTGTGGGCGACCAGCACCGCCCCGCGCGCGAATTCCAGAAACCCGGGCAGCACCTGCTCGATGCGAGGCGCGTCCACCACCATGGCGGTCGTGATCCCGGTGATCTGCACGATCTGCGGTGGAATCGCGCAGCCGGGATTCACCAGGGTCGCGAACTCGCCGAGCACCTCGCCGCCGCGCACCTTGACCGCGCCGATCTCGGTGATCGAGTCGCCCTCGGGGCTGGTGCCGGTCGTCTCCAGGTCCACCACCACGAACGTCGTGTCATAGAGCGGGGTTTCGAGCTCGTCGAAGGCCAGCTGTCCGGACACGGACGGGAAGCCTAGGCGCAGGGTCCGACAACCTTTCCCCGCCAAGGCATTCACCGCAGCTCCGGAGGGTCGTGACCGTCTCCGGGAACGCGTGATCCGGCACTTTCCGCAGGTCGGGCCGGGAACTCGGGCAGGGCCCCGGGAGTTGCTCCGCGCGACCTGGGGAAAGCTCTGAATAAGTGGTGGAGATTCTCGAGATGAAATCCCCAAAATGCGGAAATATGCGAGATTGTGGTCAGGGTCACAGTTATTCGGAAAGTGAATCAATCACCGGCGTGGGGGTGGTCGATTCGCACCGGCCTCCGGCGTGTGCCGCCCCGCTGTCCTGCGGTCGGGCGTGTCGCGTGGGCGTGTCGGAATCGCCCAGGTCGGCGGCCATGGCCCTGACCTTGTGTTATGCGTAATTTGTCGAGGTCGGGAGGGCCTCGGGTCAGCGCTGGCTACTCGCCGGTAGCTATTGGTGCGCTCCCTGGAAAATGGCCGCTGTTATCGTTTCGTGATTGCTGTGACGTTTATCGCACCGAAATAGGGTCGCGTAACAATTTCGACCGATGGGCCGTCCGTCTCGGCTTTACAAAGCACCGTTATGGACTCGTAATCTTCCTGAGACCTCGCGGAGTCCGACGCACCACCGGGTGCGGCGTCGCGGGGGAGATTGGAAGTACCTCATCATGGCGACCACCACCGTCAAGCGACAGGTCCAGGGCATGCAGCGCACTGCGCGTCGTGCCGCTGCGGCCGGTGCCGTCGGCGCCGCCGCGGTGAGCGCGCTGCTGCTGCCAGCGACCCCCGCGTCGGCCCAGCCGGTGAACACTCCGGTCGGCACCATCGACGTGCCCGACCAGATCCAGCTGCCCGCCGGCATCCCGGGCCTCCCGGTCAACATCCCCGCCATCCCCGGCATCATCACCCCGTGGGGCCCGGCCGCCCCCGCGCCGCAGAGCGGCCCGCGTCAGGCCGCGGTCAACGCCGCCCTGAGCCGCGTCGGCGACCCCTACGTCTACGGCGCCGCCGGCCCGGACGCCTTCGACTGCTCCGGTCTGGTGCAGTGGTCCTACGCGCAGGCCGGAGTCAGCCTGCCGCGCACCAGCTATGAGCAGCTCAACACCGGCAGCCCGGTGTCGTTCGACGATCTGCAGCCCGGCGACGTGGTGTCGTTCTACGGCGGCAGCCACTCCGGCATCTACGTCGGCGACGGCAATGTGGTGCACGCGTCGACCTCGGGTCAGCCGGTGAAGGTCGCCCCGGTCTCCTCGATGCCGTTCGCGGGCGCGCGCCGCATCTGATCCCCTGCTCGACCGGGGAGTCTTCCCCGTAGCCGACCGCAGGCGGCCGACCTGCGGAAGAGGCGGCGACCGTGATGATTCCGTGGCCTGCTGGACACAAGCGGTCGCCGTTTCGTAATCTTACCGAGACCTTCTGAACCGGCTCGGGGTAAGAGAACGGGACGACACCAGCGGTGGCAGCGCAGCAGCGACATCATCGGACACACAGTCAGCGAACCAGGCGACTGGTGGGTGAAGCCCTCACGGTAGGTGCACTCATGGTCGGCACCTACGGCACCCTGGGCCTCGGATCCGCGACAGCCGACCCGGCCTCCGCACCGGCATCTGCTGGGGAAGCGGTGCAGCGGCTCATCGATCTGTCGCGGCAATCCGAACAGCTCAATCAGCAGGCGCTCGACGCGCAGTCCGATCTGGACACCAAGGCCACCGCCGCCGGCGTCGCCGACCAGCGGGCCGCCGACGCGGCCGCCACCCTGGATGCGGCCAAGGCGGAGATCCGTCGCTACCAACCGGTCATCGATCGGGCCGCGACCTCCGCGCTGCTCGGCAGCCGCACCAACCGGCTCACTTCGCTACTGGTCAGCAATTCGCCGCAGCAGCTGCTCGACCAGATGTCCATCGTGGACTTCGTGGGCGCGCGCACGAATGATCAACTGGGCCAGTACGAGAAGGCCACCGACGCGGCCTCGGTCGCCGAGGCCGCCGCCCGCTCCGCCGCCGACACCGCGCGCGCCGCCAGCGCCGCCGCCGACGCGGTCCGCAAGGACCTGGAATCCAAACGTGCTGCGCTGCAAGGATCCATGGCTCAGGTGATCGCCGCCTGGGGTCAGCTCTCCGCCGGTGACAAGTCCGCGCTCGCGGGCTCCATGTTCCCGCCCGGCTTCGATCGCGACAGCCTGCTCCGCGGCCTGGTGCCCGGTTCCGGCACCAGCGCGCTGGCCGCGGGCCTCACCCGCGTCGGCGATCCCTATGTCTGGGGCGCCACCGGTCCCGACCAGTTCGACTGCTCCGGCCTGGTGCAGTGGGCCTTCCACCAGGTCGGCAAGAACGTGCCGCGCACCAGCCAGCAGCAGTCCAGCTACGGCACGCCGGTCGACGAGAAGGACCTCCAGCCCGGAGACGTCGTCTTCTTCTACTCTGACATCTCGCATGTGGGCATCTATGCCGGCAACGGATTGATGCTGCACGCTTCGACTTTCGGCATACCGGTTCAGGTCGCGCCGATGAGCTCCACACCGTTCCATTCGGCGCGCCGGTTCTGAGCTCTCGCGGACCCGGCATGAGTGGTCAGGACCCGGAGGAGGCAGCTTGCGGAACCACGTGGGGTCCCCACTCGTGCCCGATGCGCAGAGCATGATCACGACGAGGTGGCGATGAGCGCGCTGCGGCAGATGCGCGGCTGGCTGGCGGCGCGGCGGCGGTTCCAGTTCGTCGCCACCCTGGTCATGGTCAGCGCGCTGACCGCGGCCTGCGGGGCGCTGCTCATGCTGCCGAACTCGGTGCTGCCCAAGCTGCGTGCGGTGGTACCGGGGCAGGACTCGGGTCAGGCCACGGCCTCCGATCCTCAGGTGCCGCAGGTGAAGCGGACCATGGAGAGCTACGGCAGGGTGGTCGCCGAGACCACGGCTACCGGGTCGGGGCGGATCGGTGTCGTGCTCGGTCATTCCGGGCAGCGCGCCGATATCGATGTGCTGGCAGGGGAACTCGCGGCGAGCACCGCCGCGGTCACCGCGCTGTGGGGTCCGGACTGGAATCAGGCCCCCGTCGTGGTGGTGGCGTCCAGCGTCTCCGAATTCGCCGCCCTCACCCACGCCGCCGGTGACGTGCCCGCCGAGGTCGCGGCCTCGACCGTCGCCGACCCCTTCCGCCCCGGCACCCAACTGACCGGCCAGCGCGTGGTTTTCGGACCCGACGCCGGACGCCGCCTGGGACCCGACGGCCTGCGCTCGGTGCTGCGGCACGAACTCACCCACATGGCCTCGCGCGCGGTCACCGTCGACGGCTCCCCGATGTGGACGCTCGAGGGCTTCGCCGAGTATTCGGCCCATCGCAACCTGCGCCGGCCCATCACCGATATCGCCCCCACCCTGACCACCCGCGCCCGCGCCGGCGACCTCCCCGCCGACCTCCCGCCCGACGCCATGTTCGAGCCCACCAGCGGCCAAGCCTCCCTGGCCTACGAACAGGGCTGGTCCGTCTGCGCTTTCATAGCCGACCGGTACGGCGACCCGAAACTCGTCGCGCTCTACCGCCAACTGGCGTCGGGCCCGAAGGACCGCGCCGCCGTCGACACCGCCCTGCGCGCCATCCTCGGCACCGGCTACCAGGACCTCGTCACCGATTGGCGCGCCTGGCTCGCCACCCGTACCGCCGAAGGCGCGTAGCACTCGGAGGCCCGGGGGTGCGAGGTTTCGGGGTGGGAGGAGTGCGGGCCCCGGGTGCAGTAGGTTTGACGGCATGGGGCGAACTCTGCTGGTTACCAATGATTTCCCGCCGCGACCGGGTGGGATTCAGTCGTATCTGCATGCGCTCGCCCGGCAGCTGCCCGCCGACGAGCTGGTGGTGTACGCGCCGCGGTGGCGGGGCGACAGTCACTGGAAGTTCGATGCGCAGCAGCCCTTTCAGGTGGTCCGGCATCCGACGACACTGATGCTGCCGACGCCGCTGGTGGCGCGGCGGGCCAAGAAGCTCATGCGCGACGAGAAGTGCGATCGGGTGTGGTTCGGGGCGGCGGCGCCGCTGGCGCTGCTGTCGCCGGTGCTGCGCCAGGCGGGCGCGGAGCGGATCCTGGCGTCCACGCACGGGCACGAGGTGGGCTGGTCGATGTTGCCCGCGGCGCGGCAGGCGCTGCGGGTCATCGGCGATCACACCGATGTCGTCACCTATGTCAGCAAATACACGCGGCGGCGGTTCTCGTCCGCGTTCGGGGCGCAGGCCGCGCTCGAATACCTGCCCCCCGCCGTGGATTCGGAGGTGTTCAAGCCGGATCCGGCCGCCCGCGCCGAACTGCGGGCCCGCTACGGGCTGGGGGACCGGCCGACCATTCTGTGCCTGTCGCGGCTGGTGCCGCGCAAGGGCCAGGACATGCTGATCACGGCCATGCTCGAGATTCGCAGGCGGGTCGACGGGGCGGTGCTGGTCATCGCCGGCGGCGGGCCGTACGAGCAGAAGCTGCGGCAGTTCGCCGAGGTCATGGGCCTCGGCAATGACGTGGTCTTCGCCGGACGCGTCCCGTCGGGCGAGCTCGCCGCCCACCACACCATCGCCGACGTGTTCGCTATGCCCTGCCGCACCCGTGGTTTCGGCCTGGACGTCGAGGGCCTGGGCATTGTGTTCCTGGAGGCCTCCGCCACGGGAGTGCCGGTGGTGGCGGGCAATTCCGGTGGCGCGCCGGAAACCGTGCGCGAGGGTGAGACCGGACGGGTGGTGAACGGCCGCTCCGCCGAAGAGCTCACCGACGCCATCGTCGACATCCTCTCCGACCGGGACGCCGCCGCCCGTATGGGCGCGGCCGGGCGCGCCTGGGTGCAGCAGCAGTGGCGCTGGGACCTGATGGGCGCGCGACTACAGCATCTACTGAATCCGACAGAAACCGCACTGAGACAACACTGAAAGGTTCGCGGCCGTCTCGATTCTGGACCGACGGAGCGGGGGAGCGAAGCGGAGGAGCGGAGGAGGGAAGAATCGAGACTTCGGGGCCGCGAACCCGCCCGGAGCGAAGCGTAGGGCAAGATAGGCACCGTGAGCAGTATCCAGGTTGCCGACCAGACATTCGTCGCCGCGCCGGGCACGGCCGTGGCCGAGGTGCTGGCCGATCGTGCCCGCTGGCGCCGCTGGTGGCCCGATCTGCAGTTGCAGGTCCGGGAAGACCGGGGCGACAAGGGAATTCGCTGGACCGTCAGCGGTGGTGCGGACGGCACCATGGAGGTCTGGCTGGAGCCCATGCTGGACGGCGTCATCATGCACTACTTCATGCACGCCGAACCCCGCGGCGGCGTCGGCGGTATGTCCGGACGTGAGCTGCTGGCCGTGAACCGGACTCGCCGCGTCGCGGGCAAGGCCATGTCCTTCGAGATCAAGGCCCGCCTCGAGGCGGGGCGCAAGGCCGGGGTCGCTCCCGCGGCCGCTCACTAGAAAGGAAGCGTTGCCGCCCATGGCCGATCGAACTCAGAGGTCGATCGTGATCGACGCCCCCTCGGATCGAGTGATGGCGGTCATCGCCGACCTGGAGTCGTATCCGGAATGGGTCTCCGCGGCCCGCTCGGTCGAGGTGCTGGACAAATCGCCGGACGGCCGCGCCCGCACCGCCCGCTTCGTGCTGGACGCCGGCGTCGTGAAGGACACCTACACCCTGTCCTACACCTGGCGGCCCGACGGCCGTGCGGTGAGTTGGAGCCTGGTGTCGGGTGACCTGCAGAAGGCACAGGACGGCACCTACGAGTTGATCGCGCTGCCCGACGGCACCACCCAGGTGGTCTACGAACTGACCGTGGATCTGAACATCCCCATGATCGGCATGTTCAAACGCAAAGCGGAGAAGGTCATCACCGACACCGCCCTCAAGGAACTCAAGAAACGGGTCGAAGGCTGACCGCCGGCGGTACCGAACGCTCGCCGCACCCCGCCACCCGCGTCGAGCTGTTCATCGGCAAGGGCGGTGTCGGAAAAACAACCCTGGCCTGCGCGACCGCACTCGCCTACGCCCGCAACGGCCGCCGCGTCCTGCTGGCCTCCCTGGACCAGGCCCACTCCCTCGGCGATGCCCTGGGCTACCGCCTGCGCCACGGCGCGACCCCCGCGGTCGCCACTCTGCCACTCCCCATGTTCCACAGCCCGGCACCGGCTTTCGCGGACGTCCGCGGCCCCGACGCCGAGCCGGCGCTGGATGTCATCGAGGTGGATTCGCTTGCGCTGCTGGAGGATCGGTTCCGGCAGGTGCTGGTCATGGCGTCCGGGGCCGGGCACGAGCACGGATTCGATCTGGGGGCACTGGATCCCGCGGAGCTGACCGGGCTGCCGGGGGTGCAGGAACTGCTGGCCATGCTGGAGATCACGCGGTTCGCCAACGACGCGCGGTGGGATGTGATCGTGGTGGACTGCCCGCCGTCGGCGGACATGCTGCGCATCGTCACCATGCCGGACACCGTGCTCGGTTACCTGGAGCGGGTGTGGCCCGCGCACACCAGGACGATGGAGGCGATCGGCGCGGACTTCCGCAAGGCGGTGCTGGCGGTGACCGTCGAGCAGATCGTGCAGGCGGTGACGGAAGCCCGTGACCTGCTGGCGGATCAGGCCCGCACCGGCGCCCGCCTGGTGACCGCCGCGGAACTGGTCGCGGTGGCCGAGTCGGCGCGGGTGCGCTCGGCGGCGGCGCTGCTGGGTCTCCGCCTGGACGCGGTGCTGGTGAACAAGGTGCTCCCCGAGATGCCCGCCCCGCATCCGGTCGAGCCGCCGCATCCGGCGGTGCAGTGGTATTTCAACCGGCGCGGCGAGCAACTCGATGTCGCAGGGGAGCTGCGCAAGCGGTTGCCCGGGGTTCCGGTCCAGGTCGTGGCGCATGCGGGAGCCGAACCGGTGGGGATCGGCTCGCTGGCGGCGCTGTCCTACGCGGTGGACGCGAGTGGTAACTGGGTGGGAGGGCGTCCGGTCCCTATGCTTGGCACAGATGCCGACGGTGTGCTGCCCGGCCCCGAGACGAGTACCGCCGCCGAGCCGGTGGTGCGGCTCGAGTCCGGGGCGGGCGTGCACTCGGTGTTCGCGATGCGCATGCATCTGCCGGTGGTCGATTCGTCGACCCTGCGGCTGGGACGAGTGGAGGACGATTTGATCGTGGGAGCGGACGGGGTCCGGCGGCGGTTGCGGCTGGCCCCGGTATTGCGGCGGTGCACGGTCGAAGCCGCCGAGCTCGACGGCGACCACCTGGTGATCCGTTTCCGGCCCGATCCTCAGGTCTGGCCGAAATGACCACCACGCATCACCCGCGTCCCGGCCACCCCGACGAGAATCTCGGCGAATTCGCCGAGGAGCTACGGCTGTTGGCCGAGGCCGTCCTCGAACGCGTCGAACCGGTGCTGCGCCGCACCGCCGCCGACGGCCGCGCCGAATGGTCCAGCTGCAGCTGGTGTCCCGTGTGCGCGGCCGCGGCCATCGTGCGCGGCGAGCACCACGATGTGGTGGCGGCCATCGCCGAACACGGCACCGCCATCGTGACCGTGCTGCGCGAGGCGCTCGCCGGTGTGCCGGTGGATCCGGTGATCCCGCCGGACCTGGATCCGGAATCGCCGGAATATCGAGCGTGGCATCACTTTTCGCACGTCGCCGGAACGGGCTCCGGTGCAGGTGATCTGCCGTTCGCCGACGACGCCGCCGCGCGCGGGGATGTCGGCCCGGACGATGAGGACGAATTCTCCCGTGCCGGCGGGCAATCCGGCGACCCGCACGGTGCCGCGGGCCTGGCCGCGGTGTTCGCGCGTTTCCTCGCCGGTGCGCAGGGCCGTGCGGCGGCCCGGAGCCGGTCCCAGGCCTACCCGGCCGCGGAGGCGTCGGACGACCCCTTCGGTCCCGGCCCGGGTGCGGCACGCCGCCCCGGAGGCAGTGACCCGCGTGACCCGGACGCGGTGCCGCGCAACGATTTCCGTACCGAGTCCGCCGGCGGACGAGTGACCGGCGATCAGCCCGCCCCCGACCGTCCCTTCGGCCCGCCGGTCGCGCACCCGGACGCCGAGCCCGGTCCCGCCGGATCCACGGGACAGCCCGCCCGCGACTCGGGCCCGGCCGCCGGTCGCGGTGGTGCGCAGCCCGGTGGAAGGCGGTCCAAGCGCGCCAAGTACGTGCCCATCGACGTGACGATCAAGGCATGACGGGCGGTGAGGACGTGCCGTTGACCGTGGGTATCGATGTGGGCGGCACGAATATTCGGGCGTCGGTGGTGGACGGCGCGGGCGAGGTGCTCGACACCGTGACCGCGCCGACCCCGCATTCCGCCCGCGCCCTCGAGGACGGTCTGGCCCGGGCGGTGCGTGACCTGTGCTCCCGCCATGCCATCGGCGCGGTCGGTCTCGCGGTGGCGGGTTTCGTCGACGAGGACCGCGCCACCGTGCGTTTCGCCCCGCACCTGCCGTGGGAGGACGCCCCGGTCGCGCAGCGGCTCACCGACCGCCTCGGCCTGCCGGTGATCCTCGAGCACGACGCGAATGCCGCGCTGTGGGCGGAGTATCGCTTCGGTGCGGCGGCGGGCGGGCGCAATGTGGTGCTGGTGGCCATCGGCACCGGTATCGGCGCGGCGCTGCTCAGCAACGGGCAGCTGTATCGCGGAAGCTTCGGTGTCGCACCGGAACTCGGGCATCTGCAGGTGGTGCCCAACGGCCGCGCCTGCGCCTGCGGCAAGCGCGGCTGCTGGGAAAGGTATTGCAGCGGAACGGCTCTGGTGGACACCGCGATCGAGCTGCTGGCCACCGATCCGCAGCGTTCCACGGTGCTGGCCCGGGAGTCCGGGCGCGATCCGGGCTCGCTGACCGGTCGCCGGGTGGCGGGCGCGGCGCAGGACGGCGACCCGGTCGCCCTCGACGTGATGGCCGATTTCGCGCGCTGGCTCGGCCTGGGCCTGGCCTTCGTGAGCGACATCTTCGACCCGGACCTGATCGTGGTGGCGGGCGGCGTGAGTAGTTCGGCCCCACTGTTCCTCGACGATGCCCGTGAGCATTACGCGGCCTCCATCACCGGCGCCCGGCACCGCCGGCTGGCCCGCATCCGCACCGCCCAGCTGTGTGAGGCCGCCGGCATGATCGGCGCTGCCGAACTGGCCCGCGCAGCGGTGCTTGCCCAGCAGGACCCGGTGTCGGTCGCGCCGGCCCACCGCTGATCACCGCCCGACCGATTCCGCTTTGTCGTCCCGTTGCTAGAAGTAGCAACTGATTTGGTGTCTCGTCACTCGAAGTGACAACTGATTCAGTGCCGGTTGGGGTAACTCGTCGGGTATCCCCAAAATCGGTTCGGCACTTGACCGCCGGCACGGGTGCACGATGGGCAACGGCTCCGGGCTGTCCGCTGAAGGTTCGGGGAGGCGGTGGAGTAGGGTAGGCAAGCGAGTAGTGGTGCCCGCAACGAGGCCGGTCCCGGGTATCGAAAACAGGGGAAAGGACGCGATGTTCTACTGGCTGCTGAAGTATGTGTTCCCGGGTCCATGGATGCATCTCGTCAACCGGCCCCAGGTTGAGGGCGTCGAGAACATTCCCGCCAAGGGCGCAGCGATTCTGGCCGGCAATCACTTGTCGTTCACCGACTGGCTCTTCACCCCGCTGATGAGCCCGCGCCGCATCACCTATCTGGCCAAGGCCGAATACTTCACCACGCCCGGT
Organism: Nocardia sp. NPDC004860; assembly: GCF_040609015.1. Classification (NCBI taxonomy): domain Bacteria; kingdom Bacillati; phylum Actinomycetota; class Actinomycetes; order Mycobacteriales; family Nocardiaceae; genus Nocardia; species Nocardia sp. NPDC004860. The sequence continues at coordinate 132,598 of NZ_JBEXJI010000019.1, read as the reverse complement.
CTCAAGGGCCGGTTGCAGAAATGGTTCTTCTCCGGTGCCGGTCAGTACCCGATCGACCGCTCCGGCGCGGACGCCGCCGAGAGCGCCCTCAATACCGCGCGCAAGCTGCTGGACGAGGGTCGCCTGGTGGGCCTGTACCCCGAAGGCACCCGCTCCCCGGACGGCCGCCTCTACAAAGGCAAGACCGGTGTGGCACGCCTCGCCCTGGAGACCGGAGTGCCGGTGATCCCGGTCGCCCTGATCGGTACCGACGAGGTGTGCCCGCCCGGTCCTTTCCGCTGGCGGCCGCGCAAGGTCACCGTGAAATTCGGTGAGCCGATCGACTTCTCGCGCTACGAGGGCATGGGCGGCAACCGCTTCGTCGAGCGCGCCGTCACCGACGAGATCATGTACGAGCTCATGCGGATGGGCGATCAGGAATACGTCGACGTCTACGCCGCGAGCCTGAAGAAGGGCGTGCCGTCGGGCAGCCGTCCCGACGCGGACCGCGTTCCGGAGACCATGGCGGGCTAGCCCGCCGGACCATCGAGAAGGCCCCGGGAGACCAAGTCTCCCGGGGCCTTTCGCATGCTGATCTCAGACCGCGCGCAGGCGCCGGGCCGCTTCGATGGCCTCGAATTTGGCGAGGTTGTGGCGGGCGTCGGCGAGCGCGTCGTGCGCGTCCTTCGGTACCGGCGGCAGAGGCGGGCGGCCGTGCTGCTCCCAATGCTGGCGCAGCTCATTGGTGTAGCGGGGCAGCGCGTTGGGGAGATCGACCATGGAGCCCCACAGCTGGCACAGCGCCACGTGGTCGTAGGCGCCGACCCAGGCCCACAGTTCGGGTTCCACGCCGGGGCGGGGGACCAGGAACTTGTAGAGGTCGTCGCGGATGCGCTCGCGCGAACGCCACAGCGGCGAGGACGGCGGCGGTAGCTTGGGCAGGACATTGCGGCGGACGAACGGCCCGGCCTTCTCGGGATCGAATTCGGTAGAGACCGCGTAGAACTCGCGTCCGTCCTCGCACACCACCGCGATGGACACGAGGTCGATGACGGTCCCGTCCTCGATGAATTCCGAATCGTAAAAGTACCGCAGTGAGATGGGTCTCTCCTCAGCTCAGGTCCGGGTCGGATGGGCAGATCATCGGGTCCCAGCGTAGGCGGCGACCGGGTGTGAGGAACTCGAGCCCTGGGGGTGCTCCGGGTCACCAAGAGCAATCCGTATCCTGAACTGGTGAACTGGACCGTCGACGTACCGATCGATCGCTTGCCGGAACTTCCTCCGCTGCCCGCCGAGCTCCGTCGGCGTCTCGACGACGCGCTGGCCCGCCCCGCGCTCCAGCAGCCGTCCTGGGATCCCGAGCAGGCCGCCAAGATGCGCACCGTACTGGAGAGCGTGCCGCCCATCTGCGTGCCCGCCGAGGTCGAGGAGCTGCGCCTGCGCCTGGCCGAGGTGGCCCGCGGCGAGGCGTTCCTCATGCAGGGCGGTGACTGCGCGGAGACCTTCGCCGACAACACCGAGCCGCACATCCGCGGCAATATCCGCACCCTGCTGCAGATGGCCGTGGTGCTCACCTACGGCGCCAGCCTGCCGGTGGTGAAGGTGGCCCGCATCGCGGGTCAGTACGCCAAACCCCGTTCCGCCGACATCGATTCGCTGGGCCTGCGGTCCTACCGCGGTGACATGGTGAACTCGCTGGTCGCGGATGCGGCGCTGCGCGAACACGATCCGTCGCGATTGGTCCGCGCCTACGCCAACGCCTCGGCCGCGATGAACCTGGTGCGGGCGCTCACCTCCGCCGGCATGGCCGACCTGCACAAGGTGCACGACTGGAACCGCGAGTTCGTGAGCCAGTCCCCGGCCGGCGCCCGCTACGAGCAGATGGCCACCGAGATCGATCGCGCGCTGGCCTTCATGAAGGCCTGTCGCGTCAACGATCCCAACCTGTCCAGCGCCCGGCTCTACGCCAGCCACGAGGCGCTGGTGCTCGACTACGAGCGGGCCATGCTGCGCCTGAGCGAGCACCCGGTCTCGGGCGAGCCGGTGCTCTACGACCTGTCGGCGCACTTCCTGTGGATCGGTGAGCGCACCCGTCAGCTCGACGGCGCGCACGTCGCCTTCGCGGAGCTGGTGGCCAACCCGATCGGCCTCAAGATCGGCCCGACCACCACGCCCGATCAGGCCGTGGAGTACGTCGAGCGCCTGGACCCCAACAACGAGCCCGGCCGCCTGACCCTGGTCGCGCGTATGGGCAATCAGAAGGTCCGCGACGTGCTGCCCCCGATCATCGAGAAGGTGCAGGCCACCGGCCACCAGGTGATCTGGCAGTGCGACCCCATGCACGGCAACACCCACGAGTCCTCGACCGGCTACAAGACCCGGCACTTCGACCGCATCGTCGACGAGGTGCAGGGCTTCTTCGAGGTGCACCACGCGCTGGGCACCCACCCGGGCGGCCTGCACATCGAGCTCACCGGTGAGAACGTCACCGAGTGCCTCGGCGGCGCGCAGGACATCTCCGACCTCAACCTCGAGGAGCGCTACGAGACCGCCTGTGACCCGCGCCTGAACACCCAGCAGTCGCTCGAGCTGGCCTTCCTGGTAGCGGAGATGCTGCGGTAGCTCCCCCGCCTCCCCCGGACTCGAGCGGGCGGCCGAGAGCCGTTGCCGGTCGTGCACCCGTGCCGGCGGTTGGTTGCCGAACCGATTTTGGCCGTACCCGGTGAGTTACCCCCACCGGCACGAAATCAGTTGTCGCCCTTCGCAACGAAGTGAAGAACGCTCAGAGCCCGGACCGCGATAGGCGGTCCGGGCTCTGGCTTTACGCATCTCGTCGCCCAAGGCGACAACTGATTTCGTACCGGTGCGGGTAACTCACCGGGTACGCCCGGAATCGGTTCGGCAACCAACCGCCGGCACGGATGCATAACGGTCAACGGCTCCCGGCCGCCCGCTGAAGGCTCGGAGAGGCGGGACAGCTACGGTATCGCTACCAGGGTGATGGTGGAGCCGGGCTGGACGGTGTCGCCGGGTGCGGTGCTCTGCGAGATGACGATCGAGCTGTCGTTGTTGGCGAGCTGCCGGACGGTGACCGAGAGGCCGAGGGCCTGCAGTTTGCTGCGGGCGGTGGAGACGTTGGCGCCCAGCAGGTTCGGCATGTCGATCGCGCTGTTGACGATGAGGACCACGCCACTGCCGGATTCGGTGCTGGTGCCCGTGGCGGGATCGGTGCCGATCACCTGCCCGGACTTGATCTTCGCGTCGTACTGGTCGCGGGTGGAGCTGACGGTGAGCCCGGCCTTCTGCAGGGCCGTCCTGGCCTCGTCCTCGGTCTTGCCGCGCACATCCGGCACCTTGACCGGCTGGGAACCCTTGCTGCGGTAGACCTTCACCTGGGCATTGGCCGGGAGTACGGTGCCGGGCCCCGGATCCACCTTGGCGACCGTGCCCTTCGGCGCGGTACTGCCCATCTCACCGGCGTCCACCGGCGTCAGTCCCGCGTCTCTGATGGCCTTGTCGACCGAGGTGACGTCCTGTCCGGGCTGGATGTCGGGGACCTTCGGCTTGCCGCTGGAGACCAGCACGGCGACCAATGAGCCCTTGGTGACCCGGGTGCCCGCGGGCGGATCGGTGCCGACCACATTGCCCACCGGGATCATGTCCGAGGCCTTCTGCCGGGTCTCGGTCTTGAAGCCCGCGCCCTGCAGTGTGGAAACGGCCTTCTGGGTGTCCATGCCGGCGATCGACGGCACCGCCGAATATCTGCCGACGCCGAGCCACCAGCCGCCGAGGCCCAGCAGCACCGCCAGCGCGACCACGATGCTCAACCAGATGACGACCTTGCGCCGCGACTTGCCGCGATCCTCGATCAGGTCCGAGCCGTAGCCGCGGCCGCCCGGCGCTCCGGGCGGCGGCGCGTACTCGGGCTGCGGCTGGTACTCCGGCGGGAGTTCCCGCGCCGCGGTCATCACCCGGGTCTGCTGCGCCTGCGGCTGCATGTGCACGGTCGGCGGGTCCGCGGGGAGCCGGGTGGTGAGATCGGCCGCGCCCGGCAGGGGCCGGGACGGCGGCGAGACCGGTACGCGCGGTGCGGGGGTGGGCCCGACCCGGTACTTGGCGCTGAGATGTTCGGCCGATTCGGTGGGCGCGGGCACCCGGTAGTCGGGCAGCTGCAGTTCGCGGGCGATGCGGCGCAGGTCGTTCGCCATCTCGGTGGCGTCGGCGTAGCGGTGCATGGGTTCGCGCGCGGTGGCGTGCGCGACCAGCTCGTCGATTTCCGGTGGGACGCCGTTGATCAGACGGCCCGGGCTGGGCACGTCCTTCTCGACCCGCTGCAGCGCGATCGACAGCGAGTTGTCGCCGGTGAACGGTGTTCGGCCGGTGAGCATTTCGAAGATCAGGACGCCCGCGGAGTAGACGTCGCTGCGGGCGTCGGCGGTGCCGCTGGTGACCTGCTCGGGCGAGAGGTAGGCGGCGGTGCCGAGGATCACGCTGTCGGAGGTGATCTTGGCTTCGGCGACCGCGCGCACCAGCCCGAAGTCGGCGATCTTCACCTCGCCGGAGTCGGAGATGAGCACGTTCTCCGGCTTGATGTCGCGGTGCACCAGCCCGGCCGCGTGGGCCACGCCGATGGCGTAGAGCACGGGTTCGGCGACGGCGCGCACCGCGTGCGGGGGCATGGGCCCGCGTTCGCGCAGCAGTTCGCGCAGGGTGCCGCCCTCGACCAGTTCCATGATGAGGAACGGATGGTCGCCGTCCACGCCCTGGTCGTAGACCGCGACCAGCGACGGATGCTTGAGTTTGGCCACCGCCCGCGCCTCGAGCTCGAAGCGGGTGAGGAATTGTGGGTCGCTGGCGAACTTCGGGTCCATCACCTTGATGGCGACCGGTCGATCCAATCTGGTGTCCACTCCCCGGAACACCATGGACATGCCACCACGCGCGATCGGCGCGTCGATGCGGTAGCGCCCTTCCAGCATCTGGCCGATCAAACTGCAACCCTTCCGATTTTCCCGAGCCCGCCCGGTGCGGCTCACCCGATGGTAGTCGCGTCGGGGTGTGATGCGACGGTCGCGACGCGAGAGACTACCGTGGTCGGCGTGAGTGCCTTTCCATGCAGCGAAGACGTTTTGCCGGATTCGGTGACCCTGATCCCGCTGCCCGACGTGGCCGACCAGTTGGGCATGGTGGTCACGCGGGTTCACCAGATGCTGCGCGACCACCAGATCCTCGCCGTCCGCCGGGACGGCGTAGCTGGCATCCCGAAGGAGTTCTTCGACTCCACGGGCGCCGTCGCCAAGCATCTGACCGGTCTGATCACGGTGATGCGCGACGGCAAGTACACCGACGAGGAAATCCTCGAGTGGATCTACACCGAGGACGACAGCCTCCCCGGCCGTCCCATCGACGCCATCCACGGCCCGCTGGCCCGTGAGGTCCTGCGCCGCGCCGCGGCCGACCCGTTCTGAGCCGCCTCCCGCCTCCCCGCGGCTCATCCGCCTCTCCGCGCCTTTTGCCGGTCGTGGGGAAGCCCCCTCATGCAGGTCGCCGGGCCGGCGGTAGGGAGCGGGTTGGCTTCTGGGCGTACCCGACGAGTTACCCGCACGGTGCCAAATCAGTTGACACGTAGGGATCGGAACACCTGCGCGCCGTGTCGTGTTTCGATGCGGCCCGCGGTCAGTTCTGGTTGATGCGCCGTGTAGTGGCAAGTTCCCGTGCCGCGACGCGCAACCGGCGATGCTGCGGTACCACCGCTCGGCGGGTGAAGACGGCGTAGTCGGCGCGTTCGATCTCGTCGAGGATGCTGCCGTAGAGCGTGGCCGCGGTGCGGATGGCCGGGCGCACGCGGGGGCTGAGCAGTTCGATGCCGGGGGTGGCGCGGCGGTAGACGCCGCGGTTGATGGCGATCAGGTGGACCAGCGCGCGTCGTACCCGCGGGTCCGTGCGGCCGGATTCCCGGCAGTGGTGCAGCAGTTCGGCGTCCACGCCGAAGGCCGCCAGTTCGTCGGCGGGCAGATACACCCGCCCGCGATCGAGGTCCTCGCCGATATCGCGCAGGAAGTTGGTGAGCTGGAAGGCCTCTCCCAGCGCCGCCGCCGCGGGTTCGGCATCGGCCACCGGGACGACGGTGCCCAGCACCGGCAGTAGTTGCAGTCCGATGGCGGCCGCCGAGCCGCGCATGTAGTCGCGCAGGTCGGCCATGGTGGGGTAGCGGTCGCGATACTGCGGCCCGCCGGGGATGTCCATGCGCATGGAGTCCAGGAACACCCAGAAGTGTTCGGCGGCAATCGAATACCGGCGGATGGTGTCGGACACCGCGAGCAGCGCCGGGTCCTCGGGCCCGGCGCCCGCGTCGATGGGCGCGTCCACCAGGCGGGCCCGCAGCTCGTGTTCGATCCGATCCAGCCGCGCCGCGGATTCCGCTGCGCGGCTGGGCGCGTCGCTCGCGTCGACGATGTCGTCGACCATCCGGGCGAAGGCGTACAGCGCGTGTACGGCCGGTCTTCGCTCCGGTTCCAGCAGCCGGGTGGCCAGGAAGTAGGTGCGGCCGTGGGCGGCCGCGATCCGGCGGCAGTCGCGGTAGGCGCGGTCGAGTCGTCCGGACTGATCCGGCAGTACGGTCTGGTCGGGCACGGCGGGCTGGTTCACGCTGGGCCGGGCGCGGGCGCGACGCCGAGCTGATCGGTCTGCGGGCGGGCGGCCCGCAGCTTCAGCGGATCCATCGTGCGCAGCGACAGCGCCGCCACCACGGCCGCGAGGATGGCCAGCGTGCCGTGCACGGAATTGGTCACGGGCGAACCGTCCGGCTGGAACACCAGCATGAGCCAGGTGCACAACCCCACCAGCACCTGCAGGGTCCGGGTGGACAGCGCGAATCCGGCGGCCAGCGCCAGCGGCCACGAGTAGTACCAGGGCAGTGCCGCGGGCGAGAGGATCACGATGGCCACGAACGCGACGAGGATGCCGAGCACGGCCTCCCGCTCACTGTTCCTGAACCGCCACCAGGCCCACACCAGGCCGGCCACCATCACCACCGCGCACAGGGTGCGGGTCCACGGCAGCACCGACTCCAACGGCAGCGGGGTCACCCAGCTGACCACGTGCGCCATGATGGTCGGCAGCGACAGCCAGTTGATGATCTTCTTGGACCCGGACAGCGCGGTGAGCCAGCCGATCTGGTGATCCCGCAGCCCGGTGGCCCAGGTGGCCAGCGCGAACACGGCCGCGAAGATGGCCACGCCCAGCGCGGTGATCTTGGCGAAGGTCCGGATCGGATGCGGCAGATCGCCCTCGTCCTGCGCCGCGCGTCGCTCGCGTTCGTGAATCATCCAGATCCACACCAGGAACGGCAGTGCCACACCGGCGGTCGCCTTCACCGCCACCCCGATCGCGACCACCACGATGCCCGCCACGTGATGATGCTCGAGCACCAGCGCGATGCCCGCGGCCATCAGGCCCACCATCAGCATCTCGTTGTGCACGCCGCCGATCAGGTGGATCAGCACCAGCGGATTCAGCACCGCCAGCCACAGCGCGATGGTCGGCTTGCCGCCCAGGTGCTTGGTCAGATGCGGGATCGCCCACACCATCAGCACCAGGCCCGGCAGCATCACCAGCCGCAGCGCGATGGTGCCCGCCACCACATTGTCACCGGTGATGGTGGTGATGGCCCGCCCGATCAGCAGGAAGACCGGACCGTACGGCGCGGTCGTGTTGAGCCAGACGGGGCTCACATTGTCCAGTACCGCAGCGGCATTCGCCTTCAACTCCGACGGACCGAACACGTACGGGTTGATGTGGTCGCGGAGCATCGCGCCCTGGGCCAGATACGAGTAGGCGTCGCGGCTGAACAGGGGGACCGAGAACAGCAGCGGGAAGATCCAGATGCCGACGATCGCGCGCAGCTCGTTGAGCGACACGGTGGCGCCCGGCTGCTTGCCGATCACGATGCGCCCCAGCCGGACCCACGCGGTGATCATGGCGATGACGCCGAGCCACACGAACACCGACGACAGCACCAGCCCGTGCCCGAACCGCAGCCACGACAGGTGCATGACCTCCAGCAGCGGGTCGCTGCGGCGCACACTGCCCGCGCCGAACCCGCCGAAGGTGATCAGCAGGGCGCCGAAGAATCCGAGCGTCGCCGCGTGTCCCTCGGGGCTGCGGGTGAAGTCGGAGGCGTGGCGCAGCCAGCGCTGCGTGGCGGTGCCGTCGATGGCGGGGGAGCTCGGGATGGCCGGTTCGGCCGGTGCGAGGCGCGTGGCGCCCGCGGCCTCCGGGATGGCGGCGTCCATGGAGGGGGTCGGCATAGGCGGTCGTTCCCCCCGGAAAGGTAGGCGGCGGCAGCCGCGTTGGTTCAGGACGCGGTCAGTCTAGTGTGTGGGCGCGGGGGCCACAGCCCCGGAGTCGGCGGATCCGACCCCGGCATGTCGTAGATCACCCGTCAGGCGCGCCGCCGCCAGTTTCCCGGACAACAGCACGGTCGGCACGCCGACACCGGGCACGGTGCCCGAGCCTGCGAGAACCACATTCGCGCGGCCCCGCACCAGGTTCCGGGTGCGGAACGGTCCGGTCTGCCGGAACAGGTGCGCGGCCGAGAACGGGGTGCCGGCGATCATGCCCTTGTCCCGCCAGGTGCGCGGGGTGTCGAGGTGGTCGATCCGGAAGTATCGCGAAATGCCTTGGTAGCCGCGCTCTTCCAGGGTGGCGAGCAGTTCGCGCAGGTAGTGGAGGCCGAGCTGTTCCCAGGCCAGGGGCGCGGCGTCGAGATTCGGGCACGGGGCCAGCAGCGAGAGCGGTTCATACCGCACGGTGTCGCGCAGGTGCCCGTCCCGGTCGATGTGCTGTTCGGCCCGCTCGATGTAGAGGGCCGGATCGGTGAGCGCGGGCCGGGTGAGCAGCAGCGAGGGATCGCTCATCAGCCGCCCGCGGCCGCGCCGGGCGGCGATCTCGCGGAAGGTCCGGTCCCACTCCTGGCCGAAGTCGATGGTGTGATGTGCCTGCACGGGCCAACTCTGGGCGACGGCGGCGGGAATCGTGCCGTGTGCCACCACCGCCGACGGCGAGGCCCGCAGTCCGATCCGGCGCCGCAGCCCGAAGCGCGGCAGCGATCCGAGGTCGGCGGTCACCACGACGGCGTCGCAGTCGACGACGCGTCCGTCTGCGGTGCGCACGGCGGTGGCCCGCCGGCCCGCGTAGTCGATGCCGATCACCTCGGCGTTCAGTTCGAGCGTCCCGCCCGCGGCGATGAACGCGCGGCCGAGCGCCTCGGCGATGGCCCGCATCCCGCCCTCGGGGTAGGTGACGCCCAGGCAGGTGTCCATGTAGGGGATCGCCCCGTACACCCCGAGCGCCCGGTTCGGCGCCATGCCCGCGAACAGGGCCTGGAAGCTGAACAGCCGGGCCACCTCCGGGTCCCGCACGAGGCGCCGGACCTTGGGCCCGAGCCGCCCGAACGCGCCGAGCCGCACCAGTTTCGCCAGCGCCACCCGCTTCTCCGGAATCCGCACCATGTCCAGCGGGGAATCGAAGTTGGTGTCCATGAACTGCCGGAACTCGGCCTCGTACACGTCTTTCAGCCAGCCGCGCAGCCGCCGGTAGCGACGCGCCGTGCCCGCCCCGCGCACCTGCGCGACCTCGGCCGCCATCTGCTCCTCGTCGGAGTAGACGCCGATCTCGGAGCCGTCCGCGAACCGGGCCCGATACGCCGGGGCCAGATCGAGGAGCCGCAGGCCGACCGACTCGCGCGTCTGCCCGACCACCGCGAGCGTCTCGTCGATGAGCTCGGGCAGGGTGAGAATCGTTGCCCCGGAGTCGATCTCGTAGTCCGGTCCGCGATACGCGCCGACCCGCCCGCCCGGGCGATCATCACGTTCCAGGATGGTCACCTGCCGTCCGGCCGCCGCCAGGTGCAGTGCGGCGGCCAGCCCGGACAGTCCGGCACCGATCACCACGACCCGATCGGCCGGTCCCCCAACAGTTCTCATGCCCCGCACCCTCGCGTCCGGCCGGTCAGTAGGAGCGCGCGGTCGCGGCGAGGGCCATGGCGCGCAGCTGCCGTTTGGCGTCCGGGGTGGCGGTGCTGGCGTCCAGGGCGGTGAGCGCCTGGTCGGTGAGCGAGCCGATCCGCTGCTCCACGGCGTCGACCGCGCCGAGTTCGGTGAGGACCGTACGCAATTCGGCGACCTGCTCGGGGGTGACGTCGGTGCCGAGGCTGGAGCGGATGAGGTCCGCGGCGGCCGGGACGGTGGCGTCGGCGCGCTGCAGGGCCTCGGCGATGAGGACGGTGCGCTTGCCCTCGCGCAGGTCGTCGCCGGAGGGTTTGCCGGTGACGGCCGGATCGCCGAAGACGCCGAGCAGGTCGTCGCGCAGCTGGAAGGCGATGCCGATATCGGTGCCGAATTCGCGGTAGGCAGCGACCAGTTCGGGGGAGGCCCCGGCCAGCGCCGCGCCCATGTGCAGCGGGCGCTCGATGGTGTACGCCGCGGTCTTGTACCGGTTGATCCGCAGCGCGGCCTCCACGGTCTCGTCGCCGGCGGACTCGCCGTGGATGTCGAGCAGCTGCCCGCCCAGCACCTCGGTGCGCATGGCGGCCCACACCGGGGCGAAACGCGCGGCCGCGTCGGCGGGCAGGCCGGCGTCGCGGGTCATGTCGTCGGCCCAGGCCAGGGCCAGATCGCCGATGAGGATGGCGACGCTCACGCCGTGGTGGTCGCTGTCACCCGCCCAGCGCTGATCCCGGTGCCGCTGTTCGTAATCCACGTGCACGGTCGGGAAGCCGCGCCGGGTGCGCGAGGAGTCGATGATGTCGTCGTGGATGAGCGCGCACGCCTGCACCAGTTCCAGCGCGGAGCACGCGGTGAGCACAGCGTCGGCGTCGGGGTCGTCGGCGCTGCGGCCCGCGCCCAGCCAGCCGGTCCACGCGAAGGAGGGCCGGGTCCGCTTGCCGCCACGGATGACGAAGTCCTCCAGGGCCGCCGCCGCGTCCACGAACACCGGTCCGAGCGGCGCGACGATCGGTTCCCGGGTGCGGAAGAAGGCGGCGAGACGGTCCTCCACGGCGGCGACGAGTGATCCCGCGCCGACCGGGTGGCGGGTCGGGGTACCGGGTCCGGCGGACAGGGGAGCCTCCTTGGTGAGAGCCGCGGCGCGGCGCATGCGCAGCCAGCGGGGTTGCGTCCGACTCTACCGACCACCGGGTCGCCGACGGGAATCGGTCGGGTTCGAATCGGTCTCACCTGCTGGGATAAGCGCAGGTCGCGGTCCAGCACCCGGTGCGGGCCCGTAAAATGTCCGCGTGAGTTTCGACAATGTACGGGGATATTCGACCCCAGGCCGAGTTTCCCGCACGCCTCGGGTGTCCGGAACTCGCTCCATAGTTCAGCAGCTGGGCCCGCGCCCGGACGGGTCGATCCCGTTCTCGGTCGAGTTCAATCCGCCGCGCGACGCCGCCGGTGAGGCGCGCCTGTGGCGGGCCGCACGCGAGTTCGAACGGCTGCACCCGGCCTTCGTGTCCATGACCTACGGTGCGGGCGGCTCCACCCGCGACCGCACCATCCGGGTCACCGGCCAGCTGGCGCGTGAGACCACGCTGCTCACGGTCGCGCACCTGACCGCGGTGGATCACTCGGTCGCCGAGCTGCGGTCGATCGTCGGCGCGTACGCCGACGCCGGCATCCGGAATCTGCTGGTGCTGCGCGGCGACCCGCCCGGCGACGTGCTGGGGGAGTGGATCAAGCACCCCGAGGGCGTCGAGTACGCCGACGAGCTCGTGCGCATCGTCCGCGACCTGGGCGACTTCCACGTGGGTGTGGCCTCGTTCCCGCAGGGCCACCCGCGCTCCACCGACCTCGACCAGGACACCCACTTCCTGGTGTCGAAACTCCGTGCGGGCGCGGAGTATTCGATCACCCAGATGTTCTTCGACGTGGAGCACTATCTACGCCTGCGGGATCGGGCCATCGCCTGCGATCCGGTCGAGGGCGCCAAGCCGATCATTCCCGAGCTCATGCCGGTCACCTCGCTGCGCACCGTGCAGCGCGCGGAGGAGCTGTCGGGCCGTCCGCTGCCGGCCGCGGTGATGGAGCGGCTGCGGAAGGCCGCGGGCGACGGGCCGGAGGAGGATCGCGCGGCGGTCCGCGAGGTCGGCATCGAGATCGCCACGGAGATGGCCCAGCGCCTCATCACCGAGGGCGCGCCCTGCCTGCATTTCATCACCCTGAATTTCGCCAAGGCCACTAGCGAAGTTTTGGCAAACCTTGGCTACACCATATCGGCGACTCCGGCGAACGCCTGATCCAACCACCCGGCATGCCGGATCAAATCCCGGGTACGTGCTGGTCAGCGGAGTAGCGTCGCCCTCGATTCGTGACCTCGAGGGGAGCTATCCATGTCCGTGTTCCACAGTCTCGTCCGTGTCGCAGGCGCTGTCGGCGCCTGCGCCGTCCTGACTGCCGCCGGTCCGGCAACCCTGGCCGGCCCGGCCGCCGCGGCCCCCGCCGATTCGCCCGCGGCGGCCGTGACCCAGGAGGCGGCCGCCGCCCTGGCAGCCATCACCGCCGCGGGCAAGACCGCCGGGCCCGATCCATCGGCCAGATCCAATACCGCCGGCCCAGCCGACTGGCTCTCGGCCTACGATCAAGCCGTCAACGGTTTGAAGGCCCTGGGCATCCAGCCCTTCCTCTACCCGACCGCCGCTCCCTTCTGCCTCGGCGGCACCACCCTCGGCATCGCCCCCGGCGTGGCGGGCGCCATCCCCGGCCCGTGGCCCAAGTACGCGGTTTCCATTCCCGGCCTTGATCTTTCGGCCGTCAAGGCGGGCCAGACCATGTTCGCCTTCGTCCCCTACGGCATCAACCCCGACGGCGCCGACACCTCCGGCATGCAGGTCGCCTGGTTCAACCTGTCCACCGGCCGCGGCGGCCTCGTCCCCATGGGCCCGCTGAGCCAGGTCCTCAATGCCATGATCCCGCCCCAGGTCCCCGCCGAACTCCGCCCGACGGTCGAACAGGCCGTCCACGACTACTTCACCGCCGCCCTCCCAGTCGGCGGCGTCCGCGCGGTCCCCGTCACCACCGGCTCCGGCACCGTCCTGGCCGCCGTCTTCGGCACCGTCCGCAACGGCACCTCCACCTGCTTCTTCCTCCCGACCATCGGCATGACCCCCGTCTCCTGACCGGCACGGTCAGCGGGTGCCGAGCGGGCGGTCCTTCCAGCGCAGCCCACCGGCCCGGTACGCGCGATGGGAGCGAAGCGACAGCGTCAGGTAGGCCGCGACCGACAGCGGGTGTGCCAGCGCGGCAACGAGATCCGCGCCGCCCGGGGTGCCCCCGCTCTCGGTCGAGCGGGCCAGCAGCCGGGCGGCGACCGCCGCGCCGTAACCCAGCAGTCCCATCCGGCGCAGTCGTCGCCGCCCACCTACTGCCGCCAGTGGCGGGGCCCAGAACGCCAGTGCCGCAATCGAACCGACCGCGAGGCTGCCGGCCGGGCCGCCGTAGGCGGACCACAGCCAGCGGGTGTATCCCTCGGTGAGTTCGGTGGTGTTGCGGTACATCCGGGTTTCGGCGAGGGGACCGGCCGCGACCAGAGCGGTGTGGCGTCCGGTGCGGCGGAGGCGGCGCGCGATCGCCAGGTCTTCGGTCATGCTGCCGGCCACGGCCGCGTGACCACCGAGGGCGGCGTAGGCCGCCACGTCGAAGACCAGAAACTGGCCGCAGGCTACGGCCATCGAGGGGCGCAGGGTGCGGTTGGCCAGGGCGATGGGCAAGGTCGAGGCCCAGGACCAGCACAGTAGTGGCTGGACCAGGCGCTCCACGGGCGATTCGGCGCGCTGCCGGGGCCACGGGCACACCAGGTCGGCCCGGGCCGAACGCAATTCGCGCACGGCTGCCGCCAGCGCGGCCGGCGCGAGCCGGATGTCGGCGTCGAGGAAGATCAGCGCGCCGGCGGGGGATCCGGGTGCAAGTGGCTCGAGGGCGAGATCGGCCAGGCGGGCGCAGGCGGCGGTCTTGCCGGTCCAGCCGGGTGCGGGGTCGATGTCGTTGCGGGAGAGCAGGAATCGATCGTCGTCGCCGATGGCGGTACGGGCGGCGGCGGTAGTGCCGTCGGTGGAGCCGTCGTCGAGGATCAGGATCCGGAGCCGCGGAATGCCCTGCTGGGCGCGCAGATCGGCGATGAGGGCGGGGAGGCGGGCGGCCTCGTTGCGGGCGGGGACGCAGACCGTGACCGGTTCGGTGACGCGTCGGCCGGCGGGCCGGAGGCGGCGGGTGCCGAGGCGGTTCGCCAGGGCGGTGGCGGCGCCGAGGGCGGCGACGGCGCTACCGGCCGCCACCGCCCTGGCGGCGAGGGTCATCGAGTCTTGGTGCGATCGGGGCGTAGCCAGCGGGCCGCGCGGACGTAGGCCGGCGGGTCGGGGTTACGGGTCATGAAGGCGAGGACCGCGACCACGGCCGCCACCGCGAGGGTGATGCCGCCGACGATGCCCGCCCAGCCGGCGAAGGAGCGCGTATTCGGGTCCGCGTAGCCGACTTCCGCGCGCAGCGTGCTGACATCGCCGGCGGGGAGCTTCCAGGACACCACGGAGTCGCCCTCGCGGGTGCCGTTGGTGGTGGCGACGCGGGCCGGGAAGGCCACGGTCAGCTGCACGTCGGAACCCTGGGCCGGCAGGCTCTTCAGGTCCACCCGGCCGCTCAGGGTGACCAGGTCGCCGGTGCGGCTGAAGACCAGGTTGAACATGCCGGAGGTCTGGTCGGACATGCCGCCCAGCTGCTGCACCTCACCGAAGGTGAGGTCGTCGAAATACACCTGGCTGCCGACGTATCCGTCCTGTGCGTAGGAATCGACCCGCACCTTGCCCTGCAACCCGTCGGGCGCCTTCAGCTGCGGCCCCTTGTCCTTGTCGTTCTGGGGCACGGCCGCCGCGACGATGCGGCCCGACACCCGGTCATTGGAGGACACACCCATCGACACCTGCACCCGCAGGCATCCGGTCAGCATGACGGCGAGCCCCGCGAACAGGACCACGGCCAGCATCCGCACCCACCGGCGCGGTCGCCGCGCTCCCGATGCGCTGGGATCCGACGGTGTCATGGATTCGGGCGTTTCCTCTGCTGTCGACATGTTGGGACTCGGCTGCACGGGTCACATCGTGCCATGCGACCCGGGCGACAGGGTGATTCGACGGGCGCTCAGCGTCCGAACCAGCGGAATCCCCAGCAGACCGAGCCCGCAGAACCCGTAGCCGGCCGAGATCGGCAGCCCCAGGAACACCGCGTGCGCCAGCGTCGAGCCCAGCCAGGTCCACAGGAACACCGCCACCGGTACCACCCGCGCCGCACCCGTATCCGGGGCGGTCCGATCCCACCACTCCAGCAATCCCGCCATCACCACCGCGACCGCGAACCAGCCGGCATAGTTGGTGACCGGAATCTGGCCCAGCCCCGGCAGTCCGGCGACCGTCGAGCGCCACGTCCACTGCCCATCCGCGACCAGCTGCGGATCCAGGAACAGATCCCACCCGACGGCCCCGAGCGCCGTGAGCGAAATCCGTCCGGCCGCACCATGAACCAGCATCCCGGCCACCACCCACACCGGATACAGCCCACCGGTCCAGGCCAGCGGCACGGTCAGCGGCACCCCGAGCAGCTCGGGCCCCAGCCGCCCGCTGGCATAGTCGTAGCTACCGAACGGGAACCCGGTCGCGATCCCCAGCACCTCCGCACCGAACCCGATCCCGGACACGATCGCCAGCAAACCCGCAGCCCACCGCACCCCGCGCGTCACCCCGGCATGCACGAGGGCCGTCCCCAGCGAGAGCAACACGACCACCACGGTCACCCGATCCCGCACCACCCCGTGCGCCAGCGGATACGTAATCTGCACCAGCACCAGCAACACCGCCGGGATCGCAATGATCCTCGGGGCCTGCTCGGCCGCCGCGGTCGACATATGCATCCGGCTGCCCGCCATGTCCCGATCAGCCGATCTCCAGGCGGGTCGCCGCATCGGACCACCCGCGGCCGCAAGGCGGCCGGATGGTCGAAACGGGACGGCATCCGCGAACCGGCCGTCGAGGGTGCGGTGCGGGCCACGTCACCGCCGTGCAGGAGGCGGGCCGCGCGCCGGTCCGCCATGCGGTATCGCCGCCGAGTGCTGTCGGCTCCGGCTCAGCCGCAACCGGATTCGCGGCGGAGCAGGATGGTCCGGGGTCCGTCATCGACGCGGCGCGAGGAGGCGGCGCGGGCGCAGGTCGTGTTCGACCAGGCGGGCCGCGCTACGGCCGCTCGCACCGGAGACGCCGCCGCCGGGATGCGTGGACGCGCCTGTGAGGTACAGCCCCGGCGCCCCCGGAACCCGCTGCCCCGAGAGCTCGGGCAGCGGCCGCCACATGAACATCTGGTCGATGGACATCTCGACGTGCATGACATTGCCGCCCAGCAGGCCCATCTCGCGTTCCAGGTCGGCGGGCGTCTGGACGAAGCGCTGCGTCACCGTCCCGGCGAATCCCGGTGCGTGCGCGTCGACTTCGGCGATGATGCGGTCGGCCTCGCGGTCGGCGTGCGCGGACCAGGCGGTGCCGTCGGCCAGGTCGTAGGGATGCCACTGCGACCACAGTGTGACCTGATGCTCGCCCACGGGCGCGATGCTCGGATCCAGGGCGCTGAAACTCATGGCCAGCACGACCGGTCGCGGCGGCAGATCCCCGGCCAGCGCGGCGCCGTGCGCGCGGCGCAGCTCGCGGCGATCGGTGACGAGAAGTTGCAGGCCGTGGGCGGACTCGGCGGTCTCCGCGCCCGGATACCGGGGCAGGTCGCTGAGCGCGGCCCGCACCACCATGCCGATGCCCGGCCCCACCCGAATGCGCCGCCGCCAGCCGGCGAGCACCCCGGCGTCGAATCCGCCCTGCTCCAACAGGTTCAGCGTGGTGAGGATGTGGGTGCCCGCGATCACGGTGTCCGCCTGCACGTTTCGCCCGTCCGCGGTGCGCACCTCCCAGGTGTCGCCGGTCCGGGCGATGGCGGTGACCGGGTCCCCGGCGCTCACGATGCCGCCGTCGGACTCCAGCCGCGCCACCAATGCCGTCGTCAGCGCCCCACTGCCGCCGACCGCGCGGCCCGGCGGCAGCGCGTGCATGAGCGCCGCGAATCCCACCATGGGCGCGGACCCGGGTTCGGACATGGGCGGCCCGGACTGCGCGCCGAACCAGGCCAGCGCGGCCTTGAGCCGCTCGCTGTCGAAGAGGCTGTCCAGCAGCGCGTCTCCGGTCTGCATCATCTCCCGCGAGAGGGCCCCGGCACTGGTGCGGCCGGTCGCCCCGGCGGCCTCGCGCGGGTCCATGCCCCAGAACGCCTTCAGCAGGTTCCCGCCCGTCGGCGTGGCCGAGAACGCCCGCATCACCCGGGCACTGCGCGGCCCCCACACGGTCACGAACCGCCGGTATGCCTCGGCATCCCGTTCCCCGCACGCCGCCGCGATGGACGCGCAGGTCCGGTCCACCTCGCGATGGAACACGATCGGCGACAGCCCGCTCCCGGGCGGTGCGGGCGCGAAAGCCCATGGGTCGCAATCGATGTACCGCAGCCCGAACCGGGCCAGCTCCAGTTCCTCGATGATCCCGGTGTGCCGGATCATGATGTGCGCCGACGAGCCCCGATCGACCAGGTGACCCGGGAACCGCTCCACCGTGGACACCGCCCCGCCCAGCACGGTGTCGCGCTCGAGCACCTCGACCCGATGCCCGGCCCGCGCCAGATAGCAGGCCGCGACCAGCGCATTGTGCCCGGAACCGACGATGACGACGCGGCGGGCGCCGAGGTTGCCGCGGCTCACAGGGGCAGCCGCCGGCCGAGCACCGCGAACCGCCGGGTGTCGCCGGAGAAGATGAAGTGCCGCACCACATCTCCGAACCCCTGCCGCCGGTACAACCGCCAGGCCCGGTTGGATTCGCGATCCACCTCGGGCGTGGACAGCAGCACGGTCGGCTCGGGCCGGTTCTGCAGCAGCCGGGTGAGCAGGATCTCGCCGAGCCCGCGGCCCTGCGCCGCCGGGTGCACGTGCAGTTCGGTGAGTTCGAAGTAGTCCGAAAGCAGTTCTCGCGCGGCGTGTTCGGGCCATCCGGTGCGCCGCATGCCGCTGTACACCTGCTGGTGCCACCACTGGTGCGGCGCGCCGTGATACCCGTAGGCGATGGCCACGATGGGCGCGGTGCGCAGGTCGAGCCGTCCGTCGTCGTCGGGCAGCACCGCCGCCACCGCCTGCCAGCCGGGCCGGGTGGTGTGCTCGGTCCACATGGGCGCGCGCTGGTGTTCGGTGCCGCGCGGGTAGTCCATCGCCGCCACGTAGACCGAGAGGGCGTCGTGCAGCCGGTGCCGCAGGGTAGCGGCCGACAGGTCGACCACCACGGGCGCGGGCGTCGGTTTGGGGGTGACTGCGGTCATCGGCTGGACGCAACTCTCGTTGGCGCGGACGGATGGGGTCGACAGTAGCGCCACGTAGGGGCGTCAACTTGTCGGTGGGTCTCTCTATATTCAAACGCACGAGAAACCTTCGAATATCTGTTCGATCTTTCCGGCGGGCGAAATGCCTGATCGGGACCGGATGTCCTCATGGAAGGCGAATCAGGTGTACGAGTGGGGAGGTACCCGAAATGAGCGGGAAAACTGAACGACCGGGCCATCCCGGCCGCGCCGGCGATCTACTGCGCAAGGCGGACGGTCTATTGCTGGCAGCCCAGGGGGAAACCGACCCGGCGGAGCGCTTCCGTACGGCCTACCTCGCCGCCCTCCGCGGTGCGGGCGCCGTGCTGGCCCTCACGGGGGCAGACCGCGCGCCCCGCGCGCGTTCTCGCAACGCCTGGGTCCTGATGCAGCGCGCGGCACCGGAATTCGTGATGTGGGCCGACTATTTCACCGGTCAATCCGAGACCAGAGCGGCCCTGGAGGCCGGGTTGCCGCGGCCCATCGACGATCGCCGCGCGGACGAGTTCGCTTCGCGGGTAAACGCATTCCTGCACGACGTGGCGGACCTGCTGGCCGCCGCTGCCCGCCTGCGCCCCAGTTCAGGGTGGGTAACCGGAATGCTGGCGTGAGTATCGGCGAGTAGGTGGTCGCCGTCTGATCGAACTCGTATTATTGGTGACAGACAGCCGCCAAGGTCGGCTATCCGTCGTCTACCCGGAGACGACAGCCACCACCTAGTGCCGGGGGAGGTACCGTGCCACTCTCCGAGCACGAGCAGCGCATGCTCGAACAGATCGAGAGCGCGCTCTATGCTGAGGATCCGAAGTTCGCCTCGACTGTTCGGGGTGGACGGTTACGTTCTGCCACTGGTCGACGCAGACTTCAGGCGGCCGCCCTGTTCGTCCTCGGTCTGTTCCTATTGGTGGCCGGTATTGCCGCACCGTTCAAGCCGGGCGGCTTCCCGATCATCAGTCTGGTCGGATTCATCGTCATGTTCAGCGCGGGTGTGCTGTTGCTGATCGGTGGCCCTCGGATGGGCACGGCGAGCAGTCGCGGCGCCGATGCGCATCCCAGCGCGGGTGGCGCTCCCGGCGCCGGCCGCGGGAAGCCCCGGAAGCAGGGCGGGTTCTCCGCGCGGATGGAGGACCGGTTCCGCAAGAGGTTCGAACAGGACAGTTGACCGGGCTGCCGTGCCGCCGAAGGCTTTCGGCGCCGCGCGGCAGCGGACCATGATCGGCTAACTGAAGATCCAGCGACACGCCGTGGCGCCATACCGAGTTGAGGTGTGGCGCCACGGCGTTTCTCGTTGGTGCCGATTCGGCGTGTCGGGAGTGGTCCAGGATTCCCCACACCTCCCCACGGAGCTTCCCCACCGCGCCCCACGAATGCCGGAAATGCACGCTATCTGCGGGTTTGCTGGCGGTTGTCGGATGCTCGCCCGCGCGCGTCGCGCGTGTCGGGGGAACTGCGCGAAATCTTCCCCACCTCGGTGATAGCTGGTGTGACCTGCGAAGTTCGCCAAGCGGGGACCGAGATCACCGACGCTTTCGATTGAAAGTGGGGGAAAGTGGGGTAATGTGGAGCCCGCACTACAGGAGGCCGAACAGTCGAGAGGGTGATCCGGCAGGAGGTGTCGAGGCTTGTTTCTCGGGACCTATACCCCTCGGTTGGACGACAAAGGGCGACTGACGTTGCCTGCGAAGTTCCGGGACGAGCTGGCGGGAGGGTTGATGGTCACGAAGGGACAGGACCACAGCCTTGCCGTGTATCCCAAGGACGAGTTCACCGCGCTGGCGCGGCGAGCCGCGGCGGCATCCCGGTCCAATCCGCAGGCCCGCGCATTCGTCCGGGCCTTGGCGGCTTCCAGTGATGAGCAGCGTCCGGACGCACAGGGCCGGATCATGCTGTCGGCCGAGCATCGCCGCTACGCCAATCTGTCCAAGGATTGCGTGGTGATCGGTTCGGTCGACTTCCTCGAAATATGGGACAAGACGGCGTGGGATTCCTACCTCGCTGAACACGAGGAGGATTACTCGCAGGCCAGAGACGAGTCGCTGGGCGAGATCTTCTAGCCCGCAACGAGGCGAGTGCCCTGCGGCCTCTGCCCGACACCGACCCTGACGTACTTCCCCAACGCCAGGTGCGGTGCTTCGGTCAGAGACCACGGGGCATTCGCCCAATTCGAAGGTCCTTTTCGCCAGCGACCCCAGGTGGCCGTGCGAATGAAACGTGAGGCAGGAATTCCGGGAGGTCGACGTGCACCGAGGCAGTGACGGCCCCCGCCATGTTCCGGTTCTCCTCCATCGTGCCGACGAAATCCTCGGTCCCGCACTGCATTCCGAGGGCGCGGTCTATCTGGACTGCACGCTGGGGCTCGGCGGTCATGCCGAGTACTTCCTGCAGACGTATCCGAACATCCGCCTGGTCGGGCTGGATCGCGACACCGCGGCGCTGAAGCTGGCGGGCGAGCGACTATCCCCGTTCCGGGACCGGATCACCCTGGTGCACACCAGGTATGACGGCATCGCGCCCGCGCTGGAGCAGGCCGGGCTACCCGACAAGGGTTCGGTCAGCGCGATTCTGATGGACCTGGGCGTGTCCTCCATGCAGCTGGACGAGGCCGACCGCGGCTTCGCCTACTCCATCGACGCACCGCTGGACATGCGGATGGACTCCAGCACCGGCCCCACGGCCGCCGACGTGCTCAACACCTACAGTCACGGCGAGCTGGCCCGGGTGCTGAAAACCTATGGCGAGGAACGGTTCGCGGGCAAGATCGCCGCCGAGATCGTGCGGCGTCGTCAGCGCACCCCGTTTACCACCAGCGCACAGCTGGTGGAGTTGCTCTACGACGCCATCCCGGCCGCGGCCAGGCGCACGGGCGGGCATCCGGCCAAGCGCACCTTCCAGGCCTTGCGGGTGGAGGTCAACCGCGAACTGGAGTCCCTGGAGGCCGCGCTGCCCGCGGCGCTGGACGCGCTGGCCCCGGGCGGCCGCATCGTGGTCATGAGCTACCAGTCCCTGGAGGACCGGGTGGTGAAGGCGGCACTGGCCAAGCGGTCGGTGTCGCGCACCCCCCTGGACCTGCCGGTCGAATTGCCGGGTATGGGACCGGAATTCAGGATTCTGACCCGCGGCGCGGAGAAGGCCACCGAGCAGGAGATCGAGGACAACCCGCGGGCCGCTCCGGTGCGCATGCGGGCGGCCGAACGGATCGTAGGGGAGGAGCAATCGTGAGGTTCCGGGGTGGAACGGCACATCGAGCGGGCAACCGCTGGATCGGAGCCGCACCATGACGATCAGGACGCAGGCGACGGGCCGGGGGGCCCGCCGGGTGCAGGCCGCCGAACGGGTGAAATCGGGTGCGGCGCAACGGGCCTACGCGCGCCGGCGCAATCGGGAGGGCGGGGCCGACCTGCCGGGTATGCGCCGCGGTCGGCGCAGCGATCCGATGCCGCGCGGTCGCATGTCCTTCGTGGCCACCATCATCGCGCTGCTGGGCTGCGGCCTGGCGCTGACGCTGTTGCTCACCACCCGCGCCACCGAGGACAGCTATCAGCTCGGCGATCAGCGCCGCGCCAACCAGAAGCTCTCCGACGAGCGGGACGCGCTGCAGCGTGAGGTGGCCTCCGCCGATTCGGCTCCCGAATTGGCCAAGCGCGCAGCCGAACTGGGCATGATCCCGGCCAAGGATCCAGCCCGGCTGGTGATCGGCCCGGACGGTCAGGTCACCGTGGTCGGCAATCCGCAGCCCGCTGAGGGCGCGCCCGCACCGCCGCTCAACACGACGCCGTCGCCCGCCCCGCCGCCGTCGAAGCTGCAGCAGGCTCAGGGTGAGCGGGTGGTCCCGGTGACCACGACGCCCGCCCCGCCGGCCACCACCGCTGCGAATCCCGTTCCGGCGGCGCCGATCACGGCTCCGCAGAACCCGCAGGTGCAGGCGAACGGAGCGCCCCGATGAGCCGCACCGAGGCGCCGGCGAACGGGGCTGGTCGATGAGCCCAACCCGCGCGGGGCGCGGGCGTGATTCCGGCCGGAGCCGGTCCGATTCCGGTCGAGGGCGGGTCGCCGCCGCCGGCCGGAGCCGGTCGGGTTCCGGCCGTGCCGGTTCGGGGCCGGGCCGGCAGTCCAGACCGCGGCCCGCTCCGGGATTGGACTCGAGCACGCGCTTGCGGTTCGGGGTGGGCCGGCTGGTCATGCTGGTGGCGCTCGTGGTGGCGGCCATCCAATTGTTGTGGGTGCAAAGTGTTTCCGCGCCGAAGCTGTCGGCGGAGGCGGCCAGCCAGCGCACCGTGAAGGTGGCCGATCCGGCCAACCGGGGACCGATCACGGATCGGTACGGGAAGTCGCTGGCATTCACCATCGCGGCGAAGGAGCTGAGCTTCCAGCCGGTGCGGGTGCGCAAGGATTTGGCGGACGCGCACGACAAGACGCCCAAGACCGCGCCGGATCCGGATGATCGGCTGGCGGCCATCGCCAAATACATTCACGAGAAGCTGGGCAATGACGCGCCCGAGAAGGACATCCTGGCCAAGCTGAAGAGCGACGAGCCGTTCGTGTACCTCGCGCGGAATGTGGACCCCCGGGTCGCCTCGGACATCACTCTGCAGTTCCCCGAGGTCGGGATGGATCGGCAGGATATGCGCGAGTACCCGGGTGGCTCC
The DNA here is from genome assembly GCF_040609015.1 of Nocardia sp. NPDC004860. Taxonomy (NCBI): domain Bacteria; kingdom Bacillati; phylum Actinomycetota; class Actinomycetes; order Mycobacteriales; family Nocardiaceae; genus Nocardia; species Nocardia sp. NPDC004860. The sequence goes on along the minus strand of NZ_JBEXJI010000019.1, from coordinate 109,500 downwards.
CTGGCCGCCAATGTGATCGGCGCGACCGGCTGGGACGGGCACGGCCAGATCGGCCTGGAGTCCTCGATGGACGCGCTGCTGGCCGGCTCCGACGGCTCGGAGACCTACGACCGCGGCTCCGACGGCGCGGTGATCCCGGGTTCGTGGCGTGATCGCCAGCCCGCGGTGAACGGCTACGGCCTCGAGCTCACCCTGGATTCGGATCTGCAGTACTACGTGCAGCAGCAGGTGCAGCAGGCCAAGGACCTCTCGGGCGCGAGCGCGGCCTCGGCGGTGGTGCTGGACGTGCACACCGGCCAGGTGCTGGCGATGGCCAACGACAACACCTTCAATCCCGCCATGGGACCGCAGTATTGGTCCACCACCGATCTGGGCAATCCGTCGGTGCAGGAGGTGTTCGAGCCGGGCTCGGTGAACAAGATCGTCACCGCGGCCGCGGCCATCGAATACGGCCTCACCACTCCCGATGAGGTGCACCAGGTTCCGGGCAGCATCTTCATGGGCGGTGTCACCGTGCACGACGCCTGGGAGCACGGTGTCGCCCCCTACACGACCACCGGCATCTTCGGTAAGTCCTCGAACGTGGGCACCCTCATGCTGGCGCAGCGCGTCGGCGAGGACCGTTATTTCGACATGGTCAAGAAGTTCGGCCTGGGCCAGCGCACCGGCGTCGGCCTGCCGGGTGAGAGCGCGGGCGTGGTGCCCGCCCGGGACCAGTGGTCCGGCTCCACCTTCGCCAACCTGCCCATCGGCCAGGGTCTTTCGATGACGACCCTGCAGATGACCGGCATGTACCAGGCCATCGCCAATGACGGCGTGCGGATGCCGCCGCGCATCGTGAAGGCCAAGATCGCCCCGGACGGCACCCGCACCGAGGAGGAGCCGCCGGAGGGTGTCAAGGTGGTCACCCCGCAGACCGCGCAGACGCTGCGCCAGATGTTCCAGGCCATCGTGCAGAAGGATCCGCGCGGCATCCAGAGCGGCACCGGCGGCCCGGCCGCCGTGGAGGGTTATCAGATCGCGGGCAAGACCGGCACGGCCCAGCAGATCGACCCGAAGTGCCGCTGCTATTCCAGCGACCGCTACTGGATCACCTTCGCGGGCATGGCCCCCGCCGACAATCCCCGCTATGTGATCGGCATGATGCTGGATGCGCCGGTGCGCAGCTCCGACGGCAGCGGCGGCGGTTCGGCCGCGCCCCTGTTCCACAGCATCGCCTCGTGGCTGTTGCAGCGCGACCGCATCCCGCCGTCGCCGCCTGCCAAACAGCTGATTCTGCAGGCGAGTTAGAGCAGGGAGCGGATGGTTGTGACGCCCACCGCCGCCGGTGCGTGCACCGGCGGGTGACCGAACTCCGCCGTGCCGATCGCGCGGCGATCGAACACAGGTAACCTGACACGTCGATCCGGTCATCCGGACCGATTCATGCATATGACCGCCCCTTGGAGAGGAGCTTCGTGCCCGCGCAGTCGGTTCCGTACAGCGGTGATCGAGCAGAGCCGCCGAGCGGAGGAACGGCGGAGCCGCAGGTGCTTCGGCCCGCCACGCCGCCGGCGACCACCCTGCGCGCGGCGGCGGAGCTGACGGGCGCGCGGCCCGCGGAATTCGCAGCGGCTCTCGAGGACATCCAGGTCACCGGCATCGAGCAGCGCTCGAACGCGGTGCTGCCGGGTGACCTGTTCGCCGGTCTGGCCGGAGCCCACGCGCACGGCGCGCGTTTCGCCCACGACGCGGTCGAGCGTGGCGCGGTCGCGGTGTTCACCGATCCGGCGGGCGCGGAACTGATCGGCGAGATCGCCGTCCCGGTGCTCGTGCACGACGCGCCGCGCACGGTGCTCGGCGAGTTGTCCTCGGCCCTTTACGGTGATCCGTCTCGCAAACTCCGCATCGTCGGTATCACCGGTACGTCCGGCAAGACGACCACGTCGTATCTGGTGGAGGCCGGGCTCGCCGCGGCCGGGCTGCGCACCGCCCTCATCGGCACCATCGAGACCCACATCGGCGGCGTCCGGGTGCCCTCGGCGCTCACCACGCCCGAGGCTCCGCAGCTGCACGCCATGTTCGCGCTCATGGTCGAGCGGGGTGTGGACGCGGTGGTCATGGAGGTCTCCAGTCATGCCCTGGCGCTGGGCCGGGTGGACGGGGTGAGCTTCGCGGTCGGCGCGTTCACCAACCTGTCCCAGGACCACCTCGACTTCCACGCCGATTTCGAGGACTATTTCGCCGCCAAGCGCCGCCTGTTCATTCCGGACGGCCCGGACTCGGCCGCTACCGCGTGCCCGTCGGTGGCGGCGCGCACGGCCGTGATCTGCGTCGACGACAAGTGGGGCCGGCGCCTGGCAGATGACGTATCCGACTGTCTCGCAGCCGGATCCGGTGATACCACCGGCCGCCTGCGCACGGTGGCGACCCGGCCGGGCGTGCCCGCGGACTGGACCGCCGGCGCGGCCACCGCCGGACTCGGCGGCACCCAGGAGTTCACCGCTTCGGGGCCGGGTGTCAATGTGGATGTGCGGCTGCGGCTTCCGGGTGCGTACAACATCGCCAATGGAATCCTGGCCGTCGCGGTGTGCGCGGCGGCCGGGGTCGAGGCGGAGGCTGCCGCTGCGGCGCTCGGCACGGTCGATGTGCCGGGCCGCATGCAGCGGGTGGATAAGGGTCAGGAGTTTCTGGCCGTGGTCGATTACGCGCACAAGCCCGCCGCGATCGAATCGGTCGTGGCGACCCTGCGCACGTGGTTGGCCGAACAGGGGGAGGGCCGTCTGGCCGTAGTGGTGGGTGCGGGCGGTGATCGCGATGCCGGCAAGCGGCCCCTGATGGGTGCGGCGGCGGCGCGCGGCAGCGACCTGGCCATCATTACCGACGACAATCCGCGCAGCGAGGACCCGGCCGCCATCCGCGCCGCGGTGCTCGCCGGTGCCATACAGGTACCGGTCGCGGAACGCGGTGAGGTCCGGGAGGTTGGGGACCGGGCGGTCGCGATCAAGACCGCCGTCGACTGGGCGCAGCCCGGCGACGTGGTGCTGGTCGCGGGCAAGGGACATGAGACAGGGCAGGAGATTTCAGGCGTGAAGCATCCGTTCGACGACCGCGAGGTACTCGCGGCCGCCCTGTCGGAAAAGACGAGGGACCTGACGCTTTCATGATCGAGATGACTTTGCGGGAGATCGCGGAGGTCGTCGGCGGCACGCTGCACGACGCCCCCGATCCCGAGGCGAAGGTCACCGGCTCGGCCGAATTCGATTCGCGCCGTATCGGTTCCGGTGACCTGTTCCTGGCGCTGCCCGGTGAGCGCGCCGACGGCCACGACTTCGCGGCGCAGGCCGTCGCGCGGGGCGCGGTCGCGGTGCTGGCCGCCCGGCCCGTCGGGGTGCCCGCCATCGTGGTGACGCCCCGTCCCGGGAACACGCGCGCCATCGCGCTGGCCCACGACACCGACGGTTCCGGCGCGGCGGTGCTGGACGCGCTGGGCGCGCTGGCCCGCGCCAGCGTGGACCGTCTGGTCGAGGCCGGGAACCTGACGGTGGTCGGCGTGACCGGCTCCGCGGGCAAGACCTCCACCAAGGATCTGCTGGCGGCGGTGCTCGCGCCGCTGGGACCCGTTGTGGCCCCGCCCGGTTCGTTCAACAACGAGCTCGGCCACCCGTGGACCGCGCTGCGCGCCGACGCCGGCACCCGCTTCCTGGTGCTCGAGCTGTCCGCCCGCGGACCCGGGCACATCAAGGCGCTCACCGAGATCGCCCCGCCGGGTGTGGGTGTCGTGCTCAATGTCGGCACCGCGCACCTGGGCGAGTTCGGCAGCCGCGAGGTGATCGCGCAGACCAAGGGTGAGCTCGTCGAGGCTCTGCCGGCCTCCGGGCTGGCGGTGCTGAACGCCGACGACCACTTGGTCGCGAAGATGGCCGATCGGACCGCCGCCCGCGTGGTGACCGTCGGTCAGGCCGCCACCGCCGACGTCCGCGCCTCCGACGTGGCCCTCGACGAGCAGGCCCGCGCCCGATTCACCCTGCACGCCAACGGCGAATCGATCGAGGTCCAGCTGGCCGTGCACGGTGAGCACCAGGTCGGCAATGCGCTGTCCGCGGCCGCCGTCGCCCTGGACCAGGGCGCGGACCTCGCGACCGTCGCGCGGGCGCTGTCCGGCGCGACCGCCGTCTCGGCGCACCGCATGGATGTGCGGACCCGTGCCGACGGCGTCACCGTCGTCAACGACTCCTACAACGCCAACCCGGATTCGGTGCGCGCCGCGCTCAAGGCGCTGGTCACCATGTCCAAGGCCGGGACCGAGCCGCGTCCCAGCTGGGCGATACTCGGCGAAATGGCGGAGCTGGGCGAGGAATCCGTCCTCGAGCACGACAAGATCGGCCGTCTGGTGGTGCGCCTGGATGTGGATCGCCTGGTCGTGGTCGGCCAGGGCCGCCCCGTGCGGGCCCTGTTCCAGGGCGCGGTGCAGGAGGGCTCCTGGGGCGAGGAGGCCATCCACGTGCCGGACATCGACGCGGCGATCGCCCTGCTCGACGAGGAATTGGAGCCGGGTGCGGTGGTGCTGGTGAAGGGTTCGAACTCCGCGGGCCTGTGGACGGTCGCCGACCATCTGATCGGTGCGGATCAGGAGGCCGCGCGATGACCCAGATCCTCTTGTCGGCGGCGATCGCGCTGACCGTCTCCATCCTGCTGACCCCGGTGGTGATCCGCTACTTCGCCAAACAGGGCTTCGGACAGGAGATCCGGGTCGACGGCCCGGAGAGCCACAAGGCCAAGCGCGGCACCCCCACCATGGGCGGCGTCGCCATCATGATCGGCATGTGGGCCGGCTACCTCGGCTCGCACCTGATCTCCATGACCTACGGCGAGCCGGGCCCCTCGGCCTCGGGCCTGCTGGTCATGGGCCTGGCCACCGCGCTGGGCTTCGTCGGCTTCACCGACGACCTGATCAAGCTGCGCAAGCAGCGCAACCTGGGCCTGACCGCGGCCGGCAAGTACATCGGCCAGCTCACCGCGGCCGTCGTGTTCGGCGTCCTGGCCCTGCAGTTCAAGAACATTCACGGCCTGACCCCCGGCGACAAGCGCCTGTCCTACACGCGCGACATCAATACGCTGTCGATGAGCGTGGTGGTCTTCCTGGCATTCGTCTGCCTGCTGGTGGTGGCCTGGTCCAACGCGGTGAACCTGACCGACGGTCTCGACGGCCTGGCCGCCGGCTCGATGAGCCTGGTGCTGGGCGCGTACATGATCATCACCTTCTGGCAGTGGCGTAACTCGTGCTCCGCGCACGCGGTCGCGGGCTGCTACCAGGTTCGGGATCCGCTCGATCTGGCCCTGGTCTGCGCCGCGGGCGGCGCGGCCTGTATCGGCTTCCTATGGTGGAATGCCGCGCCCGCCAAGATCTTCATGGGCGACACCGGCTCGCTGATGCTGGGCGGTCTGCTCGCGGGCCTTTCCATCACCACCCGCACCGAGCTGCTGATGGTCGTCATCGGCGCGCTGTTCGTGGCCGAGGCCGCGTCGGTGGTGCTGCAGGTGGCGGTCTTCCGCGCCACGCGCAATCGCCTGTTCAAGATGGCACCGTTCCATCACCACTTCGAGCTGAGCGGGTGGGCCGAGACCTCGGTCATCATCCGGTTCTGGTTGCTGGCCGGTATGGCCTCGGCGATCGGACTGGGCCTGTTCTACAGCGAATACCTCTCTGCGGCAGGGTGAGTGAGCAATGTCCGAACATTCTCCGAGGGTCCTGCGATCGCCGGGGCCCATGCTCGAATTCCTGCGTGGCCGTGATGTGCTGGTCGCCGGTTGGGGCGTCTCCGGACGCTCGCTGATCGAGCCGCTGCAGGACATCGGCGCGCGCCCGGTGGTCACCGACAGCGGTGAGAAGGCGCTCACCGAGGCCGCCGAACTGGGCCTGGGCACCGCCACCAGTGCCGACCTGCTCAAACCCGATGCGCTGCAACGCTTCGCGCTGGTGATCACCAGCCCGGGCTGGCGGCCGGACTCCCCGGTGCTGGTCTCGGCCGTCACCGAGGGCATTCCGGTGTGGGGCGATGTCGAGTTCGCCTGGTGGGTCGACCAGGCCCGCATCTACGGCCCGGTCCGCAAGTGGCTGGTGGTGACCGGTACCAACGGCAAGACCACCACCACCCAGATGACGCACTCGATCCTGCGCGCCGCCGGGATTCCCTCGGTGGCCTGCGGCAATATCGGCCTGCCCATCCTGGACGCGCTGCGCCGCACCCCGGGCCCGCAGATCCTGGCGGTGGAACTGTCCTCGTTCCAGCTGCACTGGGCGCCGTCGGTGCGCCCGGAGGCCGGCGTGGTGCTGAACGTGGCCGAGGATCACCTGGATTGGCACGGCGGCCTGGACGCCTACGCCGCCGCCAAGGCGCGCGCGCTGACCGGACGGGTCGGCGTGGTCGGCCTGGACGACGCCGTCGCCGCGGCGCTGGCGCGAAAGTCCAAGGCGCGCCGCACCGTCGGCTTCCGCATCGGCGTCCCCGCCGACGGCGAGCTGGGCGTGGTGGACGGCAAGCTGCTCGACCGCGCCTTCACCAAGGCCGCCATCCTGGCCGAGGTCGGCGACATCAGCCCGCAGGGCCCGGCCGGTGTGGCCGACGCCCTGGCCGCCGCCGCCCTGACCCGATCCATCGACGTGGCACCGCAGTTCGTGAAGGAGGGCCTGCAGGAGCACAAGGTCGGCCCGCACCGGGCGGCCTTCGTGCGGGAGCTGTCCGGCGTGGAGTTCGTCGACGACTCCAAGGCCACCAACCCGCACGCCGCGCGCTCCTCGATCCTGGCCCACCCCAGCGTGATCTGGGTGGCCGGCGGTCAGCTCAAGGGCGCCAGCGTCGAGGACCTCATCGAGGAATGCCGCGAGCATCTCGTCGCGGCCGTGCTGTTCGGCCAGGACGCGCCGGCGATCGCGGCCGCACTCGCGCGACACGCGCCCGATGTGCCGGTCGTGGAGCTGAATTCGGGGGACGATGCTCGGATGGGTGACCCCTTCACCGAGATCGAGCCCGAAGCGGTGATGGCACGCGCGGTGCGCGTGGCGGCCGGCTTCGCCCACCGCGGCGATACCGTGCTGCTGGCCCCGGCCGCGGCGTCCCTGGACATGTTCGCCGACTACACGCACCGCGGCCGCAGCTTCGCCGCCGCCGTGCAGGCCCTGGACGAGAAGGACATCGGGAGAACCGAATGACGACGGCGACGCCGCGGCGGGCCGGGAACCAGACCCAGCGACCGAGAATCGGATGGTTCGGGGCCTGGCTGGCCCGCCCGCTGGCGTCGTTCCATCTCGTGGTGGCGATCGCGGTGCTGCTCACCGTGCTCGGCCTGGTCATGGTGCTCTCGGCGTCCAGCGTGGAGTCCTACGCCGACGGCGGCTCGGCCTACCGGCTGTTCATCCAGCAGGCGGTGCTGGCCGTCTTCGGCGCGGTGCTGTTCTATATCGCGTTGCGGGTTCCGATGCGGGTGATGCGCCGGCTGTCGTTCCCGGTCTTCGCGCTGTCAGTGGTGCTGCTGGTGCTGGTGCTCATCCCCGGCATCGGCAGCGAGGTGCAGGGTTCGCGGCGCTGGTTCGACCTCGGCGTGGTGTCGGTGCAGCCCTCGGAGGTCGTGAAAGTCACTCTGGTGGTGTGGGGTTCGCACCTGCTGGCCTCCCGGCAGACCGAGAAGGCCGGGTACAAGGACATTCTCATGCCGCTGGTGCCGGCGGGCCTGCTGGTGTGCTTCCTGGTCGTGCTGGAACCCAACTTGTCCACCACCATCGCGCTCGGCATCGTGCTGACCTCGCTGCTGTGGTTCGGCGGGCTGCCGCTGCGCATGTTCGTGACGATCGCGGTCTCGGGTGGCGTGGCGGCGGCGATCCTGGCGCTCTCGGCCGGCTACCGGTCCGACCGCATGCGTGCCTTCTTCAGCCCGGGCGACGACCCGCAGGGCATCGGCTACCAGGCCCGGCAGGCCATGTACTCGCTGGCCGACGGCGGCATCTGGGGTCGTGGCCTGGGTCAGTCCCGGGCCAAGTGGAGCTATCTGCCCAACGCGCACAACGACTTCATCTTCGCCATCATCGGCGAGGAACTCGGGTTCCTCGGATGTGCGCTGGTGCTCGGGCTTTTCGCACTCTTCGTCTACGCCGGGTTGCGGATCGCGACCCGCTCGGTGGATCCGTTCATCCGGCTGCTCACCGCCTCGGCCACCACCTGGATCACCTGTCAGGCGCTGATCAATGTCGGCTATGTCGTCGGTTTGCTGCCGGTGACCGGCCTGCAGCTGCCGCTGGTGTCGGCGGGTGGTTCCTCGCTCGCCATCACGCTGCTCATGTTCGGCATCATCGCCAATGCCGCCCGGCACGAGCCCGAGGCGGTGGCGGCCCTGCACGCGGGCCAGGACGGCCGCTTCAGCCGGCTGCTGCGCCTGCCGAAACCCGAGCTGTACTCGCCCGCGCGGGCGCAGGCCTCCCGGGCTCGCACCAAGGCCAAGGCCAAGGTGAAGTCCGCCCCGCAGCGGCGCGCGCTACCCTCGGGTCGGAGCCGGGGCGGCTCGGAGTCGTCGGCGCGGCGGTCGATAGATTCGGATTCGGCCCGGCGCAGCAGCCGCTCCACGGAGTCGTGGCGCAGCACCCGGGCCTGGGAGCCCAACTATCCGATGAAACACGCGAGGGAACGGGGTAATTCGAGGTGACAGTGGAGCGGCCGGACAGCGATGTGGGAACCGCCGAGGCTCACACCGACCTACCCGACCATCTGCAACGCGTGCACATGATCGGCATCGGTGGTGCCGGTATGTCCGGGATCGCCCGAATTCTCCTGTCACGTGGCGGCATGGTCTCCGGCTCCGACGCCAAGGAGAGCCGCGGCGTGCTGGCCCTGCGGGCGCGCGGCGCGCAGGTGCGCATCGGCCACGACGCCGGCGCCCTGGATCTGCTGCCCGGCGGGCCCACCGCGGTGGTGACCACCTACGCCGCCATTCCCAAGACCAATCCCGAGCTGGTGGAGGCGCATCGGCGCGGCGTGCCGGTGCTGCTGCGCCCGGCCGTGCTGGCCTCGCTCATGCAGCGCCACAAGACGCTGCTGGTGTCGGGCACGCACGGCAAGACCTCGACCACCTCCATGCTGGTGGTGGCTCTGCAGCACTGCGGGTACGACCCGTCCTTCGCCGTCGGCGGCGAGCTCAACGAGGCCGGCACCAATGCCCACCACGGCACCGGCGGCATCTTCGTGGCCGAGGCCGACGAGAGCGACGGGTCGCTGCTGCAGTACGCGCCCGACGTCGCGGTGGTCACCAATATCGAGTCCGACCACCTGGACTACTTCGGTACGGACGAGGCCTACGTCCAGGTCTTCGACGACTTCGTGGACCGGCTCGAACCCGGCGGCCGCCTGGTGGTGTGCGTGGACGATCCGGGTTCGCTGGGCCTGGCGCAGCGGTCGGTGGCCCGGCTGGCCGAGGATCCGCGCGGCATCCAGGTGATCGGTTACGGCTCCGGCGATTTCGCCGCGTCCGGGGTCCCGGTCGGCGCGCAGCTGCTGTCCTGGGAGCCGCGCGATGTCGGCGGCGTGGCCGTCTTCCAGCTCGCCGACGAGCATGCCCCGCGCACCCTGCGCCTGTCGGTGCCCGGCCGGCACATGGCCCTCAATGCGCTGGGCGCGCTGCTGGCCGCCCGCGCGACCGGCGCCGACATGGGCGAGATCATCCAGGGCCTGGAGGGTTTCGGCGGCGTGCACCGCCGCTTCCAGCTCACCGGACGCGAGAACGGCGTGCGCGTCTTCGACGACTACGCCCACCACCCGACCGAGGTGCGCGCGGTGCTCTCCGCCGCCGCCGAACTGGTCGCGCAGGAGGCGCGTGACGGCGCGCGCTCGCGGCCGGGCCGGGTGATCGTGGTGTTCCAGCCCCACTTGTACAGCCGCACCGCCACTTTCGCGACCGAGTTCGGCGCGGCGCTGTCGCTGGCCGACGAGGTGGTGGTGCTCGATGTGTACGGCGCGCGTGAGGAACCGCTGCCGGGTGTGAACGGCGCGCTGGTGGCCAACGCGGTCACCAAACCCGTGCACTACCAGCCGGATATGTCCCGGGTCGGCAAGCAGGTGGGCGCGCTGGCGCGGCCCGGTGACGTGGTGATCACCATGGGCGCGGGTGATGTGACCATGCTGGGCAGCCAGATTCTGGACGGGCTGCGCGCACGACCCTCACACGGACGGTGAGCCACCGTGGGCTCGGGTGGGGGAGCGGCGGATCGGCCGGATCAGGCCGCCGGCGATAGCTACGACGCGGACGATTACGACACCGAATCCGCTGCGGCAGCGGACAACAGCGCCGAATCCGCGGGCGAGAGCGCGGCGGCCCGGCGGGCCCGGCTGCGCCGTGGGCGGGTCCGCCGCGAATCGCGGATCGTGATGGCGTGGCAGTCGCGCTGGGTGCGGTGGGGCGCCCTGGCCGGGGTCGTGGTGCTGATCGCGTTCGGACTGGTCGCCTGGTTCACGCCACTGCTGTCGGTGCGCACGGTGCAGGTGGAGGGGCTGAGTGCCGTTCCGGAACAACAGGTTCAGGACGCGCTAGAGGTACCGGACGGTCTGTCCATGATGCGGCTGGACACCAATGCCATGGCCGAACGGGTCTCGCGGCTGCCCAAGGTCCGTTCCGTGCGCGTGCAGCGGGTGTTCCCGTCCACGGTCCGGGTGACGGTGGTGGAGCGCACCCCCGTGCTGTACTTCGACAGTCCCGACGGTGCCCATCTGCTCGATTGCGACAGCGTGGAATTCGCGATCGAGCCGCCGGGACCGGGGGTACCCAAACTGGTGACCGATCATCCGGGCGGATCGGACCCGGTGACCGAGGCCGCGGTGGTGGTCATGGCAGCGATTCCGGTTCCGCTGCGCGACGAGGTCGGCGTGGGAGCGGTTGTGGCCCGCTCGGTTTCGGATATTGCCCTGGAGTTGCGTGATGGCCGGACCGTGCTCTGGGGTGGAACCGCGGACTCCGCGCGCAAGGCCGCGGTGGTCGGACCCCTGCTTTCCCAGCCGGGCAAGGTATTCGATGTTTCGAGTCCGAATCTGGTCACGGTAAAGTGAGCGATACCCATTGGGCTGCCGAAATTTTCGGTGGTTTGCCGGAAGGGCACCGTCGGTTCCGATCCAGGACCGGAGGGCAACCGTCCACGATACGATGCTCGGGTGGGTCGGACGAGTCGAATCACACAAGATTCTGATGCTCGGTTCGGCGCGCCTGCGCCCGTAACGCGGTGGCTGCGAATACCGTTCGGCACCAGTCGGATACTTGACATAACGCTGAACCTATGGTTGAGGGTTTATCGGACCGAGACCATAGTGCCGGTATTTTGCGAGTAGCCGAAGACGACAAGCTGTTTCAGATCGAAGGAAGGCGAGAGCCCATGACGCCCCCGCACAACTACCTTGCTGTGATCAAGGTCGTCGGTATCGGCGGCGGCGGCGTGAACGCCGTCAACCGGATGATCGAACAGGGACTCAAGGGAGTCGAGTTCATCGCCGTCAACACCGACGCGCAGGCGTTGTTGATGTCGGATGCGGACGTGAAGCTCGATGTCGGCCGGGAACTCACCCGCGGTCTGGGCGCCGGCGCCGATCCGGAGGTGGGCCGCAAGGCTGCCGAGGATCACAAGGACGAGATCGAGGAAGTCCTCAAGGGCGCCGACATGGTCTTCGTGACCGCCGGCGAGGGTGGCGGCACCGGCACCGGCGGCGCGCCGGTCGTGGCCTCCATCGCGCGCAAGCTCGGCGCGCTCACCATCGGTGTTGTGACGCGGCCGTTCTCGTTCGAGGGCAAGCGCCGCAGCAACCAGGCCGAGGCCGGCATCCAGGCCCTGCGCGAGTCCTGCGACACCCTCATCGTCATTCCGAACGACCGGCTGCTGCAGCTCGGCGACGCGGCCGTGAGCCTGATGGACGCCTTCCGCTCCGCGGACGAGGTGCTGCTCAACGGTGTTCAGGGCATCACCGACCTGATCACCACCCCGGGTCTGATCAATGTCGACTTCGCCGACGTCAAGTCGGTCATGTCCGGTGCGGGCTCGGCCCTCATGGGCATCGGCTCGGCCCGCGGCGAGGGCCGGTCGGTGAAGGCCGCTGAGGCAGCGATCAATTCGCCACTGCTGGAAGCCTCCATGGACGGCGCGCACGGCGTGCTGCTGTCCATCGCGGGCGGCTCCGACCTCGGCCTGTTCGAGATCAACGAGGCCGCCTCGCTGGTGCAGGAGGCCGCGCACATCGAGGCCAACATCATCTTCGGTACGGTCATCGACGATTCCCTCGGCGATGAGGTCCGCGTCACCGTGATCGCCGCCGGCTTCGACGGCAGCGGCCCCTCCCGGCGTATCGAGCCCGCGGTCAGCCGGTTCACCAATACCAGCGGCACCGCGAGCGCCAGCGCCGGAAGCGTCGGCCGCTCACACGAATACACCTCGGCCCGCACCTCCGAGCCCGCTCCCGCGCCGCGCCCCGAGCCCGCGCCGGCCCCGCCGCCGCAGCCGGTCGCCGAGCGCGGCCCGGCCCCGTCCTACAGCGCGCCCCGGCCGGCCGTCGACCCGACGGTCGCGAGCAATACTCGCGGCCACATCCAGCCCCCGGACGCCGATGACGACGACGTCGACGTCCCCTCCTTCATGCGCCGCTGACGTTGCGCCGCTGACGGATTCATCCATCGCGCCCGCTCCGGCTCCGGAGCGGGCGCGATGTCGTTCCCGGGCGGTGGTGTCGTTCCGGGCGCGGAGCTGGGTTCGGGGTTGCCCGCCGGTGACTACTACCCTCGAAGGCATGACAGCAGCGGCACGGGTATTTCGGACCAGACGGGTTGTGACGACGCGGGCGGGCGGGTTCTCGGCCGCGCCGTACGACTCGTTCAACCTGGGCGATCACGTGGGTGATGATCCGGAGGCGGTGCGGCGCAATCGGGTTCGGCTCGCGGAGAACATCGGGCTCGCGCCGGACCACCTGGTGTGGATGGAGCAGATCCACGGGCGGAACGTGGAGATCGTGGACGGGCCGCGGACCGAGCCGGTGCCCGCCACCGATGCGCTGGTGACCACCCGGCGCGATCTCGCGCTGGTGGTGCTGACCGCCGACTGCGTGCCGATCCTGCTGTCCGACGACGAGGCCGGCGTCATCGCCGCCGTGCACGCGGGGCGGATCGGGGCCCGGATCGGGATCGTGCCGCGAGTGCTGGAGGCCATGATGTCGGTGGGCGCGCAGCCCGAGCGCATCGGCGCGTTCCTCGGCCCGGCGGCCAGCGGTCGCCAGTACGAGGTGCCCGCCGCCATGCGCGCCGATGTCGAGGCGCATCTGCCCGGCAGCGCGACCACCACGGCCAAGGGCACGCCCGGCCTGGATCTGCGCGCGGGCATCCGCCGGCAACTGGAGGCGGCCGGCGTGGGCGCGGTCGCGGTGGATCCGCGGTGCACCATCGAGGACCGGACGCTGTTCTCGCACCGCCGCGACGCGCCGACCGGCCGACTCGCCGGTGTGATTTGGATGTCATCCGAGGGAGTTTCAGAATGACCGAAAGCTTCACCGCCGCAGAGGGATCCGATGCGGCGCAGGTCACGTCCGGAGGTGGTCGCGCCGGCGAGCTCGCCACCGCCCTGTCGGCACTCATCGAGCGAATCGACGCAGCGTGCGCGGCCGCGGGCCGGGCACCGGGTTCGGTGCGCCTGCTGCCGGTCACCAAGTTCTTCCCCGCCTCGGATATCGAGATCCTCTATGGATTGGGCTGCCGCGAGTTCGGCGAGTCCCGTGAGCAGGAGGCGGCGGACAAGGTGGCGCAGCTGCGACACCTGTCCCAGATACGCTGGGACTTCATCGGACGCCTGCAGCGGAACAAGGCGAAATCCGTTGCACGCTGGGCCGATACGGTCTACTCGGTGGACAGCGACCGGCTCGCGAGCGCCCTCGACGCCGCCGCGGAGGCCGCACTGGACGACGGATCCCGCACCACCCCCTTGCGTGTGCTGCTCCAGGTGTCCCTGGACGCGGACCCGTCCCGCGGCGGCGCCCGCGACGCGGCCCTGCACGCGCTCGCCGATCAGGTCGCCGCGTCGCGATCCCTGCAGCTCGCAGGCCTGATGGCCATCCCGCCACTGGACGTGGAACCGGATGCCGCCTTCGAGCAACTGGCCCGCATCCACGCCGCATTAACGACTGTCCACCCCGATGCGAAAGAACTGTCGGCGGGCATGTCCGGCGACTTGGAGTCGGCCATCCGCCATGGATCCACCTGCGTGCGTGTCGGTACAGCCCTGATGGGCGCGCGACCGATAACCTCGGCGTAGCAAAGAAACCTCACCAGTCACATTCGAAACATATGCTTGGTGGCAGACGAGGACTGAGCAGGACAACACCCCAGGCCAACCGGGGCCGAAGGAAGGTCGACCAGATGAGCACGCTGCACAAGTTCAAGGCGTACTTCGGGATGGTTCCGCTCGAGGATTACGAAGACGATTACGTCGACGACCGCGGAGCCGCCCGGAGCGCCGATGAGCGTGGCCAGCGTCGTCCCCGGCCCTACGCCGAACGCGAGCGTGATTACGACCGATACGGCGAGGACCGCTACGACGACGAGCCCGCCTACGAGCCGTCCTACAAGGCGCCCTACAAGCCCGGGTACAGCGTGTCCCGCCGGGACGACTACGCCGACGATCACCGCGAGCGCGACCACCGCGACCGCTACGACGCCGACGACCGTTACGACGCGCCCCGTCGTCCCACCCGCATCGACACGGCCCCGTCCAGCCGCACCCGTGCCATGGGCGGCAGCGCGCCCTCGGTGCGCGGCAGCACCCGCGGCGCGCTCGCGATGGATACCGATGCGGAGCGGCGCATCGAGGAGCTGCGGGAGCAGGAGCGCCGGATCGAGGCGGCCCGCCGTCCCCAGATCTTCGAGGACGGAGGCACCTTGTCCAAGATCACCACGTTGCGCCCGCGCACCTACGCGGAGGCCGCCATCATCGGTGAGCGCTTCCGTGACGGCACCCCGGTGATCATGGACCTGGTCGAGATGAGCAACTCCGACGCCCGCCGCCTGGTGGACTTCGCCGCGGGTCTGGCCTTCGCCCTGCGTGGTTCGTTCGACAAGGTCGCCACCAAGGTGTTCCTGCTCTCACCGGCGGACGTGGACGTCTCCGCCGAGGAGCGCCGCCGGATCGCGGAAAACGGCTTCTACAACCAGAAGTGACGAGCTGCCGCAGCCGCGAGTACGCGGAGGCGGCAGCCGGGGCTCGACCGTTGCGCCAAAACTGAACGGCGGCAACGAATTGCGTTCGTCAACGGGGGTTGCGAAATAGTCGCGGGGGATTCGTGGGGGAGTCTTGCGCCCGAGTTGTCGGGTATCGCACGCTCATTCAGATGGGCATGTCATGAATCACATGCCTGGACTTGCGCCCTCGAGTCGTCAGCTTGCTGCGGTTCGCTCAGTGTTCGCGGCCCGCCTCGGCCTGGACTGCGCTCCGCCTCCCCGCGCTTGGAGCGGAGGAGCGAAGCGGGGGAGCGTAGGAGGGAAGGCCGAGGTAACAGGGCCGCGAACCCGCCCGGAGCGAAGCGGAGGGCAATCGGGCCCAGCCGAGGTGACAGGGCCGCGAACCCGCCCGGAGCGAAGCGGAGGGCGATCGGGCCCAGTGTTTCTATTTTGCCGATCATGGAATCTAGGGCACAGTGGTGCGGTGGCCCTGTTCCAGGTGTTGAACCTACTGCTGTTCCTCTTCTGGCTGCTGCTGATCAGCCGAGTCATCGTCGAGTTCATCCGCAGCTTCGCGCGAGACTGGCGGCCGACGGGCTTCGTGGTGATCATCCTGGAGGTGATCTTCACGGTCACCGACCCTCCGGTGAAACTTCTGAGGCGTTTGATACCCCCAGTGAATCTTGGGGGAATTCGGCTCGATCTGTCGATTATGGTCCTGCTATTCATCGTGTTCATCTTGATGACGATCACGGGCCAGGCAGGGCAGTCGATAGCTCAGGTGTGACAGAATGGCCGGAAAGAAAGCTTGCCCAGATCTACCGCTAGATCTCCATACGAAGCGTGAAGGGATCGTTCCATGCCGCTGACCCCCGCCGATGTTCATAACGTCGCGTTCAGCAAACCGCCGATCGGGAAGCGCGGCTACAACGAGGATGAAGTCGATGCCTTCCTCGATCTGGTCGAGCAGGAGCTCTCACGCCTCATCGAGGAGAACGCTGATCTTCGCCAGCGAGTTGCCGAGTTGGATGCGGAACTGGCTGACGCCAAGAAGAATCGGGGCCCCGCGGTTCAGCCGGTGAAGGCGCCCGTCGCGCCGGAGCCCATCAAGGCCGCTCCGCCGCCGCCCCCGGCCCCCATGCCGGCTCCGGTCCCGGTGGCCGCCGTCAAGCAGGAAGCGCCCTCCGCGGACGCGAATCTGCAGGCCGCCAAGGTGCTTTCGCTGGCCCAGGAGATGGCCGACCGCCTCACCTCCGATGCCAAGACCGAGGCCGAGCAGCTGCTGGCCAACGCCCGGGCCAACTCCGAGCGCCTGGTCAGCGACGCGCGTACGCGTTCCGAGGCGATGATCGCCGATGCCCGCCAGAAGGCCGAGGCCATGCTGTCCGACGCGCAGACCCGCTCGGATTCCCAGCTGCGCCAGGCGAAGGAGAAGGCCGACGCCCTGCAGGCCGACGCCGAGCGCAAGCACACCGAGATCATGGCCACCATCACCCAGCAGCGCAGCGTGCTGGAGAGCCGGATCGAGCAGCTCAAGACCTTCGAGCGCGAATACCGTGTGCGCCTGAAGTCCTACCTGGAATCGCAGCTGGAGGAGCTGGAGAACCGTGGTTCGGCGGTCCCGGTCGACGGCGGCGAGTTCGGCCAGGATGCGTCCGGCAACGGCGCACTTCTCAAGGGCAGCAAGTAAAGTCGTAGATACGGCCAGCGATGCCAGGTCGCGCGGGACGAACTCCCGGGTGGCGCGGTATCGCCGCCAACCTTTCGAGTCCTCCGGTAGCCATCGCTATCGAAGCCCAACGAGGGGGTGGTGCACTTGCTCGTGGTGACGCTCGCGCTCGCAGCCGTGGGTTTCGGCCTGCTGGTGACCGCACTGACCACCGGTTCGGTGATCTGGGCATGGGGCTGCATCATCGTGTGCGTGATAGGCGCGGTGCTGCTGCTCGTCAGTGCGTTGTCGCTGCGGACCGATGACGAGGACACCTCGTCACGGCCGGGCGGAAGACATGCGAAGCACTAGCGGGGCGGGTCCGCGGAATATCCGCTGGACCGGCCCCGCTAGACTGTAGAGAGCTTTACGGCGTTGATCCGGCCATCACCGGGGAGCTTTCGGAAGAACGGCGGGGTGTCTGCGTTCAGCAGTGAACGACAGGGCCTCGCTCACTAGAACCGAACGGGTGAGCCCGTCACAGCTCACAATGAGAGGCTCGGTCCTGCAAGGGTTTTCGTGATCCTGGACCGGGCAAGCGGGGTGGTACCGCGGTTACGGCGCACCGAGCGCCGGCATCGTCCCCGTGCCCACAGTGCTGGCACGAGGAGCTGAGAGGCCGCGATGGCGGACGAGACCACCACCCGAAGCGCATATCCGCGCGTTGACCTGAGCCGGACCTCCGGTCAGGTGTCGTTCCCCGAGCTGGAGCAGCGGGTCCTGGACTACTGGGCCGCCGACGACACCTTCCGTGCCAGCATCGAGAACCGTTCCGATGCAGAGGAATTCGTCTTCTACGACGGCCCGCCCTTCGCCAATGGGTTGCCGCACTATGGCCATCTGCTCACCGGATACGTCAAGGATTTGATCCCGCGATTCCAAACCATGCGCGGGAAGAAGGTGGAACGACGATTCGGTTGGGATACTCACGGCCTCCCCGCGGAAATCGAAGCGGAGAAGCAGCTCGGTATCACGGACAAATCACAGATCGATGCCATGGGTCTCGCGGAATTCAATGCCGCGTGCAAATCCTCGGTACTTCGCTACACGAACGAGTGGCGTAACTATGTGACACGCCAGGCCCGGTGGGTCGACTTCGACAACGACTACAAAACCCTCGACCTCGACTTCATGGAATCGGTCATGTGGGCGTTCAAGTCGCTGTACGACAAGGGCCTGATCTATCAGGGCTTCCGGGTGCTGCCCTACAGCTGGTACGAGCAGACCCCGCTGTCCAATCAGGAGGCGCGGCTCGACGACTCCTACCGGATGCGCCAGGATCCGGCGGTCACCGTCGACATGGTGCTGCGGGTTCCCGCCGAGCACCCACTGCACGCCCTGGACGGCGCCAACGCCCTCATCTGGACCACCACGCCGTGGACGCTGCCGTCCAACCTGGCGATCGCGGTGCACCCGGACATCACCTACGCCCACGTCCAGGGCAAGGACGGCAAGCGGTACGTGCTTGCCGCCGAGCGGGTCTCGCACTACGCGCGCGAGCTGGGCGAGGAACCGACTGTGCTGTCCGAGTATTCGGGCGCGGCGCTGGAGGGTCTGCACTACCTGCCGCCCTTCGACTTCTTCCTCGGTCACCCCAACGCGCACCGGGTGCTCAACGCCGACTACGTGACCACCGACTCCGGTACCGGCGTGGTGCATCTGGCGCCCGCGTTCGGTGAGGAGGACATGGATGTGGCCGCCGCCAATGGAATCGAGGTCGTGCAGCCCCTCGACGCGGGCGGCAAGTTCACCTCCATGGTGCCGCCCTACGAGGGCCTCATGGTCTTCGACGCCAACCCGGTCATCATCAAGGACCTCAAGGCCGCCGGAAAGCTGTTGCGGCACGAGACCATCGAGCACTCCTACCCGCACAGCTGGCGCTCGGGCCAGCCGCTGATCTACATGGCGGTGCCGTCCTGGTTCGTGGCGGTCACCACCTTCCGCGACCGCATGGTGGAACTCAACAAGGAGATCACCTGGGTTCCCGAGCACATCCGCGACGGCCAGTTCGGCAAGTGGCTGCAGAACGCGCACGACTGGAACATCAGCCGCAACCGCTACTGGGGTGCGCCCATCCCGGTGTGGATCTCCGACGACCCGGCCTACCCGCGCGTGGACGTGTACGGCTCGCTGGATCAGCTGGAGCAGGACTTCGGCGTGCGGCCGAGCGACCTGCACCGGCCCGGCATCGACGAGCTGGTGCGCCCGAATCCCGATGACCCGACCGGGAAGTCGATGATGCGGCGCACGCCCGAGGTGCTGGACTGCTGGTTCGAGTCCGGCTCCATGCCGTACGCGCAGGTGCACTACCCGTTCGAGAACAAGGAGTGGTTCGAGGGCACCCCCGGCGCTGCCGCGCACAGCCCGGGCGACTTCATCGTCGAGTACAACGGCCAGACTCGCGGCTGGTTCTACAACCTGCACATCCTGTCCACCGCGCTGTTCGATCGCCCGGCCTTCAAATCGGTGGTGGCGCACGGCATCGTGCTCGGCGACGACGGCCTCAAGATGTCCAAGTCAAAGGGCAACTACCCGGACGTCAACGAGGTCTTCGACCGCGACGGCTCCGATGCCATGCGGTGGTTCCTCATGGCGTCCCCGGTGCTGCGCGGCGGCAACCTCATCGTCACCGAGCGCGGTATCCGCGAGGGCGTCGGCCAGGCCCTGCGCCCGCTCTGGAACGCGTGGACCTTCCTGCAGCTCTACGCCTCCAAGCCGGGTACCTGGCGCACGGACTCGCCGAATGTGCTGGACCGCTACATCCTGGCCAAGCTGGCGCAGACCCGCGACGTCATGACCGACGCCCTCGAGATCTACGACATCGCGACGGCCTGCGACGAGCTGCGCACCTTCGCCGACGCGCTCACCAATTGGTATGTGCGCCGGTCGCGTTCGCGCTTCTGGGAAGAGGACCGCGACGCCATCGACACCCTGCACACGGTGCTCGAGGTGACCACCCGGCTCGCGGCGCCGCTGCTGCCGCTGCTGACCGAGGTGATCTGGCGCGGCCTCACCGGCGAGCGCTCGGTGCACCTGGCCGACTGGCCGAGCGACACCGACCTGCCGCACGATGCCGAACTGGTGTCGGCCATGGACGAGGTCCGCACGGTCTGCTCCACGGTGCTGAGCCTGCGCAAGGCTCAGAACCTGCGCGTGCGCCTGCCGCTCTCGGAGGTCACCGTGGCCGCCGCCGACGCGGAACGCCTGCGGCCCTTCGTGGATCTGATCGCCGACGAGGTGAACGTCAAGAAGGTCGACCTCACCACCGATGTGGCCGCGCACGGCCGCTTCGAGCTCGTGGTGAACGCCCGCGCCGCCGGACCGCGCCTGGGCAAGGAGGTCCAGACGGTCATCAAGGCCGTCAAGGCGGGGGAGTGGAGCGAGGCCGCCGACGGCACCGTGTCCGCCGCCGGCATCGCCCTGCTGCCGGAGGAGTACACCCAGCGCCTGGTCGCCGCCGAACCCGAATCCACCGCCGCCCTGCCCGGCAATATCGGTCTGGTGGTGCTGAATTCGGCGGTCACCGAGGAGCTGGAGGCCGAGGGCTGGGCCCGCGACCTCATCCGCGATCTGCAGGAGACCCGCAAGTCCCTGGGCCTGGATGTCTCCGACCGCATCACGGTCGTGCTGGACGTCCCGGCCGAGCGCCTGGGCTGGGCGGAGACCCACCGCGAGCTGATCGCGGGCGAAATCCTCGCCACCACACTGTCTCTCGGTGAGGTGGGTGCGGATGCCCCCGAGGTCGTCGGCGGCGTGAAGGTCTCGATCGTCAAGGCGTAGCCACGTCCGATCGTTGCCGAAGAGGCGAGGGGCGGAACCGAACCGGTTCCGCCCCTTCCTTTTTGGTGTCTGCATCGGTGTGTCCGATGATCGATGCTTCGGGCCTCATCCGTGGCGAGGTCAGTTGCAGAAGCTGCCCCGCGATGCCTTCGGTACCGCGCTGCGCATGATCATTGCTCTGGGCGAGGAGCCGCGTCCTGACGGCGTGAAGACGCTGGCAGGCGGCGACTGTGACCGGTGGATCCGGTTCGGGCGGTACCGAATCGTCTACAGCATTGACGACGACGCCACTGTGGTCACCGTCTTCATGGTGGCCAAGCGATCGGATGCCTATCGGCAGACAGCCGTGTAGCTGTCAGCAAACTTCTAGCGCCTTCCCTGGATCCGGGCGGGCGCTCTCGTGCCTTCTGTGTCCAAACGTCTGAACGGGTGGCTCTACGGTCAGCGACGGGGCTTGAGACACGCGGCCCAAGTTCTCTTGTGACTCATGTTGCGCGTGCGCTACAACAGCTATTAGTCAGCTAATTGTCTTGCTCGAGATGTTGCTGCGGTATCGCCGATGAAGGGGCACGCATATGGCTCGAAGGCAGGTTCACCGTTTCGCATCATTCGTCACGACGACCTCGGCCCTGGTGCTGAGCGCCGCGCTCTGGGCGGGCCTGGCGCACGCCGACACCGGCTCGGCGTCGGGGTCCGCCTCCGGCAGTGCCAGCGGGTCGGGCTCGGGCAGCGCGAGCGGTTCCGCGCAGCTGCCGGTGGCCAGTCCGCGGGCCATGGTCGCGCTCGCGCTCGCGACCACTCAGATCGGCAAGCCCTATCGCTGGGGTGGCACCGGTCCGGACGCCTGGGACTGCTCGGGCCTGGTGCAGTGGGCTTTTCGCAGCGTAGGCATCGATATGCCGCGTACCACTTGGCAGCAGGCCGACGCCGGGCTCGAGGTGCCCGTCGGCGCCATGCAGGAGGGTGACGTCGTCATTCTCAATGACGACGCCTCCCACGTAGGCATCTACGCGGGAGGCGGCAATGTGCTGAACGCGTACGACTGGGGTGTGCCCGTCGGCCTGACTCCGCTGAGTCAGTTCGACATCTACACCATTCGCCGCTTCTACTGAATCGTCTTACTCGACAACCAGTTCCACGGGGATGTTGCCGCGGGTGGCCTTGGAGTAGGGGCACACCTGGTGGGCGGCCTCGACCAGCTCGCGGCCCTTGTCGTTCTGCAGCTCCTCGGGCAGCTCGACGCGCAGCACCACGGAGATGCCGAAACCGGTCTCCTCGTCCTTGTTCAGGCTGACGTCGGCGGTCACCGAGGTGTCGCCCAGCTCGATGCCCTGGTTGCGGGCGACCACCTGCAGCGCGCCGGCGAAGCAGGCCGAATAACCCACCGCGAACAGCTGCTCCGGGTTGGTGCCGTCACCGCTGCCGCCGGCCTCCTTGGGCTGGGCCAGCTTCAGGTCGAGGTAACCGTCGGAGCTGACCGAGCGGCCCTCGCGGCCGACGGAGGTAGCGGACGAGGTGAAGAGCTTAGCCATTTCGAATCTCCCTAGACAGACTTGTCTGTTCAGACGCGACTCAGGGTAGACAGACCTGTCTGCTATCGTCAATACCGAAGCCCGATGAGGGGAAGGAGTGCAGGTCAGCCATGAGTGAAGCCCGTGATCGCCTGCTGGACACCGCGACCCGGCTGTTCTATGCCGAGGGCATCCACACCGTCGGCATCGACCGCATCATCGCCGAGGCGGGCATCGCGAAGGCCACCTTCTACCGGCACTTCAAGACCAAGGAAGACCTGGTCGTCGCCTACCTGGTGCGCGAATACGGCCGTCAGCGCGAGGTATTGGAGGCCATTCCCGGCGCCGGCACCGACTCCATCGTCGGCATCTTCGAGCGGCTGGGCGAGCTCAGCTGCGGACCGGGCTTCCGGGGCTGCCCGTTTCTCAATGCGGCCGTGGAGTTCCCGAATCCGGAGCATGCCGTGCGCAAGGTCGTCGACGACTATCGCGGCTGGTTCCGGGATCTGATGGCCGACCGGCTGCGCGCCGCGGGGCACACCGACATCGACGATGCCGCCCGGGCGCTGCTGCTGACCCGCGACGGCGTGGCCGTCAGCGGGGGTATGGGAGACAACGAGACGGTCCGGGTGGGCATCCGGACCGCCTTGTCGCAGTTGGGTATTCGATAGACCGGCCTCAGACGCCGACCGCCTCCTCCATCTCCTCCTCGGCCGCCATCGCGGTCTCGGCGGACGGGGCCTGCCCGACGGGCTCGGGGGCGGCGTGGCGTGGCGCGGATTGCGCTGCGGCCTGCCGCTTTTCGGTCAGGCCCGCCACGATCATGAGCAGCACGCCCGCCGCCAGCCAGAGCGCCAGGCTCGCCATCCGGCCACCCAGTCCGGTGCTGTCGAAGTAGAGCAGGCTGCGTGCGCCCTCGACGAAGCCCGCGCCGTTCCAGAAGTGGTGCAGCGTGCCGAAGAAGTCGTTCTGCAGCCACGGGCTGTAGACGCCGCCGGAGCTGGTGAAGTTCAGCATGACGAACAGCACCATCAGCGCCAGCGTGGTCCAGCGCTTCAGGAAGGTGTGCAGGCCGATGCCGATGGTCAGGACTCCCGCGGAGTACAGCCACGACATGCCCCAGATCGCGCCCAGGTCGTGGTCGACCACGTGGAAGACCGGGCCGGCGAGGGCCAGGCCGATCAGGCTCACCAGCAGCGAGGTGACCAGGCCGATCGCGCCGCGCAGCCACATGGACAGGCCCGCGCCCGCCGCGCCGATGGCGGCGACGCTGCCGTAGGAGCCGATGCTCAGGGCGACCAGCAGGAAGAAGATGCCCTGCGCGGTGGGGTCGCCGGAGCTGGGGGTGGTGACGTCGGTGACGGTCAGCGGCGCGTTCTGCAGCCCGGCGACCTGGCCGAAGACGGCCTCGGCGGCCATGGCGGTGGTGTCGGATCCGGCCTTGGCGACCAGCAGTTCGGGCTTGTCGGTGTCGGGGACGTACGCGCCGGCCAGGTCGCGGTGGCGCAGCTGGCTCACCGCGTCGTCGCGGGTCGGCACGGTGATCACGTCGAGGGCATTGCCGCCCTTGTCCTTCAGGGTCTGCGCGAGCACCTTGACCTGCGGGCTGTCGCCGACGATGGCCACCGCCAGGTGGTTGGGCTCGGGCTGATGGAACGCGCCCAGGTACGCCAGCCCCATGCCGAGGCACATGAGCAGCGGGGTGAGCAGGTGCACGGCGACATGCCGGATCTGATGCGAGGCCATGGGTTCTTCTCCAATAGTTGGTAAATACAACCAATCGAGGTTGTAGTCTACAACTATGAAGAGCGCTGACGCATTCCCCGGCCGATCCGATGCGATCGAGGTCATACAGCGTGAGCTGACGGCCTTCGCCCGGCGCGCCCGCGGGCGCGCCGCCGAACTGCATCCGGGGCTGTCGCTGGTGGCCTCCAGCATTCTCGACCTGGTGATCGAGCGGAACGGGTGCCTGGCCTCGGATCTGGCCGGGCACTTTCGCCTCGACAAGTCCACGGTCAGCCGCCAGGTGGCCGCGCTCGAACGCGACGGCTACCTGGCCCGCGAGGTCGACCCGGCCAACCGCCGCAACCTGGTGCTGCACGCCACCGCCGAGGGCAAACGGGTGGCCCGCGCCGCGGCGCGCAACCGCAGCGCCGCGTTCAGCAAACGGTTCGCCGACTGGGACGACGCGGATGTCGAGCGGCTCGCGGCCTATCTCGTGCGCTACAACGCCGTCGACGAGGGCTAGCGGCTTCGCCGGAAAGACGCCAGGGCCGGAACCCGCCGCGGCTCAATCCGTTTCGGGCAGCTCCAGGCCCTTGGCCAGCACCGGCCACGAGGCGCGCAGCGCGTCCTGCCAGTAGCCCCACGAGTGTGTGCCCGGCTTGGCGATATCGAAGGTCGCGGGAATGTCCAACTGGTGCAGGCGGGTCTTCAGATTGCGGGCGCACCAGTCGCTGGCCGCCTCCAGGATGCCGCCGACCAGGATCTGCTGCGGCAGACCGCCGTCCGCCGGACCGAGGCTGCGCACATCGGCCACATTGTCGTGGCGGCCGGGCAGGCCGGAGCCATTGGAGACATAGATCCCCAGGCCGCGCAACGCCTCGGCATGCACGTAGGGGTCGTTGGCGGCCCACTCCGGATCGTCCATCGGCCCGTACATGTTCACCGGATTGCCGCCGCCTATGGAGACCACCAGGTCGGTGAACTTCTGGCCGACCGGATCACTGATCTGGGCGCACCCGCTGTAGGCGGCGACGGCCCGGTACAGGCCGGGCGCGGCGATCGGAAGCTGCAGTACCGAGGTGCCCGACATGGACATGCCCGCGATGGCGTGAATTCCATTGGTGGCCAGGGCCGCGTCGACCAGCGGGGGTAACTCCTCGGTGAGGAAGGTCTTCCACATGGGCTGGCCCAGCCGGGGATCGGGGCTGCGCCAGTCGGTGTAGTAGGTGAACGCGCCGCCGATCGGCATCACCACGTTCACATTCTTGTCCATGAAGAACTGGGTGGAATCGGTATTGCGCTTCCAGGTCGCCGTGTCCTGGCCGCCGCCCGCGCCATTGAGCAGATACAGCACCGGGCGCGGCTCGGAGGTGTCGGCGGGACGCTGCACCTCGACCGTGATGTCGGAGTTCATCGCCGCCGAGTGCACGTGCAGCGTCAGGTTGCGGGAGTCGTGCACCTCGAAGGAGGTGATGGCGGAGCCGTCGTCGGACACCGCGGTGCCCGCGAGGCTCGCCGTGCTGGTTATCGGGTCGGGTGGGGCACCGAAGGCCGGACCAGCGGGTACGACCATGGTGAACGTAGTGACAAGAGAACAACTTGCCGCCGCGAGCAGTGCCGCCCGGGTGCCCAATCCGCCTAGCAAAACCGACCTTCGATCCAGAGGGGTATCCCGACCCACGGGCATGATCGTCGAAACATGCCCCCATGTTTCGGGTTTCGACAAATTCGGTCTGGCGTGGTTGGGCGCACGGCACGTGTGCGCCGAACCTGGCGGCCTGTGAGGCGGCGGCGGCCTACTCGGCGACGAGCTGTCGCAACAGCGGACCGTACTCCGGATGCGCCAGCGCAGAGGCGAATTGCGCGGTCAGATAGTCGGCCGGATTGCCGGTGTCGTACCAGCGCCCGCGAATCACCTGGCCGTACACCGGATTCTCGGCGGCGAAGACATTGATGGCATCGGTCAGATACACCTCGCCGGTGCGGTGGGTGTACCAGTTGTCGACCTGCTTGCGCAGTTCGGCGATGATGCCCGGGGTGACCACGTAGCCGCCGATGGCGGCGAAGGAGGACGGGGCGTCTTCCGGCTTGGGCTTCTCCTTCAGGCCGCTGATCCGCATCAGACCCTCGCCGACCGTCTCCTCGACCACCGGGACGCCGTAGCGCTGCGACTCGGACGGATCCATCGGCATGAGCGCCAGTACCGGCGCGTTGGTCTTCTCGTAGGCGTCGATGAGCTGCTGGGCGCGCGGCACCTCGGCGACGAAGACGTCGTCGGGCCACAGCACCAGCATGGGCTCGTTGCCCAGGTGGCGGGCCGCGTTCAGCACCGGGGTGCCGTTGCCGTACGGGCCGTGCTGGTCCAGGTAGGTGATGTGGCCCTGCCGGCTCAGCTCACCGACCTCCTCGACCGCGTCGGCGAAGGCGGTCTTGCCGTCGGCACGCAGCTGGGCGACCAGGGCGGGGTTGGGGCGGAAGTGATCCTGGATCAACGACTTTCCGCCGCTTACCACGATGGTGATGTCGGTGATGCCGGAGGCCACGAGCTCGCGGACGGTGTGTTCGATGACGGGCTTGTCGCCCACCGCGAGCATTTCCTTCGGGATCGCCTTGGTCAGCGGCAGCAGGCGCGAGCCGATACCCGCTGCGGGAATCACGGCCTTGCGAATCGTCATGGACGAATCATCACACATCCGGCGGGTCGTGCCTGTCGGTAGTCGCTTGTAGATTTCCCGGTGTGAATACGTCTGCCGACCCCGCGAACCGGGACATCATGCCTGGTGGAGTCGGTTGTGCAGGGCCGGAGGGCAGGGGCGGCGGGCCCGCCGGGGCGGGCGCGGACACACAGCAAATCGACAGCGGGTCCCGAGGTACGGGACAGCGGCGGTGGGTGCTCCATATAGATATGGACGCGTTCTTCGCCTCGGTCGAGCAACTGACCCGCCCGACCCTGCGCGGGCGGCCGGTGCTCGTGGGCGGCATGGGCGGACGCGGCGTGGTGGCGGGGGCCAGCTACGAGGCGCGGGTGTTCGGGGCGCGCTCGGCCATGCCCATGCATCAGGCGCGGCGGCTGGTCGGCGGGGCGGCGGTGGTGATCCCGCCGCGCGGGGCGGTGTACGGCGAACTCAGCGGGCAGGTCTTCGATACCCTGCGGACCCGGATCCCGGTGCTGGAGACACTGTCGTTCGACGAGGCGTTCGGGGAACCCGCGGAACTGGCCGGGGCCACTCCGGCGCGGGTGCTCGAATTCTGCGAGGAGTTACGGACGGCGGTGCGGGAACGCACCGGCCTGGTGGCCTCGGTCGGGGCGGGCAGCGGCAAGCAGCTCGCCAAGATCGCCTCCGGGCTGGCCAAACCCGATGGGGTGCGGGTGATTCCGGCGGCCGAGCAGGACGGGTTCCTGTCCGCGCTGCCGGTGCGCAAACTGTGGGGGATCGGGCCGGTGGCCGAAAGCCGGTTGCGCTCACTGGGAATCGAGACCGTGGGGGCGCTGGCGGCGCTGCCGGAGTCGGAGGCGTCCTCGATTCTCGGCGGCAGCATCGGGGTGGCGCTGCACCGGCTGGCCCGCGGCATCGACGACCGGCCGGTGGCCGAGCGCGCGGAGGCCAAGCAGATCAGCGCCGAAACCACCTATGAGACCGACATTCTCACCCTCGCCCAGCTGCGCCCGGCCATCGACGCCATGGCCGCCTCCGCCCATCGGCGGCTCACCACCGACGGCCGCGCGGCGCGCACCGTGGTGCTCAAGCTCAAGAAGACCGACATGAGCATCGTGACCCGCTCCTCCACGCTGCCCTATGCCACCGAGGATCTCGCCACCCTCACCGCCGCCGCGCAGCGGTCCGCCCTGGACCCGGCCGAGATCGGGCCGATTCGCCTGGTGGGAGTGGGTTTCGCCGGGCTCTCGGAGATTCGGCAGGAATCGCTGTTCCCCGAGTTGGATCAGACGGTCGATACCGATGGCGCGGTCTCCGAGGAGCCCACCTTTGCGGTGCCCGAGGGCCCGGATCCGGTGGTGCCGCCCGCGACTCGCTCCTTCGCCGTCGGAACCTGGTACCCGGGACTCGATGTCGAACACCCCGAATTCGGGCACGGCTGGGTGCAGGGCGCGGGCCACGGGGTCGTGACCATCAGGTTCGAAACCCGTTCCACGGGGCCGGGTCCTGCCCGCACGTTCCCCGCCGAAGATCCCGACCTCACCCGTGCCGACCCACTGGGCAGCCTGCGCTGAGCGGTTCCGGCGCCAACCGGGGTGCGGGAGCGGGTCCGTCTTCCTCACTTTTCGGGGCTATCGGGGCTTGTCCTACCGTTAAGGCCCGAATGCGCGAATTATGAGGATTCAGCCTGAAAATGCCGCGCCGTCCGGCGCGCGGGCGGCTTCTGAGACGCCACGTTGGTAGTGTCGCGTGTCGTGCAGCGCCGCCGGTCGGGTGTAGCTGGCACGTTGTCGAACGGACCTACTCGAACGCAAAGGACGAGCAGTTGAAGCTTCAGAAGACTGGACGCATCGCGGTCGCCGCACTGGCTGTCGTGACCGTACTCGGGCTGTCGGCGTGTGGGAGCGGTGACAAGAAGGAGAGCAAGCCCGCCAAGGTCACCACCTCCAAGACCACCGCGGCGCAGACGAACTACCCGCCGGCCCCGACCGCGGCGGACCTGAACACCGAACTGCAGAAGGCACTGGACCCGAGCATTCCCGACGCGGAGAAGCTCGACATGCTGCAGGGCGTCTCGGCCGACCCGAGCCTGCCCAGCCGGCTGGCGGAGGCCTACAAGCAGAACAACGCCACCATCACCGTCACCAATGTGACCGATCTCGGCAACGGCACCATCACCGCCGACGCTCAGGTCGCGATCAACGGCGGCGCGCCGCAGCAGGCCGTCGTGCCCTTCGTGGCCGAGGACGGCAAGTGGAAGGTCCAGAAGGAATGGGTCTGCAACGCACTCTCGCTGGCCAACCAGACCTCCCCGGCCTGCAGCTAGTCCCGTGTGACCGGTCCGGCATCGAACGGCGGATGCCGGACCGGGTTTTGCCTGTCCCACACGGAGTTTCGTCAAGAAGACCGCGAAACCTGTCAGGGTGGCGTTAATTCGGGGTCGCCGGCCTGTTGCGCGGCCCGCACCCGTTGCCATCGTTGATCTTCCGTCCATCGGCGAAAGGGCAACAGTGGCAACGAAAGTCGGCGTTACTCCTGGTCGGCTGCGTGGTGCCGCAGGGCAGATGCAGGATCTCGAAAACCGCGTCAACGGCATTCTCGCCACCCTGGAACAGGCGCTGTCCGCCAAGGGCGCGGCCTGGGGCGACGACAGCTACGGCAGCACCTTCGCCGACGGCGGACAGGGGTACGCCGCCGCGCACGCCAATCTGCGGGACGGACTCCGCACCATGGCAACGACCCTGGGGTCGTACGCGTCCGGGCAGAACGAGGCCGCGGACACTCTGGAGCGGATGGACCACGGCAACGCTGTCCGCTACCGGTAGACCGGCCGCCATTGTCCATCGATATTCCGGGCGAACTGCAGTGGCTGGGCTGGGTCGCGTGTTCGGCCTGGCCGCAGGGCGACGAAGACGCGATGTGGGACATCGCCTCCGACTGGAGCACCGCCGCGCGCCGATTGCGTGACCTGATACCCGAACTGGAGGCCGCCAAGAAGGCCACCATCGCGGCCTACCCGTGGGGCGACGGTCTCGAGTCCATGGTCACGGCCCTGAACAACCTCGATTCGGGCCCGCAGTCCTTCCAGGCGCTGGCCGACATCCTCGATCAGGTTTCCGAGGCGGCCGACGGCCTCGGCACCGAGATCGAGTACACGAAGATCATGATCCTCTCCGCTCTCGGCATGCTCGCCGTGGAGATCGCACTGGCGTGGTGCTTCCCGCCCACCGCGCCCGCCGAGGAGGCCGCGGCCACCCTGATCACGCGCACCGCCGTGCGGCTGCTGGGCGAGCGTGCGGTCTCCGCCATTGCCCGCTACGCGGAGAAACTGGGCGTGGCCGCGCTGGCCCGCTTCCTCGCGAAACATGTCGTCATCAGCACCGTTCTGGGCGCTGGTCAGGACGTCGCCATCCAGGGTCTGCAGATCGCCGAGGGCCACCGCAAGGGCATGGATTGGGAACGGGTCGGCATGACCGCCCTCACGGCGGCCGCCGCGGGCGCGGTCGGCGGACCCGCCGGTGAGATCTTCGGCAAGGCCGCCACCCGACTTCCGTTCGCGGGCAATCCCTTCGGCAATGCGCTTCGCGGCGCCCTCGTCGGCACCGGTGCGGGCGTCGCCGGAGCCTTTGCCTCGTGGGGCGTGGGCGGCCTCCCCACCCTGATCACCAAGGGCACCACGGACGGCTGGACCTGGGACCCCCGGCTGCTGACCAGCGCCACCTCCTACGGCGTCCTGACCGGTGGCGCCAAGGGCTTCCGCCTGCCCACCTCTGGCGGCGTCCACCCGGGTCCCTTCGAGGCGCCCTCGGGCGCGCGCACGAACATGCCTACCGGGGGCGACGGCAGCGCCCCGGCCCCCCATCCGGAACCGGCGACGACCTCCCACCCGACGGCCACGCCCGATCCGTCGGGCACGGCCGATCCGTCGGGCGCGCCCGCGGGGACCCCGCACCCCCAATCCGCGGCCGCGGGCCTGTCCACCGGCAACCCCGGCGCGCAAACCCACACGTCCGCAACCAGTTCCACCACGGAATCGCCCCGCCCCCTCACCAATCTGTTCGGCGACCCCGGCACACGCCCCGAACCCTCGTCCGCTCCGGACCCGGGTACACGCGGAACCGGTTCGCCTGCCACCGAGCCGGGTTCACGCGGCGGCACCCCGCCCGGCCCGGAGCCGCAGTCCGAGCGGCCGCGCACGGCTGCCGAAGCGCTGGATTCGGCTCGCGCACTGCTGCGTTCGCTGGGCGTCGATTCGGAAGGAATGAGCCCGGAGCACATGGGCCGGGCCGGTATGGACGCGGTCATGCGCCGCACGGCCGAGCTGTCGGATACGCAGGCCCGCCTCGACGAGGCGAACCTGCGCCCGGACAAGTACTTCGAGGAGCACGAAGGCATCCAGCAGCGCCTGCGCGATCTGGCAGACATCCGCAGGCAACTACGTGCCGACCTCGACGACTACCGTCGTGCCGGCCAGGCCGAAAACCCTGCCACCTCAGCCCGTCCCGCTCCGGAGTCCGGCGGTCCTGTGCGGGGTCAGGATCCGCGCTTGGCGTGGCGTCTGCCTGTTGAAGGCGAGGGCTCGGTCCCAGCGCCGAGCAGTCCTGTGCGGGGTCAGGATCCGAGACTGACATGGAGGTTGGCTGAGGAAGGTGGGGGTTCGACGCCGGAGTCGGGTGCTTGTGCCACGGGGCAGGATCCGCGGTTGACGTGGCGGGTGCCTCCGGGAAGTGAGGATCCGACGGTTGAGCTGCCGCGGCCGCCTCACGATGACGATGTGCCGGATACGACGTCGCTGATTCCTTATACGCCGCGGTACTTCTCGATTCCGCCGATTCCGGAGTACACCGCGCCCGCGCCTCCGCCCGAGAGCGTGTGGGAACCCGAGCGACCGCCGAAGCCGGCCCCGCCGCCGCACCCCGGGCCCGAGCCGAAGCCACCCCACCCGCCGACCCCGGTCCCGCCGTATAGGCCGGGACATGCGTACACCCACGAGCCGGGGTAAGGGCATGGCCACGGACCTGGAAATAGCCATAAGCCCGGGGACAGCGGTCAAGGACACCACCCCGGCCAGGGGTAAGGGCACGGATACCTGGCCAACGCAAGGGCCGCGGTCATGGTGGTGGCCCAGGGCACAGTCATGAGCCGGGGCAAGGACATAAAGATGGCCACCGGCCGGGGAACGGCAGGTTATGGACATGATCCCGGCCATGGGCCATGGGCCATGGGCCAGGGGCACGATGTTGTCGAGGCGATGGCCCCGATCATGGCAATGGCGCAGGGCACGGTCATGAGCAAGGGCCGGGGCCAGGACGTGGGTCGGAGCCAGTCAAAGGTCGGGCCCTGGTCCTGGTCAATAGGCCCGAGAGCCGAGCTCGAGGTCACAATCCCCCCGGGCCTGGATCCCGGGACATCGGACCGCGGCTCGGCTCCGGGGCCGGACTGTGCCCCGGATGAGTGCTATGGCTCGGCTCCGGCCCGGAGGGGGCCTCAGAATCCGTTCTGGTGGCAGGCAGCGGCTCGGTGTGGATCCTGGGTAGGTGGTCGCGCTGGATGCTGGGTAGGTGGTCGCGCCGGGACTGCGGGCGGGGGCGATAGCGAGGTCGGGATCGGGCTGGAAATGTGAGGTGGCGCACAGTAAGTGGTGCGGGAGCATGGATATTCCACCGGGTGGGGTGGTGTCCCGGGGGTTTGGGGGGTCGATCGTGGAGAGGGGGGAGCGGGGGAAGATGAGTTCCGCTTAGGATCGGCGGTCGTGACCGACGTGTTGGAGAAGGCGGGGCAGGATGCCGCCGGGAGTGCTGGTGCTGAACCCGAGAGAAGGATTCGAGGGGGCTGGGCGCGGCCGACCGCTCTGATCGCCGGTGTGATCGCGGTGCTGGCGGCGCTGGCGGTGCCGTTCCTGCCGGTCCGGGTGGACCACACGACTTTGACTTGGCCGCAGGGGAATTCGGCGCAGAGCATCGAGGCTCCGCTGGTGACCTACGCGCCGTTGAACTTCGACGCCACCATTCCGTGTTCGGCTGTGACGCAACTGGGTTCGAAGGGCGGCACGCTCGCCGCCACCGCGCCCAATGGTGCGCCGGACCTCGAGAAGTACGGCTTCGTGGCCCGGGTCACAGCGGCATCCACCACCGATGGTGTGACCACGCCGGGCAAACTGGAAGCGATCCTGCATCACAAGACGCTGATGAGCGTGCCCGTCGACCAGCTCGGCGCGGGTTGCGTGCTCACCGTGCACTCGGATTTCACCTCCTCCACCGCGACCCTGAGCGGATCCACGGCCGCCCCGGTCACCCTGAACGGCGACTACCGGCCGCAGCTGGTCGGCATCTTCAGCGACCTGACCGTCTCCGACGGCGCCAAGGTCAGCGCGCAGGTGGACAGCCGCTTCACCTCGACGCCGAGCACGATCAAGCGGATCGCCATCTGGACCGCCGTCCTCGGCACCCTCGTCGCCCTGTTCGCGCTGTTCCGCCTGGACCGCCTCGACGGCCGTCGCGCGCGCCGCTTCCTGCCGCAGCACTGGTGGACCTTCAAGCCCGTCGACGCCGTGGTGCTGGGCATCCTCATCCTCTGGCATTTCATCGGCGCGACCACCTCCGACGACGGCTACCAGTACGGCATGGGCCGGGCCTCGATTCACGCCGGGTACATGGCCAACTACTTCGGCTACTTCGGTGTCCCCGAAACCCCGGTCGGCACTCCGTATTACGACCTCATCGGCCACATGGCGCAGGTCAGCCCGGCCAGCGTGTGGATGCGCCTGCCCGCCCTGCTGGCCGGCATCGTGATCTGGCTGGTGCTCAGCCGCGAGGTGATCCCCCGCCTGGGCGCGCGGATCCGCCGCGACCGCGTCGCGGTGTGGACCGGCGCGCTGGGTTTCCTGGCCGTCTGGCTGCCGTACAACAACGGCCTGCGCCCGGAACCGCTGGTGGCGCTGGGTGTCCTGCTCACCTGGGTCTCGGTGGAGCGGGCGATCGCGACGGGCCGGCTGCTGCCCTACGGCGTGGCCATCATGATCGGCGCGTTCACCTGCACCGTCGGCCCGTCCGGCATCATCTGTTTCGCGCCGCTGCTGGCCGGGATCCGGCCGGCCTGGCGGATCCTCAACAAGCACGCGACCGTGCTCGGCAAGCCGACCGCCCCCGGCGCGAACGCCTTCACCATCCTGAAGGCCCGCTTCGGCGCCTATCTGACCCTCGCCGCCCCGCTGGCGGCGGCCGGTGCGGTGGTGCTGGCGATCATGTTCTGCGATCAGCCGCTGTCGTCGATGTTCGAGATGAGCCGGGTGCACACCGCGGTCGGCCCGGATGTGCACTGGGACGGCGAATACATTCGCTACCAATACCTTTTCATGCCCACCATCGATGGTTCGCTGGCGCGGCGCTTCGGCATGTTCGCGTTCTGGATCGGTCTGCTGGTGTGCGCATTCGTGTTGCTGCGCAAGGGCGGCCGGATCCCGTTCACCGCGCCGGGCCCGGTGCGCCGGGTGCTCGGCACCGGTGTGGGCGTCATCGCGCTGATGATGTTCACCCCCACCAAGTGGACCCACCACAACGGCATCTACGCCGGATTGGCCGGAGTCATCGCGGTTTTGACCGCGGTGGCGGTCGGCCCGCGGGTGATGCGCTCCCCGCGTAACCGGGCGTTGTTCGCTGCGGTGATCGCGTTCGCGCTCGCGGTCGCGTTCTCCAGCATCAATGGCTGGTGGTACGTCTCGAACTGGAATGTGCCCTGGCACGACAAGCCGGTGGTGCTGGCCGGGATCGAGGTCGACAAGATCTTCCTGGCGCTCACGGTGGCGCTGCTCGCCCTGGCCGGCTGGTTCCATGTGCGCGCGCCGGAACAGCCCGGCCCGCACCGGATCTCGAAGCTGGGCTGGCGCTTCGTGGCGATTCCGCCGCTGACGGTGGCGGCCGCGTTCATGGTGCTGTTCGAGGTGGGCTCGCTCGCCAAGGGCGCGGTCGCGCAGTATCCGGCGTACTCGCTGGCGCGCTCGAATGTGGATGCGGTGCTGGGCAAGCCATGCGGCCTGGCCCGCGACGTGCTGGTCGAGACGGACCCGAACCAGGGCATGCTGAAGCCGCTCGAGGGCGATGCACTCGGTACTTTCACCGCGGACGCGGTCGGCTTCTCGCCCAGAGGCGTGTCCACCGACCTGCGTCCTGACGATGACGTCGACACCGGCGGCAGCGTCTCCAGTGCAGTCAGCAACCGCGGCAGCACTACCGTGGACGGAACCACTACCGCGCCACTGCCTTTCGGGCTCGCCGCCGATACCCCGGTGCTGGGCAGTTACAACAGCTCCGAGGCGGTCTCCACCCTGACCACGGGCTGGTATGCCCTGCCCGGGCAGGGGGATCGTTCCGGCATCATCGCGATGACGGCCGCCGGGCGGATTCGCTCGGTGAGCAAGGACGGCATCGTGACGCTCGGCCAATCGGTCGAGATCGAGTACGGTGTCCCCGGCGCTGAGGGTTCGGTCGAACCGCAGGGGCGCGTCACGCCGATCGACATCGGCCCCGCGCCGACCTGGCGCAATCTGCGGGTGCCGCTGAGCGATATTCCGGCGCAGGCCACCGCGATTCGCGTGGTGGCCGAGGACCGTGACAGCGATCCCAAGCAGTGGGTGGCGCTCACTCCGCCGCGCATCCCGCAGACGGTGACGCTGGAGAACTATGTCGGCCGGGACAAGCCGGTGCTGCTGGATTGGGAAGTGGGCCTGCAGTTCCCGTGCCAGCGGCCGTTCGATCACCTCGACGGGATCGCCGAGGTGCCCGACTACCGCATCATGCCCGACCGCGGCGGCGCGGCCATGACCACGCTGTGGCAGAGCCATGACGGCGGCGGCGCCCTGGGCTGGAGCTCGATGCTGCTGCGCCCGGTCACCCTGGCGACCTACCTCGACCACGACCCGCGCATGGATTGGGGTGAGCTGCAGCGGCTCGAGCGGATCGATGGCTCCGCACAGACCGCCAAGCCCGTGGTGACCACGGACCCGCACAGCGGTCTCTGGAATCCCGGCCCGATCAACGTGACCGGCTGGCAGTGATCACCGTGGCCGGGCGGCAACAGCCGCCCGGCCGGCGACCGCGATCCGCACCCGTTTCCTTGCCGAAACGGGTGCGGAGGCGTTTTCAGACCGTGCTATCGGACCGCAGGGCGGGCCTCAGCCCTGCATCTCGGCCATCCGCTTGGCCATCTCCTCCGGCTCGACATCCTCGACGTGCAGGGCGAGGGTCCAGCGGTGACCCCACGGATCCTCGATGCCCGAGGTGCGGTCACCGTAGAACTGGTCGGCGGGCGGCTGTAGCTCCTGAGCCCCGCCCGACAGGGCCACGGCGTGGGCGGCGTCGACATCGTCGACATAGACGTACAGATTGACCGGCGTGCCGCCGACCGCCTTGGGGTCCAGGAACCCCATGGACGGCGCCGGGTCGCTGAGCATGATCACCGAAGAGCCGAACTGCATTTCGCAGTGTGCGACCGTGCCGTCGGGCCCGGGCATGCGGAAACGTTCGTCGGCGCCGAAAACACGTTTGTAGAAGTCGATCGCCTGCGCGGCGCCATTGCAGGCGAGCGAGGGGCAGACGGTCGGGTAGCCCTCGGGAATGGGTTTGACATCGGACATCGAAAACCTCCGTTCGAGGTTGTTGCCGGACGCGTCGAGCTTATGCCCCGGTCCCGACAAGAATTACTCGAATTTCCGAATGATCACCCGAATTGCCGCATATGCGGGAAAAGTTCCGTGACTACGGACCCGCAGCCCCCTGCAGCTTGCGCACCTGCGCTGCGGTCATGGCGCTGAGCTGCTGTGGATCGGGTTCCTTCGCATCCGAGTAGGCGATCTGCACCACCGTCGAACCGACCAGCGTGATGCTCACATCGGTGTACAGCGTGAGCCCATCGCTGGTGGTGCGCATCTGGAATGCGGTCGAGCCGTCACCGGCCTGCGGCTGATTCAAACCGCCCAGCCGGAATTCCACTTTTGTATTGTCGGCATCCTTACCGGAGTACTTGGTACAGCCCGGCAGAATGGACTGGACGGTGGAAAAAGCCTGCGCCGCTCCGCCATTCGCATACGACGCCGCATCGATATCCACACTGGCGAAATTCGGCCCGCCGAACTGGGCCGCGGCCTGCGCCGCCGACCCCGGAGCCTGAACGGCCATGGCGGCCAGCACATTCGCGCACGGCGCCGGATCGGTCTTGGCGCCCGCCCCACCGGAACTCCCGGGCGGCGGATCGTCGAGCGCGGTGAACCCCGCGGGCATCCCCGATACGTCGAGCAGCTCCGAACGCAGCGTGAACTGGTCGAGAACCGGTGCGCCCCCCGGCGTTCCGGACGGTTGCACCGCCGGCCCCAGACTCGGCAGCGCGGGCGCGGAATCCTTGTGGCTGCCGCAGGCGGTGGCGGCCAGCGCCAGGACCCCCGCCAGCAGCGCGAGCCGCGTCAGGCGCCCCACTGCACCTCCGTGCGCAGGGTCTGCCGCAGCGTCACCGAGCTGCGCGGGTCGCGGTAGGTCTGGTTGCCGCCCACCTCGACCGAACCGGAAACCGGTAGCGGCAGACCGAGATCCACCGTGATGGTGCCGGTGCCCTGCATGAGGTAGTCGACGATCTCCAGCTGGCCCGCCTCGTTGGGCAGATGCCACACGGTGGATTTCGGCGTCTGCACCACATTCAGTTCGATGGTGAGCTGGTTGCCGTCCCGGGAGGTGAGGGTGCAGGTGGTCACCTGCTCCAGCGGCACGCTGCCGGAAACCTGTTGCCGCACCGTCCACACCGCGCCCACGCCGACGGCGTCGGGCGGGAACGCGATGGACTGGTACACGGCCTGATAGAACGCCTGCTCCAGCGCGGCCCGCGCGGAGTCGGAGGTAGCGGGCTTGGGCGCCAGCTTGAGCGCGGTGATCGCCCCCAGGTCACTGACGTCGAAGCCGACGCGGGAACCGTCCGCGGGAAGCAGCGCCTTGGCCAGGGTCGGGTCGGGGGAGGTGACATTGCCGACGGTCAGTTCCACCCCATCGGTGCCGGACTCCGCGGTGAGCGGAATGGTCATCGCGGGCGGGGAGATGTCACGCAGCGCCTGCTGATTGATCTGCTGCTCGATGTGATGTTCGGTACTCAGCGTGACCTGCTGGGTGGCGCCCGCCTCGAGGGTGCGGCGCAGCGGCGAGCGGGGTTCGGCGCCCGGCTCGACGACGGTGGCGGTCACGGCCTCGATGGGCATGGTGACCTCTTTGTTGATGCCCACCGGTTCGGTGCCGTCGGCCTCGGCCGTGGTCTCCGTGCGATCGCTGCAGCCGACGCCGAAGGCGGTCAGGGTCACCGCGAGAACCAGGAGCAGGACCCCCGAGCGCGTGGTGCGCGTGCCCGCGCCTCGCCGCGGCGGGCGCGGGGTGCCGGAACAGCGTGCGGTGGCTTTCGCCGAGCTGGGGGAGGAAGACAACACCGTCACGTCGAACAGGTTACGGCGCGTTCCTGAAAAACAGCTGGGATCCTGTGGGGCCGTGGTTTCGGGGTGTTCAGAGGCGCCCGACATGAATAAGGAATGATGTCAGGGTGAGTACCGATCGGCCGCGCGAATCCGGCGCAGAGGAACCAGACACATCGCCAGGGGAGATCAGCCCCGCGGCCGATGCCGGGACTTCCCCCGCGCAGCCGTTGCGTCTGCCCGTGCTCCTGCTCATCGCGGTGGTGCTGCTGGGCCTGGATCTGCTGACCAAGACCATCGTGGTCGCGACCATGACGCCCGGTAAGCCGATCTATCTCATCGGCGACAGCGTGCGCCTGACCCTGGTCCGCAATCCGGGCGCCGCGTTCTCCATGGCCACCGGCATGACCTGGCTGCTGACCCTGGTCGCCGCGGCCGTGGTGATCGGTGTCATACGCATCGGCCGGACCCTGCGCTCGCTGCCGTGGGCCATCGGCCTGGGCATGGTGCTGGGCGGCGCGCTCGGCAATCTCATCGACCGTCTGTTCCGCGCGCCCGGCCCGTTGCAGGGTCATGTGGTGGATTTCGTGGCGGTCGGCTGGTGGCCGGTGTTCAATGTGGCCGATTCGTCGATCGTGTGCGGGGCCATTCTGCTGGTGGCGCTGACGGTGTTCGGTTTCGAACCCGACGGCACCCGCATGCATCGGCAGCAGGCGGCGTCGAGCACGGAGGGGAAGGCGGCATGAGGGAGACCCGCAGCATGCCGGTGCCCGACGGGCTGGACGGTATGAGAGTCGATGCTGGGCTGTCGCGCCTGCTCGGGCTGTCGCGCACCGCGGTGGCCTCGATGGCCGAGGACGGCGGCGTCCAGCTGGACGGCGTCTCGGCCGGCAAGTCGGACCGGCTGACCGCAGGGGCCTGGCTGGAGGTCGAATTCCCGGAGCCCAAGCGGGAACTCACGGTGGAGGCGACCCCGGTGGAGGGGATGAAGATCCTCTACGCCGATGACGACATCGTGGCCGTCGACAAGCCCGTGGGGGTGGCGGCGCACACGGGTGTCGGCTGGACCGGCCCGACCGTGGTGGGCGGCCTGGCGGCCATGGGTTACCGCATCTCGACCTCGGGAGCCCATGAGCGGCAGGGCATCGTGCACCGGCTGGATGTCGGCACCTCGGGTGTGATGGTGGTCGCACAGTCCGAGCATGCCTACACCCAGCTCAAGCGGGCGTTCAAGTACCGGACCGTGGAGAAGCGGTATCACGCGCTGGTGCAGGGTCATCCGGATCCGAGCAGCGGCACCATCGACGCGCCGATCGGACGCGCGCGTGGCAACGACTGGAAGTTCGCGGTCACCGCGGACGGCCGCCCGTCGATCACCCATTACGACACCGTCGAGGCCTTCCAGTCGGCGAGCCTGCTCGACATCCACCTGGAAACCGGTCGCACCCACCAGATTCGCGTGCACTTCTCGGCGGTGCGGCATCCCTGCTGCGGCGACCTCACCTACGGCGCGGACCCGCGTCTGGCCGAGCGGCTGGGGCTGGAACGGCAGTGGCTGCATGCGCGCCAGCTGGGCTTCAACCATCCCGCCGACGGCCGCTGGATCGAGATCACCAGCGAGTACCCCGCCGATCTGGAACACGCCCTCGACGTCCTGCGCGCGCACTGATCCGGGGTCTCGAGTGGATGCGCTGACGCCGCGCCGCGCCGGGATCGGTGTGGGCGCAGTGCTTTTCGCGATCCTGATCGTGGTGTTGGGGTGGGCGATCCCGCCCCGGCCGGCGATCATCTCCACCGACCGGCTGGGGCCGGAGAGCGGTGAGCCGGTGACGCACTACCTGGAGCGGGCTCAGAAGTCGTTGCAGGGCACCGACTCCGACGGGCACTGGGCGTTGCTCTCGTTCACCGAGGGTGTCACCGCCGGCCGCATTCCGGAATTCAGTGGCGGCCTGCGGATCTCGGAGATCGACTATCACGTGGCCGTCGACCGGGTGGCGACGCCGATCATCTCCATCGGTGTCCCCGCGGGCGATGCCGTGGCCGTGGCGTCGGTGAAATCCGCTGCCGCCCAGATGGAGTCGACGCCCACCTACGACGACCGCTCCACCCGGGTGAAGAACCTCGTGGCGAGCCGCTTGGGTGCCGACTGCCCGTGCGTCGTCGCCATCGTTCTGCAGGGCACGCTGGCGCAACTCCGCACCCTGGCCGCGCACCCGGGAGTTCGCGCCGTCGAGGCACTCCCCGCCGACGCATCCGCCGCCGTCTTCGCGGTATCCCCGCTCCTGCCCGAACAACTCGAATCCGCCAGTCCGCCCCTGGACGATGGGCCGGTTCCCGACAACTGACCTCGGTCAGCGCCCGGCCCTCGACGACCAGCCGAGGCCGAGGAGCTCCGTTCGGACCTTCTCGAGGCGGGCCGAAGGGTCATCCGACAACGGCATGATCGGCGCGCGGCGAGTTGTCGCACAGGGCGGTGACATCCCGCCGCTCGTGAGGAGGTGCCTTGGCCGGTGCGGCGCTGGTCGCCGATGCTCTCGTGCACCATGCCTCGCTCTAGCGGGTCCCGGCGATGATGTCGAGCAACCGGCCGTGGGTGACGGGGTCGGCGGCGGCCAGCAGGCCGTGCGGTGGAGTGTGGAGGGGTTGCCCGGTAAGGCCGGTGACCGTGCAGCCGGCTGCCCGGCACACAGCGATGCCGGCGGTGAAGTGGACGTCGTCGCGGAGATCGCGGTCCACGAGGTAGGCGGCGCGACGGCCCGCTGCCACCCAGACCAGGGCCAGTGAGGTGGACAGAACGCGGGGATGGAACGCGGCAGTGAAGGACTCGTCGGCCATGAGCCGGCCAGCGGAGAACCAGTCCGTGTAGGGCGACGGGTTGTCGACCAGCCGGCTCGCGGATAGAGGGACCAGTGGGTGGTCGTTGCCGTCGCGGCGAACGGCGGCCGTGGTCCCGTCGGCCCAGAAGATCTCCCCGGAGAAGGGATCCGCCACAACGGCCGCCGTAACGGTCTCCCCGGCGCGCAGCGCGATATTCACCGCGACAAGCGGCGTCCCCGCAGCGAAATTCCTTGTGCCGCACAGCGGATCGATCAACCAGGTGCGGTCCGAACGGTCCCCGGTGGCGCCGGACTCCTCGGCAAGGAAACGATCGCCTGGACAGGCGGCCCGAAGGATATCGAGAATGGTCCGCTCGGCGGCAAGATCAGCCTGGGTGGCGAAGTCATCATCCTCTTTGTCATAGCGGGTGACAGGACCACGGAACTGATCCCGGATTACACCGGACGCGGCCTCCCCGGCTCGAATGGCAAGGGCGACATCGGATTCCTCCATACCTGGCACCTTACTGGGCCTGAGTTGGAATTGGTTCGATGTATGAAAACTGTTGTATAACAACAAAATTCGACTTCCGTTGCGGTCTCGGTCGCGGTAAAATCAGCACGTGGATTCGAAGGTGGAACACTCGGCACGTGCGGCATCGCCGACCTGGTGACCGCCGTCGAGACCCCGTCCTGCACGGCAACCTCACCCCGTTCTCCGACGCTGATGTCGTCGAGTTGATGCAGCGCCTGGAAACCTGCAAACGCCAACCGTCGGCGCTGGATTCACGCCTGATCATCGAGGCCGCGATCGCTCCTTGCCTGGAACCAGCGGTTCCGGGACCTGGTGCCGTTCCTGCGCCAGACGCCGCCGATCAGTAGCAGTTCGTCGCGGCGAGGGCCGGTACTGCGACCGGAGACCTCGAGAGTTACCCGGAACGTCTGCACCAGCCCCACGCCGCGGCCTATACCGTCTTGATTCCTCCCCGAATATCGCTGCCTATTTCAGGAATACCGGCAGGTGGTCGTGCCCGTTGGCGATGAAACCGGGTACCGTGCCGAGTTCGTCGGGGGAGACGGCGAGTTTCATGTGCGGGAACCGCTGGAAGAGTGTGGGAAGGGCCACCTGGGCCTCGAGCCGTGCCAGCGGTGCGCCCGGGCAGCGGTGGGCGCCGTACCCGAACGCCATGTGGTCTTTGTTCGTCCGGTACGGGTCGAACTTGTCCGCGCTGTCGCCGTAGATCTTGGGGTCCCGGTTGACGCCCGCGGGGCACGAGAGTATTGGATCGCCTTCGGTGATCGTGACGTCGCCGAGGACGAAATCGGTCACCGCGTAGCGCAGCGGGGCGTGCGCGATCGATGGCTCGAACCGCAGCGCTTCCTCGATCACATCCGCCCAGGGCAGACTGCCGGCGAGCGCAGCAGCCAGGTGGTCCGGGTTGGTGAGCAACAGGTATATCGACTGGTCGATCAGGTCCACCGTCGTCTCGTGCCCGGCGTTGATCGTCAAATAGAGTGTCCCGACGAGTACCTCGACGCTGAAATCCTTTGCGGGATCGTCCGCGTGGGCGATGAGGGTGCTGGTCATGTCCTCCGCGGGATTCTCGCGACGATATGCGACGAGTTCCTGCAGGAGCCCGATCATCGTCAGGTAGTTGGCTACGGCTTCCTCTTCGCTCAATGCGATGTCGAAGATGCCGTCCACGCATGTACGTAGTGGCCCGATCAGGTGCTCGGGAACGCCTACCAGCTCGTTGATCACACGCAGAGGCAGCGGGTAAGCGAAATGCTCACGGATGTCGACAGGGTCGCGCTGCGGCGCGGCATCCAGACCCGTCACCAGTTCATCGGCGATGGCCTGGATGCGTGGCTTCAGCGCTGCGGTGCGCCGGTCGGT
Source organism: Nocardia sp. NPDC004860 (assembly GCF_040609015.1). NCBI lineage: Bacteria > Bacillati > Actinomycetota > Actinomycetes > Mycobacteriales > Nocardiaceae > Nocardia > Nocardia sp. NPDC004860. The sequence continues at coordinate 66,771 of NZ_JBEXJI010000019.1, read as the reverse complement.
GAACGCCGGTGCCACGAACTTGCGGAGCCGACGGTGTTCTGCGCCGTAAGCGGTGAACATCGAACGCGTATTCACCCAGTTGAGGAGCGGGAAGTCCTTGCCTATCTCGCCGTTCCGGAACGCCGGCCAGTGCTGGCGTGGGTCCTTGGAAACCTCTGAGCTGGAGAGAATCTCCTTGAGCATGGCCGCGTCGGTCACCGACCAGGCGGGCACTCCGCCCGGGAGCACGACCTTGGTGATCGGTCCCCGCTCGCGGATGCGGGCGATCTCACCCTGAATATCGGGACATTCGGGATCGATGACGATGGGGTCGGTGTGGTTGTCCATGGCGAACTCCATTCTGGCCGTAGACCGGCAGGCGGAGGCTTGTGTCGAGCCCCCTCGACCTCTGAGGTCCTGACAACCGTAACTGCCAATACCGTTGTGTATCAATCATTTTCGGCAAAGTTGCGGCGTATCAACACGAATCGACACTCCCTTTGCCTAGCGTCGGCCGCCTCGAGGAAAGCAGGCCAGTCTCGGCGGGCATCCTTGGATCTGCATGGATCGAGCAGCAGTGTGCGTAGTAACTCCTGGCTGGTGACCGACCAGGCCTGAACTCCGCCGGGCAGCTCGGCCAGGGTGACCGGGCCGCGGTCGTTGATCCGCTTCCGCTGCCACCCGAACCAGGGCCGGTGAGGTGGATAGAACGCGGGGATAGCAGGCGGCCGTGAAGGTTTCGTCGGCCATCAGCCGGCCAGCGAGAACCAGCCCGTGTAGGGCGACAGGTTGTCGGCGTCGATTTCGACCAGGGCGGCTCGCGGATTGGGTAGCAGGGCGGAGCCCGATATTCACCGTGACAAGCGCTGCTCCCGCAGCGAAATTCCTTGTGCCGCACAGTGGATTGATCAACTAGGTGCGGTTCGAGGGGTCCCCGGTGGGTGCCTGACTCTTCGGCGAGGAAACGGCCGCCGGGACGGGCGGCCCGAAGAATGTCGAGAATGGTCAGCCCGGCGGCGAGATCAGCCTGGGTGACGAAGTCCTCATCCTCTTTGTCGTAGCGGGTAGCTGGGTCACGGAACTGATCCGCATTACTCCGGACGCGGCTTCCGTAGCTCGAACGGCAAGGGCGACATCGAGTTTCTCCACGTCCTCGTACCCTGTTAGGTTCGAATTTGAAATAGTTCGATGTCTGAAAATCGTTGTGTCACACTTTAATTCGGCTTCACTGGCGATCATGCGAGCGGTAGAATTAGCACATGGATTCGAAAGGGGAAACACTCGACACGTGCGGCATCGCCGACCTGGCAGCCGCCGTCCAATCCCTGTCGAATTCCGTCCTGCACGGCAACCTGAACCCGTTCTCCGACAGTGATGTCGTGGAATTGATGCAGCGGCTCGAAACCTGCAAACGTCAACTGTCGGCGCTGGATTCACGCCTGATCATCGAGGCCTGCAATCGTTCGCTGCCCGAAGGCAGTGGGGCGAAGGGGATGGTGCCGTTCCTGCGGCAGACCTTGGGTCTGTCGAGGTACGACGCATCGGTGCGAGTGAAGATCACCGTGCAGTGCGGGGAATTCTTCGAACCCACCGGACACCTGCGCCCGGCGACGTTGGAGAAGACCGCCGAAGCCTATGGGACAGGCGATATCTCACGCGATCACGTCCGCAACATCATCGACGTGATGAACCACCTGCCCGCCGACATCGCGGCCGAGACGCGTGCGGAGGCCGAGGGCATCCTGGTAGGCCATTCCCGCACCGGCTGGCCCGATGACCTGCCCAAGATCGGCCGCGACATCCTCGCCCGGGTCGACCCGGACGGCAAGGTCGTCTCCGACACCGACCGCCGTCGCAAGCGCGGAATCCTGCTGTGCCGCCCCGGCATCGATGGCATGTCCTGGATCGAAGGCTGGATCACCCCCGAACTGCGCGCGCTGCTCGATGCCGTCTTCGCCAAGCTCGCGCGCCCGGGCATGTGCAACATCGACGACGCCGACAGCGTCGCCGCGACGGTCAGGGTCGTGGATTCGACGTTGTTGGAGGCGGCCGCGCGTCGTGATCGTCGTGATGGCGGTCAGCGCACCCACGACGCCCTGTTCGCGCTCCTGCAGCCCGGAGTCGACCCCGCCAAACTCGGCTCCCACCGCGGTCTGCCGGTCCAAGCCATCCTCACCATGAACCTCGCCGACCTCGAGCGTGGGGCCGGGGTCGCGACCACCGCCTCGGGCGGCTATGTCTCGATCAACGAGGCGTTGAAGCTGGCCGAGGGCACCCGCCCGGTACTGGCGGTCCTCGACGCCGACGGGCTGCCGCTGTACCTGGGTCGCTGCCAGCGCCTGGCCACTCCGGCGCAGCGCCTGGCGTTGATCGCCCGCGACAAGGGCTGCACCCGCCCGGGATGCGACGCACCCGCGAGTATGTGCGCGGTCCACCACATCACCGACTGGGCCAAAGACGGACCGACCGATCTGACCAACCTGACCCTGGTCTGCGATCACTGCCACGCACTGGTGAACGACAGTCCCGGCGGCTGGAGAACCGTTGTCATGGGCAAAGATTCCCCGTATCGGGGACGGACCGGGTGGATTGCCCCGAAACGTCTCGACCCGACCGGCATTGCTCGCGTGAACGACAGGCATCACGTGGGGCAGCAGGTCGCCGCTGCCATCGAATCCAGTTGCCGGAAGTGGGGTTCACGGGCCGCGTGATTCCCAGACCGCTCGTGCCCTGCTGGCGTGCGCAGGGCACGGGGAGGTGTGGGTGGACGATCGGCATCGCGTGGGGCAGTGGGTCGCGGCTGCGATCGATTCCAGTTGCTGGAGGTGGGGTTCACGGGCGGCGTGATTCCCGGCTGCTCGTGCCCTGCTGGCGTGCGCAGGGCGCGGGGAGGTGTGGGTGGACGATCGGCATCGCGTGGGGCAGTGGGTCGTCGCTGCGATCGATTCCAGTTGCTGGAGGTGGGATGCTCGGGTGGCGTGATTCCCGGCTGCTCGTGTCCTGCTGTGTGCGCAGTGACGGGCAAGTGTGCCCCGAAGGGCATCCGCGCCGCAGGAGAACGCAAACTCACCGCCGTCGCAATCAAGCATGCACCCAGCATGGGCGCCCGATTGGTCGAGGTGATCCTGGCCGCGCTGCCCGCGCGGCCAGTCGCCGCCCGGGCAGTGAGGCCGCCGAGGTTGTGCTCCCGGGACTCGCCGATTCACTGAAATCGGTTTTGGTGCAACGACAACTCATCGCGACCGACATCGAGAGGATGCTCGATGCGCACCCTCTCGCCAAGGTCCCAGCCTCGATGCTCGGCGTCGGAGTCAGGACCCGAGCCCGCACTCTGCTCGAACTCGGCGACGGCACGGCGTTTTCCATCGCCGGCGATTTGGCCGCCTACGCCGGCATCGCCCCGGTCGCCCACCGCTCCGGCAGATCCATCCGCGGTGAACATCCCGCCCGCTCCGGCAATCACAAACTCAAACGCACGCTGTTCCTGTCAGCGTTTGCCGCCCTGCACGACCCAGTCAGCCGCGCCTACCAGGACCGCAAACGCGTCGGAGGCAAAATGCACAACGCCGCGCTCGTCTGCCTAGCCCATCGCCGCTGCGACGTTCTCTATCCGTACTCAAAGCCAGACGGCCCTACCGCAACCCCGCAGCTGCCACACCAGCGGCCGGATCAGGCGTCCGGATCCTTTGCACTGCGGGCGTTAGGCGACGCGCCGCGCTGCCACCAATCGATGGGGTCGCCGTCATCGGCCATGCGCTGAATCAAGTTCGCGGTCAGTTCCATCTGCGTGCCGGACAGGGCGCAGAACGACCACAACTGCCGGGCCGCCCGATGGAACTGATGGATCACCGCGTCGACCTCGAACGCATCCCGCTCACCAGTCCGAAAACGGTCCACCGCCCGGCCGACTTGCTCGATCAGCACACCGAGCTGCGCCTCGTGATACGCAGCCACCACGCCGCGGGCAGCCTGCCGTTCAGCCTTCGTCGACACCCAAATCACGCTACCGACAACCAGCTTCGTCCAACACCCTCACCAGCCAGAACACCCGACCCGCGACTTGACAACGAACATGGGACACCCCCTCGTTTTCCTGCATCTTTTCGAGTCAGGACGACCGTTGCGGGGTTCACCCCATCATTACTGCATTTTGTCTTTTGGCTCTTTGTCTTTCGGGTTTGTGGGTGCGGGACGGTCACGTCCGGAGGAGTCGGACGTCACTGCTGAGCGTCAAAACGTCCGAATTCAATGTTGGCCCGCGGTCGGGACCGGCGGTCTGGGTGAAGGGGTGGGGCTACGCGATGGGGCGGATTGTCGAATCCTGCGCTCGCCCTTGCGGGTTGATGGCGGTCAGTGGGCGAAGTGCCAGCGGGTGGCGCCGTGGGGGTCGGTCAGGGCCACGCCTACTGCGGTGTGGATGGTGAGGCGGTAGAGGTGCCAGGGGGCGGGTCCGGCGCTCTGGGCGCTGTAGGGTGCGGTGATCGCGTCGCCGGATCGTTCTGCGGGCCAGCCGCCGGCGCGGTAGACGGCGGTGACGCGATCGAGTTCGGCGGGATCGATGATCCGGTGCGCTGCCCCGGACAGTACGAGATCGACGTCCGGGAATCGGATGGACAGTGTGCAGAACGGGTTGGCGGCCAGGTTGCGTGACTTCTTGCTGGCGGGCCCGCTGGTGAAGTAGATGTGGCCGTCGGCTTCGATGCCGCCGATCCCTGCTGAGCTCGGCTTGCCGGATGGGCTGACGGTGCCGAGGAATTGGGGGGGTCTCGGGCAGCCCGATCCATGCGTCGATCGCCTTCTGGACGCGGTCCCAGGGCAGCTCGGCCTTGCCATAGATGTTCAGGTCCTCTGCCGATACCGGATCTGCGAGCATCGTTCCTCCTCGGTGGGCTGATACGAGTCGAGACGGGCCGAGTCCGTCGCAATCATCGGCTCGGGGCGATCAGGATGCGACGGGGCGGAGTTGGGCGATGGCCCGGGTGCCGTGGTCGACGGAGAACCAGAGGGTGAGGGCGTCCGGCGTGCGGGCGGTATGGATGTCCAAGGTTTCGCCGTAGCGGATGGGCTTGTTGTATTCGAGGATGAAACGGTGCGGTCCCTGGACGAGATCCGTTGCGTCGGCGGTGAATTCGTGGACAGCGTGCCAGTAGGCCGTGTTGGTGATGTGCTGGAAGTGGTCGGTGTCGGTGCGGCGCAGGGGGAAACGGGTGGCGGGCGTGGGCGGCCGGGGTTCGTCGAGCCATTGCCGCCAGCGCAGCCGGTGCTCGTCGGTGGTGGTGCTCATGAGCTCGAAGAATTCGTCGGCCACCCGGGACGGGCTCATCGTCTCCTTGTTCATGTGGATCCAGAAGCCTTCGGTTTCGATCAGGCCGCCGGTGTCGGAATCGATACGGACCCGCATGGTGCACCAGCGCGGGGAGATGCCCGAGCACCAGCGGCGGATGCGCAGCTGGGTGGGCCAGGTGATCGGGCGGAGTACATCGATGACGGTGCGGCGCACGATCCAGTGCGGATGCGATTCGAGGGCGCCGATGTGCGCGAGGTGGTCGACGCCGGCGTCCTGGAGGTGGCGGGCGGTGCCGTCGATGCGCAGGTACTGGTTCTCGTCCATATCGACGGTGCCCAGGCGGCGGGTGACGTCGAAGATGTGGCCGGAGTCGGGAACGGGGACGAGTGGCGTGGCCGACGGGTGTGCCGCGGTCACGGTGGGATCGGCGACCTGGTTCATCGGCAGAACCTCCATCCGAGTAACGGAGCGGGAGTGCACGGAACAACTGCGGCGGCGACGCTGCACGGGAGTGTCCCCGAGCCTAGTGCAGAACCCGTAAAGACGGCGGCTGCCCGGTTCGGCGTGCCCACGCGGTGGGTAACGTCGTGATAGATCGATGTGGACGCATCGGAGCGGAAGAGGCGAGCGCACATGGAATTGACGCCGGAGCAGGCCGACCGAGCCGCCGGGGTACTGCTGGGGACCGCGGCCGGAGACGCGCTGGGGGCGGGCTACGAGTTCACCGTGCCCGGTCCGGACGCCGAGATCCGAATGCGGGGCGGTGGCGCGTTCGGGTGGGCGCCGGGTGAGTGGACCGACGACACGGCCATGGCGGTCGCGGTGGCGCGGGCGGCCGCGCGGGTGGGGGACCTCTGCAGCCCGGAGGGGCTGGACGCGGTGGCGGCCGAATTCGTCGTGTGGTGGGACTCCGGACCCAAGGACATCGGCAACCAGACCCGTGAGGTGCTGCAGTGGCGTGACGTGACCGGGCGCGCCATGCAGATGCGCGCCCACGATCTGACCGGCCTGACGGCGGGCAATGGTTCGCTCATGCGGACCGCCCCGGTCGCGCTCGCCTATCTCGACGATGCCGAGAAGTGCGGCAAGGCAGCCAAACTCGTCAGTTCACTGACCCACTACGACATGCAAGCCATGCAGGCGTGCAAGCTCTGGACCCTGGCCATCCGCCACGCCATCCTGTTCGGCACCTATGACGGCCTGCGTGAGGCGCTGTCCCAGGTGGACACCGGCTTCTGGGAACCGTTGCTGGACAAGGCCGAAACCGGCAGCCCCGTCGACTTCCCCAAGAACGGCTGGGTGGTGCACGCCCTGCAGACGGCCTGGTGGGCCATTACTCACGCCGAAACCCTGTCCGCCGCACTGGAACTCGCGGTGCGCGCGGGCGGCGACACCGATACCACGGCGGCCATCGCGGGCGGTCTGCTCGGCGCTCGCTGGGGCGCGTCGGCCGTCCCCGCCGAATGGCTGGAGCTGCTGCACGGCTACCCGGGCTATCGCACCACGGACCTGAACGCCCTCACCCGGCAGGTGACCGAGCGCTGAATTGCTCAGTCCGGCAGGCGGACTACGCCGTCGAGGTAGCGGCGGCAGCGGCCGGTGAGGCGCACCCGGTCGCCGGTGAGGGCGCAGCGCAGGGCCCCGCCGCGCCGGGACAGCTGGCGGGCGGTGAGGATGGTGCGCCCGAGTTCGCGACTCCACAGCGGGGTGAGCTGGGCGTGCGCCGACCCGGTGACCGGATCCTCGGGAATCCCCTGGCCGGGTGCGAAGACCCGGGACACGAAGTCGACGTCGTCGCCGGTCGCGGTGAGAATGGCGGCGCGGTTCAATTCGGGAAAGGCCGAGAAGTTCGGACGGGATTCGCGCACTTCGTGTTCGGCGGTGACGACCAGCACCACGTCGGTCCCCTCGAACGCGCGCAGCGGCCGCACCCCCAGCGCCTGCGCCAGCTGATGCGGAAGTTCGTCGTGCACATCGATTTCCACCGATGACACCGATGGCAGGTCGAGCACCAGATCGTCCCGGTCCCGATCCACCCGCAACCACCCGCTGCGCGTATAGAAGTGGACCCGATCCGCCCCCGGATGCATGTCGTCGAGGATCTGCGCGGCCGCGGCCATGGTGGCATGCCCGCACAGGTCCACCTCCACCGTCGGCGTGAACCACCGCAGATGGAAGGCGGGCGAGTTGTCCGGCGGCGCACCCGCTTCCGCCGGCAGCGCCGAGGTGTAGAAGGCCGTCTCGGCGAGGTTGTTCTCCTCGGCCAGCCGCTGCAGCAGTTCGTCCGGCAGCCAGGACAGCAGCGGCATGACCGCGGCGGGATTGCCCGAGAACGGCGCGTCGGCGAATGCGTCGAGCTGATGCAGCAAGACCTCCATGGCGCTCAAGGTACCTGCGAATTCAATTACTGCCCAGGACGGCACCACTCACGGCGAGCCAAACCATGCGACCAATTCGACCATCACCGCAGGTCCAGGCCGCTGACACGCTCCACATGCGCTCGCGCTGAACATGATTCGAGCCGGGGTACGTGACACGGCCCCGGCTCGAAACGGCTTGTGGATCAGGCGTCTTCGTCCGCCGGTACCGGCGTGTGGGGCGATTCGCCGAGGTACTTGGCGCTGAGCCACCAGGCAACCTCGACCAGGACGATGCCGATTCCGCCGCACACGATGGCCAATGTCGTCAGCGCGATGTTGGACGGGTCCAGTTTGAAGAAGTGGCGGGTGAACGGCACCGCGAACAGGATCAGGTATCCGGCGATGGAACCCGCCACCAGCAGGATCTTCCACCAGTTCCACGGGCGGGCGACGATGGCCAGCACCCACACCGCGATGATCAGCAGCGTGATCAGGGCGGTGGTGCCGGCCTGGATCTTCGCGGTCTCGCTGACGTCGGGCCCCTTGTAGGCGATCAGGTACGAGATGAAGGTCATCACGCCGATCACGACGCCCGACGGGACCGCCAATCGCATGACGCGGCCGACGAATCCGGTGCGGGCGCGCTCGTTGTTGGGGGCCAGCGAGAGGATGAAGGCCGGGATGCCGATGGTGAACCAGGCGGCGATCGTCACGTGGCGGGGCAGGAACGGGTAGCCGATGGCCTTGTAGCTGAAGATCTGCGACCCGATGCCCGCGATGCCGACCAGGAACGCCAGCACCACCGAGTAGACGGTCTTGGTGAGGAACAGGTTGGAGACCCGCTCGATATTGCCGATCACCCGGCGGCCCTCGCCCACGACGTAGGGCAGGGTCGCGAACTTGTTGTCCAGCAGCACGATCTGCGCCACCGCGCGGGTGGCCGGGCTGCCCGAGCCCATGGCGACGCCGATATCGGCGTCCTTGAGGGCGAGGACGTCGTTGACGCCGTCGCCGGTCATGGCGACGGTGTGGCCGCGCGACTGCAGCGCACCGACCATGGCGCGCTTCTGATCCGGTCGGACGCGGCCGAACACGGTCTTGTGCTCCAGCACGTCCGCCAGCTCGTTCTGATCGGTCGGAAGCGTGCGGGCATCGACCGGGTCGTTGCCCCCGGGCAACCCCAGCGACGACGCCACCGCGCCGACCGACACCGCATTGTCGCCGGAGATGACCTTGGCCGAAACATGCTGGGAGGCGAAGTATTCCAGCGTCCCCTTGGCGTCGGGGCGCACCTTCTGCTCGAGCACCACCAGCGCGGCCGGGGTGACCTGCCCGGGCGCGTCGGGCGCGTCCACCGGCCGATCGCTGCGGGCCAGCAGCAGGACGCGCAGCCCCTTGGCCCCGATGTCCTGTGCGGTGTCGGCGATCTCGGAGTCCGGGTCCAGCAGCACGTCCGGCGCACCCATCAGCCAGTTGCCGTGCTCGCCGTAGGACATGCCGCTCCACTTCTTGGCGGAGGAGAACGGCGCGACTCCGGTGGAGTCCCAGCCGGGCGCGCCCGGCAGTGCCTCCTTGATGGCCTGCACGCTGGCATTGGGCCGCGGGTCGTCGGCGGCCAGCGCGGCGAGTACCTCGCGCAGTGTCGCCTCCGGAATGTCGTTCACCGGACGGACTTCCGCGAGCCGCATGCCGTTCTCGGTGAGGGTGCCGGTCTTGTCCGCACACACCACGTCCACCCGGGCCAGCCCCTCGATGGCGGGCAGCTCCTGCACCAGGCACTTGCGCGCACCGAGCCGGACCACGCCGACCGCGAAGGCGATGGAGGTCATCAGTACCAGGCCCTCGGGCACCATGGGCACCAGCGCGGCCACCATGCCGTTGACGGCGGGTCGCCAGGATTCCTTGGAGGAGAACAGCTGGTTGTAGATGGACAGCAGGCCCGCCGGAATCAGCAGGTAGGTAATGACTTTCAGGATGGTGTCGATGCCGCTGCGCAGCTCCGACTTGACCAGCGTGAACTTGCTGGCCTCGTCGGCGAGCTTGGCGGCGTAGGCGTCCTTGCCGACCTTGGTGGCCCGGTAGGCGCCGCTGCCCGACACCACGAAGCTGCCCGACATGATATGCGCGCCAAGGGTTTTGTCGATGGGGTCGGCCTCACCGGTGAGCAGTGACTCGTCGACCTCGAGCAGTTCGGTCTCGATCACCTCGCCGTCGACGACGATCTGGTCGCCGGGACCGAGTTCGATGATGTCGTCGAGCACGATCTCCTGCGGCACGACGGCGCCGGCGATGCCCTCGCGGCGTACCACGGGCTTGGCCTGCCCGACGATGGCCAGCTTGTCGAGGGTGTTCTTGGCCCGGAGCTCCTGGATGATGCCGACCGCGCTGTTGGCGATGATCAGCAGCCCGAACATGCCGTCGATGAGCGAACCGGTGGCCAGCACCAGGATGAACAGCACACCGAGGATCGCATTGATCCGGGTGAACACGTTCGCCTTGACGATGTCCTTGACGGACCGGCTGGCCCGCTCCGGCACGTCGTTGGTCAGTCCGTCCCGCCGCCGCTGCTCCACCTCGGCGGAGGTGAGCCCCAGCGCGGGTGGGCTGGGTGGACTAGCTGCCTGCGCAGTAATCGACATGCCCTCCACAGTAAAGGGCGATCAAAGAAACTCGCCCGTAGCTGCCCGTCGCGCGGGATGGGTGTGTGAGGATCATCCCATGTATTCGCTGTCGTGACGTTTGTTGCGCGGGCTAACGTATTTGGGTGGCGGAAGGACCTGGGAACTCGGACGCAGCGATCGATACGACGACGCGGCGGGATCAGCCGACGGGACACGAGGGCGCCCGGGACGCGGGCATCGCCTTCGGCATCGGGGCGTATTTCATCTGGGGACTGTTCCCGGCCTTCTTCGGACTGCTGTCCTTCGCGAGCGCGGGGGAGGTCCTGGTCGAGCGGATTCTCTGGACGCTGGTGGTCTCGCTGCTGGTGATGACGCTCGCCGGGCGGCTGGGGGAGCTGCGGCGGATCGATGCGCGGACCTGGCAGCTGGCGGCCGTGGCGTCGGCGGCGATCTCGATGAACTGGGGCGCGTACGTCTACGGCGTGATCTCGCATCACGTGGTGGAGTGTGCGCTGGGGTACTTCATCAATCCGCTGGTGACGGTGGCATTCGGGGTCATCATCTTCCGGGAGCGGCTCCGGGCTCCGCAGTGGGTCGCGCTGGGGCTGGGGGCCACGGCGGTGATCGTGCTGACCATCGATTACGGCCGGCCGCCGTGGATCGCGTTGATCCTGGCCTGTTCCTTCGCCACCTATGGGCTGGTCAAGAAGGTGATTCGGCTCGACGCGCTACCCGGCCTGGCGGCAGAGGGATTGGCGGCCGCGCCGTTCGCGCTGATCGCGGTGATCGTGATCGCGGTGACCGGCAACGCGACCTTCGGTTCCTCACTTCCGCATACCGGATTGCTCATGCTGACCGGTCCGGTCACCCTCGTGCCACTGGTGCTGTTCGCGCTGGCGGCCCCGCGAGTGCCGTTGTCCACCATGGGAATTCTGCAGTACCTCACGCCCGGACTGCAGCTGGCCTGGGGTGTGGCGGTGGGGCACGAGCCCATGCCCGCGTCTCGCTGGGCGGGGTTCGCGCTGATCTGGCTGGCGCTGGCCATCTTCACCGTCGACGCCGTGCGCCGCTCCCGCCGTCCCGTGGTCGCCGTCCCGGAATAGCGCGAAACCGCACACCCCTCATTCGATGTGCGGTTCCACGTGGGCCGGTCAGGGTTTGCGAGCGCTCTGGGCCTTCTCCACGAACTCGTTGGTGTAGGTCGCGTCGAGGTCGATGCGCTCCCGCACCGGTGCGACATTGCGCGAGTACTGGCCGAGAATGCGCAGGACGTTCTGCGCGCCTTCGGGTTTCATCAGGCCGTCGCCGTTGAACATGCTGATCGAGTCGGCGATGGACTTGACGTAGAGCTTCGGATCCCCGCCCGCGTACTGGCCGGGCATCGTGGCGGCGATCTCCTCGGGGGAGTGGGTCTTGATCCACTGCAGGGTCTGGACGAACGAGTTCGCCAGCTTCTGCACGATGTCCGGGTGGCCGGCCACGGTCTCGCAGCGCATGTAGAGCGAGGCGGCGGGGTAGAGGCCGCCGAGCGCCGCGCGGGTGCCCTGCTCGTTGCGCATGTCGACCAGCACCCTGGCGTCGCCGGAGGTGACCATCTTGGCGACGGTCGGGTCGGTGGTCATGCCCGCGTCGATGCCGTTGTGGTTCATGCCCGCGATGAAGGTCTGTCCCGCACCGACTTTCACCCGGGTGTAGTCGGAGGTCCGCAGACCGGCCTGCCCGGCCAGCGCCTGAGTGAGGAAGTCGGTCGACGAGCCCAGCGACGTCACGCCCAGATTGCGGCCCTTGAAGTCCGCCGGGGACTTGATGGCGTCGGCGTCCTGCTTCGACACCAGCTCGACCTCACCGGGCACGTCGGCGAACTGCACGACCGTCTTCAGGCACTGGTCCTTGGCCTGCAGATCGATGGTGTGGTCGTAGAAACCGACCACGGCCTGGACGTCGCCGGTGAGCAGTGCGGTCTCGGCCGTCGCGCCGGACTGCTCGCCCAGCAGGTGCACATCGATGTCATTCGCCTCGAAGAAGCCCAGCTTCTCGGTGAGCATGGCCGGCAGGTAGATGACCTTCTCCAGCCCGCCCACCATGATGGTGATCTGCGGCCGCCCGTTCTCGGTCGGAATGCGGCGCGAATCGCGGCAGCCCGTCACCAGCAGCAGCGCACTGATCGCCAGCAGGACCACGGCAATGTGCTTGCGGTACTTCATGGCTCAGATCCCGTGGCCCGAGGCGGCCTGCGAGGGCCGCCATTTCAGCAGCCGGTTCTCCGCCAGCCCGATCAGCCACTCCGCCACCAGCGCGACGACGGTGATGATGATCATGCCCGCGTAGATGCCCGCCGCGTCGAAGGTGCCCTGCGCATTGCTGATCAGCAGGCCCAGGCCCTTGCCGGCGCCGGCGTACTCACCGACCACCGCGCCGATCAGCGCGAAACCGAAGGCGGTGTGCAGCGAGGACAGGATCCAGGTGGTCGCGCTGGGCAGCACGATGGAGCTCAGCACCTGACGGCGGCTCGCGCCCAGGATGCGGGCATTGTTGATGACATTGCCGTCCACCTCGCGCGCACCGGTGAAGGCGTTGAAGAACACCGCGAAGAACACCAGCACCACGACCGTCGCCACCTTGGACTGCAGTCCCAGGCCGAACCAGATGATGAACAGCGACGCCAGCACGATGCGCGGCACCGCGTTGAGCGCCTTGATGAACGGGGCCAGCACGTCCGCCCAGTAGCGGGAGCGGCCCAGCAGCACACCCAGCACGATGCCCGCGATGGTGCCGATGGCGAAGCCCAGCACCGCCTCCTGCACCGTCGTGTACAGCTGCAGCCAGATGGAGCCGAATTGCGTTCCCTCGGTGAACCATTCGGCCAGCCGGTTCCAGATCAGCGAGGGCTTGGAGTAGAAGAACGGGTCGATCCAGTAGGTGGCGGTGAGCTCCCACGCGCCCAGCCACAGGGCCACGATGAGCGCGCGCAGCCCCCACGTCCGGATCTTGTTCCGGCGCGCCCGCGACCGCACCCGCGCCAGGATCTGCTCCTCGGTCTCCACCTCGAATTCCGTTGCGGCGACCGCGGTCTGCGGCATGACATCAAGCGACACGGGCCGCTCCCTTCGTGCGGGCCGCCTCGACCTGATCGCGCAGCGTTTCCCAGATTTCCTTGTAGAGGTCGCGGAATTCCTCGGTGAGGCGGACCTCCTCGACATTGCGCGGCCGGTCCAGAGTGACCTCGAAGTCGCCGCACACGGTGGCGGGGCTCGCGGTCATGACGACGACCCGATCCGCCAGGGCGATGGCCTCTTCCAGATCGTGGGTCACGAAGATGACCGCCGCCCGGCCCTTTTCCCGGCCATCCGAGTCGGTGCCGGACCACACACGCAGCAGTTCGTCCTGCATGAGCTGGCGGGTCTGCACGTCGAGCGCGCTGAACGGCTCGTCCATGAGGATGATCTCGGGATCGTTGACCAGCGTCTGCGCCAGCGCCACCCGCTTGCGCATGCCGCCCGAGAGCTGATGCGGGTAGTAGTTCTCGAACCCGGCCAGCCCGACCGTGCGAACCCAGCGGGCAGCGCGCTCACGGGCCTCGGCCCTGGACACGCCCCGGAGCTTCGGGCCCAGCGCCACATTGTCGATGACCGACTTCCACGGCAGCACGGCGTCCTGCTGGAACATGTAGCCGACACCGTCCGGAATACCGCGAACATCCTTGCCGCGCACCAGGGTCCGGCCCGCCGAGGCCGGTTCCAGGCCGGACACCAGCGACAGCGTGGTGGACTTGCCGCAGCCGGTCGGGCCGACGACGGCGACGAATTCGCCGGCCGCGACGGTGAAGTTCAGGTCGCGCACCGCGGTGTGGATGCCGCCGTTGTTGCCGGGGAACCGCTTGGTCGCGCCCCGCAATTCGATCAAAGGCGCGGGACCCGGCCCGGGCTCAGTGGTCGTTGTGCTCATCAGTGCTCCTGTTTCCGATGCCGCCGCTGCGGCGTTGGACAGAAGCTACGTGGGCCGGGTCACACTCCACCCGGTTGTGCGCGCAAGTCACACAAGCGGCGATTCGGTCGTTTTGTGCATTCTGCTCAGGTGGTTGCGAGGGGTTGTCTACACTGTCGCCCGTGCTCTCGCTCGGCCCCCGTTCCGTCCGGCTCCGGACCCAGATCCTGCTGTTGCAGATCGCTGTGGTGGGCCTGACCGTCGGGCTCGCCTTCGGCGTCTTCGCCTACGTCAGTGGCGACCGCCTCTCCGGCGAGTACGGCCAGCGCGCTCTGGCCATCGCCCGCACCGTCGCCTCCGACCCGCAGGTCCGCGCCGCCGTCGCGCGGTACGCCGACAGCCCGTCACCGGCTGGACCCACGCTGAAGCAGGAACTCGCCGAGGGCACGCTCGAGAACATCGCCGACAGCGCGCGCCTGCGCACCGATGCGCTATTCGTGGTGATCACCGATGACGCGGGCATCCGCCTTGCCCACCCCGACCATGCCCGACTGGGCGAAATGGTCAGCACCGACCCCTCGCGCGCGCTGGCCGGGGCCGAAGTGGTGATCCGGGAACACGGGACATTGGGCGAATCGGTCCGCGCCAAAGTCCCTGTCCTGCAGCCGGATACCGCACAGGCCTCGCCGCCGGGAGCCTCGGGTCCGGCGACCGGTGCACCGAGTGCCCAGGCGGCAGGCCCGACACCGAACGGGCAGCCGAGCGGCGGTCAGAGCCCCGTCGGCGGCCGCGTGGTGGGGGAAGTGAGCGTGGGGATTTCCACTGCGGCGGTACATGATCAGCTGCTGCGCGATCTACGCCGCGCGGGACTGCTGATCGGGGGCGCATTGCTCGCGGGCATCGCCGGATCAATGTTGCTGTCCCGTCGCTGGCATGGGTTGACGCTGGGATTGGAGCCTTCCGATCTGGCGGATCTGGTCCGCGAGCAGGACGCCGTCCTGCACGGCATCGGTGAGGGCGTGGTCGCGGCCGACGCGAAATCCCGGGTCACCGTCGTCAATGACGAGGCTCGCCGCCTGCTCGGCATCGACCCGGAACCGGGCAGCGATATCGAGTCGATCGGCCTGACTCCCCGTGTCCTGCAAGCCTTCCGGGCCGCGGATGGCCAACCCGTCCAAGCCGCGGTCGGCGACCGCATCGTGGTCGTCACCGCCCGCGCCGTCACCCGCGACTCCCGACCCCTCGGCGCGGTCCTCTCCGTCCGCGACCGCACCGACGTGGAATCGCTGACCCGCCAACTGGATGCCGTCTCCACCATGAGCACCGTCCTGCGCGCCCAGCGCCACGAATTCGCCAACCGCCTCCACCTGCTCAGCGGCCTGCTCCACACCGGCCGCCCCGACGAGGCCACCCACTACATCGAAGAACTCCTCGGCTCCGGCCCCCTCGGCGCGGCCCTCCCCGGCATCGACACCATCCGCGACCCCTACCTGCAGGCCTTCCTCTCCGCCAAGGCCGCCCACGCCCGCGAACAGGGCGTCCACCTCCGCCTCGGCCCCAACACCTGGGTCGACGCGAACCTCGCCGCCCCCGTCGATGTCACCACCGTCCTCGGAAATCTTCTCGACAACGCCATCGACGCCGCCGCGGCCGGCGGTGGTGCGGGTTCGGCTGTGTCCGAGCGGAATCCGGATTTTGCCGGGGCAGCTGCCGACTTGGATTCCGGTGGTGACAGCGTGGGTGGCAGCGTTCGGCGGGCGGCGAATTCCGGCTCGATCAACGCCTCCGGCGCTCGGGTCGATGGTGACGTGAATCCGGTCGGCGAGGGCGAGGGGCCGGTGGTCGAGGTGGAGTTGGTGCAGGAGGGCGGGACCCTGCATATCGCGGTCGCCGACAATGGGGCGGGCATCGCGCCCGCATTGCTGGATTCGGTCTTCGCCGAGGGGGTTTCGACGAAATCGGGCGGTGGCCCGGGTGGGCGGGGGCTGGGCTTGGCGCTGTCGCGACAGGTGGCACGGGCTCGGGGCGGGGATGTGCGATTGGCCGACCCGGGAGGCGTGAGCGTAACCGGGGGCCGTTCGGACGCTGGTGAGAAGTCTTTGGGCGGAGCGGAGTTCATTGCCCGGATGCCGGGTGCGCTGACGGACGAGGAGGCGGCGTGGGCCGAGGAGAGCTGACCGTGCTGGTGGTCGACGACGACTTCCGGGTGGCCAATCTGCATGCCGGAATCGTCTCGGCGCTACCGGGATTCGCGGTGTCGGCGACCGTGAACACGCTCGCCGCCGCGCGCGCCGCTCTGGCGGAGACCCTGTCGATCTGGCCCTGGTGGACGTCTACCTGCCCGACGGTTCCGGCATCGACCTGGTTCGCGAGATGCCGTCCGACGCCATGATGCTCACCGCCGCAACGGAATCGGAGACCGTGCGCGCCGCCCTGTCGGCCGGGGCGCTCGGCTACCTGGTGAAGCCGTTCGACCATGCCGTGCTCGCGGCCCGGCTGGCGGGGTACGCGCGATATCGGCGGCTGCTCGCCGCCCAGGAGGTCACCGCGGCCGATGTGGACGCCGCCCTGGCGGCGCTGCGCCCGGTCGCCGCCCCCGCCGGTGTCGCCGTCGGCCCGCCGACCGTCGCCTCACCCACGAAAGACCTTGTCCTGCAAGCGGTCCGCAATGCCGACACTCCGATGTCGGCAGCCCAGGTCTCGGCCGCCATCGGCATCTCCCGCGCCACCGCCCAGCGCTATCTCGCGAGCCTGGTCGGCGTCGGCGACCTGCGCATGCAACTGCGCTACGGCAGCACCGGCCGCCCGGAGCAGGAGTACTCCGCCCCCCGCCGGCCCTGAGCCGCCCCCATTTTCTGGGGCCGCTGCGAGCTGTGACGGTTCGCACAGGGCGCTTGGCGGAATCGGCGGCGGGTGGTTACCGTCGTGGGCGTGGCGATGCTCCTGTCGGCCGACTTGTACCGGTCCAGGGTCGGGATCGTCACGAACACAGGAGAATTCCTATCACTATCCAGTTCAACCACACCATTGTCGCGTGCACGGACAATCGGGTCTCCGCCGAATTCTGGGCGGACATCCTCGGGGTGGAGGTGGGCAAGCCATACGGTCCGTTCATTCCGCTTACCGTCGGTAATGGCGTCACCTTCGACTTCGCCAATCTGCCACCGGGTTTCGAGGGCGAGCCGCAACCGCAGCATTACGCCTTCCTGGTCTCCGAGGAAGAATTCGACGCCGCCTACGACAAGATCAAGCGGTACGGCATGACCTACTGGGCCGACCCGCGTCAGCAGGGCGTCAACGAGATCAACCACAATGACGGTGGCCGGGGGATCTATTTCCTCGACCCTGTCGGCCACTACATGGAGTTGATCACCGTCCCGTACGGCGGCTGGCCGCAATAGTTCTCACGCGGGTCACCGCGGTAACTCCTCACCCGGCTACCGCGGTGCCCAACGAGAAGGCAACCCAGGGCTTCGGCCCCTGCTGGTAATACCGATCGATATCGCGGATCTCGAATCCCGCGGCCTCGATCAACCCACGAATATCGCGGTCGAGGTGGCAGCCACCGGCCACCGCCTTCTGCACCGGGTTGAACCGGTGCTGCCACTTCTGGACACCGGCATCCGGTGCGAGACCGTGCTCGACGAAATGAAAAGTGCCGCCGGGCGCCAGCACCCGGCGCACCTCGGCGAGCGCGGCCCCGACATCCGGGATGGTGCACAGCGTCCACGTCGACAGCGCGGAATCGAAGCTGTCGTCCGCGAACGGCAGGGCCTGCCCGTCCAGGCCGGCCCGTTCCACCGGAACCGTCGCCGCGGCCAGCCGCCCGGCGGCCATTCGCCACCCGAGGTCGGCGGGTTCGACCGCGCTCACCGACTGCACCGAATCGGGATAGAACGGCACATTGCGCCCGGATCCGAACCCGATCTCGACGACGCGCCCGTGCAGCCCGGCGCAGACCCGCTGCCGCTCGGAGTTCATCTGCTTCGAGCCACAGCATTGGTCGACCAGCCTGGGCAGTACCCGGTCTTCGTAGATTCCCACGACACCACTCTGGCAACCGGATCGCGCGTACGCCACTGCTTCGGGCAAGGATGAATCGGTCAGTGTGCGATGGGGAATCGCTGCGTCAGCCAATCCGTCACGAAGGTCAGCACCTGCGGATCGATGGTCGTCTCGATCTTGGCGTACTCGTCGGGCGTGCCCTTGTCGGCGGGCTGCATCAGGTGATCGAGCCCGTCGAAGACGTGCACGGTCGCATCCGGATCGGCGGCCAGCAGCGTGCGCGCCGGGCCCTCGTTCTGGGCCGCGGGCACCTGGAGATCCTTGCTGCCGTAAATGGCCAGCACCGGCACCCGCAGTGCCGACAGCGCCGGGGCCGGGTCGTAGCCGACCAGCGCCGCCATGTACGGCGTCACCAGCTCGTCGATCTGCGCCTCGGACAGCTTCTTGTCGGCGGGCAGGCTGTCATTGTGCTGTCGTACATAGGTTTTGGCGGCCTCCAGATCCCCGGAGCGCAGCAGAGTGGACAGCGTGGAGTTGAACGCCACCTGCTGAGCGATCTGCTCCGCGGTGGCCCCCTGCGCGGTGAGGATCAGCCGATTCTGTTCCACCAGCACATCCGAGCCCGGCACCGCCGGCCCCGCCATCATGATCACGAACGCCACTCCGCTGTCCGGCCGCATGGTGTACAGCGGCGCGAGATACCCGCCCTCGCTGTGCCCGAGCAGGCCGATCCGCTTGGCGTCGATCTCCGGCCGCCCGTGCAGAAAGGCCATTCCGGCGCCGATGTCGTCGGTCAGATCCTGGTAGGTCGAGGTGTCCAGGTGCCCGCCGGTCTTGCCGACGCCGCGCTTGTCGGTGCGCAGCACCGCGTAACCCGCGCGGGTCAGGGTGTCGGCCAGCAGCAGGAACGGCTTGTGACCCAGCAGTTCCTCATTGCGGTCGTTGGCCCCGCTGCCATTGATCAGCACGACCGTCGGGAACGGCCCGCCGGTGTTCGGCTCGGTCAGCGTCCCGGCGATGGTGATGTCCGCACTGGGGAAGCTGACGTCCTCGGACTTGTACGGGAACGGCGGCTTCGGCTCCTGCGGGCGCGGCGGGCCCTCGACCTTGCCGCGCGTCAGGTTCAGCGGAAACGTCTGGCCGGATTGGCTGAACCGCCCCTGGATGCTGTCGGAGCCCTTGTCGTACTTGCCCTGGAACGACGGATTGCCCGGAATCTTGGTGATGGTCCAGGCCACGCCGTCGGGATCGTTCTTCACCCCGCTCAGCGGCGCGGCCTCGACACCCTGGGCGGGAATGTCGATGGTGGCCTGGTCCCCACCGGTGAAGCTGACCCCCACGGCCAGCGGATGGTCGGGAATCTCGATGCTTCCGTGCCAGTCCCCGGTCAGGCCGGCGGGCGCGGCCTCCTGCTTCGACGACGAACACCCGGTCAGCGCCAGGGCGATCACGAGCAGTACCGCCGGAACCAACGACCACGCCCTTCGCATGGCGACAGCCTACGCAGCCCTCGCCGGCACTCCCGGGAACTCGCCTTGATCTCGGAAAGGCTCGCTCCGATAACGCCGGTGTCACTACCCGGACACCCGGAATAACCACTGGGCCAACGGGAGTAACTCTCTCCGTTTCGTCATTGCCGGTGTCACTCGGCGCTCGTACCGTGGAATTCGTGAGCAATGACGCTTCCCCGCCGGGTCTCATGGACCTGCCGGCCACGGTGGGCGGCTACGCGGCCGCTGAATTCGGTCCGTTGGTGCGCACTTTCGCGCGGATGGTCGGCGGTCGCCCGGGCGCCGGGGGTGCGCTCACGGTGCACCTGCGCGGGGAACCGCTGGTCGAGATCTGGATCGGGGAGGCCGGGCCGCGCCGGCCATGGGATGCCGACACCGGCGCCATCGTCTTCTCCGCCACCAAAGGCATTGCGGCCACGGTCATCCACCGGCTCGCCGATCGCGGCCTCATCGACTACGACGCCCCGGTCGCCCGCTACTGGCCGGAATTCGCCGCCAACGGCAAGGGGCGGATCACGGTACGGCAGGTGCTGTCCCACCGGGCCGGGCTGTACGGGCTGCCCGAGATCGCCCGTGGCCTGGACGACGTGCTCGACCACCGCATGATGGAAGACCACCTGGCCGCCGCCAAACCCGATCATCTGCTGGGCATCCCGACCTATCACGCCCTCACCTTCGGCTGGCTGCTGGCGGGCCTGGCCCGCGCGGTCACCGGCCGCGGCATGGCCGAGCTGTTCCGTACCGAGGTCGCCGAACCGCTGGGCACCGAGGGCATCCACCTGGGCAACCCGCCGCCCGGGTCGCGCACCAGCGCCGCCCTGCTGCACGGCAACAAGCTGTCGGCGGTCGGCACCAACTATGCCTCGCTGGTGCTGGGCCGGGCCTACTCGCTGCCCGGTCCACTCGGCGCGGTCGCCCGCGCGCTGTTCCTGCCCGGCCTGGACCAGCTGCTGGAAGGCGACGAACCGCCCATCCTGCGCACCGAACTGGGTGCGGGCAACGGCGTCTGCACGGCGACCGGCCTGGCCACCGTGTACGACCCGCTCGCCAACGGGGGCATGCACCAGGGCCGCCGCTTCCTCTCGCCCGAAACCATCAGGGCCATGCGGCAGGTGGAGAGCTACCGGCTCGACCGTGCGCTGTTCTACATCCCGATGATGTGGCACATGGGCTATCACTCGCTGCCCGTTCCGGGAGCCCACGCGGGCTTCGGGCACATCGGTCTGGGCGGATCGTTCGGCTGGGCCGAACCCCGCCTGGGACTGTCGGTCGGCTTCGTCCACAATCGGCTCGGCATCGGGTCGATGAGCCTGGACCAACTCGCGTCGGCATGGGTGCTGCCGCTGGTGGTGCGGGGCGCCAACGCGGCGCGCCGCACCACTACCCCCGCCCTGCCCGCTGCCGCTTCGGTCGCATAGTCGCGGGCCGCGCCGCGTGACGTCGCACACGACACGCGGAGTCCGCCACGCCGACTCGAGTGATCACCACCGCGTGCCTTCGGAACTCGTCGGTGGGGCCGCATAGTATGTCCGGGTGTCAGCCTCGTCGGGATCATTCGTCCATCTCCACAACCACACCGAGTACTCGATGCTCGACGGCGCGGCGAAGATCACGCCCTTGTTCAAAGAGGCGACACGGCTCGGGATGACCGCCGTCGGCATGTCCGACCACGGCAATATGTACGGCGCGTCGGAGTTCTACAACTCCGCCAAGAAGCAGGGCATCAAGCCGATCATCGGCATCGAGGCGTACATCGCGCCGGAGTCCCGGTTCAACACCAAGCGCGTGCTGTGGGGCGACCCGTCGCAGAAGAGCGATGACGTCTCGGGTTCGGGTTCCTACACCCACATGACCATGGTCGCCGAGAACGCGACGGGTCTGCGTAACCTGTTCAAGCTGTCGAGTCTGGCCTCCATCGAAGGTCAGCTCGGCAAGTGGGCGCGCATGGACGCCGACATCATCGCCGAGCACGCCGAGGGCATCATCGCCACCACCGGCTGCCCCTCGGGCGAGGTGCAGACCCGGCTGCGCCTGGGCCACGAACGCGAGGCCCTCGAAGCCGCGGCCAAGTGGCAGGAGATCTTCGGGCCGGAGAACTTCTTCCTGGAGATCATGGACCACGGGTTGTCCATCGAACGCCGGGTGCGCGAGGGCCTGCTCGAGGTCGGCAAGAAGCTGGGCATTCCGCCGCTGGCCACCAACGACTGCCACTACGTGCACGAGCACGACGCGTCCAATCACGAAGCGCTGCTGTGTATTCAGACCGGCAAGACGCTCTCGGACCCGACCCGCTTCAAGTTCGACGGCTCCGGCTACTACCTGAAGTCCGCCGAGGAGATGCGCGCCATCTGGGACGCGGAAGTCCCCGGCGCGTGCGACAACACGGTGCTGATCGGCGAGCGCGTCCAGTCCTACGACGACGTCTGGGCCCACCGCGACCGGATGCCGATCTTCCCGGTGCCCGAGGGCCACACCCAGGCCACCTGGCTCGAGCACGAGGTCATGGTCGGCCTGGACCGGCGCTTCCCGAGCGGGCCGCCGGAGGAGTACATCTCGCGCGCCAAGTACGAGCTCGGCGTCATCAACGAAATGGGCTTCCCCGCTTACTTCCTCGTCGTCGGTGACCTCATCACCTATGCCCGCTCGGTCGGCATCAATGTCGGCCCGGGCCGTGGTTCGGCGGCCGGCTCGCTGGTCGCCTACGCCATGGGCATCACGAACATCGACCCGATTCCGCACGGTCTGCTGTTCGAGCGCTTCCTCAATCCCGAGCGCGTGTCCATGCCCGATATCGATATCGACTTCGACGATCGCCGCCGCGGTGAAATGGTCCGCTACGCCACCGACAAGTGGGGCAGCGACCGGGTCGCCCAGGTGATCACCTTCGGCACGATCAAAACCAAAGCGGCGCTGAAGGACTCGGCCCGCGTGCAGTTCGGCCAGCCGGGCTTCGCCATCGCCGACCAGATTTCCAAGGCGCTGCCGCCGCCGATCATGGCCAAGGACATTCCGCTCTCCGGCATCATGGATCCCGAGCACGAGCGGTACAAAGAGGCCGCCGAGGTCCGTGAGCTCATCAACACCAACCCGGACGTCAACAAGATCTACGAGACCGCACGTGGTCTCGAGGGTCTGATCCGCAACGCGGGCGTGCACGCCTGTGCGGTCATCATGTCGTCCGAACCGCTCACCGACGCGATCCCGGTCTGGAAGCGCGCGCAGGACGGCGCCATCATCACCGGCTGGGACTACCCGTCGTGTGAGGCCATCGGCCTGCTGAAGATGGACTTCCTGGGCCTGCGCAACCTCACCGTCATCGGTGACGCGCTGGTCAATATCAAGGCCAACCGCGGCATCGAACTCGACCTCGACACCCTGCCCCTGGAAGACCCGGCCACCTACGAACTGCTCGCGCGTGGTGACACCCTCGGCGTGTTCCAGCTCGACGGTGGCGCCATGCGAGACCTGCTGCGCCGCATGATCCCCACCGGCTTCGAGGACATCGTCGCCGTGCTCGCGCTGTACCGCCCCGGCCCCATGGGCATGAACGCGCACAACGACTACGCCGACCGCAAGAACGGGCGGCAAGAGGTCAAGCCCATCCATCCGGAGCTCGAAGAGCCCCTGAAGGACATCCTGCGCGATACCTACGGCCTGATCGTGTATCAGGAGCAGATCATGCAGATCGCGCAGAAGGTGGCCGGGTACTCCCTCGGCCGAGCCGACATTCTGCGCCGCGCCATGGGTAAGAAGAAGGCAGAAGTCCTCGAGGCCGAATTCGAGGGCTTCGAAAAGGGCATGCTGGAGAACGGTTTCACCAAGCCGGCCATCAAGGCGCTGTGGGACACGATTCTCCCGTTCGCCGGTTACGCGTTCAACAAGTCGCACGCCGCCGGCTACGGCCTGGTGTCGTTCTGGACCGCGTACCTGAAGGCCAACTATCCCGCCGAGTACATGGCCGGTCTGCTCACCTCCGTCGGTGACGACAAGGACAAGGCCGCCGTCTATCTGGCCGACTGCCGCCGCCTGGGCATCCAGGTGCTGCCGCCCGACGTCAACGAGTCCGAGCTCGAATTCGCCTCGGTGGGCAACGACATTCGCTTCGGCATGGGCGCGGTGCGCAATGTCGGCGCGAACGTGGTGGCCTCGATCATCGCCGCGCGCAAGGAGAAGTCGAAGTTCACCGACTTCTCCGACTACCTGAACAAGATCGACGCCATCGCCTGCACCAAGAAGGTCACCGAATCCCTCATCAAGGCAGGCGCTTTCGACTCGCTCGGGCATCCGCGCAAGGGCCTGCTGCTGGTGCACTCCGATGCCATCGACGCGGTCATGTCGACCAAGAAGGCCGAGGCCATCGGCCAGTTCGATCTCTTCGGCGGCCTCGACGACGCCGACGAGTCCATTGCCAGCGTCTTCAATGTGAAGGTCCCCGACGAGGAATGGGAGACCAAGCACAAGCTCGCCCTGGAGCGGGAGATGCTGGGCCTCTACGTGTCCGGGCACCCGCTCAACGGCGTCGAGCACGTCCTCGCGGCCCAGTCCGACACCCAGATCCCCGCCATTCTCGAGGGCGATATCAAGGACGGCGCGCAGGTCACCATCGGCGGCATCTTCGCCAACGTCACCCGCCGCGTGAACAAGAACGGGCTGCCCTGGGCCTCGGCCCAGCTCGAGGACCTCACCGGTGGCATCGAGGTGCTGTTCTTCCCGCAGTCCTACTCCGTCTACGGCATGGACGTCACCGAGGACGCCATCGTCCTGGTCAAGGCCCGCGTCAGCGCCCGCGACGACCGCGTCTCCCTGATCGCCAACGACCTTGTGGTGCCGGACCTTTCGTCCATCGGCGTGGACAAGCCGCTGTCGGTGGTCATCCCCACCCGGCTGTGCACCCCCGACAAGATCGGCGAGCTCAAGCGGGTGCTGTCCCGGCATCCGGGCACCGCGAACGTGCACATCAAGCACGTCGGCTCCCGGGATCGCACCACCATGCTGAAGGTGGCCGACAACCTGCGGGTCTCACCCTCCTCGGCCCTCATGGGCGACCTGAAGGCCCTCCTCGGCCCAGGCTGCCTGGGCGCGGTCTGATCCCGATACCCCCGTCGCACCGTGTGCCCCCTCGTCTCGGCGAGGGGGCACACGTGTTGTCACAGCCAGGTGGGTCGCCGACGATGCGATTGACGGACTCGTCGCGATTACCGATGGTGAAGCTGCCGACCGTGGACCGATAGGTCCGGGAGCCGGAAGGTCCGGATCAGCGGAGGTTGCGCGCCCCGCCGATGATCCAGCGCAGCGCCGCGATCACCGTCGCGCCGAGCACCGCGGCCTGCACCGATCCGGTGATCAGGGCGAGTGTCAGGCAGACCACCACACCGGCGAACAAGGCTTCCAGCTTGTAGACCGGCCATGCCGTCCCGGCGATGTCCACGGAAGCGTGCGAGCGGGGCTGCTCGGTGTCCGTAGGGTGAACCACTGCCATACGGTAAGGGTAGACGGTGATACAAAGTTCGGGCAACCGAAACCTCTGTCGGGAACAACACAGGACCGTGCTTGGTTACCCAGGTCATGCCACTTATCGGAGAGTACGAACCCAGCCCGTCCGACTGGTCACGAGAGCAGGCCGAGCAGTACGAGAACTCCGGAGGCGCGGAGGCCAACCTCCTGCAAGGTGTGCCGATCATTCTGCTGACCACCCGCGGCAACAAGTCCGGCAAGCTCCGCAAGACCCCGCTCATGCGGATCGAGCACGACGGCGAGTACGCGGTGGTCGCCTCGTTGGGCGGCGCGCCCAAGCACCCGGTCTGGTACTGGAACGTCAAGGCCGATCCGCATGTGGAACTGCGCGACCGGGACGTGGTCAAGGACTACGACGCCCGCGAGGTCACCGGCGACGAGAAGGCCCTCTGGTGGAAGCGGGCCATCGAGGTGTGGCCCGACTACGCCGAGTACCAGAAGAAGACCGACCGCCAGATCCCGCTGTTCGTCCTCACCCCGCGCCCCTGAGCGCCGCCCGCCGTATCGCCGGGAAGCACGGCGGCCGGTGAGAGAAGGTCCCGGTCCGACATGACCGGGACCTTTTCGTGGCGCTGCTGCAGGCCCGCCGCATGCTCCCAGCTAGCATGTTCGGGTGTCTGATCCGCTTGTTATCGCCGAGAGAGTGTCCGGTTCGCTGCCCGAGTTGACAGCGGACGAGATCGATGCGGCCGCGAAGCGAATTTCGGACATTATCGAGCCGACGCCGCTCCAAAGAATTCCGCGGCTGTCGGCGCTGACCGGGGCCGAGGTCTACCTCAAGCGGGAGGACCTCACCGCCGTCCGCTCCTACAAGCTGCGCGGCGCCTACAACCTCATGGTGCAGCTGACCGCCGCCGAGAAGGCCGCGGGCGTGGTCACCGCCAGCGCCGGAAACCACGCGCAGGGCGTGGCTTTCGCCTGTAAGGCCATGGGCGTCACGGGCCGCATCTACGTGCCCACCACCACCCCGAAGCAGAAGCGCGACCGAATCCGCGTCCACGGCGGCGAATTCGTGGAACTCATCGCCGTCGGCGACACCTTCGACGCGGCCGCCGCGGCCGCCGCCGACGATGTGAAGCGCACCGGGGCGACCATGGTCCCGCCCTTCGACGATCCGCGCACCGCGGCCGGGCAGGGCACCATCGCCGCCGAATTCCTCGAACAGCTCGGCCGCGAGCCCGATCTGGTGGTGGTGCCGGTGGGTGGCGGTGGCTGCCTGGCGGGTATCGCCACCTATCTGCGGGAGCGGTCGCCGCACTCCGCGATTCTCGCGGTGGAGCCGACGGGCGCGGCGTCCATGACGGCCGCGCTGGTGGCCGGCGGCCCGGTGACGCTGCCCGAGATCGACCCGTTCGTGGACGGCGCCGCCGTGCGCCGGGTCGGCGGAGTCGGCTACCAGGCGGTGGTGCGCTTCGGCGGCCAGGTCCGCTCGCACGCCTCGCTGCCCCTGCTGACCAGCACCGAAACCGGTTCGGGCGCAGGCTCTTTCCGCATGATTCACGTGGACGAGGGCGCCATCTGCACCGCCATGCTGGAGCTGTACCAGAACGAGGGCATCGTCGCCGAGCCGGCGGGCGCGCTCGCGACGGCGGCGCTGCGCGAGGTCGAGATCGAGCCGGGTGCGACGGTGGTGGTGCTGCTCTCGGGCGGCAACAACGACGTCTCCCGCTACGGCGAGGTCATCGAGCGTTCGCTGGTGCATCAGGGCCTGAAGCACTATTTCCTGGTGGACTTCCCACAGGAGCCCGGCGCGCTGCGTCGCTTCCTGGACGAGGTCCTCGGGCCCGATGACGACATCACCGTGTTCGAGTACGTCAAGCGCAACAACCGCGAAACCGGCGCCGCCCTGGTCGGCATCGAACTGGGTACCCCGGAGGGCCTGGAGCCGCTGCTCGGGCGGATGGACAAGTCGCCGATCCAGTGTGAGCGGCTGGATCCGAACTCGCCCGCCTACCGGTATTTGACCTGACCGGTGACCCGTGTGATCCGACCCCTCGTTCGGGATCACACGGGTCCGGTTGCCCCGGCGGGGCTTTCAGGCGTGCAGGAGATATCCCGCCGCCGAGCTGTGAATGATCCGCGGCCGGCCCAGCTTGCGGTCCAGGCGCGTGATCACCTCGTCCACGCCCGCGGTCGAGGTCGAATCGCTGCAGAAGGCGGCGATCTCGGCCGGCGTGACAAGGGTTCCGGCGCGCGCGGCCAGCAGTTCCAGCGCGCAGAATTCGCGGGTGGTCATGGTCAGCAGGATTCCGCTGCGGCGCACCCGCCGGCGTATTCGGTCCACCACCAGATCCCCGATGGTGAGCACGGGCGAGTGCGGCGAGCGCCGGGGCGAGCACAGGGCCCGCACCCGTGCGGCGAGCTCGCCCAGTGAGAATGGCTTGGCCAGATAGTCGTCCGCGCCGCCCGCATAGCCCTCGCGGCGGTCGGCCGGGCTGTCGCGCGCGGTGATCAGCAGTGCGGGGGTGCGATCACCCGATTCCCGTTGCCGCCGTACCAGTTCCAGTCCGTCGCCGTCGGGTAGCCCGCGGTCGACGATGAGGCAGTCGTAGATCCGCACCCCGCAGTGCTCGGCGGCGTCGGTGAGATTGCGGGTCAGATCGACGATGAATCCGGCCGCCCGCAGTCCGTCCGCGACTCGCTCGCCCAGCCGCTCGTCGTCCTCGCACACCAGGACACATACGCTGCGGGCGCTCACTCCATCGTCGGACATGCCGCCACCGTGCCATAGGGATCGTGAACGAATCGTGAGCGATCGCCTGGAGAGCGCGGGACGTTAACGCCGTGGGAGGGGCACTTGTGGGGGCACGCGCCGCGGTTAACGACCGCGTGGCCCGGGCGCGATGATCGGGTAGTTCACTACGCGTGAAACCGAACGGTCAGGGCGGGAGGCTGACGTTCATGAAAAGGCTGGTCGTGTGTTGTGACGGCACCTGGAAGGCCGAGTCGAGCTCGACGGTGTCGAACATCGTGAAGATCGCGGAAGCGGTCAAGCTGACCGGGACGGACAAGGAGGGGAAGTCCGTCGGTCAGCGCATCAACTACGTCTCGGGTCCGGGCTCGCGTGGCTTCATGTCCGACAAGGTGCTGGGCGGCGCGTTCGGTCTGGGCCTGGAGGCCAATCTGTCGGCCGCCTACTGGCAGCTGGCCCTGAACTGGGAGCCCGGGGACGAGATCTACATCTTCGGCTTCAGCCGGGGCGCGTACACCGCCCGCAGCCTCGCGGGGATGATCAACCGGCTCGGAATCCTGACCTACGAGGCCATCATCGGGGGTAAGTACCCGAAGGCGCTGGGGATCTACAAGACCCGCAAGAAGAACCCCGACGATCCGGATCCGCCGGAGTGGGCGGCCTTCCGCGCCGCGAACTGCCACCCCCAGAGGCCGGTCATCAATTTCCTCGGCGTCTTCGACACCGTGGGCGCGATGGGCGTCCCGGGTATCACCTCGTGGCTGCACAGCTTCCACGATGTGCGGCTCTCGCGCATCGTGCTGTGCGCGCGTCAGGCCCTGGCCATCGACGAGCGGCGGCGCGCCTTCGAGCCCTGCCTGTGGGAGATTCCCGCCGATCAGCGCGAGCTCTACGACCGTCCCGACCGGGTGAAGCAGGTCTGGTTCGAGGGCGTGCACAGCGATATCGGCGGCGGCTACGCCGACTGCGGGCTGTCCGACATCACCCTGCGCTGGATGATCGCCGAGGCCGAGGCCGAGGGACTGGCCTTCGATCACGACCGCCTCGACACCCTGCTCAGCAGCTGCCCGTTCGACGCCACGCACCTGCACGATTCGCTGAGCCTGAGTTTCCGGGTGCTGAACTACGCCCGCCTGGCGACCGGCTGGCGCAGCCCGCGCTTCTACTGGGATTCCTGGCGCAAGCTGTTGCAGCCCGAGGACCAGGACAGCTTCCTGGCCGCCAGCGTCCCGGACCGGAAGGGCTACCGCCCGGCGAATATTCACCGCTGGTGCGAGCATCGGGGCGGTCCGGTGCCGCCGGATCTCATCGAGCCCGTCGACCAGGTGCCACGCGCTGCCGGTGACGGCGGTCCGGAAGAATCCGCCGCCTGAGCGGCCGGCCGCTCAGCGCACCAGCAGGGCCACCGGCAGCCGGGCGAACAGCTTCTCCAGCCGTGCGCGCCCGGAGAAGGTATGGCCGGTGAGCCGGTCGGTCCAGTGTCCCTGCGGCAGATCCAGCACGGTGTCGGCCCAGCCGCCCGCCTCGTCCAGCCGGATGCTGTGCCGGGTGACGGCCACGATCACCTCGGGGGTCTCCCCGGTGCGGCCGCGGGCGTAGGAGAGCAGGTGCTGGGCGCGGTCGCCGGCCGCGAACAGCGGGATGTAGGCGCCGCCGACGAAGCAGTCGGGGCGTTCCCGGCGCAGCCACAGCGCGTACGCCACGATCCACATCTTGACCGCACCGGTCGGGTCGAGATCCGGTGTGCCGGTGAGGGATTGCAGCAGCAGGGAGCGGTGGGTGAAGTCCACCGGGCGGCGGTTGTCGGGATCGACGAGCGAGTCCTCCCACAGCTCGCAGCCCTGGTAGACGTCCGGGATGCCGGGGCCGCACAGTTGCAGCAGCTTCTGCGCCAGCGCGTCGGTCCAGGCGTGGCCGGCCAGATCGGCCACGAACTCACCCAGCTCGGCCCCGACCGGTCCGTCGATGACGGTGTCGATCCAGCGGTGCACCGCCGTCTCGAACTCGACATCCGGTTCCTCCCAGGAGGATTGGGTGCCGGCCTCGCGAACCGCCTTCTCCGCGAACTGATGTAGCCGCTCGCGCAGCCCGGGCACGGCCGCGGCGGGGCGGCCGTCGGCGGGCCACACCCCGAACATGTTCTGCAGCAGGAACAGTGTGGTCGCGCCGTCGGGTCCGGGCGCGATCTCCTCCCAGGTGCTGACCGAGCGCGCCCAGATGTCGGGCACCTGCGAGAGCATGCCGATGCGGGCGCGCACGTCCTCGCCGCGCTTGGTGTCGTGGGTGGACAGCGCGGTCATGCCGGCCGGCCAGCGTTGCGCGCGTTCGGCATTGGCGAGGTGGAACTCGATGGGCGAGCAGCCGAAGCGGGCCGGGTCCGCGCCCATCTCCTGCAGCGACACCAGCCGCGCGGCGCGGTAGAACATGGTGTCCTCCACGGCTTTCGCGCTCATCGCCCCGCCCACCTGGTGGAAGCGGGTGGCGGCCTCGCCGCCGGTGGCCAGCGCGGTCACCAGCACCTGCAGCGGCGCGGTCAGCTCGGCATTGCGCCGTGCGACCTCGGCGACGACGGCCCCGACCATGCCCGCCAGCGGCGCGTAGTCGGTGCGGTAGACCGGCATGAACGACAGCACCTCGATGGCGGCATTGGTGAGCGCCATGGTGTCGAAGGCGTCGGCGCGGGCGTCGCGCTTGACCGCGGCCACCAGCCGGCGCACCTCGGGCACCAGCATGGTCTCGGCGACGGCGCGGCGAATCCGGTGTTCCTGCTCGGTGAACCAGGCCCGGTCGCTGCCGTGCCCGGTGAACTGCCGTGACAGGTCGGTGAGCTGTTTCTCGCCGTCCGGGTCGATGAGTACGCCGCCGATGTCGGCGAGGGAGTCGTAGCCGGTGGTGCCGTCGATGGGCAGGGTGGCGTCGAGGGGCTCACGATTGGAGAGCACCTTCTCCACCAGCAGCAGCCGCTGCGGTCCGATGAGCTGGCGCAGCCGCCGCAGGTACTCGGCGGGCTGGGCCAGTCCGTCGGGATGATCCACGCGCACACCGTCGATGAGGTCGTGCTCGCACCAGGCGGCCAGCTCCCGATGGGTGGCCTCGAAGACCGCCGGCTCCTCCTGCCGGATGGCGGCCAGCCCGCCCACGGTGAAGTAGCGACGGTATCCGCACAGCCCCGACTTCCAGTTGACCAGGCGGTAGTGCTGTTTGTCGTGAATGCGCAGCGCGTTCTCGCCGTCGGTGCCGGGCGCGATGGGGAAGCGCAGATCGTGCAGTGCCAGCATGGGTTCGGGCCCGGAGCGGTCCACGGTCAGCGCCGCCGGATCGTTCTCCCCGGCCAGCACCGGCAGCGCGATGCGCCCGCCGGCGCCATTGCCCGGCGTCCAGTCGATATCGAACCAGGTGGCGTACTTGGACTTCTTGCCCTGCCGCAGCACATCCCACCACCACTGGTTCTGCCGCGGATCGGCCACCGCCACATGGTTGGGCACCAGGTCGACGATGAGTCCCATACCGCGGCTGCGCACCTCGTCGGCCAGGGCCTTGAGCCCGGTCGGCCCGCCCAGCGCGGCCGACACCGTGGTCGGATCGGTGACGTCGTAGCCGTGGGTGGAGCCGCGTGTCGCGGTCATGACGGGCGACAGGTACAGATGCGAAATGCCCAGTTGCTGCAGGTATTCGGCGATGGCGCGCGCGTCGGTGAAGGTGAGCGCGTCGGGCCGCAGCTGCAGGCGGTAGGTGCT
Source organism: Nocardia sp. NPDC004860 (assembly GCF_040609015.1). Taxonomy (NCBI): domain Bacteria; kingdom Bacillati; phylum Actinomycetota; class Actinomycetes; order Mycobacteriales; family Nocardiaceae; genus Nocardia; species Nocardia sp. NPDC004860. Next base: position 35,141 of record NZ_JBEXJI010000019.1, on the reverse strand, counting down.
GCGCACGGGCGTCTGCCGGGCGATGGGTCCGGTGAGGTGTTCGGGCGAGCTGGTCATGGCGGTATCGATCATGCCGTACGGCGCAGCACGAGTAGACAGCGTGCGGGCACTTGCACCGTTGCCGCAGCGGGGAGGACGGTGTCGGCGGCGGGGCGGCCGGTGGGCGTGGCGCAGTCCAGGGCGACCGACCAGGCATTACCGTGCCGGTCGTCGGGGAGGGCGAAACCCAGGGCTTGGTCGTGAGCGTTGAAGCACAGCAGGAACGAGTCGTCGGTGATGCGTTGCCCGCGCGGGCCCGGCTCGTTGATGCCGTCGCCATTGAGGAACACCGCCAGCGAGCGGGCGAAGCCGGTCTTCCAGTCAGCGTCGGTCATGGCCGCGCCGCCGGGGGTGAACCAGGCGATATCGCCGAGGTCGTCGGGATCGGGCGCCGGATCGAAGAAGCGGCGCCGCCGGAACACCGGGTGCGCGGCGCGCAGCGCGACCGCGCGCCTGGTGAATTCGAGCAGATCGGCATTGGTGTCCATGAACGTCCAGTCCATCCACGACAGCGGTGAATCCTGACAGTAGACATTGTTGTTGCCGCGCTGAGTGCGGCCGAATTCGTCGCCGTGCAACAGCATCGGGGTGCCCTGGGAGAGCATCAGGGTGGCGAGCAGATTACGGGATTGCCGCGCGCGCAGGGCCAGGATCTCCGGATCCTCGGTCGGGCCCTCGACGCCGCAGTTCCAGGAGCGATTGTAGTTCTCGCCGTCGTGATTGCCCTCGCCGTTGGCGTCGTTGTGTTTCTCGTTGTAGGACACCAGATCCGCCAGCGTGAATCCGTCGTGTGCGGTCACGAAATTGATGCTGGCGCCGGGCCGACGGCCGGTGGCCTCGTACAGATCCGAGGACCCGGTGAGCCGGGAGGCGAACTCGCCCAGTGTCGCCGGCTGCCCGCGCCAGTAATCCCGCACGGTGTCACGGTATTTGCCGTTCCATTCGGTCCAGGCCACCGGGAAATTGCCGACCTGATATCCGCCCTCGCCGACATCCCAGGGTTCGGCGATGAGCTTCACCTGGCTCACTACCGGATCCTGGTGCACCAGGTCGAAGAAGGTGGAAAGCCGGTCCACATCGTGCAATTCGCGGGCCAGGGTGGCCGCCAGGTCGAAGCGGAATCCGTCCACGTGCATCTCGAGGATCCAGTAGCGCAGCGAATCCATGATCAGCTGCAGGGCATGCGGGTGGCGCATGTTGAAGCTGTTGCCGGTGCCCGTGTAATCCATGTAATGCTGTGGATCATCGTCCACCAGGCGGTAATACGCGGCATTGTCGATGCCGCGGAAGCTGATGGTCGGCCCGAATTCATTGCCCTCGGCGGTGTGGTTGTAGACCACGTCGAGGATCACCTCGATACCGACGGCGTGGAAGGCGCGCACCATGGTCTTGAATTCGGTGACCGCGGCGGCGGGGGAGGAGCCCGCGGCATAGCCGCGATGCGGCGCGAAATAGCCGAAGCTGTTGTAGCCCCAGTAATTCCGCAGTCCCCGGTCCAGCAGAATGCGGTCGTCGAGGTACTGGTGCACCGGCATGAGCTCCACGGCCGTCACGCCCAGCCCCCGCAGGTGTTCGAGGATCGCCGGATGCGCCATGCCCGCGAAGGTGCCGCGCAATTCCGGCGGCACCTCCGGATGTGCGACGGTCATGCCCTTCACGTGCGCCTCGTAGATGACGGTCTCGTGGTACGGCCGCTTCGGCGCGCGATCGTGGGCCCAGTCGAAGTACGGGTTGATGACCACCCCGGTCATGGTGTGCCCGAGCGAGTTCTGCCCGAAGTTGTAGGGCGCGGTGGCGGTCCCGAAATCGCCCTCGAACGCCTTGCCGTACGGGTCCAGCAGCAGCTTGCTGGGATCGCAGCGCAGCCCCCGCTCCGGATCGAAGCCCCCGTGCACCCGGAAACCGTACCGTTGCCCGGGCCCGACGCCGGGCAGATAGGCGTGCCAGACATAGCCGTCCACCTCGTCGAGCGGCACCCGGGTCTCGCGGTGGTCCGCGTCGATCAGGCACAGCTCCACCCGCCGGGCCACCTCGGAGAACACCGAGAAGTTCGTTCCGGCGCCGTCGTAGGTCGCGCCCAGCGGATAGGCGGTCCCCGGCCAGACACCGAGCGCGGTGGTGCCGGGAGTCGCGGGAGACATGATCCAGACCCTAGCGGGCCGGATCGTCCTCCCCGCCGAGTCCCCGCCGCCAGGTCTGCCCGACCAGATCGACGCCGAAGCTGTGGTGCGGATTCGATTCCACCAGTTCGAATCCGGCGCGCTGGTAGATGTGGCGCGCGGAGTCCAGCACGCTGTTGGTCCACAGCACCATCTCGGTGTATCCCGCCGCGGTGGCGAAGCGCAGGCATTCGTCGACCAGTGCGCTGCCCACGCCGAGCCCGCGGACGGACGGTTCCACCAGTAGCAGTCGCAGCCGGGCGGTCGTGTCGTCCTCGCGCATGCAGTAGACGCAGCCGACCGGGCTGCCCTCGTATTCGGCGATCCAGGCCCGTTCCCGTTGCGGGTCATGGGAACTCAGCCAGTTCGCGACGATGGTGGCGGCCAGCGTCTCGTATTCGGCGTTCCAGCCGTACTCCTCGGCGTAGAGCACGGCATTGCGGGTGATCACCCAGCCGTGGTCGCCGGGCCGGGGTTCGCGCAGCATCACGCCGGCGGGATCGGGCTCGGAGTCGGTGTCGAGGATCTGCTCGATGGTGCGCATGGCCCCGACCAACCGGGTGCGCACCGTCGGGGAGTGCGGGACCAGCAGATCCCCGATCTGGTCCTGGGTGCGCTGGTCCAGCACCGTGAAGGCCGCCCGGCCCGCCTCGGTCAGCTCCACCACCTGCCGCCGGCCGTCGGCGTCGGATCGGCGGCGGGCGACCAGGCCGCGCTCTTCGAACCGGGCCAGGATGCGGCTCAGGTATCCCGGGTCCAGATCCAGAGCCAGCCGCAGGTCCACCACCTCGGTGGCCCCGAAATGGGCCAGCTCGAACAGGATTCTGCCCTCGGTGAGCGAGTACTCGGTGCCGAGCATCTCGCCCTGCAGGACGCCGATGATGCGGGTGTAGCGCCGGTTGAAGGCGCGGACGGCGGCGATCTGCTGTGCCTCGACCGGGCGATCGGTCGTCTCGACGGCCATGCTGGCTCCAATCCTTTGACCGAGTCAAAGAATACGCCCGGGGTGCGGTTGGGTGGCCGGGTTCGTGGTAACTTGAACGCCGTTCAAGCCCGCTCCTCGAAGGACTTCTCGTGGCATCGACCGAGCCTGTTGCGGCACTGACCGAGCCTGTTGCGGCACTGAGCGAAACTGTTGCGGCATCGACCGGGCCTGTCGGGGCGCTGCCCTCCGGCGAGATCACCGCGCTCGACGCCGCTCACGTGTGGCATCCCTACGGCGGTTTCCCGGCCACCACCGCGCCGCTGGTGGTCGCCTCCGCGTCCGGCACCCGGCTCACCCTGGCCGACGGCCGGGAACTGGTGGACGGTATGAGCTCCTGGTGGGCGGCCGTGCACGGGTATCAGCACCCGGTGCTGGACGCCGCCCTGCTCGCCCAGTCGCGGAAGATGAGTCACGTCATGTTCGGCGGGCTCACCCACGAGCCGGCGGTGCGGTTGTCGCAGCTGCTGGTCGAGCTCACGCCCGAGGGCCTGGACAAGGTCTTCCTCTGCGACTCCGGCTCGGTGTCGGTGGAGGTCGCGGTGAAGATGTGCCTGCAGTACCAGCGGGCGCTGGGGCGGCCGGAGAAGCACCGGCTGATGACCTGGCGCGGCGGCTACCACGGCGACACCTTCACCCCCATGAGCGTCTGTGATCCCGAGGGCGGCATGCACTCGCTCTGGACAGATGTCCTGGTTCCGCAGGTCTTCGCGGGCCCGCCGCCGGAAGCCTATGAGCCGCAATATGTCTCGGAGCTGGAGCGGACCCTCGCCGCGCACGCGCACGAATTGGCCGCGGTCATCGTGGAACCCGTGGTGCAGGGCGCGGGCGGCATGCGCTTCCACGATCCGCGCTACCTGGCCGATCTGCGCCGGCTGTGCGACGAGCACGGCGTCCTGCTGGTGTTCGACGAGATCGCCACCGGATTCGGCCGCACCGGAACACTTTTCGCCGCCGAGCAAGCGGGCATCCGGCCCGACGTCATGTGCGTGGGCAAGGCCATCACCGGCGGCTACATGAGCCTGGCCGCCGCACTGTGCACCACCGAGATCGCCGAAACCATCAGCCGCTCGCACGGCGGCCTCATGCACGGCCCGACCTTCATGGGCAATCCCCTCGCCTGCGCGGTCGCGGTGGCCTCGATCGAACTACTGCTCTCGCGCGACTGGCAGCGCGAGGTCCGCGATATCCACACCGGCCTCACGGAAGGCCTGGCCCCCGCCCGCGACCTCCCCGCCGTCGCCGACGTCCGCACTCTCGGAGCAATCGGCGTCGTCGAGCTGAACCAGCCGGTGGACATGCGCAAAACCACCCACGCCGCAGTCGAATCCGGCGTCTGGCTACGCCCCTTCCGCAACCTCATCTACTGCATGCCGCCCTTTATCAGCACCCGCGACGACATTCGCCGCATCGCCACCGCCATGGTCGCCGCCGCGGCCGTCTGACCACCGGGTTCGCGCTCCGGTCGAAATACCTCTGAAACAGAGCTATTGTGGGAGCGTGTCCGAGACTCCCCGGGAGAACGCCGAAAGCGACGGCTATGCCGAGCTGATGACGCTGCTGTTCAGCTCGATGGGTCGGCTGCGGCGGCAGGTTGGCCGGTTGGCCGGGCGGTCGTTCGATGAGCCGGGGCTGTCCGGGGCGCAGTCGGAGTTCTTGCGGCTGGTGGGGCGGCGGCCGGGGATCTCGGTGAAAGAGGCTGCCGGAGAACTGGGTTCGGCGGCGAACAGTGTGTCGACGCTGGTGACCGAGTTGGTCAAGGCGGGGCTCGTGGTGCGTGAGCCGGATCCGCGGGACCGGCGGACGATGCGACTGTCGCTGACCCCGGACGCGCAGCGGATCGCCGACGAGACGCGGCGGCAACGGCACGCCGTGGTTGCCGAGGCGCTCGACCAGCTCACCGCAACCGAACGCGCACAACTGCGCAACGGTCTGGCGGCCATGACGCGCCTCACCGATCTGCTGCACGAACGCGAGCACTCCCGCGGAGGCGACCGATGACCAGCGTGCCCGCCGTCGAATGCGCCGGCCTGACCCACCGCTACGGAACCAGCACCGTGGTCGACGATCTCACCCTCACCATCGAACGCGGTGAGGTGTTCGGCCTGCTCGGCCCCAATGGCGCGGGCAAGTCCACCACCATTCAGCTGCTCACCACGCTCATGCCCATCCAGTCCGGCAGCGTCCGGGTGTTCGGGCTCGATGTCACGGCCCACGCCGCGGACGTCCGCTACAACCTCGGCTATGTACCGCAACAGCTCTCGATCGAGGCCGGGCTGACCGGGCGGCAGAATGTGGCCTGGTTCACCCGGCTGTTCGACGTGCCGCGCGCCGAGCGGGGCGAGCGGGTGGACGAGGTGCTCGACGCCATGAACCTGCTGGACGTGGCCGACCGGCTGGCCGGCGGCTACTCGGGCGGCATGATCCGCCGCCTCGAACTGGCCCAGGCCCTGGTGAACCGCCCCGCCCTGCTGGTGCTGGACGAGCCGACGGTGGGTCTGGATCCCATTGCGCGCGACAGCGTCTGGGAGCGGGTCGCCGAGATGCGCGCCGGCTACGGCACCACCGTGCTGCTCACCACCCACTACATGGCCGAGGCCGACGCGCTCTGCGATCGAATCGCACTGCTGCACAAGGGCGTGCTGCGCGCGACCGGTTCGCCCGCCGATCTGAAGGCCGGGATCGGCCCCGGGGCGACCCTCGAGGATGTCTTCCGGCATCACGCGGGGGAGAGCCTCGACGATGTGACCGAAGGGAACATGCGCAATGTCCGAAGCACTCGCCGGACCGCCCGGCGCGCGGGCTGATACGGCGTTCACGCCGGTCCTGGCCCCGCGCGGCTGGGCGCGCCTGCCCCGGCTGGCCTCCCGCATGGGCACCTTCGCGCTGGTGGAGATCCAGAAGCTGCGCCACGACCAGACCGAAGTCCTCACGCGCGCAATCCAGCCCGTGCTGTGGATGGTGATCTTCGGGACCACCTTCTCCCGCCTGCACGCGCTGCCCACCGGTTCGGTGCCGTACCTGGACTTCCTCGCTCCCGGCGTGATCGCCCAATCGGCGCTGTTCATCGCGATTTTCTATGGCATCCAGATCATCTGGGACCGCGATGCGGGCATTCTCACCAAACTGCTCGTCACCCCGACCCCACGAGCCGCGCTGATCGCCGGAAAGTGTTTCGCCGCAGGCGTTCGCGCCATCGCCCAGATCCTGGTGATCGTGATCGTGGCGCTGCTCATGGGTGTGGCCCTCACCGGCAATCCGCTGCGCGTGCTCGCCACCGTTCCCGTGGTCTTCCTCGGCACCGCCTTCTTCGCCTGCCTGTCCATGACCATCGCCGGGCTGGTGCGCGCCCGGGATCGGCTGATGGGCATCGGCCAGGCCATCACCATGCCGCTGTTCTTCGCCTCCAACGCGCTCTACCCCGTGGACCTCATGCCGACGTGGCTGCGGGTCGTCAGCCACGTCAACCCGCTCAGTTACGAGGTGGACGCGCTGCGCGGCCTGCTGATCGGCACACAGGCCGACCTCTGGCTGGACTTCGGTGTACTGGCCGGGGCCGCCACCCTCGGCGTCGCCACCGCGTCGGCCCTGCTGGGCCGGTTGGTCCGGTAGGCCGACGCGGTCTCGGCCACCGGTGTGGTGCCGTGTCGGCTCGCGCGGTGCGAGCCGTCAACGGTTGGCCCGTCTTTCGCGCACCTTGTCTGAATTGTCACTGTCTGACAGGACTTCCCAGACCTTGAATACGCAGTGATAGTCGTCGGACCAGCCACGGGCGATCAGCATGAAGGTGTCGCCGTCGCGCAGGATGGTGCGGCGGCTGATCAACTTCGGATGATCGGGTTGGAATTTCGAGACGAGGTCCGGGACTTTCGCGAGGGCTTGTTCGCGGGTTCCCACCACCTCTGTGAGGATCTTCGGACTCCAGGTTTTGCTGTCGCCGAAGCCGGTCGTCTGCTCGACCACTATTGCCCATCGTGGCATCGCGCAGCCTCCTTACGACTTCCCAGCATAGCGCCGTGTACCGACACCCATGGCCCCCTGAACGGTGTTCAAGTATGCTTCCGAGCTGTGACTGCCGATCCCCTGAGCTGGCTCGACACGCGCGCCGCCGAGCGCGTGGACGCCGGGCTGCGCCGTGAACTGCGCCCCCGCACCTCCGACACGGTGAGCATCGACCTGGCCTCCAACGACTATCTCGGGCTGGTCCGCCACCCCGAGGTGATCGAGGGCGCCGTCGCCTCGGTGCGGTACTGGGGCGCCGGCGCGACCGGCTCGCGCCTGGTCACCGGGACCACCGCCGAGCACGAACAGCTCGAGACCGAACTCGCCGAATTCGTCGGCGCGGAGGCCGGATTGGTGTTCGCCTCCGGCTACGCCGCGAACCTGGGCGCGGTCACCGCGCTGGCCGGCCGTGGCGCACTGGTGGTTTCGGACGCGGGCAGCCACGCCTCGCTGGTCGACGCCTGCCGGCTGTCGCGGGCGCGGGTGGAGATCGCGCCGCACTGCGACCCGGCGTCCGTGGACCGCCTGCTGTCCGAGCGCACCGAGGAACGTGCACTGGTCTTGACGGACTCGGTGTTCAGCGCCGACGGGGATCTCGCGCCGCTGACCGAACTGCACCGGGTGACCCGGGCCAATGGCGCGGTGCTCATCGTGGACGAGGCGCACGGCCTGGGGGTGCGCGGCACCGGCGGCCGCGGCTTGGTGCAGGAGTGCGGGCTGGCCGGCGAGCCCGACCTGGTGATCACCGCGACCCTCTCGAAAGCCTTTGCCGCCCAGGGCGGCGCGGTGCTGGCCAGCGAACGGGTCCGCGCCCACCTCATCGACGCCGCCCGCACCTTCATCTTCGACACCGGCCTGGCGCCCGCCGCCGTCGGCGCGGCCCGCGCGGCCCTGCGGCTGCTGCGCCGCGATCCCGAGATGGCCCAGCGGGTGCTCGACCGCGCCGCCGATCTCGCCCGCATCGCCGGTGTCGGCCAACCGGATTCGGCCGTCGTCCCGGTCATCCTCGGCGATGCCCAGGTCGCCTATGACGCCGCCCAGGCCTGCCGCGCCCGCGGTCTCAGCGTCGGCTGCTTCCGCCCGCCGTCGGTCCCCGAGGGCACCTCCCGCCTGCGCCTGACCGCCCGCGCCGACCTCACCGAGGCCGAGTTGGCCACCATCGCAACCATTCTCGGCGAGGTCCTCGCCGAAGCCCGTGGGCGGCAGGTGGTCCCGGCATGAGCCGCCTCCTGTTCATCACCGGCACCTCCACCGACGTCGGCAAGACCATCGTCACCGCGGCCCTGGCGGCGACGGCCCGCGCCGCAGGTCTGGACGTCGCCGTCTGCAAGCCGGCCCAGACGGGCGTAGCCCCCGGTGAACCCGGCGATCTCGCCGAAATCACCCGATTGAGCGGGGTCACCCGCACCCTGGAACTGGCCCGCTACCCGGAGCCCCTGGCCCCCGATACCGCCGCCCGGCGCTGCGGCCGGCCGCTGCTGACCCTGTCCGAGACCATCGCCGGCATCGAGTCCTGCGCGGACGCGGACCTGGTCCTGGTCGAGGGCGCCGGCGGCCTGCTCGTCCGCATCGGCGACTTCACCCTCCTCGACCTGGCCCAAAAACTCGGTGCCTCGGTGCTTCTGGTAGCGGCCCCCGGCCTCGGCACCCTCAACCACAGCGAACTGACCACCCGAGCCCTGACCGCCGCCGGCGTCCCCTGCGCAGGCCTCGTCATCGGATCCTGGCCCGCCACCCCCGATCTCGCCTCCGAGTGCAACCGCACCGACCTCCCCGCCGTAACCGGCGTCGACCTCATCGGCTCCATCCCCTCGGGCGCCGGCTCCTGGCCCGCCCCCGATTTCACCGCCGCCGCCCCCACCTGGTTCGACCCGACCTGGACCGCGAGCAACCTCCTCACCCGCTTCTAGCGATCGGTGGCGTGGGCCAGTGCCTCGCAGAGCCGGAATCCTCGCCGTCTGCCAGCCGCGCCGGCGACGCGAAGTACCGCGGGCCCCGATGCTGATGACGAGTGGCGGGCGGGTTGCCTCATGAATTTCTAACGGGTGGTTGCCCATGCTGGGGGCATGGATGAGTTGGCGGCGGTCGCGCATGTGTTGCGGCGCACCACCTTCGGGCCGTTTCCGGGGCAGGTGGAGGCCCTCGTCGATCGGGGTGGTGGCGGGGATGTCATCGAGAGTGTGCTGGCCGCCGCTCCGGTGGTGCCTGCGACGCCGGTGTTCGATGAGGAGGCCGATGCCGTTTCGAATGGGCCGGTTGGTTCGTGGCTGCGGGCGATGGCGGATCCGGCGGCCGGGGTGCACGAGAAGATGGTGTGGTTCTGGCACGGGCATTTCACGTCGAGTCACGACAAGGTCGATACCTGGGATCTGATGTGGCGGCAGCACCTGTTGTTCCGGAAATTCGCGCTGGGGAATTTCCGGGAGCTGGCGCAGGCGGTGACGGTGGACGGGGCCATGCTGCAGTGGCTGGACGGTGCCGGGTCGGTTGCGCAGGCGCCCAATGAGAATCATGGGCGAGAGCTCATGGAGTTGTTCACCCTCGGGCGGGGGAACTACACGCAGCAGGATGTGGAGGCCGCAGCGGTCGCCTTGTCCGGATGGAGTGTCGACGACCACGGGTCGGTGGCATTCGATCCGGAATCCGGGAATCAGCGGGCCGTGGAGCTGCTGGGACGTCAGGTGACCACCGTTCGCGATGCCGTCGACGTGCTGTGCGATCGGCCCGAGAGCGCGCGGTTCCTCGCCGCGAAACTGCACCACTTCCTGGTGGGCCGAGTCGCCTCGGACCAGCGGCTGACCGAGCTGGCTGCGGTATTCACGCAGGCACACTTGGAAATTCGGCCCCTGGTGGCGGCGATCCTGCGCGATCCGTCGTTCGGGGAGGCGAGGTACGCGCGCCCGCGCTATCCGGTCGAATGGGTCACGGCCGCCCTGGCGGTGTGCGGGATCGACAATGCGGCAACCGCTTTCGAGACGATGACCGCGCTCGGTCAATCGCCGTTCTATCCGCCGAATGTGGCGGGCTGGCCGCCGGGGAATCGGTGGGTCGCGCCGGGTACGGCCGTCGCGCGAGCGGCACTGGCGGTGAACGCGCCCGCACTGACCGAGATCGCGGGGGCCGGCGACCCGGTCGCGGCCGCGTTCACCCGCGCCTCGATCTTCGACCCGAGCCCCGGAACCCGCACCGCCGCCCGCGATCTGGCGTTCGAACTGCGCCGGAATCCGGAACAGGCCGCGACGGCCCTGCTGGCCCTGATCATCACCTCGCCGGAATTCACGCTGGCATGAACGGGAAGGACTTTCCATGGTCTCGTTGAATCGGCGCACCGTGCTGCGGGCGGGTATCGGCGCCGGGGCGGTGGCCGCGGTCGGCGGGGTGGCGGGCCATCGGCTGCTCGGCTCGTCAGGTGCGCCGGGGGTCTGGCATCCGCCCGCGCCGATACGGGCGGCGGCGCTCGACAAGCGGCGGCTGGTGGTGATCGAAATGGCCGGGGGCAGTGACGGATTGTCGATGGCCGTGCCCTACGCCGACTCCCGCTACCGTGACCTGCGGCGCGGCACCGCCCTCGCCGCCGAGCACGTGCACGCCATCGACGGCGCGCTCGGCCTGCATCCACAGCTGAGAGAACTGGCCGCCGCCGGCGTCTCGGTGATTCCGGGCGTGGGTACCGCCAAACCCGATCTGTCGCATTTCGAGATGCTGCACCGCTGGCAGACCGGCGATCCCGAGGGCACCGCCCGCCCGGACACCGGATTCCTCGGGCGGCTCTGCGACCATCTCGGCGATCCGGCCGCACCCGCGGTGGGCGTGTCGCTGGGTGTCGGCGACACACCCGCGCTCGCCTGCGAACGGGTCACCACACTGTCCGTCGATGCCGGAAACGATGGCCTGTTCCCGGTTTTCGAGGACGAGAACGTCCGCGCCGCCTGGCTGGCAGCCCAGCGGGCCATGGCGCACCCCGACCGCGCCGACGCACCGCTTTTCGCCACCGCCCGGGCGGGCGGCGCGGCCGCGCTGCGGTTCTCGGATGTGGCGGCCACCCTCCCGGCGGCCGCGGACGGCTATCCGGGCAGTGACCTGGGTGTCCAATTGCGTTTGGCCGCAAGGCTGCTCGCCGACGACAACCACGGCCTGCGCATCGTGCACGTCCCCATGGGCGCGGACTTCGACACCCATACGAAGCACCCGCGCCGCTACGAGACCCTCATGCGGGAGCTCGACACGGCGCTGGCCGCCTTCCGCCGGGACCTGGCCGCCCGGGGCATCGCCGATCGCGTGCTCGTCGCCGCGTACAGCGAATTCGGCCGCCGCGTCCCGGTGAACGACTCGGAAGGTCTCGACCACGGCGCGGCCGGGACGGCCCTGCTGCTCGGGCCGACGAATCCCGGCGTCTTCGGGGAAACACCGTCACTGCGCGCCCTCGACGCGGACGGCAATCTGCGTGCCACGGTCGACATGACCGAGTTCTACGCCACCGTCGCCGAGAGCTGGTTCGGCGTCCCGGCCGGGGACGTCCTGCCCGGTTCCCCGCGTCCGCTGCCCGGGGTCGTGGCCGCGTGACAGGTACGGATGCTGTAATAGCCCAGGTGCGGGTACTCGTGTGCGAGGACGACAGGAATCTGGGCGACGAGGTCGCGGCCGGGCTGCGCGCGGCGGGTTTCGCGGTGGACCTGGCCCGCGATTACGCCGACGCCGACCTGAAGATCACCGTCAATACCTATGACTGCCTGGTCGTCGACCGCGGCCTGCCCGACGGCGACGGCCTCGACCTGGTGCACGCCCATCGGGACTCCGGGCAGCGCACGCCGGTCGTCATGCTCACCGCCCGCGATGCCCTCGCCGACCGGCTCGACGGCTTCGCCCACGGCGCCGACGACTATGTCGTGAAGCCGTTCGCCATGGACGAACTGGCCGCCCGTGTGGGCGCGCTGTGCCGCCGCCGGGAGCTGCCCGCACCCACCCGCACGGTCGTCGGCACCCTCGTGGTGGACCGGCCACGTCGCCGTGTCCACCGCGCGGGCACACTGCTCACCTTGACTCCCAAGGAGTTCGGTGTCCTGGAGCTCCTCGCGGTCCGCGCCGGAACCGTCGTGACCCGCGCCGAACTCATCGAATGCTGCTGGGACGAAATGGCCGAACCCGCCTCGAACGTGGTCGACGTCGTGGTCGCCCAGCTGCGCCGCAAGCTCGGCGCCCCGCCCCTCATCGAAACCGTCCGCGGCGCCGGTTTCACCATCACGCCGTGAAGTTCCGGCGGCGCACGACGGCCCACGGCCGCCCCGGTGACGCGGGCGCGCGACCGGTGGACGCCGATCCTGGTGCGGCCGGCCATGATTCGCGCGGCCGGCTCGCCCGCTGGCGGCGAAGCCGGCCCACGTCGCAACCGACCACGCCGGGCCGGCTGCGGCGCACGCGGTGGCTGCTGACCGGGCTGTTCACCGCGCTGACCGCCGTCTGCCTGATCGTGCTCGCGTCCCTCGCGGCCTCGATCGATGGGCATTCGCGGGAGAAGGCCCTGGACGCGGGCGTCGACCGGGTGGTCACCGGGCTGGCGCGCGAAGTGTACTGGAACGAGGACGGCGGCATCGATCTGGAGACCGTGCGCGGCGACGACGATCTGGCCAGTGGCCCCAGCGCCGTCGCGATTCTGGTCCGCGACCAGAACGGCCGCTGGCAGGAACTGTTCGTGCACAGGCGATCCGGACTGCCCGCGGACCTGACCGGACTCGCGCAGCGGGCCGCCGATGCCGAGGACACCCAGTGGCACAGCCGCACCGACCGCGACGGCAATCCGGTACGGCTGGCGGCGGCCCCGGCCTGGGACGACGACTCGAGCGTCGGCGCCGTCGTTTTCGCGGGCGGCGACCCGGCGCCGGGGGAGAGCGACCACCGCAGCCTGGTCGTGGCCCTGTGGGTCGGCGGGCTGACCCTGGTGGCGCTGGCCGCCGTGGCCGGGCATCTGCTGTCCGGGGTGAGCATGCGCGAGGCGGTGCGCATGCTCGACCAGCAGGAGCGCTTCCTGTCCGAGGCCTCGCACGAATTACGCACGCCCCTGGCCACTTTGCGGCTCTACCTGGATGCGGCGCTGCGTGATCCGGCCGACACCCGGCGCGCGGTCACCGACGCCCGCGCGCTGACCGACCGCATGGGCCGCATGGTGGCCGGGCTGCTGGCCCGTACTCGCGCCGAAACCGGTGTGGGCGAACTGGATCGGCAGCGCCTGCACCTGGACCAGCTGGTGGAGGGCGTGGTCGCGGAATGCGGCGCCGACGTCACCTTCACCGCGGAACCCACTGCGGTGCGGGCGGATCCGGATCTGCTGGCCCTGGCGGTCCGTAATCTCATCGACAATGCCCTGGTGCACGGCGGCACGCCCGTGGAGGTGCGGGTGGCGGCGGGCCAGGTGCTGGTGCGCGATCAAGGGCCCGGCCTGGATCCCGCGCTCACCGACCCCTTCCGGCATGGCGCGGTCGGGGCGCGCGGACACCACGGCATCGGCCTGTCACTGGTGCGATGGGTGGCGACCGTCCATTCCGGTTCGGTGACCCTGGCTCCGGCGCCGGGCGGCGGCACCCTGGCCACGCTCGCGCTGCCGGTCGCGCCCGAGGACGTGCCGGGCAGCTCGGCGGAGTTGTCGTGATCTTCATCACATCGGGCGTAGGGTGGCGCGGTGCCTTCCACTCGAGTCGAGAAGTTCGTCGGTGCCCCGCGTCCGAATGTCTTCCGGGCGCTCCTGGATGCGCATTCGGTGCGCACATGGATGGTTCCCGACGGCATGACCAGTCGCATCCATGAGTTCGATGCCCGCGTCGGCGGGCGGATCCGGATCTCGCTGACCTACGACCTGCACACCCGGGCGGGGAAGACGGCCCCGCACACCGACACCTTCCACGGTGTGTTCGCCCGGGTCGTGCCCGATCGCGAGGTGGTGCAGACCCTCGAATTCGAAACGGACGACCCGGATCTGCGTGGCGAGATGACGGTGACCTACACCCTCGACGACGTCCCGGGTGGGACCCGCGTGACCGCGTACCACGAGAACCTGCCGCCGGGACTCTCGCCCGACGAGAACGAGATCGGCTTCCGCGCGGCCCTGGCCAAACTCGCCGAGCACGCCGAGCAGGCCGAGCAGGCAGCCGAGGACTGACACCGCCCGCGAAATCCACTGACACTGCCCGCGAATTCGCCGTCGATCCCTCGGCATTGCGCGGCGATGAGCGCTGCCTACCGAGATGACCTGTGCGCTACCAGGAGATGACCGGCAGAACAAGCCTGGATGACCAGCCGGAAATTCGTACAGTTGATTGGTATGGCGCTGCCGGGTTTTCCGAATCCGTCCGGCGTCGCCGACTACGACGACCGGCGGCGTCGCGCGCGCCTGCGCGCGACCCGTTCGGGCGTCGGCTGGGTCCGCTGGCGGCGGACCCGGCTGCTGGTCCTGCGGCTGAGCCTGGTGCCGCTGGTGGCGCTGGGCGCCTTCGCCGAATACATGGGTCTGGACGTGCTGCCGGAGCAGGCCCGGCTGGCGCGCACCGAGCCCGCCGTGCTGCCCATCGCGGGCCCGTCGGACTCGCAGGCCGGCGACACCGCCGTCTTCGATTTGGTCGGGCTCGGCGTCCTCGACGCCAGTGACACCGCCCGGGCGCTGCCGTCGCTGCGGCGGCTGGGATCGGTGTGGGCGGTGCGCTACGACAACGCCGGTATCGACACCAAGGTCATCTCGGATCTGATCGTGAAGGTCACCGACGCGGCCAAGGTGCCGAACGTGGTGCTGACCGGGCACAGCATGGGCGGGGTCATCGCGCTGGAGATCGCCAAGCACCTGCACCAGGACAGCAGGAAGCGGGTGCGGGCGGTGCTCCTGGACTGCACGCCGGTGGATCTGAACGCGGTCCGCCCCGAGAGCCGCGACCAGGGCGAGGAAATGCTGCGCTGGATGGGCTGGGTGCCCGGCGCGCGGGAGAGCCGGCTGCTGCGGCTGATCGTGGAAACGTATGCGCGCCATGAGAGTTTCGTCGGCGGACGCTATGTGATCCGCGGCGACGAGTTCCGCGCAGCGGTGAAGAACGTTCTGCGCGACAAGATCCTGAACACCAATGCCGCCAGCAACGGCCTGATCGAGGCCCAGTTCAAGGCCATCGTGGCCGGCGGCGCGGTCGACGATCTGCGGGCGCTGTCCAAACCCGCTGCGGGCAAACCCCGTCCGGCCATCGTGTTCATCCGGCCGCACAACCCGTACGACGATCCGATCGTGGATGTGGAGTACTCGCACAAGGTGCTGATCGACCAGGTCGGTGGCGTGAACGGGACGCTGCTGGTGGTGACCACGCGAACCACCGGGCACGCCAACCCGATCGAGCGGCCGCAGGAGTACAACACGGTCATCGAGCAGCAGGTGGTGCCGTTCGTGCGGCAGGTGCAGGCCGACGAGGCGGCGGTGGTCTCGGTCGGGCGCTGACCGATCGGCGGGTCAGCGCACCGCGTCGTCGGCGGCCGGGCGGATCAGCGGATGCGGCTGCCCAGCAGGTGGCGGACGCCACTGACGAACAGCTGCAGCCCGAAGTCGAAACGGGCGGTGGCGTCGGGCATGTCGTAGAGCGGCGAGTTCTCCTCGGTCAGCGCGCCCGCGGAATCCATCTGGATGCGCGACTGCTCGTCCACCGTCTGGCCGAGCACGTAGTACAGCAGCGTGTAGGCGGCGAGTTCGGCTTCCTCGCGCGTCATGCCCGCGCGAATCGCGGCGCTGGCCAGGCGTTCCCGGCCCTTGCTGGTGGTGAGGCGGGAAGCGTATGTGGCCGAGACCAATTCGGCGCCGTCGCGATAGGCCAGCAGGCATTCGCGCAGCCGGTGCGCCAATTCGGTCATCTGCTTGGACCATTCGTCGGCCCGGACCGGTTCGTCCATCGGCGCGAGAATCCGGTCGGCGATCGCACCGAGCAGCGCCTGCTTGTTGGGGAAGTGCCAGTACAGCGCACCGGGCTGGACGTGCAGCGAGCTTGCCAGCCGGCGCATGGTCAGATCCGCCAGACCGTACTGGTCGAGAATGGCGATGGCCCCGTCGACCACGTCCGTGCGATGGAGTTGCACTGAAAAACCCGACCCTCTCGTGTTCCGGCTCACGTTCCGGACTGCTAGCCTACCCTGAACACCGTTCAAGTTGCTCGGCCACACCGGTCGGACGAAGGGATTCGCGCGGACATGACTCAGGCAGCCGTCACCACCGATGCTGTGACCACAGCAGGCGATGACATTCTCGCCATCGCCCGCGAGCAGGTGCTCGAGCGCGGCGTCGGCCTGACCCAGGACCAGACCCTCGAGGTGCTGCGCCTCGGCGACGACCGGCTCGAGGAGCTGCTCGGCCTGGCGCACGACGTGCGCATGAAGTGGTGCGGGCCCGAGGTCGAGGTCGAGGGCATCATCTCGCTCAAGACCGGCGGCTGCCCGGAGGACTGCCACTTCTGTTCGCAGTCAGGACTTTTCCAGTCCCCGGTGCGCGCGGCGTGGCTCGACATCCCGTCGCTGGTGGAGGCCGCCAAGCAGACCGCGAAGACCGGCGCCACCGAGTTCTGCATCGTGGCCGCGGTGCGCGGTCCGGACGAGCGGCTGATGGCGCAGGTCGCCGCGGGCGTCGAGGCCATTCGCAACGAGGTCGACATCCAGGTCGCCTGCTCGCTCGGCATGCTCAACCAGGAGCAGGTGGATCAGCTGGCCGCCATGGGCGTGCACCGCTACAACCACAACCTCGAGACCGCGCGCTCGCACTTCCCGAACGTGGTCACCACCCACACCTACGACGAGCGCTGGGACACCCTGCGCATGGTGCGCGAGGCGGGCATGGAGGTCTGCTCCGGCGGCATCCTCGGCATGGGCGAATCCCTGGAGCAGCGCGCCGAATTCGCCGCGCAGCTGGCCGAACTGGAGCCCGACGAGGTTCCGCTGAACTTCCTCAACCCGCGCCCGGGCACCCCCTTCGGTGACCTCGAGGTGCTGCCCGCCGCCGACGCCCTGCGCGCGGTCGCCGCGTTCCGCCTGGCCCTCCCGCGCACCATTCTGCGTTTCGCGGGCGGCCGCGAGATCACCCTCGGTGATCTGGGCGCCAAGCAGGGCATCCTCGGTGGCATCAACGCCGTCATCGTCGGCAACTACCTGACCACCCTGGGCCGTCCCGCCGAGGCCGACATCGATCTGCTCGGTGAGCTCAAGATGCCGATCAAGGCGCTCAACGAAACCCTCTGAGACGAGCGGGCTATGGAAAACCGGTACCGTGGCGGTACGGTCTCTCCGGCCCGCATTACCGTGCACTGCTATTGAGACACGAAGGATCCATCGAGGTGATCGTGGACATCGAGGAGCGCTACAACCCCTTCACGGGTAAGCGGATCGTGCCGGGTCTGGATGATCCGGTTCCCGCGGCCGCCGCTCTGGGCCTCGAGCCCCCACGCTTCTGCGAACAGTGCGGTCGCCGCATGATCGTGCAGGTCAGCCCCGACGGCTGGTGGGCGAAATGCTCCCGCCACGGTGTTCTCGACTCCACGAGCCTGGAACACCGCTAGTGGCAACCACACTCACCGCCGAGCCGGGCGGACTACGCGTCGACGTACTGATGCGGGAAGTGCGCGCGGCGGCGGTGGTGTGCACCGTCCTCCTCGCGGTGAGCGCCCTGGCCGGGGTGGTGTGGGCGTTCCTCGCTCCCGCCGAGCAGCTGCTGGTGGTCGAACCCGACCGCGGCACCGCCCTCACCGGTGAGAGCATGCATCGTTTCGATGCCCTCGCCATTTTCGTGCTGATCGGCATTGTGCTCGGTGTCCTCGGCACGGCCGCGGCCTGGCGCTGGCGCCGGGCGCGGGGGCCCGTGCTGCTGTCGGGCATTCTGCTCGGCTCGCTGGGCGGCGCCTTCCTGATGAAGGTGGCGGGGGAGGCCGTCGCCGAGCAGTTGCACACCCGCCCCCAGCATCCCGCCCTCCACTCCATCGTGGATTTCGCTCCCGCCGTGGAGGGTTGGGCCGCGCTGATCGCGCAGCCGCTGGCCGCCGCCGTGGTGGCGCTCCTGCTGACCGCGCTCAGCACCTCCGACGATCTCGGTAGCGGCCAATTCCTCCCGTTCGGCGGCAGCCGCCCCGATCCGGCCGTGCTCGCCGGGCCGCAGTACGGTTCCGCCATCACCTACGGTCCGTACC
Source organism: Nocardia sp. NPDC004860 (assembly GCF_040609015.1). NCBI lineage: Bacteria > Bacillati > Actinomycetota > Actinomycetes > Mycobacteriales > Nocardiaceae > Nocardia > Nocardia sp. NPDC004860. The sequence goes on along the minus strand of NZ_JBEXJI010000019.1, from coordinate 16,779 downwards.
CCGGCGGCGTGCAGCAGGCCATGGGCGTGCGAGAACCCGTGGTGCCCTTCGACGCTCCCGGTTCGCTGCCCGATTCCGGCGCCACCCGCTGACCCGGCTCCGGCAATATTCGCTGGAGCCCGGGCGTTGTACCCCCTACCGTATTCGCGTCCACGGATCCGAATCACCCAGGGGGACCCATGAAGCCCGCACCTGCCGATCGTGCCGGCTCGGCACCGGCGGAACGCCCCGACCTCACCGCGTGGCGTCAGCGTCACGAACTCCGCAGATCCAATGCGTCCCAACCGATCCCGAGCGGCCGCCGCTACAGGCGCACCACCAAACACCGCGATCGTTCCCAGGACCGATGATCGCCTAGCGGTATCCACGTTTGAGCAGGTACCCGGCACCCGCTTCGAAGGCCGCCGGGCTGAGGAGCGCGAAGTCGAAGGCATCGGCGAGACGGTTGGTGGTATTGAATGCCGCGCAGACCGCCAGGGCGTCCTCGATCTGTTGCGGCGTGACGCCTGCCGACAGCACCTTGCGCATGTCCGCGCTGGTCACCGTGCCCTCGCGAGTGAGTGTGCCGAGCATCCGAAGGGTTGCCCGCAGACCGTCCTCGATGGGCGCCGAATCCACATCGGTCAGCACCGATCGGACACGGTCGTCATCCGCGTAGGCCTGGGCGGCGGTGGCGGTGTGCGCGCCGATGCAGAAGTCGCATTCGTTGACCTTGGAGATATGGGCGGCCATCAGTTCCCGGTCGGCGACCGACCAGGCCGAGGGGCCGCGCATGGCCTCGTGCGTGAAGGTTTTCGCCTGGGCGCCATAGAAGTCGGGGCGGTAGAAGACCAGCTTGGCGGCGTCCGGCACGGGCTGGCGAGAGAACAGTCCGATGAGGCCGAACAGGAGCTTGGTCGTCGGGCGGTAGCCGTCGTTGAGAATATCCGGGCGCATCAGGCGTCCTCCGCTGCGGCTGCCAGAGCGGCGAGCCCGGCCTCGTACAGCCGGGCCGACTGGCCCACCGCCGCGCAGACAACCAGCTCGAAGAGCTGATCCTGGCTGTAGCCCGCGGCCTCGGCGGCGGCGAAGTCCGCGTCGGCGGTCTGCGTCGGCCTGGTGGCGACCTTGCCGATGAGCTCGCGTAATGGGGGCGGAAGATCGGCATTGTGAAAGGCGCGGGCGCGCAGGTCTTCCGGCGCCGTCCCCGTCCCGTTCAGCACCCGGTCCACCAGGGCGCGGTGTGCTGCTCGCTTCCTGTCCTCGGTTGCCACGACCGCCTCCGTCGGCTCAGCTACCCACTTTTCCCTGTGACCACCATAGGCCCGCGCTCGATCCCGGCGCCGCATGCTCCTCTCGTGACGGGTTCGGGGCCGCTCACGAGGTGTGAATCCTGGTGAAGGGCACCAGGATTGCGGCGGTGCGCGAGGGGTCCTCGACGAAGGGGGTGTGTCCGGCGTCGGGGATGGTCGTCACTGTCGCACCGGGGACGCGGCGGTATTCGTCCGTGGCGGTGTCGGGGCGCCAGCGGCGGTCCCGGTCACCGAAGATCACCAGGAGCGGTTTGCCGAGGTCGGTGAGGCGGTCCGGGAGGGTGCGCCGGGTGATGTAGTCGGTGCTGGCGGCGTCGGTCGCGATGAGAGCGTGGTAGGTCATGCCGCGCAGGTCGTCGACGAACTGCTGGGGTATCGGGTAGGTGTCGGTGGCGAAGGCGCTGTGCAGGGCCTGACGCAGAAGGTCGTCGGTGCGAACCTGCCAGAGCACGTCGCCGATGCCGGGGGTGGTGAGGAGTTGGGAGGCCGGGCCTTCGGAGGTGTCGTCGCTCATGGCCGGGCCGGCGTCGATCAGGGCCAGGCCGGTCACCAGATCGGGGCGTTGTTCGGCGACCGAGGTGGCGACCGCGCCGCCGGTGGAGTGGCCGACGACGAGGGCGTGCCGGATGCCGAGCTGGTCCAGCACACCGGCGACGCGATGTCCTTGCTGCGGAATCGAATAGTCGTCACCATCGGGTTTCGCGGAACCACCGTGACCGAGCAGCTCGACGCGAATGATGTGATAGCCGGGCAACAGCGGCACCACCTGGTCCCACCAGTGAGCGGACGCACCGAGGCCGTGGATCAGCACCAGAGCGGGATCATCGCCCGGGCCGTCCTGGCTGATGTGGATGTCCTGGCCGTCGACGGTCAGCGTCGAATCGCCTGTGGCGGCGGCGCTCCGCGCTGTCGTCACCGCGGCGCAGCCCAGCACGAGAAGCATGCTGAGGGCGGCCGCGGCCACCGGGCGTCGCGGGCCGTACCTCCGGCCACGTCGGTGGGCACGCTGTTCCTGCCGGTGGCGGGCCTGCTTTCTTGGCGAGTGGCCGGAGAGTCGGGTCGGAGATTCTTGCGCATGGCCGGGGCGTGCGGCTGAGGAAGTCACGCACTTACGGTCGCCGTCGCCGCACCCCTCCGGCTTGAACAAATGTTCCGCGGCCACCACCATGAAGGCGTGCGCGTCACCGCACCCGAACCTGTCTGGGATGTCGTCTGCCCCTCGCGGCCCGGCCGGCTCCCCGGTATCCGCATGGCCGGCTTCCGCGATCGCGGGGTGAATCCTGTTGATCAGCTGGCGCTGCCGCATCCCGACATCACCCTGCTGCTGGAGTTCGGCCCCGGCGCGGTCACCGTCGACGACGCTGCGGGCCGGTGCGGGGGCAGCCTGGTCAGCGGGCTCGGGACCGGCACCCGGCGCGTGCGCGGCGCGCAGATCGAATGCGTGCAGGTGCGCCTGTCTCCCCTGATCGCGGGTCCGCTCCTGGGCGTCCCCCTCGCCGAATTGTCCGACACCCTGGTGCCTTTGGATGCCCTGTGGGGTCGCGAGTCCGCGCTGATCCGCGAACAACTGGCCGAAACCCCTTCGTGGGACCAACGTTTCGCACTCATCGAGGCCCTGCTCGCCCGCCGCTACGCGGACGCGCCGTCGGCCGACCCGGAGGTGGTCTGGGCCTGGCGCCGCATCCGCTCCGGTCACGGCCTGGTCCGGGTCGACGCCCTCGCCGACGAACTCGGCTGGACCCGCAAACGCCTGTGGTCCCGATTCCAGACCCAACTCGGCCTGCCCCCCAAACGGGCCGCCACCCTGATCCGCTTCGACCACGCCGTCCACCGCCTCGCCGCCGGCACCGACCCGGCCCGCGTCGCCGCGGAAACAGGCTACGCCGACCAATCCCATCTCCACCGCGACATAGTCGCCTTCTCCGGCATCACCCCCACCGCCGTCGCCGTGACCTCCTGGCTCGCCGTCGACGACATCGCCTGGCCGACCGCCGGGATGACGAGCATGTCCACCGAATCGTGGGTCGGTGCGCGATGATCATTGGATGCAGATCCGGGATTCTCATCCGATTGTGGATGCCGTGCTCGATCGGCATCGGCGGGAGGTCGGTGATTCGTTGCCGGTGTACCGGAATCATGTGTTGCGCTGTTTGAACTATCAGCAGTTGTTGCTGGGGGAGGCGGTGCCGGATGTTGCGGCGCTGGCGTGGGCGGTGCACGATCTGGGGATCTGGACGGTGGGGAGCTGGGACTATTTGGCTGCGTCGGCGGATCTGGTGGGCTGTCACGCTGCTGAATTCGGGATCGGCGATATAGCGGCTGCACGTCGGATGGTGCTCGAGCATCATGGCCTTCGCGGCGTCGACGATCGGTTGGCCGAGACCTTCCGCGTCGCCGACCGGATCGATGTGACACACGGGCTGCTTCATCGACCAGTGTCCAGGGCCGAGGTGAAAGCTGTTGTCGCACAGTTGCCCTATGTCGGCTTTCACGCATTCCTGGCCCGGCAAGCCGCTCGCTATGCGCTGACCCATCCGACGCGTCCGATGCCCATGGTCCGCTGGTAGTTCCGGCTATCGGTGCGAGTCGGGAACGGCGAAGCCGAAGGCGCGAGTTCGCCACCGACGCGTCGCCTCTCACCCGACCCGTCCGTTCCCGAGGGCGCGCCGGTGGTCCGCGACAAGCAGCTGGCCGAGGGCTATGCCTCCGTCGTTCGGGGGGACGTGGCGGTGGCTGTAGACGTCGAATCCGTCGCGCTCGAGCATTGTGAGGGAGTTGACCAGGAGGAATTCGTTGAGGAATACGCCGCCGGAGAGGACGACCTGCCGGATGCCGGTGGCACGGGAGATCTCGCGGCATTGCCGCCGGACCATGGTGACCACGCCGGAATGGAACCGCCGGCTGATCTGTGGGAGCGGTAGGCCGGCGGCGAGGTCCTCGGCGATCGCGCGGATCACCGGTCCGAAGTCGACTTCGGTTGTGGTGTAGTCGAACTCGTATCCGTCGGCCATGGCGAGGTCCCGCTCGAGCAGGCCCTCCAACTCGATCGGGCCCTGGGCCTCGTACTCGGCGTAGCAGCAGATATCCAGGAGGGCGGCGACCCCGTCGAAGAGCCGGCCCATACTCGATACCTCGGGCGAATTGATTCCTTGCGCTCGCATCGTCGAATACACATGCCGGCGATCCGGCTCGAGCCGGCCGATCGCCGGGAACGCCTTGACGGCGGTGTCGATATCGCCGAATGCGTCCAGGGCGACCGATACCCCGGTCCGAATCGGTTCGTGCACCGCTCGGTCACCGCCGATCAGCGCCAAACGCCGCAAATGCGTTGCCCGCTCGAATCTTTCGAAGCCACCCACCAGGAATTCCCCGCCCCAGATGGTGCCGTCGGTGCCGTAGCCGGCTCCGTCGAACACCACACCGATGGCCGGTCCGGTGAGCCGATTCTCCGCCATGCACGCCGCCATATGAGCGTGATGATGTTGGACGAACACGGGATCGCCCGGTTCGCCGATGCCCTCGTGCGCACTGCTGGAGCGGAACTGCGGGTGCATGTCGTAGACACCCGCCGCGGGCTCCAGATCATAAAGCGACGCCAGGTGTGCCGCCGTCTTGCGATGAGCGGCAAAGGTTTCGTCGTTCTTCAGGTCGCCGATGTGCTGGCTGAGGAAGACCCGGGAACCGGCGGAGTGGGCCACCGTCGTCTTGAGTTCGGCGCCATAGGCGACGAGCGGAGCCAGCGGACGGCCGACGTCCACCGGATACGGCGCATACCCGCGCGCTCTGCGCAGGAACGTCACCAGGGGGCCGTCCAACGCGGGGTGGGCGGACAACCGGACCACGGAATCGTCGACCCTGATCTCGATTTCGCGGTCGTGGTAGAGGATCACATCGGCGATCTCGAAAAGCTGCCGGAGCGCATCCTCGTTGCGATGGACTATCGGATAGCCGGAGATGTTTCCACTCGTCATGATCACCGCGTCCAGGCCGGATTCGTCCAGCAGCAGGTGATGATGCGGTGCCGAGGGCAGCATCAGTCCCAGATTCGGATTCCTCGGGGCGACGCCTTCCGGGAGCGCGCCGGAACGCTTGCGCGCCAGCAGGATCGGCCGCGCGGGCGATCGCAGCAGTGCTTCCTCGGCGGCGGACAGTTCCACGATCCGATGGGCGGTGGCCAGATCCCGGACCATGACGGCGAAGGGTTTCGAATCCCGGCGTTTGCGCTCGCGGAGCAAGGCCACCGACTCGGCGCGGCGCGCATCCACGGCGAGATGGAAGCCCCCGACACTCTTGACGGCCGCGACCCGTCCCGCCGTCAATTCCCGTGCGCACCGGCGCAATGCGTCCTCGCCTTCGAGAACCGCTCCCTGCCGGTCGGCGAGGAACAGACGAGGTCCGCAGTCGGCACAGGCATTGGGCTGCGCGTGGAAGCGCCGGCTCATCGGATCCCGATACTCCCGGTCGCACCTCTCGCACATGGTGAACGAGCGCATCGTGGTCTGCGACCGGTCGTACGGAAGCGCGCGAATGATCGAATAGCGTGGACCGCAGTTCGTGCAGTTGATGAACGGGTACCGATAGCGGCGATCGGCCGGATCGCGCAACTCGGCCAGGCAGTCGGCACACACATGCGTATCCGCGGGCACCAGAGCGACTTTCGCTCCGCCGTGCGCACTGTGCACGATCTCGAAATCGGTGGCCGCCGACCGCCCCGCCGATCGGCTGAGGGCTACCACGCCATCGACGCGGGCCAACTCCGGAGCCCTGCTCGCCAATTCCTCGCTGAAGCGCCGCAGCACGGACTCGTGGCCGCTCGCCTCGATGAGCACGCCCTCGGGATCGTTGCGAACCCATCCGGCCAAGTGCCGTTCACGGGCGAGCTTGTAGACGAACGGGCGATAGCCCACGCCCTGAACGACGCCGGTAACCCTGATTTTCCAGGTCGCATGTTCGGTCATGACATCGGTTCAACACAGCCGGGGCAGCTCGGCGCCGCGGAGAGGTTGCAGTGTGGATTCGCGGCCGGCGGAATCCCGGAGAACGACCGCCGCGCCATCGAGAGCGGTCACCTCGCCGATCGCCACCGCGTGCCGGCCGTACTCGTGCGCGTGGAGCGCGGCGAGTACCTGATCGGTCGCCCCGGGATCGATGAAGATCGCCACGCAGCCCTCGTTGGCGCAGTGCAGTGGATTGATCCCCAGCATGTCCGCCGCCATCGCGGTCTCGTGCTGAATGGGCAATGCCGGAGCCTCGATCCGGATTGTCTTGTCCAACTTGCCCGCGTACTCGTGCAGCACCGCCGCGAGTCCGCCGCGGGTGACATCGCGCATCGAGCGAATCGATCCGGCCGGCACCGCGGCGAGCACGCCGTCGATCATGGTGTTGAGGGGTGCGCAATCGCTGAGGACCCGGCTTTCGAAGCCGAGGCCCTCCCTGATCGACAGCAGATGCACGGTGTGATTACCGAGGGGGCCGGACAGGATGACCGCATCCCCGGGGCGCACGGCGTCCATCCGCAGTGGCTCCCGGACGAAGAAACCGACCCCACTTGTGTTGAGGTACAACTGATCCGCTTCCCCGGCGCGCACGACCTTCGTATCGCCGCACACGATCTGCACGCCGGCTTCGCGAGCGGTGTCCCTGATCGAGGTCAGTACGCGGGACAGACGGTCGAACGGCAGTCCCGTCTCGAGGATCATTCCGAGCGTGAGATACCGCGGGGCCGCTCCCGAGACCGCGAGATCGTTGACGGTCCCGCACACCGCGATCTTTCCGATGTCGCCATTGCCGAAGAACGGAGGGTCGACCACGAAGCTGTCCGTGGTCATCGCGATACGGCTGCCCTCCACCGCGAGGACGGCACTGTCCTCCATCTCGCCCACATAGACGTCGCCCAAGGTCTCCGCGATGAATGCCACGAGTTCGCTCGACAGTGTCGCGCCGGTGCCGTGGTCGAGTTGGATCTGCTGGGTCGCGAGAGTCACGGTGTCTTGGTCTCCTTCCGGGGGAGGCCGCCGTTCTCATCGATCGTCCGCAGAATTTCCCCGGAATCGGCGACTGTGGCGCAGTAACCCTCGAGCCATTCGAGTGCACGCTGCCGGTCGGCTTCGACGGCGGAGAATACGCAGTCGCTCGGCACGCCGACAATGTATCCGCGGAAGAATGCGTCGGCCGCAGTCGTCTGAATACAGATCTGGGTTTGCAGACCGATGAGAATCAGGGTCTCGACCCCGATTGCCTGGAGTCGTTCGTGCAGATCGGTCTCATAGAATCCGCTGTCCTTGCTCCGCTCCTGAACGATATCGTCCGGCTCGAGGAAATCCCGGATCACTTCGGCGCCCGCCGTGCCGCGCAGCGCGGGGACACGGCCGTCGTACCGTTCGGCGAGGGGATCGTCGGGTTCGTTGATGAGCTGCAGGTGAAAGACGGGATAGCCGCGTTTCCGCAGATCGGACAAGAATCCCGCCACATGTGCGGTCGCCGCGGCGATCGCCGCCCGGCGTTCCGGATTCTTTCCGACGATATCGTACTGCAAGCCGCTCGTGAGGACTGCAATCTTTGACATGTCGACTACTCCAGTAATTAGTTGTTCTGCGTCGTGTCCGAGTGATTTTGCAGATCCTGGGCGATATTCGACCAGTTGACCGCGCATTGATTCGCGAATTCGATGATGTGGTCCCGGGTGTGCGGGAGAATGGCGTCGGCTATCTTCTCGATATCGGTGCTCTTCACCGCGTGCTGATGCATCCAGCGCAGGAGGTCGCGGCCGCTGGCACTCATACGCAGCGCCGGGTCCCGGGCCAGCAGGGCCAGCAGGGCGCCGAGGTCCGCCGGCTTCTCGGGAGGCGAAGGGGGTGCCGGCCGATCGGAGGTGTCGGAGAGTTTGCTCTCCTGCTCCGGTGGGGTACGGGGAGGTCTGTGCTCGTTCGAATGAACGAGCGGATCATCCCCGCGTTCGAGCCGGGCGCGTACATCGCGAACGGTGGACGGGGACAAGCCGACTTCTTGAGCGATGCTGCGCAGGGACGCGTCCGGGCGGGCCAGGATCAGCTCGGCGGCGGTGCGCCGGGCCGATTTGGTGTCGACGGGTCGTAGGCGGCCATCACTTCCCAGGCGATGGCTCGATCGCGAATCGTCGTGAATCCGGCCGCGGATCGCCGCCACGGTCTTCGCGGACAGGCCCGCGGTGGTCGCGATCGAGCGATCCGACCAGTGCGGATGCGTCCGCATGATGCGTTCCGCGGCAGCGCGCCGATCGCTCAGCGACAGCGGCAGGCCGTGGGTCGTGTTTTCGCGTACCCCGACGATGAATGCGAGTTCCTCGGAACCGTCCACCAGATATGCATCAATATGTGTGAATCCCTTCAGTCGCGCGGCGAATGTGCGGTGAAATCCATCGATGACCCGCATTGTGGGCCGATGAACGAGAATGGGCGGCAAAGGCCACTCGGCCTCGACCAACCTTTCGATGTGCGAATGATCCTCACCCTCGGATCTCGGGGAGCCGATAGTAACCAGCGATGCAATCTCTAAGGTTGTTCTGACGCGGTTCAATTTCGAGGAGTGCTCCAAATATGTAGTGCCCCTTGGTCTTACAGGGTCAGAATTCGAAAATTACCGCAGGCTCATCCTTCCGGCAAGAGGACTCGACCGGTCGGCATGGTTGTTGTGATCGCCCACCGTCCCATGTGCCGTGGGAGTGTGTCGATCCACAGGTCGTGTGCCACTTCCCGGGCTGTGCAACTGGGCGAAAGCCGCAGTTGCACAGCGTGATTCGAGCCATCGCCGCAGGACAGGAGGCCCGGCGGGGTGTGGTTGGGTGCACTGTGCCCGCTCACAGTCGGATGCGTCACTCGGTGGGATCGACGACGTGCGCCCGGCCCTTGTCCCGAAGATCGACATGTGCGGTAATACCGTGGCCGACTTCGGTTTCCATATATGTAAATCGCAATAACACGAATATGCTCGGGGAGATTCGATGTCCATGACCGGTACCGAGCGTGAAAAGGACGCGGCGGTCGTCCCGTTGCGCTGGGTGGGCCCGATCAAGATCACTGGCAATGTGGTGGACGAACCGATCGAGGTCCCGCTGGCCACCTACGAGTCACCGCTGTGGCCGTCGGTGGCGCGCGGCGCCAAGATCACCAGGCGTTGCGACCGCGGCGTCGTGTGCACGCTCGTCGACGAACGGATGACCCGGTCGGTCCTGCTCGAGGCCGACGACGCCGGTGCGGCACTGGCGGCGGTCCGCCGGCTCGGGGATGCCATGGGGGAGATGCGCCGGATCGTCGCCGACTGCAGCCGCTATGCCGAACTCCTGAATGTCCGGCACCAGATCGCCGGAAATCTGCTGTTCGTGCGATTCGAATTCGCTACCGGCGACGCTTCCGGCCACAATATGGCGACCCTGGCCGCCGATGCCCTCCTCGCGTACCTGGTGCGCGTATTCCCCGGTCTGCGTTACGAATCCGTGTCGGGGAACTTCTGCACGGACAAGAAAGCGTCCGCGGTGAACGGCATTCTCGGCCGCGGCAAGAATGTGGTGACCGAACTGCTGATCCCGCGTGCCGTGGTGGCGAACGATCTGCACACGACCGCGCGGCGGGTAGCTGCTCTCAATGTCCGCAAGAATCTGATCGGAACGAGTCTGGCGGGCGGAATCCGTTCCGCGAACGCGCATTACGCGAACATGTTGCTGGCGGTCTACCTGGCCACCGGCCAGGACGCGGCCAATATCGTCGAGGGCTCGCAGGGCATCACGCACGCCGAGGACCGCGATGGTGATCTCTATTTCTCGTGCACGCTGCCGAACATCATTGTCGGAACGGTCGGAAACGGAAAGGGATTGGATTTCGCCGCGGCGAATCTCGCCAGGTTGGGCTGCGGTGCGGACCGGGCGACGGGGGAGAATGCCCGCCGGCTCGCCGTGGTGACAGCGGCGGCGGTGCTGTGCGGCGAGCTGTCGCTGCTGGCGGCCCAGACGAACGCCGGCGAACTGATGCGGACGCATCTGAATTTCGAACGCCCACCATCGGATAGAGAGAATTGACGTGGTGTTTCCTATTGGAATTCACGATATCGCGTTGGCGACCGGGCATTACGCGCTGGACCTCGAGGAGTTGGCAGAGCGGCACGGCGTCGACCCCGGCAAGTACACCGTCGGCCTGGGGCAGAGCACGCAGACCGTTCCGGCGACGGACGAGGACATCGTCACCATGGCCGCCGCCGCGGCGAAGCAGATCATGGCCGAGCACGACGCCGGGGATATCCGCACCGTCCTGCTCGCGACCGAGACCGGGATCGACCAGTCCAAAGCGGCCGCGATCTATGTGCAGGACCTGCTGGGATTACCGTCCTCGACGCGGGCGGTGGAATTGAAGCAAGCGTGTTACGGGGGCACGTCGGCGCTGCACTTCGCGGCCGGACTCGTGCACCGCAACCCCGGCCACAAGGTACTGGTGCTCGCCAGCGATATCGCGAAATACGATCTCGGTTCCGCCGGTGAGGCCACGCAGGGCGCGGCCGCCGTCGCCATGCTGGTGTCGGCGGACCCGGCCGTCGCGGTCCTCGAGCCCGTGTCGGGTCTGTACACCGCCAATGTGCAGGACTTCTGGCGACCCAACTACCGCTCGACACCGATGGTGGACGGCAAGCTGTCGGTCTCGTTGTATCTCGAAGCGGTGGAACAGGTGTGGAAGGACTACGAAGCCCGCGGCGGCCGGGCGATCCAGGATTTCGCGGCGTTCTGTTATCACCAGCCGTTCACCAGAATGGCCTACAAGGCGCACGCGCGGTTGCTGGAAATCCACGGTATCGACACCGATAACGCGCGGCTGGACGCGGACCTCGCAGCCACCACTGTCTACAATCGCCTTGTCGGCAACAGCTATACGGCCTCGCTGTACGTGGGTCTCATGTCGTTGCTCGACCACGCCGAGGACCTCAGCGGGCGCTCCGTCGGAATGCTGAGCTACGGATCGGGTTGTGTCGCGGAGTTTTTCGGATTGTCGATGGTGCCGGGATATCGGCGGCGACTGCGGACCTCGGCCAACCAGTCCGCCATCGCGCGACGGGAGCCGATCTCCTACGAAAGATATCGTGAGATAAGGGAATTCGAGTTACCCGAGGACGGTTCGTCGAAGGTATTGGCGGTCGACGGGGCCGGGCCGTTCCGTTTGCGGGCCGTTGCCGAGCATTCGCGAATGTACGAGGCATGTCACCTGATTCAGGCATGAGGATGGGTGCTGAACGGTCGGCGGACCGCACCCTCGGTCATGGCCGGGCCGTCGCCAAACTGATCCTGCTCGGTGAGCATGTGGTGCTCTACGGTCGCCCGGCCATCTCGCTGCCGGTGCCGCTCATGGGGGTCACCGCCACCGCGCGCCGATCCAGGGGCCCGGTCACCGTGGAGTCGACGAACGTGGCAGGCCGGGAACCGGCTGCGGGGCCGGGCGATACCGCGGTGTCGCGGCTCGCGGTAGCGGCGGTCTGCCACCATCTCCGGGTTCCCGATGAGGGCCTGGCCATCGCCGTCGACAGCGATATCCCGAGCGAGCGGGGTCTGGGTTCGAGCGCGGCAATCGCGGCGGCCATCATCAGGGCGGTCGCCGATCTGTGGGATCGAAAACTGTCCGGTGAAACACTTTTCGCGCTGATCCAGGAATCGGAGGCGCTGGCGCACGGGAACGCCAGCGGCGTCGATGCGCGCACGGTGATCGGCTCGGCCGGGCCGCTCTGGTTCCAGGACGGGGTGGCCCGGCCACTTCCGGTGGCGGACAGCGCGGATCGAGCGGTCCTGGTGGTGGGCGACACCGGTGTGCCGGGCAGCACCCGAGTGGCGGTGGCGACCGCGCGCCGGCGACTGCACGCCCTCGGCGCGGCAGGTGAGGATCTGCTCGAGCGAGCCGGGCAGCTCACCCACGGTGCTGCCGAGCATCTGCGGTTCGGGCGGTTCGCCGAGCTGGGCGATGCCATGACCGGCGCACAGCGGATTCTGGTGCGATTGGGCGTCAGCTGCCCGGCCGTCGACGAGCTGGTGACCGCCGCACTGGCCGGGGGAGCTCTGGGCGCCAAACTCTCCGGCGGCGGGCTCGGCGGCTGCGTCATCGCATTGACCACCGACGCCCCCGCCGTCCACACGGCACTGCTCGCGGCAGGTGCCCAGCGCTGTCTCGAGGTTCCGTTGAATCCGGTGGAAGTATGAATTCCGTTGCGGCGATCGCGCATCCGAACATCGCCCTGATCAAGTACTGGGGCAAGCGGGACGAGGTCCTGCACCTGCCGATGACCACCAGCCTGTCGCTGACCCTGCGGGAATTCCCCACCACGACCAGGGTCACGGTGGGGCCGGACTCGACCGCCGACCGGGTGACCTTCTCCGGAGCCCCGGCGCCCGCGGCCTTCGCCGCACCGGTCTCGCGGTTTCTCGAGCTGGTGCGCGAGCGGACCGGCGACCGGCGGTACGCGGTGGTGGACACCGTGAACACGGTGCCGACCGCAGCCGGACTGGCCTCCTCGGCCGCGGGTTTCGCCGCACTGGCGCTGGCCGCCGCGACCGCCTACGGACTGGACCTGGATCGAGCCGCGCTGTCCCGGCTGGCGCGCCGCGGGTCCGGCAGTGCGGCGCGCTCGGTCTTCGGTGGCTTCGCGGTGTGGTGGCGTGGCGTGGGTGCCGGCGCGGCCGGTGACCTGAGCAGCTTCGCCGAGCCGATCGACGCGCCGCTGCTGGATCCGGCGCTGGTGGTGGCCCTGGTCGATACCCGCGAAAAGGCGGTTTCCAGTAGGGAAGCCATGCGGCGGACCATGGCCACGTCGCCGTTCTATCCGCCGTGGGTGGCGGAGTCCGCCCGGGACCTGGACCGCATGCGGGCGGCGCTGCGCGAGGGCGATCTGGCGACCGTCGGGGAGATCGCCGAGGCCAACGCCCTCGGGATGCATGCCACCATGCTCGGCGCCCGACCGGCCGTACGGTATTTCGCACCCGGCACGCTGCGGGTGCTGGACCTGGTGCTGGAGTTGCGTGCCGCGGGCATCGGCGCCTGGGCCACGATGGACGCCGGTCCGAATGTGAAGGTGCTGTGCGATTCCCGCGACAGCGCTGTCGTCGCGGCGGCCGTCGCCGAGGTGGCCGGGGGAGCGGAGCGGATCGTGGTCACCACCGCCGGGCCCGGTGCCGTCCTCTCCGACAGCGGAGAACGATGATCACCGTTGCCGTTCCGGGCAAGCTGTACATCGTCGGCGAATACGCGGTCCTGGAGCCGGGCAGCGCGGCGGTGCTGGTCGGCATCGATCGCTATGTGCGCGTGCGTCTTACCCCGGTGAGCTCGGTCGATCCTGTGGTGCGGACGATCATCACCAACCGCGCGCCGGGGCGTTGCATCGAATTCATCAGCCGGGGAGTGTGTTTCGAGCCGGTGTCAGCGAGGACAGCCGGTGCGGTCGGGTTGTCCCATGTGCTGGCGGCCCTGGCCATCGTCGATCGTTACGCGGCCGAGTCAGGGCACGAGCCGGTGGGCTTCACCCTCGAAATCGACTCCCAACTGGATGATTCCGCCACCGGACGCAAATACGGGCTGGGGTCCTCCGGAGCGGTGACCGTAGCGGTGGTACGGGCCGTCGCCCGGGCCTACGAGTTGCCGCTGGATCCGGATACCGAGACGAAACTGGCTCTGCTGTCGGTGTTCTCGGTGGATCCGCACTGCTCCGGGGGTGATGTCGCGGCCTCGGCGCACGGCGGCTGGGTGTACTACCGGACCCCGGATCGCGCCGCCCTGACCGCGGCGCTGGCGCGGCCGGACACCGAACTGGGGGCGCTGATCCGGCAGCCGTGGAGATACCTGACGGTACGGTCGCTGCCGCCCCCTCGCGAGCTGTCCCTGGAAGTGGGATGGGTTGGGCGACCGGCGGATTCGAGCGCGCTGGTCGCGGCCATGAAACGGGCCGTCCGACACCATGGTTCGGCCTATCGGGAGTTCGTCACCGCCAGCGATCAGTGCGTCGAGCAGTTCGCGACGGCATGCCGCTCCGGCGACGATCGAGCGGCCGAGCTCGCGCTGAGCACCGCCGGTCGCCTGCTCCGTGAGCTGGCCGCGGTATCCCGTACCGCCATCGAGAGTCCCGAACTGTGTCGATTGCGCTCTCTGGCCGAGGAACTCGGTGCGGCGGCGAAGAGCTCCGGCGCGGGCGGCGGCGACTGCGGAATCGCCCTGATCGATCCCGCCCGCGCGCCGGCCCTGCGGCAGCGCTGGCGAGCCGCCGGCGTCGAACCGCTGAATCTCCGGGTACCCGAGAGGAAAGAGAGCAGCAGATGAGCTATGCCAGCCGCAAGGACGATCATGTCCGCCTGGCCGTCGCACAGCATCGCGAATCGATGGCCGGGCATCGCCGGTCTCCGTTCGATGAGGTCGCCTTCGTCCACCACGCCCTGCGTGGCACCGCGGAGCACGCCGTCTCGCTCGCCACCGAGGTGGGCGGCACGACGTGGCCGGTGCCGCTGTACATCAACGCGATGACCGGCGGCAGCGCCCGCACCGGCGAGGTGAATCGTGGACTGGCCATCGCCGCGCGGGAGACCGGCTTGGCGATCGCGTCGGGTTCGATGAGCGCGTACCTGGCAGACGGTTCGGTGGCCGAGACCTACCGCGTGCTGCGCGGCGAGAATCCGGACGGCTACGTCATCGCCAACGTCAACGCCAATGTCACACCGGAGATGGCGATGCGCGCGGTGGAGCTGTTGGGTGCCGACGCACTGCAGGTGCACGTCAATGCGATCCAGGAGATCGTGATGCCGGAGGGCGATCGGGACTTCTCGGCCTGGCCGCGCCATATCGCTCGCCTCACCGAGACGCTGGGCATACCGGTGATCGTGAAGGAGGTCGGGTTCGGGATCAGCGCCGATACGGTCACGCGGCTGGCCGAGCTCGGCGTGCGGATCGTCGATGTATCCGGCAATGGCGGAACGAATTTCGCGCTGATCGAGAATGCCCGGCGGCGAGGAGCCGACTTCGGCCTGCTCGCCGACTGGGGCCTGTCCACCCCGGCCTGCCTGGTCGACGGAGCCGAAGCGGCCCTGACGAACGGGGTCGCGCTGCTCGCCTCCGGAGGGGTGCGCACTCCGCTCGATGTCGTTCGCGCCCTGGCGCTCGGCGCCCGCGCGGTGGGGGTATCCGGGCACTTCCTGACGATCCTCGAGTCCGAGGGGGTCGATGCGCTGATCGCGGCGATCACCGCGTGGATCACGCAGATCCGGCAGCTCATGGTGGTGCTCGGCGCGGACACCGTGCGCGCGCTGGCGGATGCCGACCTGCTGCTGACCGGCGGGCTCGCCGAGATCTGCCGACTGCGCGGCATCGACCCGGCCGCCTACGCCCGGCGCTCGCGGAATCCACTGCGGCCCATCGTGCCAACGAGCCGCCTCCGCTGAGATCAGCGCGCTCATATCGAATGAATTTGCGGCACACCACATCCGGCGCGCGTGGGGTAGCTCGATTCGCTGAGGTTGCTGATACCCTACCCGCGAGTAACATGGATTGCGCTAAGTTACCCGCGGGTAACTTAGCGCAAGTTATGATGCGACGAGCGCCGAGCGACACAGCGTCGCTTCGTGAATGAAAGGCCACTGCATGAGCCCCTTGCAAATAACGCTGGGCATCATCTCCATACTGGTCGGTGTGCCCGCGTGGGCCGGGTTCGTTTTGGCGGTGCGCAATATCGTGCGCACCATCCGGCTGGGGCAGCCGGCACCGGACCGGTTCGGGCCGTTCCTGCCCCGAATCGCCACCCTGGTCAAGGAATTCGCGGCGCACACCCGCATGGTGAAGTTCCGGACCGTCGGCTGGGCGCACTGGCTGGTCATGGTCGGCTTCCTGCTCGGGTTCGTCACCGTTTTCCAGGCGCAGGGGCAGATCTTCAGCCCCACCTTCACGTGGCCGTTGATCGGTGACACCCTCGTCTATCACCTGCTCGACGAGCTGTTGGGGCTGGGCACCATCGTCGGTGTGTTGGCGCTCATCATCATTCGGCAGGCCAACCACCCGCGGCGGCCCGCGCGGCTCTCGCGGTTCTCCGGCTCCAACTTCCTGGCGGCCTACTTCGTCGAGCTCATCGTGCTCGCCGAGGGCATCAGCATGGTCGGTGTGAAGGCCTTGGTGCAGGCCTACACCGGTGAGCACCACGCCGCCAGCGACTTCGTCAGCATGCATATCGCCAAGCTGCTCCCCGCGAGCGCCGCGGCGGTCTCCGTCTTCGCGTTCTGCAAGCTGATGACGGCGCTGGTGTGGGTCGTGGTGGTCAGCCGCAATATCGACTGGGGTGTGGCGTGGCACCGGTTCGCCGCGTTCTTCAATATCTATTTCAAGCGTGAGGCCGATGGCGGTGTGGCGCTGGGTGCGGCGAAGCCGATGATGTCGGGTGGTAAGCCGATCGAGATGGAGACCGCGGATCCGGACAATGACACTTTCGGTGTGGGTAGGTTCGAGGATTTCTCGTG
>NZ_JBEXJI010000018.1:0-192898 GCF_040609015.1 Nocardia sp. NPDC004860 | reverse complement strand
CCTCCCCTTAGCTGGGGGGGGGGGGGGGTGGCGCGGCGGGGCCGGCCCCGCGCGTCGGCGGGGGGGGGGGGGGGGGGGGGGGGGCGGCCCCCCCCCCCACCGCCGATTTCATCGAAGAGAAAGTGCAACACCGCCATGGCTAAAGTCGTCTACCACCTGCCGGACGGAACCACGTCGGAGGTCGACGTCGATGCCGGACAGAGCATCATGAGTGGATCCGTCAACAACAACCTGCCCGGCATCGTGGCCGAGTGCGGTGGCAGCTGCGCGTGCGCAACCTGCCACGTGTTTCTCTCGGACGAGTACCGGGAACTGTTCGCGGAGCCGACCGACGAGGAAGCCGAACTCATCGAGTACCTCGACGGCGCGACCGACGAATCTCGGTTGTCCTGCCAGCTCATCGTGTCCGACACCCTGGACGAGATCCACGTCCGCGTGGCCGACAGCAGGTAATGCCGTGGCGAAACTGTGGAGTGGGTACCCGATGTCGATGAACCTGCGGCATGCGCTGTACCTCGGCGCCGGTGTCGCGGCGCTGCTGCTGACGTGGCCGCATGCGTTCGACTGGATGCGCGCGGGTGGGAACATCCTGAATCCGATCGCTTTCTTCGGGGATGCGATCGCCGCGGGCGGGACGGCCGCGTTCCTGAGTATCGACATGTTGATCGCCTGGGCGGTATTCATGGTCTGGGTGGTTTCCGACTGCGTGCGAATCGGTTTGGGCCCCAGGTGGGGTGTGTTCTTCGTGCTGCTGTCGTATATCGGGGTGTCCATGGCGTTCCCGGTGTACCTGGTTACCCGCGAACGTTTTCTGGACGCGCGCGACCGTAATGCGAGCCGGTCGGCGGATCCGGTCGAGGTGAAGTCCTCATGAGTTCGATCGAGGGAACCGTGGAACCTGTCGTCATCATCGGGGCCGGGCACGCTGGGGCCACGCTCGCGGGGTTGCTGCGTCAGCAGCGCTTCGCGGGGGCGATCACGGTGATCGGCGACGAGTCGCACGCGCCGTATCACCGGCCGCCGCTGTCGAAGAAGTTCACCGACGACTCGATGGTGCAGTGGCTCAAGCCGATCGAGTTCTACGCGGACAATGACATCGAACTATTGCTGGGTGTGCGCGCAGTGCGCATCGACCGGGATTCTCGTCAGGTGATCCTCGACAACGGTGACCACCGGAAATACGGCACCGTTGTCATCGCAACGGGTGCGACGCCCAGGATGATCCCGGTCCCGGGCGCGGATGCCGCGGGAGTGCTGACCCTGCGTACGATTCCCGACGCGCAGCAACTCGGTACGGCGCTCGATCGGACGAAGGCCCTCGCGGTGATCGGCGGCGGGTATGTCGGCATGGAGGTCGCGGCTGTCGCGCGGTCCAGAGGTATCGATGTGACAGTCGTCGAACGAGAAGACCGGATTCTGGCTCGTGTTGCGAGCCGGGAGCTTTCGCGGCGACTGACCGACTATCACGTTGCCCGTGGTACCCGTGTGGTCACGAACTTCGATGTTGCGGGATTCGAGACCACCGACGGGGACATCACGTCCGTGTTGTCCGGCGACGGCACCGCGATCGCGTGTGACCACGCTCTGATCGGAATCGGTGCGGTTCCCAATGTCGAACTGGCGCAACAGTGCGGGGTCCATTGCGACGGCGGCATCCTGGTCGATCGGGTCGGGCACACCAACGTGCCGGGCATCATGGCGATCGGCGACGTCACCCGCAGGCCGCACGATGCGCTCGACGGGCTCTACCGGCTCGAATCCATTCCGAGTGCGGTGGAACAGGCCAAACATGCCGCCGCAGCGATCGGCCGCGCTCATGGGGGAGCCCACGAGACCCCTTGGTTCTGGTCCGATCAGTTCGATCTGAAGCTGAAGATCGCCGGGTTGCTGGAGGAGGGGATCAGCACGATCGCGAGGGAGGGCGAGGTGCCTGGCTCCTTCGGATTGTTCCACCTGCGTCCGGACCGGACCGTGTGCGCGGTCGAGACGGCGAACAGCCCGAAGGACTTCATGGCCGGGAAGAAGCTGATTTCCGAACGGATTCCGGTCGATCCGACGCTGCTGGCCGATGAGAGCGTGCCTCTCCGCGACATCATGGCGGCGGGGGAGAAGGCGCGTAGCTGATCGTGCCGTCACGGGCCGAACGGCGCACCGCCCCGGAGGATCCGGGGCGGTGCGCTGCAACGTGGAAACCTATGCGCGCCTGGGGAACCGCTCGAATTCGGGCCGCCGCTTCTCCTTGTACGCCTCCCGCCCCTCCTTGGCCTCCTCGGTGGCGTAGAAGAGCAGGTTCGCGTCATGCGCCAGTTGCTGAATCCCGGAGAGCCCGTCCTCGGCGGCATTGAAGCTGGCCTTCATGAGGCGCAGGGCGAACGGCGACATCTGCAGCATCTCGCGGCACCAGGCGACGGTCTCGCGCTCCAGCTCCGCCACCGGGACAACGGTATTGACAAGTCCCATGTCGAGCGCCTGTTGCGCGCTGTACTGGCGGCAGAGGAACCAGATCTCCTTCGCCTTCTTGACGCCGACGAGTTCGGCGAGCAGCCCCGCGCCGAATCCGCCGTCGAAGGAACCGACCTTCGGGCCCACCTGGCCGAACCGGGCGTTGTCGGCGGCAATGGTGAGGTCGCACACCAGGTGCAGAACGTGGCCACCGCCGATCGCGTAGCCGGCGACCATCGCGACGACCGGCTTGGGCAGGCGCCGGATCTGGATCTGCAGGTCGGTGACATGGAAGCGGCCCACGCTGCGGGCGTCGCGCGGCTCGGTCAGATATCCGGTATCACCGCGGACCCGCTGATCGCCGCCGGAGCAGAACGCGTCGGTGCCTTCGCCGGTGAGCAGGATGACGCCGACCGAGGAGTCCTCGCGAGCGTCGATCAGGGCGTCGGAGATCTCCATCAGGGTCTGGGGGCGAAACGCATTGCGAACCTCGGGCCGGCAGATGGTGATCTTCGCGATGCCGTCGCCGCTGTGCTCGTAACGGATGTCGTCGTATTCGCCTACCTGGGACCAGGTCACGTGTTCGTCGGTTGTCGTGGACATGGGTGGGAGAGTCCTTCCATCGGAGTTGACGTCGTTGTCGGCGCCTATAGACGGGAAAGGCTCCGACCGGTGAGAGGGAAACCGGTCGGAGCCTTATTCAGTTGGTCCTGCTCACGCCATGGTGAGGCCGCCGCTCACCGACAGGGTCTGGCCGGTGATGTAATCGGTTGCGTCCGAAGCGAAGAACGCGACCGCCGCGGCCACATCGCTGGGCTGGGCGAGCCGCTTCATCGGCACGTTGCGGGTCATGCCGGAGATGACCTTCTCGGCGTCCTGACCGGCATTGTCGGCGAACTTGCGCAGCGCCGGGGTGTCGGTCGGGCCGGGGCACACGGTGTTGGCGGTGACGCCCTTGGTGGCGACCTCACGAGCGAGAGTCTTGGTGAAGGCGATGGTGCCGCCCTTGGCTCCGGAGTAGACGGCCTCCAGAGAAGATCCCACGCGGCCGGCGTCCGAGCCGATATTGATGACCCGGCCCCAGCCACGCTCGATCATCCCGGGCACGACCGCCTGGGTGACCCGCAGCATGCCCTTGAAGTTGATGTCCAAGATGCGGTCCCAGAAGTCCTCGGTGGTGTCGACGAACTTCATGAAGTCGTCCCAGCCCGCGTTGTTCACCGCGATCTCGACCGGCCCGAGCTGCTCGGTGACGGCCTTGACGGCGGCCTGCACCGACGCAGTATCGGTCACATCGACCTGGACGGCGACGGCGGTGCCGCCCTCGGCGGTGATCTCGGCCGCGGTGGCCTCGGCGGCGGCCAGATTGAGGTCGGCGACCGCGACGCGGAATCCGCTGGCGCCCAGCGTCTTCGAGATACCCTTGCCGATGCCCTGGGCACCGCCGGTGACGAATGCGACTCGATTGGTCATGTTCACTACTCCGTTGTGTTGTCGGTGACCGATGGAATTCAGTTGGCGGCGCGGTGCCAGTCGATGGGACCCGCGACGATCGAGTGGCTGGTGAGCTTGCGCCCCAGCACGTTCTGCGCTTCCAGCGCGGCCAGAATCATCTTCGGGAGGTCGATGCCGGTCTCGACACCCATCTCGTGGAACATGCTGACCAGATCCTCGGTGGCGATATTGCCGGTCGATCCAGCGGGCACCGGACAACCGCCCAATTCTCCGAAGCTGGACTCGAAGCTGGTGCACCCGGCCTGCAAGGCGGCATAGGCATTGGCCAGACCCTGGCCACGGGTGTTGTGGAAATGCGCGGTGACCTCGACGCCCGGCAGCCGTTCCAGTGCGGCGGCGAAGAACTCCGCGGCATAGGCGGGATTGCACATGCCGGTCGTGTCCCCGAACCCGATCTCGGTGGCTCCGGCGGCGGCGAATCGCTCGGCGATGTCGAGCACTCGCGACATCTCGACCCTGCCCTCGTAGGGGCAGCCGAAGGAGGTGGCGACGACGGCCGCGCAGCGCAGCCCTTCGTCGACGATTCGCTTGGCCATGACATCGTTGTCGGCCATCGACTCGGCGACGGTTCGATTGACGTTCTTCTTGTTGTGTGTCTCCGACGCGCTGACGAAGATCGCCACCTCGTGGAACTTGTCACGCACCTCGAGTGCGTTCTCCAGTCCACGCGTGTTCGGAACCAGCACCATCAGCGAGACATCATCGGGTACGTCGAT
The DNA here is from genome assembly GCF_040609015.1 of Nocardia sp. NPDC004860. Lineage (NCBI taxonomy): Bacteria > Bacillati > Actinomycetota > Actinomycetes > Mycobacteriales > Nocardiaceae > Nocardia > Nocardia sp. NPDC004860. The sequence continues at coordinate 188,225 of NZ_JBEXJI010000018.1, read as the reverse complement.
CTCGTCGAGCACCGTCGCACCATCGGACAATTGGGGAATCACATCGGGGCGAACGAAACTCGCGACCTCGATCCGCTTCACCCCCGATTGCCCGAGCGCATTGATCAGCCGGATCTTGTCGGGCGTCGGGATATGTTCCGGTTCGTTCTGGAAACCGTCGCGGGGACCGACTTCCCGGATGTGTACCTGCTTGGGGTGTGTCATTTCGAAGGATCCTCTTCCTTTGTGCCCGTCAGGATCTGAGGTCGTGCGCGGCACGCTCGAGTCGTTCGCGGTGTTCGGGTGCGGACACCGCGATCAACTGCCGTGCGCGGCCGGCCAGGTCGAGGCCGCGCAGCTTGGCGATGCCGTATTCGGTGACCACGAAATCGACATCGGTGCGGGCGGTCGTCACCGAGCCGTATTCGAGCTCAGCCTTGATGTTCGATTCGCCCTTCCGCGCGGCCCGCAAGGCGATGATCGAGCGTGCGCCAGTGAGGGAGGCGGCTCTGGTGAAGTCGGTTTGGCCGCCGACGGCTCCGGCGTAGATGTTGCCGCGGCGTTCTGCACCCACCTGCCCGGTCAGGTCGACCTCGATGGCGGAGTTGATGGACACGAACGATCGCAGTCCGGCCAGCACGACGGGGTCGTGGGTATAGCTGGCGGGCCGGAAGTCGACGGGCATGGAGCTCACCCGGTCGTACAGCTTGGACGTGCCGATGGCGGTACCGGTGACCACTGTGCCCGCATCGATCTCCTTGCGTGCGCCGGTCAGGACGCCCGTGTCGATGAGGCGCAGTACCGCATCGGAGATCATGCCGGAATGCATGCCGAGATCTGCGTGGCTCTCCAGCGCGGAAAGCACTGCGGCCGGCAGTGTTCCGATGCCGATCTGAATGGTGTCGCCATCGCGGACCAGGCTTGCCACGTGATCGGCGATCCGTCGTTCCACCTCGTCGGGTTCACGTTCGGGTATCTCCAGCAGCGGCCGGTCGGTCTCGATCACCGCGGCGAAGCGGCTCAGCGGAATCTTCGGCGCGCCTCGGGTGACCGGCATCCGGCGGTTGATCTCGGCGATCAGCACCGGTGTGTGCTCGATCGCGTCGGCGATGTAATCGACTCCGATCCCCAGCGAACAGTTTCCGTCCGCGTCCGGGGGCGAAACCTGCAGCAGCCCGACGTCGCTGGGCAACGCGCCTTCCGCGAAGAGCCTCGGCAGCGCCGAATAGTGGCACGGCACAATGTCGAGCAGGCCGAGCTTGCTCAGCCGCCACAGGTCGCCGAGGCCTCCGTAGGAGGTCACCGCCAGCTCCGGCGCAGGCAGGTGGGCGATCGCCCGATTCCAGGTGAGACCCACGAAGGCGCGCACGGGCCCGATCTGGGTGATCTGCTCGAGCAGGGCGTTCACCAGCGGAGTCGGCTCGGCGCCCGCCTGGTTCCACCAGACGCCCGAGCCCGCCCGGATATGCGGCCGCAGATCGATCATCTGTCGACCCGCTGAACCAGCGTGGCAGTGCCGAGCCCGCCACCGCAGCACATGGTGACCAGACCGAATTCCTTATCGCGGCGCGCCAATTCGGCAACGATGGTCGCGATCAGCCGGGAGCCCGTCGCGCCGACCGGATGGCCGAGGGCGATGGCGCCGCCATTGACGTTGACCCGGTCCATATCCGGCTTCAGTTCCCGCTCCCAGGCGAGGACGACGGAGCTGAACGCCTCGTTGACCTCGAACAGATCGATGTCGTCGATCGTCATCCCGTTGCGTTCGAGGATCTTGTGCGTGGCGGGGATCGGCCCGGTCAGCATGATGATGGGATCGACGCCGACGGTGGTCTGGTCCACGATCCGAGCTCGGGCCCGAAGACCGTGCGCGGCAACGGCTTCCCGGGAGGCGAGCAGCACGCCGGCCGCACCGTCGCAGATGGGCGATGAGCTGCCCGCGGTGATCCGGCCGTTCTCACGGAACACGGTCTTCAGCTTCGCGAGTGCCGCCCTGTCGGTTCCGGGTCGCACCGTCTGGTCGGAGGTGCGGACCTCGCCGTCGAGCTCGAGTGGAATCATCTCCTCGTCGAAGCGTCCGGCCTCGATGGCGGCGGCGGCCAAAGCGTGTGAGCGGACGGCGAACTCGTCCATCTCATCGCGTGTGATGCCCCACGTGTCCGCGATCAGTTCGGCGCTTTCTCCCTGATTCACGAAGGAATACAGTTCGCGCAGCTCCGGCGGCCAGGGATCGCCGTACAACTCGGAGATCTTCGCGGGGGAGTTCATCGGGACGTGACCCATGTGCTCGACACCGCCCGCGATGACGAGATCGTGGGTGCCGGACCCGATCAGAGCCGCGGCCATCTCGACGGCGGTCTGCGCGGACCCGCATCGCCGGTCCAGCGTCACCGCGGGAACCTCGGCCGGGTACCCCGATTGCAGCCAGGCATTGCGGCCGATGTTGCGCGACTGCTCGCCGAAGGGCGCGGTGCAGCCGATCACCAGGTCCTCCACCGCCACGGGTGGAATTCCGCTGCGGCGGATCAGATCTCGGTACACCGCGGACAGGATCGCGTTGGGATGCGTGTCGCGGAACCAGCCCTTGTCCGGATGCGATCGGCCGATCGGCGTCCGTACCGCCTCGGCGATGAGCACCTCGCGCGCTGTCCGCCGGAATGGACCCGCATTCTTCGATGTGGTCATCAGATCACCGTCCCGCCGTCGACAGGCAGCACCTGTCCTGTGATGTAGGAGCCTGCGTCGGAGGCGAAGAAGACGAAGCTCGCCGCGATCTCGCTCGGCTCGGCCCAGCGCCCCAGCGGAATTCGCGCCAGTGTCTTGGCCGCCAGCTTCTCGTTCGAGCGGATGTTCTCGGTCATGGCGGTCGCCGCGAGCGGCGCGATCGCATTGGCGGTGATCCGCCGCCTGGCCAGTTCCTTGGCCAGCGATTTGGTGAGGCCGATGATGCCGGCCTTGGCCGCACCGTAGTTCGCCTGGCCGATGGTGCCGGTGAGCCCGGCGGCCGACGTCACATTGATGATGCGCCCGGTGCCGTCGTCGGGGAGATAGTCCAGCGCCGCCTTGCTGCAGACGAACGAACCAAGAAGGTGAATATCGACGATCCGGGAGAACGCCTCCTGCTCCAGGTTCTGGAACATGGCCGGAGCGGTCGCGCCCGCGTTGTTCACCAGAATGTTGAGCGTGCCGTCATTGAGGGCAGCGGCCTGCGCGGCGGCCTTGGCCGCCTGCTCGGCGTCGCGCACGTCCAGGATCGCGGACTGTGCGGTACCGCCCGCGGCGACGATGCGATCGGCGACCGCGGCGGCCGCATCGCCGTTGACGTCCGTAACCAGCACTGCGGCACCCGCTTTCGCGAAGGCCTCGGCCACGGCCGCGCCGATGCCGCTACCCGCGCCGGTGAGTAGGGCCGATCGTCCGGTGAGTTCGAACATCAGTAGCTCCTCGGCAGGCCGAGCACGTGCTCGCCCAGGTAGTTGAGCACCATCTCCTGACTGAGCGGTGCGATGCGGGTGAGCCGGGCCTCGCGGAAGTACCGCGCGACGTGGTACTCCTCCGAGTAGCCCATCCCGCCGTGGGTCTGCAGGGCACGGTCGGCGGCTTGGAAGCCGGCGTCGGCGCACAGGTACTTGGCCGTATTGGCCTCGCGGGCACACGGTTTGCCGTTGTCGTAGAGCCAGGTCGCCTTGCGCAGCACGAGTTCGGCGGCGTCCAGCCGGGCGAGGGAGTCGGCGAGCGGGAACTGCACGCCCTGGTTCATGCCGATGGGCCGCCCGAACACGTGGCGTTCCTTGCCGTACTGGGTGGCCCGCCGCAGGGCGGCGCGGCCGATGCCGAGCGCCTCCGAGGCGACCAGCATCCGCTCCGGGTTCAGGCCGTCCAGGATGTACTTGAAGCCCTTGCCTTCCTCGCCGACCCGGTCTTCGACCGGGATCTCGAGGCCGTCGATGAACAGCTCGTTGGAGGTGACGGCATTGCGGCCCATCTTCTTGATGGGGCGGATGTCCACCTTCGCGCGATCGAGATCGGTCAGGAACAGCGTCAGTCCGTCGGTCTTCTTCTTGACGTCCTCGAACTTGGTGGTCCGAGTCAGCAAGAGGACCTTTTCGGACTCCACCGCCTTGGAGATCCACACCTTGCGGCCGTTGACGATGTACTTGTCGCCCTCGCGCCGGGCGAAGGTGGTGATCCGAGTGGTGTCCAGGCCGGCGCCCGGCTCGGTGACGCCGAAGCATACGTGCAGGTCGCCCTCGACGATGCGGGGGAGCGTGCGCTGCTTGAGTTCCTCGGAGCCGTGCACGATCACCGGGTGCATACCGAAGATGGACAGGTGCATCGAGCTGGCGCCGTTCATGCCGGCACCGGATGCCGCCACTTCCTCCAGCAGCAGCGATGCCTCGGTGATGCCGAGACCGTGGCCGCCGTACTCCTCCGGAGTGGTGATGCCCAGCCAGCCGCCTTTGGCGAATGCGTTGTAGAACTCGGTGGGGAACTCGTGGGCCGAGTCCTTCTCCACCCAGTACTGCTCGTCGAATTTCCCCGCGAGTTCGCGCACCGCGTCGCGAATCGTCTGTTGATCCTCTGTCAGATCGAAGTCCACCGCACACGTCCCGTCGGTCACTGATAGGTCTTTGGACCAAATGTACAAAAGGACTGACCAAATAGCAATCTCATGAAGCCGCTGGCAGCAGCGGCAGCAGATCGGCCAGGCGCTCGTTCCACGCCGCGGCCGAGCCGAACAGCTGGGCATCGAGCTTGGCGCGCTTGTAGTAGAAGTGCAGGTCGTGCTCCCAGGTGTAGCCGACCGCGCCGTGCAGGGTCAGCGCACTGTCGGCCGCGGCGACCGCGGACGCGGTCACCTGCGCCTTCGCCACGGCGGCATGGATCGCACACTGCGGGTGTCGCTCCTGGACCGATTGCGCAGCGAAGTAGACGATCGAGCGGGCGGCTTCGACGGACACCAACATCGTTGCGGCGGAGTGCTTTACTGCCTGGAAAGAGCCGATCGGCGCGCCGAACTGCTGCCGCGTCTTGCTGTAGCTCACCGCCAGGTCGAGCATCCGTTCCATGGCGCCCAGCGCGTCGGCGGAGATCAGGACCGCGGCCCGCAGCGCGACATCGGCCAGCGCGGATTCCGCGTCGGCGTCGAGCAGGGTCCCCGCCGCACCGGTCAGTGTTACATCGGCGGCGCGGCGTGAGCGGTCCAGCAGGTTTCTCGGTGCGACCGATACCGCATCAGCGGTGGCGTCCACGAGATGGAGCCGGACACCCTCGGGGCCCCGGGCGGGCACGATCAGGAGCGACGCCCGTTCGGCGCCGAGAACGGTGGCGACCTCGCCGGATATCGAGCCGTCCTCGGCCACGCGGAACGGCGCGGCAGCGTCGGCCGCACGCGAGGCATCCACCGCGAGAGCGGCGGTGATCTCGCCGGACAAGACGCGCTCCGCTGTCTCCGCGGGCAGCAGCGGCGCCGTCAGCGCTGCGCAGAGCCAGGCGGTCGAGGGTGCCGCGTGCCGCCCCAATTCTTCTGCGGCAAGGGCGAGTTCGAGCAATCCGCCGCCCTGTCCGCCCAGCGATTCGGGCAGTCCGACGCTGGCCCAGCCTTCTTCGGCGAACTGTTTGTCGAAGGCCGATGACTCGCCGGAATCCAGCAATTTCCGAACGGATTCGGCGGACGCGAACCGATCCAGCCAGCCCGCGAAGGATTCGCGGAACAGTTCCTGTTCTTCCGTCAGTTCCCAGCGCATGCCTTGATCCTTTCGATCGTGATGCGGACTACGCTCCGCGCAGTCCGGGTGAAAAGGGGGCGGATGTTATATTGAGGTCTGACCCTTAGACCAGAGAACGGGGGCATGTGATGCCGAACGCCGCAGCAAGCGGAGGAACGACGAACCGGCGCTCCGCCATTCAGCTGCAGCCGATGGCGGTTCCGAAGGCGTCGGACGTGCTGGCCACCGAATTGCGGGAACGCATCCTCAGTGGCGAATTCGTGGACAATACCCCCCTGCCGCCCGAACGAGAACTCGTCACCCAGACGGGAATGAGCCGCACCACCGTGCGAGAAGCGTTGCGGATCCTCGAGGTTCAGGGATTCGTGCGTATCAAGGCGGGCCGCAACGGCGGCGCGTTCGTGCGGCGCCCGGGTGAGCAGTCGATGGCCGACTCGGTCGCGCTGCTGATCCGCGGGCAGCAGATCCGGCTGGCCGCCCTGCTCGAGACCCGCGAGGCGATCGAACCGTTCTGCGCGCAGCTGGCCGCGGCCAACCGCACCGACGCCGATCTGGTCGCACTGGGTGCGGCCAACGACGCCATCGCCGACGCCGGCACCGATCTGGACAAGTTCCTGCAGGCGAACGTCGACTGGCATGTCGCGGTCTCGGCGGCCAGCCACAACGAACTGCTGACCGGCCTGATGATCGCACTGTCCCGGGCGATCTACACCGCCACGGCCAATGAGGGTTTCGTCGACGAGGAGGTGCGGGCCACGACGTTGCGCGCGCACCGCTCGGTGACCAAGGCGATCCGCGATGGTGACCCGGATGCCGCGGCGCGCCGCATGTCCCGGCACGTGCACACCTATGCGAAGGCCGTCCTCGAATTCGAGAAGCGCACCGAGATCCCGCTCGAAAACGAGGGCTAGCGCACGTTCCCGGCCGGGATCCACCATGTCCGAGTGGATCCCGGCCGCGAGTGCGCCGGGATGACGACGTTTCGTCGGCATCCCGGCACGGCGGGGATTCGCGCTCACTGACCGCCACCGACGACGGCACGGATCTCGTCGAGCGACTCCGGGTTCTCGGCGCCGGACATGTCTCCGGGATCGGTACCCAGCGCCGCCGCGCGAATGGCGCGGCGCATGATCTTGGCCGAGCGTGTCTTGGGCAGTCGCGTTACCTGGTGAACGGCGCTGGGCGCGAACGGCTTTCCCAGTTCGTCGGCCACGATCTTCGCCAGCTCCGAGGAGACGTCCGCGGTGTACCCGGGCCGCGGGACCCAGAAGGCCCACACGGTTTCGCCCTTCTTGGGGTCGGGGACACCGATCGCCGCCGCCTCGGACACCGCCGGGTGGGTGGCCATCGCCGCTTCGACCTCCGCGGAGGCCAGGCGCTTTCCCGCCACGTTCATCACATCGTCCGAGCGGCCGCGGATGTACCACTGACCGTCCGCGTCCACGAGTGCGTAGTCGCCGTGGCGCCACATTCCGGGGAAGTCGGACCAGTAGGCCTCGAGGTAGCGCTGTTCGTCCTTCCAGATGCCTCGGGTCATCGAGGGCCAGGGCTGGCGGCAGACGAGTTCGCCGGGCTCGCCGCGGACCGGGGCGCCGGTGTGGTCGACCACGTCGACGTCCATGCCGAGCGACGGGCCGCCCAATGAGCAGCTGCGGATGGGCTCCACCGGGTACGGCGCGAGGAACGAGCCGCCGACCTCGGTGCCGCCGGAGAAGTTGATCACCGGAACGCGGCCGCCGAAGACATCGCGGGCCAGCCATTCGTAGGAGTCGGGGTCCCAGGGCTCGCCCGTCGAGCCCAGCGTGTGGACCGAGGACAGGTCGATATCGTCGACTGTTGTTGCGGCACTGGTCCGCAACGTTCGGATCAGAGTGGGGGAGACGCCGAGCATGGTGACCCGGTGCCGTTCGGCGAGGTGCCACAGTCGATTCAGATCGGGGACGTCCGGGGAGCCCTCGTAGAGCACCAGGGTGCCGCCATTGGCGTGGGTGCCGATGATGGACAGCGGACCCATGATCCAGCCCATGTCGGTGATCCAGCAGAAGACGCCGCCGGGACCGAGATCGAACGAGTACGCGACCTCGCTCGCGGTCTTGACCAGGAAGCCGGCGTGCGTGTGCACCGCGCCCTTGGGTTTGCCGGTGGTGCCGGAGGTGTAGGCCAGCAGCAGCGGTTCGGTGGCGTCGAGGGCCTCGCTCGCCACCGGAGTCGTGCCGGACACGAGCAGGTCGTGCCACGCGGTTTCCCGATCGCCCAGCCGGATCGGATCACCCGCGTTCTCGACCACCACGACCCGATCCACGGACGAGCAGCTGGTCAACGCCTCGTCCAGCGCGGGCTTCATGGCGATCTTCTTGCCGCGGCGGATGGTTCCGTCCGCGGTGATGATCACCTTCGCTGCGGCGTCCTGGATGCGCGAGGCGATCGCGTTCGCGGCGAAGCCCGAAAACAGCGGAACCAGAACGGCTCCCAGATGTGCGATCGCGTACACAGCGACCACGGCCTCCGGGATCATCGGCAGGTAGACGGCCACGGTGTCGCCCTTGCGCACACCGAGTGCGTGCAGACCGGCCGCGCAATCGGCGACGGTGCGAGCCAGCTCCCGATAGGTCATCGCCCGGACGGACCCGTCCTCGGATTCGTGAACGACGGCAATACGATCGGCCGCTTCCTCGTTCCGCATCCAGCGGTCCAGGCAGGCGTCGACGATATTGAGCCGGCCCCCGACGAACCAGTCCGGATGCTCGATCCCCTTGGAGATGTCGAGCACCTCGGTGTACGGCTCGCGGAAGGGCAGGCCGAGATCGCGCACGACCGCGTCCCAGTACCACGAAACGTCCGTTACCGACCGTGCCCGCAGTTCGGAAAGCGTTGTCAGACCGTTGTTTCGCGCCAACCTGGTGACATTCGCGGCGTCGATGTACTCGGGTGTCGGCAGCCAGGTGTAGTCGGTCACGGTCAGCTCCTCGGCATGTCGAGCATGCGTTCGGCAACGATGTTGCGCTGGATGAAGGTCGATCCCCCGGCAATGGCAGTGCCGCGAGCCTGGTACGCCAGGCGCAGCCACTTGGCGGCGTGCTGGTGTTCGTCCTCGGCGGCGAGTTGACCACCGAGGGGTTCGAGCGAGAGCCGGAAATCGGTGAGGTCCTCGACGAGCGGGCAGAAGTACAGCTTGCCGATGGAGGTCACGGGCCCGGGCGGTCCGTCGGCCGCGGCGAGGGTGATCACCCGCTGGCCGATCAGGTAGTGCACCAGTGCGCGCCCGTAGAGGTCGGCGATCTTCTGGCGCACGGTCGGGCTCTGTCCCAACGGCTTTCCCGAATCGTCCGTCATCGTGGCGATGTCGGTGATCAGCTCGTCCACCGCGCGTTTGGTATTCACCCGGCCGGTTGCAATCGCGACCCGCTCATAGGCCAGCGTGCCCATCGCGACCTTCCAGCCGCCGTCCACCGCACCGACGACGAGATCGTCGGGAATGAAGACATCGTCGAGGAAGACCTCATTGAATTCGGCCTCACCGAGCATGTGCGGCAGTGGCCGGACCTGGACGCCGGGGCTGTCCATCGGCAACAGGAAGAAGGTGATGCCCTTGTGCCGCGGTCCGCCGCCGGTGCGGGCGAGCAGAATCGCGTGCGCGGCGATATGGGCACGGCTGGTCCAGATCTTCTGGCCGTTGATCTGCCACCCGCCGTCGACCTTGGTGGCCTTGGTGCGCAATGAGGCGAGATCGGAGCCGGCTTCGGGCTCGGAGAACAGCTGGCACCAGATCTCCTCACCGGTGAGGATCGGGCGGAGAAAACGTTCCTTCTGCGCGTCGGTACCGAAGTCGATGATGGTCGGCCCCGCGAAATCCTCGCCGATGGTATTCAGCCGCTCGGGAGCCCCGGCCCGATCGAGTTCCTCGGTGAAAATTGCCCGCCGGATGGCGTCCGCGCCCTGCCCGCCGAACTCCTTCGGCCAGGACAGCCCGGCGTATCCGGCGTCGAACAACAGCTGCTGCCACCGCTGCCAGAACGGGACTTTGCCGACCAGGTCCACGGGTTCGGGCCACGGCAGGGTGGGCAACGTCTCGGCCAGCCAGTGCCGGACTTCGCCGCGGAACTGCGCCTCATCCGGGGAATCGGCAAGGTTCATGGTTGATTCTCCTCCGTTTGCTGGTGCAATAATACTATAGGTCAGTCCAAATACGGAGAGTGGTGACGGGAGAGTGGACAGATGGCGGAGACGACGCTCGGGATGATCGTCGATCGGGTGGAATACGAGGTCGAACGGGGCAAAATCGGCGAGTTCAGCCGAGCGACCCGGACCGAGAACGCGGTGCATCGAGACCCGGTGGCCGCCGCGGCCGCGGGCTTCGAGCGCGTCCCCGCGACGCTCACCCACAGCGTGGTCGCCGGCCACTATCGCGACCAAGCCGGTTTCGTGGCGGCGCTCGGGCTGGAACTGAGCCGGATCGTGGTGGGCTCGGTGAAGTGGAAGTACCTGCGGCCGTTGGCCGCCGGTGATTCGCTGCGTGGTGTTCGAACCGTCGTCGGTGACGAAACCAGGGCCGGCAAGCGGGGCGGCGCAATGCGGGTCGTGACGCTCGAGACCGATTATCGGGATGGGGCCGGCGACACGGTGTTGACGGTTCAGGAAGTGCTGATCGAGAGAGGAAAGAACGCATGAGATCGCCCGTGAGAGTGCTGGTGGGACAGACGCATCAGGAACGCACAATCGGACCCTTGACACTGACCGACGTGGTCCGGTTCGCCGGGGCCGGTGGCGATTTCAACCCACTGCACCATGATTCCGAATTCGTCACCGCCGCAGGATTTCCCGCGATCGTGTCGATGGGCCAGTTGCAGGCCGGGATGCTGGCCGGCTGGCTTTCCGATTGGGTCGGCGTCGAACATGTGCGGGAGTACGAGATCCGGTTCGTGGCACCGGTATTCGTGGGCGATGTGCTGACTTTCGGCGGAAAGGTCTCCGCGATCCGGCAGCAGGGTGTCGAACGGCTGGCGACGATCGAACTGTCGGCAGCCAAGGGTGATGGCACCGCGGTGGTGCTCGGCAAGGCGGCCGTTGTGGTGGACGGATGAGCTCGATCGACGGCTGAATCCGCTGGCAGGCAAGAGCAATGGGCGGTGACCGGGTGTGGTCACCGCCCATTGCCGGTTCACGCCTCGAGTTGCTCGGCGATGCGGGCGCGCAGAATGTGCTTCTGAATCTTGCCGGTGGCCGTCATCGGAAGCTCCTCGACGATCTCCAGGCGTTGGGGGACCTTCTGGATGGCCAGGCCGGCGTCGAGCAGGTACTTCTTGATCTCCTCGAGCGTGAGCGGAGCCGCCGGATCGGCGGGAACCAGATAGCAGCAGACCGCCTCGCCCAGTTTCGGATCCGGCATGCCGACCACCGCGACACCGTGGACTGCGGAATGTGCGGTCAGCAGGTCTTCGATCTCGCGGACGCTGATATTGAGACCGCCCCGGATGACGATGTCCTTGGTGCGACCGCTGACTCGGACGAACCCGTCGGCGTCCATGAACCCCAGATCCCCGGAGCGCGAGTAGCCCTCCGGAGTGAACAACGCGGCCGTTTCCTCGGGCTGGCTCAGGTACTCGAGCATGTGCGAAGCACCCTTGAACGCGATGTCGCCTTCCTGTCCGTGCGGGACCTCAGCGCCGGCCGGGTCGACGATCTTCACCGAGAGCATCGGCAGGGCGTGACCGTCGGAGGTCACCGAGCGGCGCGGATCGTCGTCGACGGTGCAGACGGTGGTGACGAGGTTCTCCGAGCGTCCGTACAGACTCAGAATCCGCATATCGGGGAACAGCCTGGTGCCTCGTTCGACGATGCTGCCGGGAATCGGCGAGCCCGCGCAGACCCAGACCCGCATACTCGAGATGTCGTCGATGCCGGGATCGTATGCGTCCATCAGCATTTGGAGGAAGGCGGTGGCGCAGACGACCGAGGTGCAGCCGTGCTTCTGGATCTGCGCGATCCCGCGCCTGGGCTCCCACGCTTCCATCAGATATGTCGAGGCGCCGTGCAGCAGCGGCATGATGACGCTGGTCACCAGACCGGTCGAGTGGGTGATGGGTGAGGGGCCGAACTGGACGTCGTCGGCTGTATAGCCGAGGGCTTTCCCCAGCAACCGAGATGCGCACGCATAGGTGTTGAAAGTGTGCACACACCCCTTCGGGCGGGAGGTGGTGCCGCTGGTGTACACGATGACGAAGGGCGCGTCGGGCCCGGCGTCCGGGCCGAGTTCGGCTGCGGCCTCGGCCGATTCGATGTCGGCCAGGAGCGATTCGAAGCGCAGCACATTGTCTTGGGTATCGGTGCCGCGGAGCACCACGACGTCCTGGAGTTCGGGCAGTTCGCCGCGCAGCTCCTGGTACATGCCGAGATAGTCGAACTTCTTGAAGCTCTGGGGACAGATGGCCAGCCGGACCCCGGCATTGGCCAGTACATAGCCGACCTCGTCGCGGCGATAGATCGGCATGATCGGCACGAGGATTGCGCCGATCCGGGACAGCGCCACGGCGATGACCACGAACTCCGACCAGTTCGGAACCTGAGCCGACACCCGGTCACCGCGTCCGATACCCCGGCGCCGCAGGCCGACGGCCAGGCGCAGCGCCTGCGTGCGCAGCTCCGCGAAGGTGAGCGTGGAGGCGTCGTCGATGACGAAGGCTCGATCGGGATTCGCGGCGGCCTGGGCGTCGAGGACTTCGAACAGATTCTCGGTGTGCCACTGCCCGGTGGCGTAGAAGTGCCGGATCTCCTCTTCGGAGAAACGGTCGGTCACCGTGGCGATCGTCATGGGAGGGGCCCTTCTGAAGCAGCTTTACGGCTGTGCGGCGTTGACGCCTACATTCGGACTGATAATAGAATGGTCTGACCTAATGGTCAATGGCGGGCTGTGAACCGGAACACACGCCGATTCAGCGCATCGTCCACTGCGGATCGCGCTTCTCGCGGAAGGCCGAGACGCCTTCGCGGATGTCCTCGGTGGTGAATGCGAGGGCCAACTGGGCCTGCAGCGCCTTGAGCGCCTCGGGCAACGACAGGTCCCGGGTCGCGTTGATGGCGTCCTTGCCGAGTCGCATGAGCAGCGGGGATTTCTGCGCCAGCCGATGGGCCCAGGACCGGACCGTTTCATCGAACTGTTCCGCCGGAATCACGCGGTTGACGATGCCGAGTTCGAGTGCCTCGGCCGCGGTGATCTTGTCGCCCAGCATCATCAGTTCATTGGCCCGCATACGTCCGATGTTCCGGTAGATCAATGCCGAGATCATGAAGGGAAAGACGCCGACATTGATTTCGGGGCAACCGAAGTGGACCGATTCTTTGGCCAGGACGAGATCGCAGGCCAGTGCCAGGCCGAAGGCGCCGGCCAGCACATCGCCGTTGGCGGCACAGATCACCGGCTTGCCGAGACCGCCGATGAGTTCGTACAGGCGTGGAAAGCGATCCAGTCCGGCGTACTTCTGGATGGTCGGGGTCTCGCCTGCGAAGGCCTTGAGATCCCCGCCCGCCGAAAAGATCCGGTCGTGGGAGGACGTGAGGACGACGACTCGGACCGAATCCGCCGCGCGGGCGCGTTCGAATGCCGCGATCAGATGATCGAGCATGTCGTCACCGAGCGCATTGCGGCTCTCCGGATGGTCGAGCGTGATGACGGCGACGTTGCCCTCGTGCTCGTAGCGCACCATGGATTGCATTGGCGTCCCTTCGGGAAAACGGGCTCAGCCGATGCTGAGCACGACTTTGCCGAAACCGGTTCCGGCTTCGAGGAATTCGTGAGCATGACGGGCTTCGTCGAGCGGGAAGACCGTGTTGACGGGCACCGGGGCGACATCGTGGGTGTCGAGCAGGTGCAGCAGGCCCGTGAAATCGCGCGGGCTGCCCATCGTGGTGCCGATCAATTCGTACTGGCCGAAATAGAACGGGCGGATGTCCAAGGCTGCAGTCTCGCCGCGGGACGCTCCCAGCACGACCAGGCGCCCGCCGGGGCGGAGGGCCGCCAGCGACTGCGCCCAGGTGCCCACCGAATCCAGCACGAGGTCGAAACCTCCTGCGCCCTCACATGATTCGCGGGCCGCCTCGGGCCATGCGGGATCGGTGTACAACACGCCGCCGCGGGCGCCCAGGGTTACCGCCTGTGCGATCTTGGCTTCCGACGAGGAGGTCACGGTCACCGTGGCGCCGACCGCCGCGGCGAGCTGTACCGCCATTGTCGCGACCCCGCCGCCGGCGCCCAGTACCAACAGGTTCTCACCGGCGCGCAGACGACCCCTGGTGAACAGCGCGCGATAGACGGTCAATCCGACCAGCGGTAGCGCGGCCGCGTGTTCCCAAGTGAGTTTCGATGGCTTCGGTGCGACGCATTCGACTGGGACGCGGACCAATTCGGCATAGGTGCCGCGCTCGTGATCGCCGAGTATCTGCCAGTCCCGCCCGGGGGCGGAATCATCCGGTCCCCAACGCAGGGACGGCAGAATGATCACTTCTTCACCGGTATCGGTGCGGATGCCCGCGCCGTCCGCGCCCAGCACGTGCGGCAGCGGGGAGCCGTACCTGCCCTGGCGTACCAGTACGTCGTGCCAGTTGAGTGCGGCGGCCTTCAATCGCACCGTGACCCAGCCCGGTTCGGGGGTCGGATCCGGCGTCGATTGCAGCCGCAGCACACCGGGGTCGCCGAACTGGTCGAGCAAAACTGCCTGCACCATGCCTCCTATGGTCGTACCATTAGACCTTAACTGATCGAACTGCGGTGGAACAACCCAAACCAGGGTGAGTGTCTAATAGGTCCGACCATATGGAGATATGGTTGCAGGGCTACCTCACGTCGAGGTAGATGCTCTTCGCGTACTGATAGCCGCTCAGGCCCTCCGGGCCCAATTCGCGGCCCATGCCACTGGACTTGATGCCGCCGAACGGCGCGGTTGGGTCGTTGACGTAACCATTGACACCGATGGATCCGGTGGCGATCCGCCGCGCGAACCGTGCACCGCGTTCGGGATCCGCGGTCCAGACCGAACCGCCCAGACCGTAATTCGAGCCGTTGGCGATCGCCACGGCCTCGGCCTCATCGGTATACGGGATGACAGACAGCACCGGGCCGAAGATCTCCTCCCTGGCAATGGTGTGGCCCGGGTCGACGTCGGCGACGATGGTCGGCTCCACGAACCAGCCACGGTCGCCGGGCCGGCCACCGCCGGTGGTGATCCGCCCGCCGTCGGACCGGCCCTTTTCGATGAACCCCTCGACACGGTCGCGCTGGCGCGCCGAGACGAGCGGGCCCATCTGGGTCGTCTCGGCAAGCGGGTCGCCCACCACGATGCCCTTGGCGAGGGCGGTGATCGTATCGACGATCTCCGCGTATCGGGACCGGGGCGCGAGTACCCGGGTGCCGAGCCAGCAGATCTGACCATTGTTCAGTAGTGTTGCGCCGAAGAACGATTCGAGATTCTCCGACAATTGCGCGTCGTCCAGCACGATGGCGGCGGATTTTCCGCCCAGTTCCAGAGTGACCGGGCGCAACAGCTCGCCGCAGGTGCGGGCGATATCCCGGCCCGCACCTGTCGATCCCGTGAACGAGACCTTGTCGATGCCGGGATGACTGACCAGGTACGCGCCGAGTTCCCGCCCGCCCGGCACCACATTGAGCACGCCCGGCGGAAGCCCGGCCGCGATGGCGGCCTCGGCCATCAGGAACGCGTCGAGCACTGTCTCCGGCGAGGGCTTGAGCACCACGGTGCAGCCGGCGGCCAGCGCGGGGGCGATCTTGAGGAAAGTGATGGCCTGCGGGACGTTCCAGGGCACGATCGCGCCCACGACGCCGATCGGGGACTTGGTGACCACGGTGGATCCGCCGAGCATGCCGGGCCGGACGTCATCGAGCTGGTTGGCGACCAACTGGCCGTAGTAGAGCAGCAGCATGGCCGGGAATCCGGCCTCGAATTGCCGGGCCAGCGTAATGGGCATGCCGTTCTGGCTGCTCACCCGTCGCGCGGTCTCCTCGCCGCGCTCCTGCAGCTGCGCAGCGAACGCCTCGAGGGCCCGGGCGCGCTGGGCGGGCTCCCACGCGGCCCAGCCGGCCGGATCGTCGAAGGCGATGCGCGCGGACGTGACAGCGCTGTCGATGTCGGCCTCGGTGCCCTCGGGCACCGATCCGATTCGTTCTTCGGTCGCGGGTGAGATCACCGGGATGACCGAATCGCCGGCGGGTTGCGACCAGCCGCCACCCACATACAGATCTTGGTAGTCGATCGTCATTGGTCTTGTCCTTCTTGCTGATTCGGATTCGTTCAGTCGTGCACGAGCACGGGCTTGAGGACTTCGCCGCGGTGCTGCGCCTCGATGGCGTCGTTGATCTTGGCGAAGGGGAACGTGGTCACCAGCTTGTCGATCGGGAATCGTCCGGACCGGTAGAGCTCGATCAGCTCGGGCATGAAGCTGTCGGGATCGCTGTCGCCCTCGACGATGCCGGTGACGGTGATGCCGAGAACGAGTGCTTCGAGAATGCTCAGTGGGAGGGTCGCCGTGGGATCCGCTGGGACGCCGATCAGTCCGAGTTTGCCGTGGAAGGTCATCGATTTGATGAGGCTTCCGATCACCGCGGGCAGGCCGGAGGTGTCGATCGCGTAGTCGACACCGGCCGGGAGGATGGCCCGGACCTGCTCCTCGACCGGGCCGTCCGCCGGATTCACGACGTGAGTCGCGCCCAGTTCGAGGGCCAGCGTCCGGCGCGACTCGTGCGGTTCGACGACGATGATGGTGGCGCACTCGCGCACGGCCGCGGCCATGACCGCTGACAGTCCGACCGAGCCCGCACCCGCGACGAGCAGCGCCGAGCCGGGGCGGCAGTCCAATGACCGCAGTACCGCGCCTGCTCCGGTCTGGATACCACAGCCGATCGGGGCGATGATCGCGGCGGGGACATCGTCGGGGACCTTCACGACATTGCGTTCCCACGCCAGGCTGTACGTCGCGAACGACGACTGCCCGAAGAACAGCCCTGTCACCGATTCCCCGTCCGCGGACAGCGGGCCGGTGCCGTCGGGCCGCAATCCGGAGTAGTTGAGCGGCATGAAGTTATGGCAGTAGGACGGCGAGTCGGCCACGCACGCGGGGCACGTCCCGCAGCTGGCGAAGGTGATGCCGACGCGATCACCGGGAGCCACCTTGGTGACGCCCGCGCCGACAGCCTCGACGACGCCGCAACCCTCGTGGCCCAGGACGGCGGGCAGAGACACCGGAATCGCACCGTCACGGGTGGCGATGTCGGTGTGACAGATGCCGACCGCTTCGACGCGAACCAATACCTCGCCGGCCTGCGGCCCGTCGAGTGTGAGGGATTCGAGGGTGAATTCGGTCTGTGGTGCTCGAGCCACCGCGGCCAGTATTTCCATGATCTGATCCTTCGGGTGTGAGGCCGGGAGCCTGCTGCGCCGGCATGAATGGGGCCGTCCCGCGCGACATCACGCAGGGCGGTACCCGGGGTGGTTGTCGCACGAGCCGGGAGTGCACCCAGCGTCGCAGCGGGCTGGGTGAGGCACATCACACCGATGGGGGATCGGGGTCTGCAGGAGGGGGCAAATCCGATGGTGGCGTCACTCCGGCGAGAGGTGCCGATCGACCGTCGTGGGGATGTGTGGCCGCCACACCGCCGCAGACACTGGGATCACTTCGGTGATTCGGTCGTGAAGGAGGCCACCATGCCCACCGTCGTCTATCACCTGCCCGACGGTTCGAGGAGCGCCGTCGAGGTCCCCGCCGGACAGTCGGTCATGGACGGATCTGTCCGGAACAACCTCCCGGGCATCGTCGCCGAGTGTGGCGGCAGCTGTTCCTGCGCGACCTGTCACGTCTTTCTGGACCAGGAGGCGGCGGAGCGCTTCGATGAAGCGTCCATGGAGGAGCAGGATCTGCTGGAATTTCTCGACGGCGCGAGTTCTCGCTCGCGGCTCGCATGTCAGCTGATCATGCGGGCCGACATGGGCACGGTGAATGTCACGGTCGCGCAGTCCGAAGGTTAGCGAGGTCCGCGCCGTCGTACTTGGCGATCAATTCCCCGCGATTCGTCGCGCCCAGCTTGCGCAGGACACGTTTGACGTGCGATTTCACTGTGTCGACAGTGATGACGAGTTCGTCTGCGATCGCCGAGTTGGACGCGCCCGTCAGGATCAGGCGCAGCACTTCGATCTCCCTGCCGGTCAGCGGCTCCACCAGCGGCCCGGCATCGACCGAGGCTGCGGAAAGGTCTGTATGCGAAGGAGTTTCGATATCGCGGACCCAGGAGCGGGTGCTGGCCCGCAAGAGGTTCAGTTGCCTGGTGCGACGTGCCGCCAAACCGAGCCGGGCGAAGCAGGCGCCGAGCACTTCGGCCAGCATGGTGACCGAATCATGCAGCGCCGCATCGATTGTCCCGGCCAGGTACACGATCCCGGCTGGTTTCGCTTCGATGGGCACGACCACGATCACGCAGCCGTCACCGAACACCGGGCGCAGAGCCGCGAGGGGTGCGGCGTCGAATTGTGGTTGTCCCGCCAACGCCGCCGCCTCGGCGGATCCGGGAGTGATGTCGAGCGCCGGTGGAAGTTCCGGCGAGCCCACATCGCCCGAGTCGAAGGCCATGACCGGAATCGCTTGGGCGTCCTCGAGTTTGCAGAGAACTACGCGCTCGGATCGGCAGAGATCGGCGAACCCCCGGCAGGCTCGCCGCATCAGCTCCTCGCTCGACGCCGCGTCGCCCAGCGCCCGCACTGTCTGCTCGATCTGCGACATGGTGTGACGCAGGTCGTCCTTGGTGCTGTCTCGGTACTGATCCCGGAGTTCGACCAGCTCGACCATTCGGGCGCCGAGGTCGACGAGCCGGGGGCCCGACGCATCGCGCATCTCGGCCAGGGTGTCGGCGATCGCCCGCTCCAGCTCCGCCTCCGAATCGGGTGGTGGCCCGGGGAGGTCGCCGTCGATCACGCCGATATCCTCTCGGGCAGTCTTCGCCCGGCATACCACGCCGCCGCTTCGGCGCGCGTCGTCACATTGAGCTTCTTGAATATCTGCTGCGCATGCGATTTCACCGTGCCGTCGGAGATACACAGGCGCCGTGAGATGGCCGCATTGGTCGCGCCGGTCGCCATCAGCGCCAGCACGTCGCGTTCGCGCGGGCTCAACAGGCCCGCGGATCGCGCGCCGTCCGTTTCGCCGTCGGTTCGCTCGGGCAATCTTTCAGGTGCGGCGATCTCGCCCAGGGTGACCTCGGAATCCTCGAGGTCGCGCAAGGAGCGGACCAGCCGCTGAAGTTCGGCTTCGGTGCGCTCGTTCTCCTCGGCTATCTGGCCGCGTAACCGATGGGATTCTGTTGCCAGCGCGCACACTTCGGCCAGGGCGCCGACGAGGTGGAAATCCTCCTCGGACAGATCGCTGTCGTTGCGGTCGACGTGCACGATTCCGACCGCGCGCTCGCCGACGACGACCGGAACCGCCAGATAGGCGGCGGATCTGCTCAGGTCGAGCAGTGGCCGGTAGGTGTCGTGGTGGATATCCGACGGCGCGACGGCGAAGGAACGGCGCTTGCGCACCAGCTCGGCCTCCCGCGGGGCGTCACGCAGCGAGATCGGATGGCCGTCGACCGCCGCGATCAATTCGCGGAAGCCATCGCCGAGCTCGGGATTCACCGCCACCGACATCGGCGACCACGAGGAGCCGGATACCACCGAGAACATCGCTTTGCCGAACCCGACCGCGGTGCACAGTTCGCGGGTGACCACCTCGGGCAGAAGTATGCCGCTCGCGCAGCTGATTGCGCGCACCACCCGGGTCAGGCCGTTGACATGGTTGCTGTGGATGCGCATTCGGCGGGTGAGGTCGGCGCGAATGGCGGCGTCCACCGATGCGAGGATCACGGCGACGTCGGCCGTGTGCTCGGGTACCGGCAATCCGGCGCGCAGTGTGCGGGTCAGGTAACTTCGTGTCAGCGAGAGACTCGGATATCGGTCTTGCAGGCGGAGAAGTTCCGGATCAGGACCGATGAGCTCCCGCAACTGGGCCAGCGCCTGTTCGGCGACGTACGCGGCGTTGCCCGGGTTGGTGTACGGAACCACTGATCACTCCTCGAAACCGATGGACCCATGTGCTGCCGGTTCGAGTCACCGGACGGCATGTGACCCACCACACAATACGCTATATGTATATGGTATGTCCAAAAAATTATAGGGCGGGCTCCATTCCGCCGGAGATCGGTCGCACACAAGCCGCGATGATACGAATCGGCGCCGAGGCTGGTGGTTCGTGCCACCGCCCCGGCGCCGTTGGTGTCCGGAGTGCCGCGAGAAGATCAGCGGGTGTCGGCCTCGCCCGCGAATGCGAGCAGGGCGCGGCCGCGTCGTTCGAGTTCCAGTGCGGCCGAGAAGGATCCGACTTCCTGATTGCGCTGGAGCGCGCGTTTGGCCATGCGGACCTCGCCGAGTGAGTGCTCGGCGATGGCGTGCGCGACCGCGAAGGCCTCGTCCATCAGCCGGTCGGCGGCGACGATGCGGTTGGCCAGGCCGATGCGCACCGCTTCCTCCGCGCCGACGACCCGGCCGGTGAACGACAGCTCGGCGGCACGGCCGTATCCGATCAACCGGGTCAACTGCCAGGAATTGCTGAGCTCGCCGACGGAGAGACCGACCCGCACGAACGCGGCATTGAATTTCGCGTGCGGTGCGATGAGCCGGAAGTCCGCCGCCAGCGACAGCGACAGTCCGCCGCCGGCGGCCGCGCCGTTGACCGCGGCGATCACAGGGAAAGGCAGATGCCGTATCGCGGCCATGCCACCTGCGGACAACTCCAGGAACTGCAGGAACTCCCGGGCGCCCATCCGGGTGAGCACCGAGATCTCGTCCAGGTCGAATCCGGTGCAGAAGGCACGATCGCCCGCGCCGCGGATGATCAGCGCTCTCGCATCGGTGTCACGCAACGCGTGTGCGGCGATGCCGAACTCGCCGAACATGGTGACGGTCTGGGAGTTCATCCGCTCTGGCCGGTTGACGGTCAGCACCGCGATCCGGCCGGGATGAATGTCCAGCGTCAGCGTCTCCAGTTGTGGCGGTTCATAATTCGCGAGTACGGCGGTGTCGGGGCCACCCACGGTCTGTGTCATCACGATCACCGTCCCGTGAAGTTGGGCCGGCGCTTCTCCTTGAACGCGGCCAGCGCCTCGGGCATATCCGCGCCGCGGGTGAGCAGCGCCTGACCGCGGTTCTCCAGCTCCAGCGCCGCCGCGAACGAGCCGATCTCCATGTTCGCCTGCAGCGCCCGCTTGGAAAGCTGGACGCCGCCAGGGGAATTCGCGCAGATCTGATCGGCGAGTGCGATCGCCTCGTCGAGCAGGGACTCGGCCGGGACCACGGAATTGAGCAGGCCCACTCGCTCGGCCTCGGGGGCTTCCATCACGCGTGCGGTGTAGGCGAATTCGGCGGCGTTGGCCGGACCGATGAGCCGGGTGAGCAGCCATGAGGTGCCGAGGTCTCCCGCTGACAGGCCGATGCGGACGAACGCGGCATTGAATCGGGCCGCCGGGGCGCCGATCCGGATGTCGGCGGCCAGCGCGAGCGCCAGGCCGCCGCCCGCGGCCGCACCGTTGACGGCCGCGATGACGGGAATGCGCATGCCGCGGATGGCGGTGAGTGCGCGGGCCGCGAGCTCCTGCTGATCGAGCATCCCCAGCGCCGTCAGCTCCGTCAGGTGGTCGGCGTCGGCGAGGTCATAGCCCGCGCAGAACGCCTTGCCCGCTCCGGTCAGGATCAGTACGCGCAGATCGTCTTCGCGATCGAGGGTGTGTGCGAGCCACTCGAGCTCGGCGAACATGGTGTTCGTCATGGCGTTCATCCGCTCGGCGCGGTCGAGCGTGGCGACGGCGATTCCGGGCTTCGGGCGATCCAGCCGGATCGTCTCCAGCTGTCGGCGGGTGCTCATGCAGGGCTCACTTTCAATGCTGTGGGTGTCACCGGCTACCGTCCACGGTGGCAATGCCGCTGAGGCGGAACGACCCCCCGATGGAAGGAGTTCACCCCTCCTCGGAGTGGTTCACGCGAACTTCGGTGCGCGCTTCTCCAGGAATGCCGCCAAACCTTCCTTGGCTTCGCCGCTCTCGAACAGCTGCTGCACCTGTCCGACCTCGAAGCGGAACCCCTCCTCGAGCGGGAGATCGAACGCGGCGTCCACGGTGCGGATCACCGCCTGTTGTGCGGGCAACGACATCGTGGACAGTTCGGCGGCGAGCTCGAGCGCTGTCGCCGTGGCCGTGCCGTCGGCGACGAGCCGGTCGATGAGGCCGATGGTGTATGCCTCGTCGGCGGGCACCTGCCGGGCGCTGAGCATGATGTCGAGCGCGCGGCCACGGCCCACCAGCCGGGGGAGTCGCTGCGTCCCGCCCGCCCCGGGAATCAATCCGAGCTTCACCTCCGGGAGCCCGAACTTGGCCGAGGCCGCCCCGACGCGCAGCGTGCAGGCCATGGCGAGCTCCAGACCGCCACCGAGGGCCACCCCCTCGACAGCGGCGATGGTGATCCGGCCGGGTGCCGCGAGCCGATCGAGCGCGGCGCGCAGCTGGTCGCCGTAGGCGGTGAAGGACTCGGCATCCCCGCCGGACATGTGTTTGATGTCGGCGCCGGCAGCGAAGAATCCGGGAATACTGGATTCGATCACGGCCACTTTCACGTTCCCGGCGGCGTCGGCGGCATCGAGCGCCGTCCCGAGCCCCTCGATGATGGCCGGGCCGAGCGCATTGGCGGGTCGGCGCTGCAGCGTGATCGTCATGATGCAGTTGTCGGCGATATTCCAGGTGACGGCGGGGGTATCGGTACCGGGCATGAGACCTTCCTCAACTTTGCGGATACTGGCCATATTATATGAATTGTCAGACCGAAATGTCACGCGCCGACGGAGCGGGGTTCCCGCCGCCGCCACCAACAGCGATGGGATGCATCGCCCGGTGAAATCGGCAAGTTGCCCTGCGGCGGAATGCGGTCTGACACACTATGGACTGACCATCAAATGCTTCATATGATCCAACCAATGGTCATGTTCAGAGGGAGGCGCACAGTGCCCCAGCAGCCCGAACGTGTCGATGTCCCCAGCGCCGGTGGCGTGACAATCGCCGCCTATCGCTGGGATCCACAAGGCCCGCCAGGTGCGATCGCCCAGATCGTGCACGGGGTCGGCGAGCATGCCCTTCGGTACGCACCGCTGGCAGAGCGGCTCGCGGGGCGTGGACTTGTCGTCTACGCCCACGATCACCGTGGTCACGGCGCCACCCTGCTCGCGGGCCAGGAGCCCGGCGCGATCGGCGCCGACGGCTGGGCCGAACTCGTGGCCGACGTGGGGCGGGTGGGCCGAGCCGCCCGCACCGCCCACCCGTCGTTGAAGCTGGTGCTCATCGCGCACAGCCTCGGGTCGTACGCCGCCCAGCAGTTCTTGCTGGAGCACAGCGACGCGGTCGACGCGGTGGCAATGACCGGCACGGCCGCGGTGGACCTGCTACCGCTGGACTTGGACGCCCCGGTCGACCTGGCGGCATTCAATGCGCCATTCCAGCCGGCCCGCACCGATTTCGACTGGCTCAGCCGTGACGAGGCCCAGGTGGATGCCTATGTCGCAGACCCGCTGTGCGGGTTCGGGCTGGATATCCCGGGCATGAAGGCGATGTTCGCCGGCACGCGGAAGCTGGCCGACAAGTCGCTGGTTTCGGCGATGCGCCCGGATCTGCCGATTTACCTCGCCGTCGGCGAGCAGGACCCGGTCAATGGGCAGCTCGCACTGATCCATCCGCTGGTCGACCGCTATGCGAACGGAGGCCTGACCGACATCACGCTGAAGGTGTGGGAAGACGCTCGACACGAGATCTTCAACGAGACCAACCGGGATGAGGTCTGTGCCGACCTGTTCACCTGGATCGACCGGAAGCTCGGCTGATCGACGATCGACGGCCCGCGAGGAAGACGGCCCCGTCTACTTCTGGCTCGATCGACCGTCGGCCCAATCTTCAATCCAACCAATGATGTTTGTGGGTGCTGTATGCGTGTAGCTCGCTTCGTTGCGAGTGTGACGGCCGGCCTCGGGATTCTCGGGGTCTGTGCTCCACTCGGCTCGGCAGATCAACCGGACTCGGGGTTCCCGGCTGTCCAGGAGCACAGGTTCACCGTCGCTCGAGCGAATTTGGCCGGCGCCGTGCGATGCGACGACGGCGCCCGGTCGGGCGATCGGCCGACCGTGTTGCTGATCCCGGGAACCGGCGGCACACCGGATGAGGTGTGGTCGTGGAACTACGAAAGGGCACTTCCCGCCGCGGGGTACGGGTGGTGCACGGTGACCCTGCCGGGCCGGGCTATGGGGGACTTTTCGACCTCCGCCGAGTATGCGGCGTACGCCGCACTCGAGGCCCACCGGGTGTCGGGTCGGCCGATCGCTATCGTCGGGCACAGCCAGGGCGGCGCCATGGCGGCGTGGATCGCGAAGTTCTGGCCCGAAGTCTCCGCGGTCACCGCCGCGGTCATCCCGATAGCGGCGCCCTTGAGCGGCACCGCATTGGCCGACAGCCTGTGCGCTGGCGGAATGTGCTCGCCGATCGCATGGCAGATGGGTACCCACTCGCATGTGGAAAGAGCATTCGCCAACGCCCCGGTGCCTGCCGGTATCGCCTTCACCTCGATTCAGTCCCTGCAGGATGAGCTCGTCTTCCCGCAGCCCGGCGCGGGCTCGATGCGCGGTGGACGGACGGTCATGGTTCAGGATGTGTGCCCCGGCCACCTAGCCGATCACGGGACGTTGCTGTTCGATGCGGTGGCCTACGGTCTGGTGCTGGATGCACTCGGCCACGAGGGTTCGGTCGACCCGGACCGGGTCGACCGTTCGGTGTGTTCGCAGGCAGTGCTGCCCGGCTCCGATCCGGCGAGCGCCGTCGAGCTCTCCGCGACCCTTACGACGCTGACGCCCGGGCTGCTGGACCCCGGCAATTGGGTTCCCGCCGAGCACCCGCTGCCCGCGTACGCCGTGCCGTACGACGACTGAATCGGGTCCCTTCCAGCATCGGACCGACCGACCTGAATCGATTTCGTCAACGAGCCGTTCGTATCACTGCCGGGTCGGCGGTGGTCGCGGGCGCGAGGCCGGTGCGCAGGGCCCCGGCGGCCTCGACCAGCGCGTCTCGCGCGACGCGGCTGTAGCCCGCCATCAGGACGAACGGGTGGGCCAGGCCGGGGTGCCTGCGATGCGCGACGGTGACGCCCGCGGCGCGCAACTGTTCGACGTACTCCTCGCCCGATTCGCAGACCGGGTCGAACCCCGCGGTGGCGATGTAGGCGGGCGCGAGGCCGGAGAGGTCGTCGGCGAACCGGGGGGAGCAGCGCACATCGCGCCACTCGGATTCGTCGGCGTAGCGCGCGAGGAACCATTTCATCAGCGCCGTGGTCAGCATGTATCCGTCATCGAGCTCGGGCGCCGTGTGACCGACGACCGTCAGATCCGGTGGCGGAACGAAAAGTACCTGGAAAGCGGGCTGCTGCCAGCCGCGGTCGCGGGCTTCACGGCAGACGCTCGTCATCAAGTTCGCGCCGGCGCTTTCGCCGCCGACTGCGATGCGCGAGGGTTCCACGCCGAAATCGGCGGCGTGGTCGAGCAGGTAGCGGTAGGTCGCGACGCAGTCGTCGTATCCGGCCGGGAACCGATGCTCCGGTGCCAGTCGGTAGTCGATCGACAGCACGCGGGAACCGCTGTGCTCGGCGAGGATTCGGCACACGTTGTCGTAGCCGTCCAGATCCCCGATGCCGAAACCGCCGCCATGGGCGAACAGCAACAGGGAGGAGGGCTCGGCGGGTTGTGTGGGGAGATACAGCCGACCGGGGATATCGCCCGCCAGGCCGGGGATGCTCACGTCGTGGACCGCATCGACGGGTACCGGCGCACCGGACAGCATCCTGCCCATTTTCCTGAACTTCTGCCTGCCAACGGGCAACGCGAGCTCATCAACCGGCTGCTGCGTATTGACGATACGCAGCAGCAATTGGATGCCGGGATCGAGTTGCCGGTCGCGGAATTCGACGATTCCGCCGCCGGCCAGGCCGCGCTGGATCCTCGGGGGCAGCTTGCCGAGGCCGCGGAAGAACGCAGCGCCCAGCTTCTCGCTGAAGGTCGTCGGAATAACGGTCACGATGGGAAACCTCCATGCATCGAGCAGCGCCGGTGCCGGGCTGACGAACGTTGTCTCGCTGTAGCGCGCCTACGCGGCCCAGCTCCTTACACCGGCCATGTCCAGCGGGCGGGATACCCGCGGAATTCGGCCGGCGATCCGGTCTAGCAGCAGCGGCAGCTGAATGTTCCCGGCAGTCATCGATTTTCCGGTCGGCACGATGGCTCCGCTCAGGCCGCGAGCCGGGTCCGCCCAGGCGAAGACCGAGGTGAAGCCGAAGTGGCCGAAGAGCGTCTCGGTATGGCGGCCGAGGATTCCGACCCGCTGGCCGAGTACGAAACCGGAGCCGACTCGGAGGCCCGGGACGCCGAGAAGCCGGCCCCGCGGTGCGATTGCGCGGCGTACGGTCCGTGGCGACATCACCCGGACTCCGTCGAGTTCTCCTCCGCGCAGCAGGATTTCGTAGAATCTGGCCATTTCGGCCGCGGTCGATACGATGTTCGCGGGCGGTAGCTCGGTGGTCAGGAACAGCCGGTCGTTCGCCAGGTCGACGATTTCCTCGAGTGAGGCCGACATGCTGCGGCGCATCATGCCGGACAGGCTGGCCGGCGGAGTGCGGCCGGTGGTTGCGCATCGCGCCACGAGCGGCAGATCATCCTGTGCGACACCGTAATTCGTCCACCGGAAGCCGAGCGGCCCGAGGATCTCATCGGCGAGAACATCGCGGATGCGCCGTCCGGTGGCGGCGTGCACGATCGCGCCGAGCACGAGTCCCGCGGTCACCGGGTGATAGATGTGCCGGAGTCCGGGTCGATGCAAGGGACGCAGTGATTCCAGGGTGACTCGCATCCGGTCGTTGTCGGCGATCAGTTCGATGAGTGGCACATCGCCGGGCAGGGCGGGGATGCCCGCGCTGTAGTCGAGCAGGTGCTGGATCGTGATGCGGTCCTTGCCGTGACCGACGAATCCGGGCAAGTAGGTGCAGACCCGGTCGTCGAGTCCGAAAGCTCCGCGTTCGGCCAGCATGTGGACGACGGTCGCGGTGATGCCCTTCGATGCCGAGTACACGCACGCGGGTGTGTCCGGCGTGACGGGGCTCGAGTCGAGGGCACGGAGGGCGGTCGTGGCGCGATGGGGTGAGTATCCGATCGAGCGGTTGAGGATCACTGTGCCCTCGCGGCGCAGGCAGATCTGGATCGCGGGGTTTGCGCCGGTCCGGTACCACTGGCGCACAGACGCCCAGATCGATTCCACCGCAGCGTGATCCACGCCGGCCTGCTCGGGATCGGCCTCGGGGCCGATGGTGGTGATGGCGTCGAGATCCCCGGCGACCACCGTTCGCTTGTCGGGACCGAAGCCGAGCATCGACGGCAAACTTCCGATCATCATTGATCACCTTCATTGGTAAAGCAGTGCACTGCGGCCGATTTCGCAACGCGTGCGAAGATCAGCATCGCAGTATTACCGGCGAGTTTTCTCGGCCTCGCGCACAATCGCCGGCCGTGGCTTTGTGCGGCGCCACAATCATTTCCCGGGAAGGGCGCCGTCCATGCCGCCGTCGCGGGACGCCACCATCGAGTTGACCGGTGTCCCGGAGGAAGCCCATTTGAGGGATGCGAGGATTTCCTGCAATTTCGGTGCGGCCGCAGCGCGGATTTACCGCAGCCCACCCGATCGCCTCGGCTCGTGCTCGCCGGGAGTGGATCGTCGTTCCGTACGCCGGAACGCGAGGCTGTGCGCGGCACCGTTGGGTGGCGATCGTTGTGTCAGCCACGGGATTTCATCGTGAGTACAACGGGGATCGACTCGAACGTAGTCGAGCGGGCCGCCGACCGCATTACCGGCGGGATTCGTGCGCATCGACCGGTCGAACCGGTTCGCGACCTGCTCGGCGTGGGTGACATCGCGCGCGCGTACGCCGTGCAGGAGGAGCTGGTCGCCCGCCGGATAGCCGCGGGCGGGGTGGTGGTGGGCCGGAAGATCGGTCTGACCTCGCCCGCCGTGCAGCAGCAGCTCGGAGTCGACCAGCCCGATTTCGGTGTGCTGTTCGCCGACATGGATTTCTCCGGTGCTGTCGAGGTGCCGTCACGGCGACTGTTGCAGCCGAAGGTCGAGGCCGAGGTCGCCTTCATCCTCAGGAACGATCTCGACAGCGGGGATCTCGACTACGCACAGATCCGCGAGGCCGTCGACTACGCGGTGGCGGCCCTCGAGATTGTCGACAGCCGAATCGCGAACTGGGACATCACCCTCACCGACACCGTCGCCGACAATGCGTCCAGCGGTCTGTTCGTCCTCGCCGGCAAGAAGCTCACCCTCGACAAGTTCGAGCCACGTGCGGTGACTATGCGGATGTACATCGACGAGGTGCAGGTCTCGGAGGGCAACGGGGCCGCTTGCCTCGGAGACCCACTCGAGGCACTGGCCTGGTTGGCGCGTACCGCCAGGGAATTCGGAAATCCGCTGCGCGCCGGCCAGGTCGTCCTTTCCGGAGCGCTCGGACCGATGGCGGCTGTGGCGCCCGGAACCCGTGTTCGTGCCGATATCGGCCCGCTCGGTTCGGTTTTCGCGACGTTCGCCCCGGAGGAGGAGCGATGAGCACGACCGTCCTGCCCAAGACGAAGGTGGCCATCATCGGCTCCGGCAACATCGGCACCGACCTGATGATCAAGGTGCTGCGGCTGTCGGACTACTTGGAAATGGGCGCCATGGTGGGTATCGACCCGGAGTCCGACGGGCTCGCCCGCGCCGGGAGATTGAAGGTGCCGACAACGCACGAGGGTGTCGATGGGCTCATCGCGCTACCGCATTTCGACGAGATAGAGATCGTCTTCGACGCCACCTCGGCCAAGGCGCACCGCGCCAATGCCGAGAAGCTGGCACCGTACGGGAAGAAGTTGATCGACCTGACCCCGGCCGCGATCGGGCCGTTCGTGGTGCCACCGGTCAATCTCGCCGAACATCTCGACGCCGATGCGGACAACGTCAATATGGTGACCTGCGGTGGCCAGGCGACCATCCCGATGGTGGCCGCCGTCTCTGCGGTGACTCCCGTGCATTATGCGGAGATCGTGGCCTCGATCGCCTCGAAATCCGCGGGTCCGGGGACCCGCGCGAACATCGACGAGTTCACCGAAACCACCTCCCTGGCAATCGAATCCGTCGGTGGCGCGGCCAGGGGCAAGGCGATCATCATCCTCAATCCGGCCGAGCCGCCAATGATCATGCGCGACACCGTGTTCTGCCTGATCGGCGATGCGGACCAGGACGCCATCCGGGCCTCCATCGCCGACATGGCGGCGCGGGTCGGGCAGTACGTCCCCGGGTACCGGCTGAAGCAGGATGTGCAGTTCACGCCGATCGCTCCGGGGGAACCGATGCACACGCTGGTACCCGCGGGAGCGGGTCCGGTGACCACGGTGGTGTCGGTGTTCCTCGAGGTCGAAGGCGCCGCGCACTACTTGCCCGCCTACGCCGGCAACCTCGACATCATGACCTCGGCGGCGCTGCGTGTCGCCGAATCGATCGCCCGACGGAATTCCGCTGCGGCACTGGATATGAGCACCACCGCGGAGGCCGCTCGATGACCCATCGACTGTACATTCAGGACGTCACCCTCCGCGATGGCATGCACGCCATCCGGCACCGTATCGATCCGGCCGACGTCGGCCGGATCGTCGCCGCACTCGACGCCGCGGGTGTCGACGCGATCGAGGTCGCCCACGGCGACGGTCTGGCGGGTGGATCGGTGAACTACGGCCCCGGTAGCCACACCGACTGGGAATGGATCGAGGCCGCCGCGGCGAACATCACCAATGCGGTACTCACGACGCTGCTGCTGCCTGGAATCGGCACCATCGCGGATCTGAAACGTGCCTACGATCTCGGTGTCCGTTCGGTGCGGATCGCCACCCACTGCAGCGAGGCCGACATCGCCGCCCAACACATCGCCACCGCGCGCGAACTCGGCATGGATGTCTCCGGCTTCCTGATGATGAGCCACATGGCCACGCCCGACCAGTTGGCGGATCAAGCCGAGCTCATGGAAGCGTATGGCGCACACTGTGTTTACGTCACCGATTCCGGTGGTCGTCTGACGATGGACGGCGTGCGAGAGCGGATCCGTGCCTACCGGGACGTCCTCGACCCCGAGACGCAGATCGGTATCCACGCACACGAAAACCTCTCCCTCTCGGTCGCCAACAGCGTGGTAGCCGTGGAGGAAGGCGTCACCCGTGTCGATGCCTCACTGGCGGGCCAGGGGGCCGGTGCCGGTAACTGCCCGATCGAACCGTTCATCGCGGTCGCCGATTTGCAGGGGTGGCAACACGATTGCGACCTGTTCGCGCTCCAGGACGCCGCCGATGACCTGGTGCGGCCCCTGCGTGATCGTCCGGTGCAGGTCGACCGCGAAACTCTCACACTCGGCTTCGCCGGGGTGTACTCGTCGTTCCTCCGTCATGCCGAGAACGTCGCCGCACGCTACGGCATCGACGCCCGAACCCTGCTGATGGAGGTGGGACGACGGCGTCTGGTCGGAGGCCAGGAGGACATGCTCGTCGATATCGCCCTCGATCTGATCAATTCGTCCCGATGAAGCGTGCCCCGCGGGGTTCCGAGGCCCGGAACATCGCGTAGCAGCCCAGCCGGACGCGCGGGACAGTCGGAGGCATCCGACCGGAGGAGAAGAACCGTGGTTGCTGTTCAATCGGCATTGCCGCCCGTCGAGTCGCTCGCGCTCTGTCATGAAGTCGAGCAATTTCTGTATTACGAAGCCGCTCTGCTGGATTCGTGGCGACTGCCGGAGTGGCTGGATTTCTTCGGCCCGACCGGTCAGTACCTGATTCCGGCGACGGACAAACCGGATGGTGACCCGGCCCGGGATCTGTTCCTGGTCCAGGACGACCGCTTCCTGCTCGAACAGCGGGTCAATTCCCTGATGCGGCGCGCCGCGCACGCCGAATACCCCCATTCCCGAACGCGTCGGCTGATCACCAATGTGCGAGTCACCGACCAGGGCCCGGACGGCACGTTCGGCATCGCGGCCAACTTCGCCGTGTACCGCATGCGGTCCGGTGCCATGGACACCTACGTCGGCCATTACGAGCATCTCGTGGAGCGGGCCGAGGATGGCGGATTCCGGTTCCTGATCCGGCGCTCGGTGCTGGACCTCGACGCGCTGCGGCCACACGGGAAAGTGAGCATCATCCTGTGAACCGCCTGACCGGCAAGGTTGCCATCGTCACCGGCGCCAGCCCGAACATCGGCGGAACCCTCGCCCTCGGCCTGGCCGCGGAAGGCGCACGGGTGTTGTGCACCGACCTCTCGGCCGAGGTCGCCGCGGACTGCGCCGACAAGATCATCGCGGCAGGCGGTGAGGCTGTGGCCATCTCGGGTGATGTCACCGACCAGGGACATGCCGAATCGGCCGCGGCCGCGGCCGTCGAGAGGTGGGGAAAGATCGACATCCTCGTCAACAATGCCGTGTTCTTCCAACAGCAGGGCGTGCTGACAATGGCGTACACCGACTTCCGGCGCCAGCTCGATGTCATCCTCGGTGGGTCCTTTCTCTTCACCCGCGCCGTGGCCAACTCGATGATCGAGACGAAGACCGCCGGCAGCATCATCAACGTGCTGTCGACGGCGGCATGGCAGGGACAGCCGGGAAATATCGGCTACGCAACGGGCAAGAGCGGGCTGGTGAACTTCACCAGATCGGCCGCAATGGAGTTGGCGCAATACGGTATTCGGGTCAACGGGTTCACCCCGACTGCCACGGCGCCGACGGATCCGGCCATGCGGAGCCGGATGGCGGAGCTGATGGGCCGACCTGGTGAATATCGGATGGATTTCGAGGGTCAACTACCACTGTCGCGGCTGCCGACACCCGCGGATTATGTTGGGGCCGTGGTGTTCCTGGCGTCCAACGAGAGCGCGATGGTCACCGGGACCAATATCACCGTGGATGGCGGCGCGACGGCGAAGTACTGGCCGTGGACCCCGCATCCGGTGCAGGAGCAGTCATGAACGACACGGTGCTGATTCCGCCCGCCCGCTCGACGGTGGCGGTCGCGACCGCCACGGTTCCGGTCCTGGAGATCTCGCTCGGTAGTATCCCGCAGGGCTTCGTGCTGGTGCTCTGCGACCGTGGCGGCCTCGACCGCGATGCCGATGTGGTGATGAACCTGTTGGCTGAGCACGGGTACGAGTCACTTGCGGTCGAAGCTGGGCCCGCCCGCGTCCGCCCTGAGCTTCTGGTCGAGTGCGCCGCCGAACGAGGTTGGGCCGATGAACAGATCGGAATGGTCGGTCTGGGCTCCGGTGGCCGAGCCGTGCTTTCCGCGGCCGCCGAGTTCCGTTTCGGAGCGGCGGTCAGCATGTCACCGACCGTCGATCCGGACACCGGCAGCCCAGCCTCGCTGGCGGACTTCGAAGGCGCGATGCGCACACCCTGGCTCGGCCTGTTCGGTGCGGTCGATCCCGATGTCGCTATCGCGGACGTGGATGCGCTCGCGAACCGGCTCCGCACCGGGTCAGAGGTATTCACCCACACCGTCATCTATCCGGGTGTCGGGCGTGACTTCTACCGCGGCGGCAGTACCGGACTCGGCTATGCAGCCTCCTACGACGGCTGGCAGCGCACGATCGAGTGGCTGGTGGCCAGGGTGGCTCCGCGCTTGACACCGCGGGCCGAACGCTGGAGCCGGCGCCGGACGGCGCTCTCCGCCTGACGTCGGGGCTCGGCGATCGAGAAGGCGGTCGGAAGAGATCTTCTTCCGACCGCCTTCTCGGTTTGCGCAAGCTGGTGTCGTGTTGGCCGGCGTCCTCAGACCGTCGCTTGGGCGGGGTTCGGACTTTGCCTGGGCGCTTTCAGAACGTCTGCCAGCTCGTCCTGTTGCTCGGGCGGCAACTGCTCACCGGTGATCAGCTCGTTCCAACGGCGCCACCACGCCCGCATCTGGAGCTCGTCGGTGCCCGAGTTGGCCGTCTTGTTCATGCCGCGCGAGATATCGGACCACCCGAGCTCCTTGCGTCCCCCATATCCGACCTGGCAGGTCTCGAGCGCTTCGACGTCGTCCGGTGAGGCCAGCCCGCCGGGCCCCCAGAAGGTGAGGAAGTTGTCCAGGCGCTGCTTGCGCAGTTCGCCGCCCTCTTCGGGCGGGGCCAGCTCCCAGGCGGTGACCTCCATGTAGTCCGGGCTGATCGGGTCGATCTTGCGGATGAGCACGCCCATGACCAGGTCGATGATCACCAGGTTCGGGAAGATGATCATGTTCCGATTGCCCTGCATCCGATCGACCCAGCCGTCGCCGTAGCGTTCGCGCAGC
This sequence comes from Nocardia sp. NPDC004860, assembly GCF_040609015.1. Classification (NCBI taxonomy): domain Bacteria; kingdom Bacillati; phylum Actinomycetota; class Actinomycetes; order Mycobacteriales; family Nocardiaceae; genus Nocardia; species Nocardia sp. NPDC004860. The sequence goes on along the minus strand of NZ_JBEXJI010000018.1, from coordinate 155,028 downwards.
CGGTCGAACCGCGCGGCCCGGTCCGCGGTACCGGCCTCCGACAGCGGTCGTCCGAACAGCCCCTCGGTGGTCGGGGAGCCGGCCATCACGGCGTGCCCGTTCCCGAGGTCGATGCCGCGGGACTCGCCGAGCGCGTTCGGGTCCAGCTTGCCGCGGGCGGCGAGCACCATCTCGAAATACCGCTGATGCGTCGACACCGCGTGGTAGCCATCGACACTGTTCTCCACCAACAGTTTCCAGTTGGCCTTCACCGAGTACTCGTGGGTGCCGTCGAGAACCTCCATCCCCGATTCGGATTGGTCGCAGACGAGGTCGAGGTATTCGGTCGCGCCCGCGAGATAGGTCTCGAGGTCGACGATGGCGGGATCGAAGCTGACGAACACGAACCCACGGTAGGAGTCGACCCGGGGCGGCGCCGCGAGGTCGGGGCGCGCGAAATCCTCACTGTAGGAATCGTCGCCCGGCATCGAGACCATGTCCCCGGCGGTACTGAAACTCCATCCGTGATAGAAGCACGTCAGGAAGCGGGCGTTGCCGCGCGGCTCCCGGCACAGCATGGCGCCGCGATGGGGGCACGAGTTGATCCAGACACGAATCTCTCCGGTGTTGTCGCGTGCGAAGATCAACGGCCGGCCCGCGACCGTGCGCGTCTTGAAGTCGTTCTTCTTCCGCAGCTCCGTTTCATGGCCCAGGTACAGCCAGCTGTGCTCGAAGATGCGGTCTCGTTCTCTGGCGAACACCTCGGGATCGGTCATGACTTGCCGGTTGACTTTGAACCGCGGCATATCCCTGTCATCGATCACATATTCAGACACCACAGAACTCCTTCGGTCGCCCATTGCCGGATGTCGCGACGGTGCACCATTCCGTGCGGGAAAGCAGGGTCCGGTTCCGTCCGTCGGAACCACCGCATCGGCCGACGGGTTCCGGCGAGTGAAACCGGCTCTGTGTCAGCCCTTCCCCACGTCCCACACTGCGGTCAAGGGATTCGACCGAATCCCGTCGACCGAGCGAGAAATGTCTGAGAGGCGCTTGATGGAAGGCATCGGGACGAAGCACCGGCGGTTCGCCTGCACCGTGGACGAGTTGGACAAGGGCACGTCCATGACCGTGCCCGGCGACATTCCGATCGCCCTTTTCCGCACGGACGAAGGCGATTTCTACGCCACCGCCGACATCTGCACCCATGAGGAGTGGTCACTCGGTCAGGACAGCGACCTCGAGGGAAACGAGGTGATCTGCCCGCTGCACATGGCACGCTTCGACATTCGCACGGGCCGTCCGCTGTGCTTCCCCGCGACCGTCGCCCTCGCGACATTCGGCGTGGAGATCATCGACGGAAACGTCTACGTCCTCGGCTGAGGCGCGACGAAAAAATGGGAAACACAGTGGGACTGTTGGTAGTCGGCGCCTCGGTCGCCGGAGTGAGAACCGTACAGGCGTTGCGTGCGCGCGGATATCGGGACGCCGTGACGATCATCGGCGAGGAATGTCAGCTGCCATACGACAAGCCCCCGCTCTCCAAGGAAATGCTCGACACCCGCGCGGGGGCTGCACCGGTCCGGTTGCTGACACAGGAGGAGATCGATGCGCTCGAGGTCGATCTGCGGACCGGTGTCCGCGCTGTCGGACTCGACGTCCAGCGGAAAGTGGTTGTCACCGACGACGGTTCGGAAATCGGCTACGACAACGTGGTCATCGCCACCGGTGTCAGCGCGCGAACCCTGCCCGGCGCCGAATCGCTGGACAACGTCTATACGTTGCGCACGGCTGACGATGCGGCCGCGCTCCGCCGCGAGCTGATACGCGGCAGGCGTGGCGTGATCATCGGCGCGGGTTTCATCGGCGCCGAGGTTGCCTCCGCTGCCCGGGCCCACGGTGTCGAGGTGACCCTGGTCGAGACGCAGCAGGCGCCACACGCCCAGCAACTCGGCGTCGATGTGGGGCAGGCATTGGGCCGCCTGCACGCGCTGCACGGATCAGGTCTCCGGACCGGCGTACGGTTCGACGGCTTCGTCGGTGCCGAACGCGTGACGGCAGTGCGACTTTCGGATGGAACACAGTTGCCGGCCGACTTCGTCGTGGTGGGTATCGGCGCGCGACCCGCCACCGACTGGCTCGCGAGGTCCGGTCTGCCGCTCGCGGATGGCATCAGCTGTGACGAGTCCTTGGGCGTGCTCGGCTTTCCCGGTGTGTACGCCGTCGGCGACGTGGCCCGCTGGCAGCATCCGTTCTACGGCGAGCCCCTGCGCGTCGAGCACTGGACCAACGCGAACGACCACGCCGCCGTCGTCGCGGCGGCGCTGCTCGGCGAGCCGCTCCCGCGCGCGACCCTGCCCTACGTCTGGTCCGACCAGTACGGCAGGCGAATCCAGATCATCGGCAGGCCGGCGCTCGGGACGGCGATCATCCGAGGCGGCGTGGAGACCGATGACCTGGTCGCCGTGTACGCCGACGAGAACGGCGTGCTGGTCGGGGCGCTGGTCGTCGACAACCCGCGCCTGCTGATGAAGTTCCGCAGGGCCATCGCCCGCGGACAGCTCGCGGCGGAGTCCGTCGGGGCCCCGTCCTGACATCGCAAAACAGGCCCGATATCGAAGAGCAATCGAGGTGAAAGTTGTGGCTGAAGTACTCGGTGTGGGTCTGACCCACTATCCGCTGCTGGCCGGCGCGGACACGCATATGGCGAGTCTGCTCGTGAGCACGCTCAAAGATCCCGACATCCCGCAGGCGATGAAGGATCCGGCCGGATGGCGTGAACTCGCCCGCGAGGAGTGGGGTGACGACAAAGGTTTGAATGCTGCGGCCGCGCACCGGAACCGGCTGCTCGAGAATTTGCGCCGGTGTCGCACGGCGATCGACGAATTCCGTCCGGACGTGCTGATGGTATGGGGCGACGACCAGTACGAGAACTTTCGAGAGGAGGTGATCCCTTCCTTCTGCGTGCTGGCCTATCCGGACACGGTGGTCGAGCCGTTCGGGGTGCTCGACATGTTGAAGGTGCCCAATGTATGGGGCCTGCCGTCGGATACATCGTTCGTCATGCGCGGCGCTCCGGAGTTCGCCAAGTCCGTGGTGAGCGGGGTTCTGGACTCCGGAGTGGACGTCGCGTACTCCTATCAGCCGCGTACGGGCATCCACTTCCCGCATGCGTTCGGCAACACCCAGCTCTTCCTCGATTACGAGCATGTCGGACGCGAATTCCCCTACCCGATAGTGCCGATGGCGGTGAACTGCTACGGCGAGCACGTCATCGCCCGCAAGGGCGGCATCGCGCGCTTCGCGGACATCAACGCGGGCGAAGACCTCGATCCGCCGGGTCCGTCACCGCTGCGCTGCTTCGAATTCGGGCGTGCCGTAGGAAGATTCGCGCGAGACAGCGGTGAACGCGTCGCGTTGGTGGCCTCGTCGAGCTGGTCGCATGCGTTCCTGCACGACAAAGGCTGGCACCTGCGGCCCGACACCGAGTCGGATCAGGAGCTGTACGACGCGATGGTGGCCGCCGACTACGACCTGTGGAATGCACGCACGAGCAAGCAGATCATCGATTCGGGCCAGCATGAGATGCTGAACTGGTACTGCCTGCTCGGGGCCATGTCCGAACTCGATATGCGGCTGGATTGGTCGGACTTCGTCGTCACGGAGATCTTCAACTCGAACAAGACGTTCGCCGTCTTCCGTTGAGCCCCGACGGCTTCGGCCCATGAGTCGGCTGGCATGGCGGAGTCGGCTCGTGGGTCTTGAGGTTGACGTTGCGTGCATGTTTAACGTCGAGGTGCCGGATCGGCCGGCCGAGTTTGGACGATGAGGTCGACAACCGCTACTGACCGTCGGCGCTGCGGCGTTCGGCCGCAGCCAGAATGAGTGCGCGGGCGGCGCTGCCGGTAACCGAGAGCTCGGCGAGCATGTCGAATGTCCGTCCATACACAGCGATCTCGCGCGGCTGGGTGATCGTCAGCTCGGCCGTTATGGTCTCTACGGTGGTCATGCGGTCGTCGAACATGACGAAATTGGTTGTCTGCTGTGGAATCTCAGCGATGGCCGGGACGACTCCGATAGTGACCCGAGGAAGTCCGATTGCGACGAGCAGGCGGTCGAGCTGCCCGGTCATCACGCAGTTGTCGCCGATGGTGGTCAGCAGGGCTTGCTCGGCCAGCACGATATGAAACCGCCGGTCGCCGCGATAGAGGAACTGCTGACGTTCCATGCGTTTCGCGACGCCGGCGTCTATGTCGTCGGTCAATCCGTGCCGGGCGACGGACCGTTCCAGGATCGCGCGCGCATAGTCGGGTGTCTGCAAAATGCCTGGTATCAGCACGTTCTGATAGATGCGGGTGAGTTTGGTTCGTTCGGCGAGCCGGACCAGTACGTCTTGACTGCGCCCGGTGCCGCCGCTGAGCAGGCGCCGCATTTCCATGTATGCGGTGTCGATGTTGTGCAGCGTGGCGAGCAGATCGTCGAGGTGGGCCTCGGCGTGGGCGTGCGTGCAGTAGGCGCGCACGTCGGCGTCCGAGACGCGCAGCTTGCCATATTCGAGCTTGGAAACTTTGGACTCGTGCCAGCCTGCCAGTGCGGCGAGCTGACGCCCGGAAAGCTGTGCCCTGCGCCTGATTTCACGCAAGCGCTGGCCGAGGGCTTCCCGAGCGTCCTGGGCGGCGTTCGTCACCTGGGGACGGTGCCGACGTATTCGGCGTACGGCGTCGCGATGGACCAGAGCCGGTCTCGCACCCTGCGGCAGTACTCGGCGATTCGCGGGTCGCTGGTTACCGCCATTCCCGCGGGCCAGCCGTCGTCGTCGACGAGGTTGTACGCGACGAGCTCGCCGTCGAACAGCCACCAGTCATCCGGCGGGACGTCTCCGGCGAGGTGCCGCGGGACATACCGGATGTCTTCGCCAGCGGCGACGTTGCTGCCGGTGATCGACAGCAACCAGCGCTGATAGTCCGAGTGCGGGGCACTCACGACCCGCACCCTTCGAACTGCGACCCCGCGGGCGGTCGTCTCCCGCATGAACTGCGCCCACGGGCGCCGGTCATAGTCGGTGGTGTCGGGCTCGCCCGCGAGAAACCGCCTCAGCCCTTCGGATTCCGATGCGACTGCATACGAGTCGCGCACCTCGAGGTGGAACGCCTCGCGTTGCGCCTCGCGGAACAGATCATCACCGGCGGGTCCGGGGACTATCAGCACCGTAGAACGTCCTCTCTCGCTTCGGTACCTCGACCGCGGTCTCGTCGGTCGCCAAGGTGAGTTGGCCGATCGTCTCGGCGTCGGTGATCGGACGGCCCGACACCGCGAACGTGCCGCGCCCAGTGTCGGTCATGGTCGCACCGATGAACGTATCCGGGTCCGCGAAACCTGGCAGTAGATGCGGGATTTCGACGGTGTCAGGCTGGTCGGTCTTCCAGCCCTGGACGAGGAAACTGTCCCGGTCGGTGGCGTACAGGGACGGGCAGTCTCGATCTCCGGATCCGCCCTTGCCAAGGAATGTCAGCCGCATGATTCGGCTCCCTCAGTTGTGGAATGCGCGGTATTCCCACGCATTTCCATCATCCGCCCGCGTGCAAGAACTTGGTTGGTGTTTGGGTATTTCTTCCAAGTTCTTGCACACTCCTCGCTGCTGACCGCGCTCGATTCCTACCGTCCAGGTGGGCACTCGGGGCCGGTGCTCGTCGTCCCGGCCTCGAGTCGCCCCAAACGACGACGAGACGACGACAAGGGGCGGACCGTGACCGACGCGCCGGAACCAGACGACAACCCGGACCAGCTAGCTGAAGCGCTCGAAATGGCAAGGAGCCTCGCGCAACCGGACAAGGCCGTGATCTACATCTTCCGTCCGCTGCTGACTACGAAGGCGGATCTGGACTGGGCGGAGTTCTACGCCCGGCAGAGAGCCCACGCGTTGGGCCTGCGCGTTGCTCAGGTGCTCACGGTGGACAACTCGAATCAGGATCGAATGGGGATGCTGTACCGGCTTCTGCGCCAGATCGATTGCGCGGTCGTGATCACTCCCAGCATGGCGCACGTAGGCGGAAACCCGCGGCGCGTAACGGCTTTCGCGGACCTCCAGACCGTAAACCCGGCCGAGTGCCACCACTGGCGAACCAAGGTATTCGCCACCGACTTGGCCGAGGCGCTGGCGCTCGAGCCCGTAGGCCACTCCGATGCCCGGGAGCCGAGAGAGGGGGTGAAGCGATAGACGACTGAGAGCACTTCGCACGAAGGCCCGGCCCCCGATTGCAACCGTGCCCAGGGCCTTCCGGAGCCCCCAGCCATAGGAGAAGGCTGGGGGCTCTCGCTTGTGCGCTGACAATGCGTGCCCGAATAGTCCGTATTCGTAGCCCGCGAGCGGTCGTTAGCTGTACTCTCGCGGCACATTCACCGAGGGGACGATATGAGAGCCACTGTCGCACTTCCGTTCACGTTTTCTGCCCTGCTGCTCGCCGGTTGCGGGACTGCCGACGATGAGCCCCACGCCGCGCCCAGCTCGCCGCCTGCCAGCACGACGACGGCCGCGGCCGCCACTGCGCCGCCAGTCACGACGGCCGCGTCGTCGTCTGCTGCGGCGGGCGCGGATCCGGCCGCCTGCTATCCCGCGGCGCCCGCGAATGATCCTGAGCTTCAGGCGTTCACTGACGGTCTCCAGTTGCCTGCCGGCGTCAAGGTGGTGACCGGGCGCGTGAGCACTCAGCACGACAAGCCGGGGCTTGTCGGCGTCGCGATCGACCTGTGTGTCCCGACATCCAAGAACGCCGACGCGCTGCGGCCGATCGCAACCGATATCGCGAAGGCGCTCAAAGGGACCGACCTCGGCGGCCGGACGTTCGCGCTGTACGTCGCGGACCTGGATCCAGCTTTCAAGACGGAAGCGAAGATCAAGGATCCCGATTTTCAGCTCCACCTGTGGAACGGCAAGCCATCGGTGAAATCCGAGCTGGAACGCTGGCAGGTTGTTACGGGCTGAAACCCCGAAAAACACGCCTCGGCAACCATTGCCGGGGCGCGTTTGGTTCGTTGGTGAGTCGTCCTAGGCTGCGGCTGCCTGCACGCAGGTCCCGGTGTCGGTTCTGGCCGCGGAATCCGCTGCGGTTTCGTTGGCGGTTTCGGCCGCGGTTCGGTGGCTCTGTCGAGGGCCCCTGCGGCTCATCGGCCCGCTACTACCTCACAGATTCGGGATCGACATGGATCGGCAGAGCGCCTGTCCGCCACACGATCCGCAGCCTCAACTCCACCAACCGCCACCCCGCATCGGTTCGGACCGCACGTCCTTCGAACACACCGCCTGCCAGGAAATGCGATTCGAGCGCGGCAGGATCGTTGGCACCAGCACCCCACAGGTGCATCGCGGTCAGGTTCGCGCGCAGACGAGCCGCATCACCCTCGATATCGACCAGATAGTCCGAGGTGACATGGTGGGTTGCGCGGAACATGCTCACCGCTTTGGCCTGCTGATCGGCGATCACGTCACGACCGACACGGACTATCCCGGTCGGACTGACCCACCGAGCATCCTCGGCGAACACAGCATCGACAAGTGCGCGGTCCACGCGCTGCTCGTCGACGGCGCTGTAGTAGCGGCTGACCAAACTGCTGATCTAGCACGATCATCGGCCTCGGGTACGGGGGAAGAAGTCATGCCAGCACTGTCGGCGCCCCACCTTGCACAGGGCTTGCACCGTACATGCGCTGCTACGCAAGCAGACTGGAACCGATTCGCTGACCGACGACTCTTCCGAACCGAAGTGTTGTCGTACTCCTCTGGCGCGCTCGCCGAGCTCGCCCATGGCCTGTACGCGGCGTTCCGGGAGGTGGCCGACGCGCGCAAGCGACTCTTCTCGTCACCGGCGCTCACGAGCCACTTCGAGGGGTCACAACTCCCGCGGGAACCAGCTCTCCCGGCCCCGGGCCAGCCCAGCATCGACCTCGCGGCCGATCTGCGCGGCGGTGGTGCGCAGCGCGCCTGCCAGATTGGGCGGCACCGAGAGCGCCGCCGGGAATCCCACCGAGATCGCGCCCACTGCAAAACCGTTCATGCAGATCGGCGCGGCGATGCAGGCGAGTCCCGGTTGGGCTTCCTCGGACTCGCGTGCGACGCCTTCCGCGCGGATCTGCCGCAGTTGCTCGATGAGAACCTCGACGTCGGCGATCGAGTTCGGTGTCATCATCGGCAAGGGGCGGGGCAGGAAGTCAGCGAGGTCGTCGAAGTTCTCGTGCGCGAGCAGGGCCTTGCCCAGCGCGGTGCAGTGCGCGGGCAGCCGAGCGCCGATGGCGGTGATCGATGACGGGGAGTCGCTGAGGGCCAGCTTCTCGAGATAGACCACGTCGTATTGCCGCAACACGGCCATGTGCACGGTCAGCCCGCTCCAGCGGTGCAGCGTGGTCAGGTGCGGCATGGCCAGGTCCCGCATGTATCCGGCCGGGGTGGACGAGCCGAGTTGCAGCATGGCCAGGCCGATCTTGTAGCCGGCGCGGTGGTGCTCGACCGCGCCCAGATCGACCAGCCGGGCCAGCAGGCGATGCACCGTGGATTTGGGCAGCCCGGAGGCGCGGGACAGTTCGCTGAGGGTCATCACGCGCGTATGGGGGTTGAACGCGCGCAGCAGATCGAACGCCTTCGACAGGATCGACGGCGGTTCGCCCTCGGCGGATTCACGATTTTGGGCATCGGCGAACGGCATTGTGCACCTCTTGCCTCGGATGAGGCGACTCGACTCACGGTACTACGCACATCGTGGCCTCCCTCACCCGGATCCGGGTCGGCGGTTCCGGCGGCTGGAACCGGGCATACTCGCCGAGTCTGTGTGCGGCTAGCTTCCGAAGTGCCAGGACAGCCCCTACTTCCAATCGGATTCGGACACGACGTGGACCTGACAACCGAGCGCACATCCTCGACAGCGGCAGTCGACACCCATGCCCACTTTTTCGGCCTCGACGTGTCCGATGCCCTCGCGGGCATCGAGGACTCGCGCTGGCCGACGCTCCGAGTGGACAGCCCGGACGGTGGCTCGATCATGCTGGGGGACAAGTCTTTCCGGACCGTCCGCTCAGCGTTGTGGGATGTAGACGCCCGTATCGCCGAACTGGACGTCGCTGGCGTCGCGGTGCAGCTCATCTCCCCGGTGCCGGTGATGCTGGCCTACTGGGCCGAGGAGGCGTTCGGTGTCGCCTGCGCCAGGGCCACCAACGACTCGATCGCGGCTGCCGTTGCCGGCTCGCGCGGCAGGCTGGCCGGGCTGGGCACCGTTCCGCTGCCCCATGTGGGCGCGGCCATCGAGGAGTTGCGGCGCGTGGTGGTCGATCTCGGCCTGGTGGGCGTCGAGATCGGCACCCAGATCGCGGGTGAAGATCTGGACGCACCCCGGCTGGCTCCCTTCTTCGAGGCCGCGGAGTCTCTCGGCGCGGTTCTGTTCGTGCATCCCACCGACGGCGGGGGAGGGGTGATCCGCCGGGCCGGGCAGCCCTACGACTTCGGGCTCGGCATGATCACCGACACGGCGATCGCCGCCACGGCCCTGGTCTTCGGTGGTGTGCTCGCGCGTTTCCCCGCTCTGCGGGTCGCGTTGGCGCACGGTTGCGGCTCATTCGCATGGGCCTATCCCAGGCTCAGCCTCGGCGCGCGGATCTGGCACGACGCGGATCAGGACCGGCTCGACGAACTGTTGCGCTCGCTCTGGGTCGACTCCCTGGTTTTCGACCCCGAGCACCTGCGGCTACTGGTCAGCCGCTTCGGTCCAGGACACGTCATGCTCGGCACGGATTACCCCTTCATCCCCGGCCAGCTCGAGGGTGCCCGGGATTTCCTCGCGGCCGCGCGGGCGGCCGGGGCGTTGAGTGCGGATACCGCGCGAGACATCCTCGCGGCCAACGGTTTCGCGTTCATCGGCAAGCCGGTCGACGTCGGAGCCGTTGCCGCGGAACGGTACACGCCGAGGAGCATCCGATGAGCGAGGCCGATGTCGTCGTGGTGGGAGCGGATCCCACCGGATTGGTGACCGCGCTGGGGTTGGCGCGCGCCGGGTTCCGGGTGCTCGTGGCCGACACCGGACGCGATGGCATAGCATCCGCCTACTGCGCGCACGATTGGTCGGTGCTACCCGGGCTCGATCGGCTCGGAGTCTTGGACGACGCGCTGCGGGCCGGGTTCGCATCGACCAGGTGGTGCCTGCGCGTGCTGCGCAGCGGGGAGCGGATCGACCTCGATCTGCGGGTGCTGGACGGGATCACGCCCTTTCCCCTCACCCTGCATCTCGAGCAAGCGGCCCTCTGCCGGATCTTGGAGCAGCACTTGGCGATCGAGAGCACGGCGCGGATCGAGCGCGATGTGCGCCTGGTCGGTCTCGCACAAGATGATGCGGGCGTCGATGTGATCCTGGACGGTGGGGGCGCACCCGGTCGGATACGTGCGGACTGGGTGGTCGGAGCCGACGGCATTCACAGCGCGGTACGTCGCCACATCGGCCTCGGGTTTCCCGGATACACCTGGCCCGAGCGCAGTGTGGTGGCGCTGATCGACGGTGATCTTGCCGAGCTGGGCTACGCGGGCACCACATTCCAGGTCGATGACCGGTACGGCGCCGTCGTGCAGCGTGTGGACGACCGACGGTGGCGCTACACCTTCGCCGAGCCGCTGACACTGCCGGTGGATCGGGTGGCCGAGCGGATACCCGAAGCTCTGCGGGCCGTGGGCGACGAGGCCGAATACGCTGTCCTGGAATGGCATTCGGCACGTATGCACCAGCGGAGCGCGGAGCGGTACCGGGTGGGCCGCGTCCTGCTGGCGGGTGAGGCGGCCCATGTCACCAATCGTATGGTCGGCCACAGCCCGATCAGCGCCTTCTTCGACGCGTTCCGCCTCACCGAGGCGCTGAGCGCGGTTCTGGGCGGGCACGCCGACGACACCGTGCTCGACGTGTACGCCGCGGACCGGCGCCGGATCTTCCACGACCACGCCGCACCGCTGAGTGCGAGCCGCAAACACCTCATCTCCCAGATCAGCGACCATGACCGGCTGGAGACGGAGCTCGAGTACTACCGGAGGGCGAGCGCGGATCCCGGCGCACTACGGGATCTGTTGCTGTTCAACAGAGAACTCGAAGGCCGTTCGCCGCTCGATTCCGCCGGTCGCTGACCGCAGCCGACATCCCCGAGACAGACGACATTCCAGAGACAAAGGAACAAGGAATTTCATGACTGCGACCGCGAGCCTGGAAACCGGCGGGTACCTCGATGCCGGAGGGATCTCGACGCACTATCACGATGCGGGGCAAGGGAATCCGGTGCTGATGCTGCACGGGTCCGGCCCGGGAGTGTCGGCGTGGGCGAACTGGCGTCACGCCATCCCGGCGCTGGCCCGCTCAGCACGGGTCGTCGCGCTGGATCTGGTCGGTTTCGGCCACACCGAGCGTCCGGCCGACGTGCACTATTCACTCCGGACCTGGACCGACCACGCGTGGCGTTTCCTGGACGCTCTCGGCCTCGAGAAGGTCTCCGTGGTCGGCAATTCTCTCGGGGGCCGGATCGCGATGCAGATGGCCGAGGATGATCAGGCACGCCTCGACCGCCTGGTGCTGATGGGCTCGCCCGGCGTCGGAATGACGCCGACCGAGGGGCTCGACGCGCTGCGCGGTTATGAGCCCTCGCTGGAGGCGATGGGAAACCTGCTGCGGAATTACTTCGCGGTCGACAAGTCGATGATCACCGACGATCTCGTCCGGATCCGGTACGAGGCTAGCGCCGCGCCGGGAGCGCACGAGGCGTATCGCACCATGTTCTTCCACCCTGATCACGCTGGCGGTCGTCTCGGTATCACCGAGGATCAGGTCAGGGCTATCACGGTGCCCACCTTGCTGATTCACGGCCGGGAAGACCGAGTGGTCCCGGTGGACGTCTCCTGGAACATGCTGCATCTGCTGCCGGAGGCGGATCTGCACGTCTTCTCCCGTTGCGGACATTGGACGCAGATCGAGCGTGCGGACGAGTTCAACCGCGTGGTCGCCGACTTCCTCGGGCTCACCGGCAACGCCTGAGAAGGCTGCGTCGATCCGGCCGCCCTGTCAGCGGTCGGTCGGTCGTTCCTCGGTCAGCAGACTGTCGCCGAAGGCATGCAGCGCTCGCAATGCGAGCTCGATGTGCACGCGTCGCTCGTCGATCAGGTGACCGAGGACTTCCTCGGCATGGCGCACGCGATAGCGCACGGTATTGGGGTGAACGCCGAGTTCTTCTCCGGCCCGGGCAGCATTGCAACCATCGGCGAGGTACACGCGTACCGTTTCACGCAACCGCGCGGCCGAATCACCTCGAACTGCCAAGGGCCCCAGCTCACGTGCGATGAGTGCGCGCATCGCGTCGATACTGCCGTCCCCCGTGGTGAGGCAGACCAGTTCCACGTCCGAGTATCTGGTCAGCGAGCCGCCGCGGACGCCGGTTGCCGAGACTCGCTGCGCGGCCACGGCCTCGCGATGGCTACGCACGAATCCGGCTACCCCGTGGATGGAGGTGCCCACCGAGACGCGCACTCCCGCACGCGGTTCCGGCAACCCGTCCGCATCCCCGGGCGGCCGGGGCGTCGCCACCCATGCCCACAGCCCGCGGGCCGCACTGGGAAACGTCAATGGCCGAGAGCTACCCAGTGCGGCGGCGAAGTCGGCGGCCTGCCGTTCGAGTAAGCGGATCGCATCGGGTTCAGCGGCGTTCTGGTCGGCCTCCAGCACGAAGGCGGTCTGGAATTGCCGCAACGGGTGTCCCAAGGTGAGCGACAGATCGTCGACATCGACCGATTCGCCGCGTAATACGGCGTGGATGGCCGCGGTCCGCCGGCCGATCGCGCCGCGCTGCAATTGTTCGCGCTCGTGACTGTAGGCGGCGATACCGGCTTCGAGCATCGCGTCCATCCACTCGGTGGCGTACTCCCACAGGGCGACCAGTGCGGCCGGTCGCTCGGACGCGTCGTTGATCGTTTCGTCGACCGTCCGTGTCACATACTGCCAGAACACCTTCTGGCCGATCCGAAACCCTTTGACCGGTATTCCGATATCGAGGTTGCGGCGCGCGATGGTGCGAGCCAGGTCTGTCGTCTCGGGGGGAACCCTGACTTCGAAGGGGGTGCGGTCGAGGGCCACCAGGAACTCCCGGAATTGGGCGCGGATGCTCGCCTCGTTGGCGCGGCTCAATTCCACGTCCCTGGGCAGCTCCGGCAGTTCCGTCCGCACCCGGTCCTTGACGTGGGTGACAATGTGATCGATATCCTCGCGCAACTGCTGCTTCGCCGCGAACTCGGCGATCCAGTCGTGATCGATGTGCTGCGGCACGTCCGCTCCCCTCGTACCGGTCGGGCAAGCTTATCTCCATGCGCAAACTATTAGACCATTTGGCATTATCGGAGACCCGGCGCTCGAGTAGCGGGCAGCGGCGCGCTGTTACCGGCGTTCAGGACGATCGTGAGGAAGCGTGCCGGAATCTCCGGCCGGCCTGTCTCCCAGCGCCCTTCGCTCAGATCCGTGTCGAGGGCTCGAAGCAACGCGGTGATCTGGGGACTGTCATCACACAGCGGTCGGATAAGGCCGATGTCGGCGCAGCTCACCAGGACCGGGATGAGTGCGTTCTCGGCTTCGGTGGTGCGGCCCGCCGCCGCGAGGCACGCAGCGTGCAGCAATTGGGCCGACAGCGCGGTTCTCGGGCGGCGATCGGCATCGATGGAATCCCGCAGGGCCGCGGCGCGCGCGCATGCGGTGGCCGTTGCGGTGGGCGTTCCGGACAGCAGAAGTGACCGGATGGCGGCGTCCTCGTGGAGTTCAGCGGTCAGCCTCGCGATGCCGTCGCCCGCGGTGGGTGGTTCCGTGTGGTTGGTGGCGGTGGTGGTGAGTCCGAGCCGGACCCGCTCGTCGGCGATGCGTGCGGCCAGCCGCGGCAGCATCAGGGTGCGGGCGATCTGGGCGCCCTGATCGAGTCGTCGTGTCGCGGCCTCGAGATCTCCGCGCAGGGCCTTGATCCGGCTGCCGGTCGCATAGATCGCCATCAGGAATTCGACCGGGCCGCCTTGGATTCCGAGTTCGAAGGCAGCGTCGAGCAATTGTTCGGCGGTGTCGAGTTGGTCGCGGTCGTAGAGGAGATCGCCGAGCATCGCACCGGCTAGCCGCGCTTCGTAGGACTGAGCACCGGAGTCGGCCCTGGCGATCTCGAGTGCGCGGCGAAAGCTGCGTTCGGCCGCGTTGATGTCGAGCTGTTCCCGGGCGGCGACGCCGGCCAGGCAATGGCTGTACATCAGGCTGAATGTCCCGCTGATCTGCCGATGATAGGGCGCGGCCCAGTCGAGCCATTCTCGTGCGCGATCGTATTCGAAGCGGCAGTTCGACAGATATGCGGCGAGGTTCGCCGCCGCGCACAGGACCCACGGGGTGAGAGTGGCGGTTCTGGATAGGCAATCGGCGACCAGGGTGTCGACGCGTTCGTCGATGTGATCGGCGAAAGCGGCCTCCACGCAATCGATAAGGTCTGCCTCGAACAGGAGATCGGGATCGGCCTCGCCGGATTCGAGTGCGCCCCGGGCGAGTCGTAGCGCCGCGTGTAAGTCGTCGGGTTGGCGCAGCAGCGCATGGGCCCAGGCCAGTGCGAGCTGGAGGCGGGGACGACCGGAGGTTTGTGCCGGTGGGAGTTTCGCGGCCAGCCCGCACAGGGTTGCGAACTGAGCGTGCTGGACCAGGCCCGCGGCGCGGGCGTCGATGAGGTCTACCGCCTGCTCGGTATCGCCGCAGGCTGACCAGTGATCGATTGCCTCGCTGAGCATTTCGTGGTCGCCGAACCACGTTGCGGCCGCCCGGTGTAATTCGGCCACGGGTCCGGGACCGCGACGCTCCAGTCGTTGCCGCAGGAATTGCGCGAACAGGTGATGATAGCGGAACCATTCGCCGTCCTCGTCGACGCGGCGCAGGAACAGGTTTCGCCGCTCGATATCCTCGAGCAGCTCATGCCCGCACGGACGGCCCGTCAGTGCCGTCACCAGGCTGCCGCAGATCCGCTCGGGCAGTGAGGTTTCGAGGAGTACATCGAGTAATTCGGGACTCACCGCGTCGAGCACGTTCTCGGCCAGGTACTCCGCGATGGAGTGATGACGTCCCGTCAGCTGCCCGATCAATGCCGTCGGATCGGAGTGCCCGGCCAATGACAAGCTGGCCAGCTGCAGCGCGGCAGCCCAGCCCTCGGTGCAGTCCCGAAGCTTGGTCACCGCGGCGGCGTCCAGGCCGAGCCCGCCCAGCTCGACGAGGAAGGCCTTCGCCTCTGTGACATCGAAACGCAGTGCGGTGGAATCTATTTCGATGAGTTCGCGGCGGACCCGCATGGTCGCCAGCGGAAGTCCCTCCAATGACCGGCTGGTGACGATGATCTGCAGGTGGTGGCAGCCGTTCTCGAGCAGGAAACGCAGCGCGCCGACGGCCTTGGCGTCGGTGACCCGATGCCAGTCCTCGATCACGACCGCGACGCGCGTCCGGCGACTGTGGATGTCGTTGATCAGTGTCGTGAGCGCGGAGCGCATGGCCTGTTCGCCCTGCTCCTCGAGAACGCTGACCAGCCCGGGGGCCAGCTCCGGACAGGCTCGGTGGACGGCCTCGACCAGGTGAGTGAGGAACCAGACGGGATTGTTGTCGTCGTGATCGGCATTCAACCAGGCCACCGCCACGTGCTGGTCCTCGTCGAGGTAGCGGGCCCACTGCACGGCCAGCGTGCTCTTTCCGAACCCAGCGGGAGCATGAATGACGATGAGTCGCGGCCTGACATCGGTGCGCAACAGCTCGAGCAGCCGGTCCCGCTGGACCTGAGCCCGGGCCGAGGTGGTCGGCCGGTACTTGGTGTCGGGGGTGGGCGGGGTCGGCGTTCGCCGCAGTGATCGGGCTCGGCCGGTCCGGATTTCTTCCGCAAGGCCACCGTCGTGCTGGTCCACGAGATCACCGTCGGCGGGCAGCATCATGGTCTCGACCAGCATCCCGTGCGCGCCCTGGATGGTGCGGAGCAGCTCACCGAATTCGGCGGCCGATTTCGGACGATCCGAGGGGTTGTGCGACATGCTGGCCTCGATGGCGGCGCACACGTCGTCCGGGATGCCGTCGGGGCGCAGATCGGGCGTGGATTCGCCGGCGATCCGGAGGAATTGGGCGACCAGCTGCTCGCCGGAGCGGCGTTCGTAGGCAGCATGGCCGGTGATCATGCAGAACAGCGTCGCCCCGAGCCCGTAGACATCGGAGGCCGCGGTGGGAACTCCGCGACGCAGCACCTCGGGCGCGGTGAAGGCCGGTGACCCGGTCACCACCCCGGTGGTCGTTTCGAATCCGCCGTCGATGCGGGCGATCCCGAAGTCGGTGAGCTGGGGCTCCCCGTAATCGGTGAGCAACACATTGTCGGGCTTGATATCGCGGTGCAGGATTCCGGCCCGATGCGCGGTCTCGAGGGCGCCGGCCAGTTTGACGGTGATCCGCAGCGCCTCCTCGAGCGGGAGCCGGCCGTCGCGGCGAATCCTCGCGTGCAGCGAACCATGGGAGTGGTAGGGCATCACCAGATACGGCTGCCCATGGCTGGTGGTGCCTGCTTCGAGCACCGGCACGATATTGGGATGGCCGGAGAGCGCGCCCATCGCGTGCTGCTCGCGAAGGAATCGCTCCACGTTCTCCGGATCCAGCTCCGGCCGTGCGGTCAGTACCTTCACCGCGACGTCGCGGCTCAGAGCCGGCTGCCGGCACCGGTAGACGATGCCGAAACCGCCCTGGCCCACGATGCGGGGGGTATCGAAACCCGCGTCCTCCAGTTCCTTGTCTATGTCTGGAGGCCGATCACGCTGTGTCGCCAATGGGTGGGGGTCGGCCATGGTCTTGCTTCATGTCGGGGTGGGATCGTGCGTGTTCAGTTTATGCCCGGCGATCGCCGGAATCGGCCGGATGCGCCACCCGCGCTGCCGAAGCTCCTGTCCACGTCGCCCAGGATGGTCACGGTCTGAATATACAAAAGGACGGACCAAATAGCAAGGGATGGTCAGTGCAGCAGGACTGCCACCTGGAGCTCGCCGACCAGGAAGCCGAGCACCGCGCCCACCAGGACGATCTTCCATTCGTCCTGTTTGAAGGCGGGGCGAAGCAGGTTCTCGTACTCCTCGTTGGTCATCAGCTTCATCTTCTCGATGATCAGGCCGGTGACATCGAGAGCTTCCATGGTGTACCGCTCGATCTGCTCGGTGCTCTCGGGCAGCCGTTCCCGCACAGTGTTCACCAAATCGTGCTTCATGGCATTGAGGCTGCTGCCGAAAGCGAATTCGACGATCGGCTTGGCCGGCCCCAGCTGCTGATCCATCGCACGCTGGATCTCGTGGTCGATGAGCGAGAACAATCTGTCGGACTGCGGACCGGTCATCATGGCGTGAATGATGTTGGCCGGGGTGAGGATCTCGGCGGCGACGAGTTCGCCGTAGTCGAGCGCGACCTCGTCCCGGCGTTTGTGAAACAGTCCGTGCCAAGTAAATACGCCGAGATAGCGCTTCGGGTAGATGGGCCGGAAGATCATCTGCAAGGCCAGCCAGTCGGTGAAGTACCCGACGAACGCACCGAACAGCGGCATGATCAGCGTGGAGTGCGTCAGTGCCCAGACGATCGCCTGGACCAGTCCGAGGACGAATCCGAAGACCAGACCGGAGCGGACCATGAAGCGCAGCTCCGGCGTCGCGAGGTCCCGCATCAGGCGCACCGTCAGCGCCTTGTCACGCATGAGCGCGTCGATGGCCATGGTGCGCAGGTCGAACACGAGATCGACGTTTTCCTTGAGGTCGTCCATCATCTGCGCGATCAACTGCGGCGCGTCACCCTGCATGCGCCGAATGAGAAAGTGCCGCACCTGATCCGGCAACAACTCCCACAGCCCGGGCTGATGCCGCATCATCAGCTCGTGCACGATGCCTTCGACCGTCTCGAGCATCGGCTCCTGCACATGCGCGGCCAGCTCGGCGGGATCGATCCGATCGATGATCTCCTGCGGATCGAGCAACCGCGACAGCATCAGGTCCACCGCCATGGTCGCCATCCGCGCGGAATACCGCGGGATCAGGCCCTGCCAGCCCAGATACGGTGGGATGCCCTTGAATTCCAATGGCCGGTACAGCATTTCGACGGCGACCAGTTTGGTGAACCATCCGATCGCCGACGCGAAGAACGGCATCGCCGCGTACAGATACCAATGCCGCCGCAGATCATCGGCGATTCCCACCCAGTTCATCTGTTTCCTGCCTCCCCTGTTCGCTCCTCCGGCCTCGGATGCGCACCGAGCTGGTCGAGCTCGGTGCGGTAGAAGCCGGCCTCATGGGCGTACTCGCGCAGGTGCTGCAGGTATTCGGCGATGACGGCGCCGACCACGAGAAGGGCTGCACTCGGCACCAGGGCGATGGACAGGATGCGGCCTCTGATACCGAACTTGGCCCTCAACACCGCCCCACCATAGACAGGCGCTTCTACACCTGTCGAGCATATGGTCCAAGCGACAAACGGTCTGGCCGATTCTGTTCTCGCGAACAAGTGAGCAAGCAAAACCTGCCGTCAACGGGTCGGTCGTGACTACACACGGGCGGGCACGGCGGTACTGAAATGAGTTTATTATCGGACCAATGGCGGGTCATTGCGGATAGCCGACGTGATCACGGGGCGGCGTACTTGTGCAGCAGGCGAGCGAACTCGAGTCGCTCGTCGGCGGGCCAATCCCGGGTGACGTGCTCGAACGCCTGGCGATAGTGGCGGCGGAGCCGATCGCGTAACGCAATGCCGGCCTCGGTCAGGTGCAGCGAATAGCGTCGCCGGTCGTGATCGGCGGGCACTCTGAGAACGAGGTCTCGGTAGATGCACTCGGTGACCAGTCGCCGGGCGATGGACGGAGTGACCAGCAGTTGCTCGGCGACGTCATTGATCGTCGCCGTTCCGGCCGCACGATCGACGATATCGACGACCAGGTCCCGGACGAGATCTCGCCGCGTCACGGTGGTCGAGGTCGGAGTGTGAACGGTTCGGTGCCGCAACTGGTACAACGCGATACCGACGTTTTCCAGCAAAGCCACCTCGTCCTCGCCGGGCTCGTCCGATCTCATTGCGGCAGCGTATCAAGGTCCAGACGCAAAGGGTATATGGTATGTCCAATACCGATTGATCGCACATCGAGGAGTTGGCGTGAGTACTCGGCTACCTGGACGAGAAAGGCACGGGGCATGATCCGGCTGGGGTTGTCCGTGCACGACACGATTCTGGATCCGAGCCCCCTCCGGCGCCGCCGGATCCTGGAGCGGATCGCCGCGGCGGGGATCGGCCATGTCGCGGTCGGCGATCACATCAGCTTTCATGATGGCACCGGGTTCGATGGACTGATCTCGGCCACGACGGTGCTCGCGACGCATGACGAGCTCGCCGTGCACCTGGGCGTCTACCTGCTCGGCTTGCGGCATCCGATGCTCGCCGCGCGGCAGCTCTCGACCCTGGCCGAAATCGCCCCCGCCAGACTGGTATTGGGGGTGGGGGTAGGCGGCGAGGACCGCTCGGAGATCAGCAATTCCGGTGTCGACCCGGCTACCCGCGGGCGGCGACTCGACGAGACCCTGGCGCTGGTGCGGGCACTGCTGGACGGCGAGGAAGTCACCCATAGGGGCGAGTTCTTCGAACTGGACCACGCTCGAATCCTGCCCGCGCCCGTGCCCTCCATTCCGATCATCGTGGGTGGCAAGGGCGACGCCGCGATCTGGCGGGCAGCCCGCTACGGCGAGGGCTGGCTGGGAGTGTTCTGCTCGGCGCGCAGGTTCGGTGCCACCCGGGAGCAGATCATGGAAGCCGCGGATTCCCTTGGGCGCAAACCTGACTGGTTCGGGATCAATGTGTGGTGCGGCCTGGACTCGGACTCCGCCAAGGCCGACGACCTCCTCGGTCGCAAAATGGCCGCGCTGTATCACCTGCCGCGGGAGCGGTTCCGCAATGTCGCGCCCGCGGGTACGCCGGAGCAGGTGGCCGATTGGCTTCGGCCGTTCGTCGCCGCGGGCGCCGGGACCCTCACGCTCAACGTCGCGGCCGAGTCCGTCGAAGCCGGCATCGACCATGCGGCCGCGGTGCGGGAGCTGTTGTGCCCGGCCGATTCCTGATCGGTGCCACCAGTCAGCGCTGCCGGTAGGAGTCGAGCATGCCGAGCGCGCTGGCTACCATCGTGTCCGCGAGTTCGGGCGTACGGCTGATCTTGGTCGGCCAGTACGCGATCGAGAAGAGCATGCCGAGACAGGACTGGGTCGCGATGGCGACCTCCGCCGTCGTGGCATCCGGCAGGCAGCGCCGTACCGCCGCCTCCCAGCCTTCGACATACTTCAGCCGGCGCCTGTTCACCTGCCGCAGCCACGGCTCGACCAGTGAACGATCTTCCCGCTGCGCAACATTGACCAGGTGCCGGTTCGAGATCGCGAACTCGACATGGTGGCGCACCAGCCGCTCGAAATCGCGATCCGGATCTTCGTGCTGAACCCCGGTCGCACGTCCCAGTTCGTCCATGGCCTCGTTGAACAGAGTTGCCAGGATCTCGTTCTTCCCGCCGAAGTGCCGGTACAGGGCCGGCCCGCTGACCCCGGCGCGGGCGCCGAGTTCGTCGACCTTGGTGCCGTGGAAGCCCTTCTCGTAGAAGAGCTCGGCGGCGGCATCGAGAATTTTCCGCTCTCTGTCCATCGCGCCAATCTACACGACGGTTAACCAGCGTTATCAGGATAGGCTATTGCACAAGGTAGTCACCGTTCGACTCTTGATAACGGCCGTTAACTGCTCTACATTAGTCATACGGTCGGACCAAACCGGGTCCGCAGGAAGGATCAACGAGTCAATGACTGACTTCACAGACGTGACGTATGAGGTCGACAACGGCCTCGCCTGGATCACCATCAACCGGCCGGATCGGTACAACTCGTTCCGTGCCCGCACTGTCGACGAACTGGTCAAGGCGTTCAAGAAGGCATGGGCCAGTGACGAAGTGGGTGCGATCGCACTGACCGGAGCGGGGGAGAAGGCGTTCTGCACCGGCGGTGACCAGAAGCAGCGCATGGAGTCCGGTGATTACGGCCCGTCCGACAGCGGTCTGTTCGAGGTGGACGCCCTGCACCGGGTCATCCGCGACGTTCCCAAGCCGGTGATCGCCGCGGTCAACGGGTTCGCGATCGGCGGCGGCCACGTGCTGCACGTGCTCTGCGATCTGACCATTGCGGCAGACAACGCGGTCTTCGGTCAGAACGGCCCGCGTGTCGGTTCCTTCGACGCCGGTTTCGGTAGCGGCTACCTGGCCCGCGTGATCGGTGAGAAGCGGACCCGCGAGATCTGGTTCCTGTGCCGGCGCTACAGCGCGCAGCAGGCCGAGGAATGGGGCCTGGTCAACAAGGTGGTCCCGGCCGACCAGTTGCGCGCCGAGGTCCGGACCTGGGCCGATGAGATCCTGCAGCTGTCGCCGACCGCGCTCAAGGTGCTCAAGCAGTCGCTCAACACCGACACCGAGCACTTCGCCTCGATCGGCCAGATGGCCTACTCGAGCCTGAAGATGTTCGGCGAGACCGACGAGGCCCGCGAGGGCATCACCGCCTTCAACGAGAAGCGCAAGCCCGACTTCGCCAAGTACCGCGGTAATTGATCCCATCACCGATCCGAGAGGACCAGCAGGGATGTCGAATTCCCTTTTCGCTCCCGATGTGCTTGCGGGCAAGCGAATTCTGATCACCGGGGGTGGGACGGGCCTGGGAAGGGGGCTGGCCCGGCATCTTGTGGATCTGGGTGCACAGGTGCACCTGTGGGGACGGCGTCCCGCAGTTCTCACCGAAGCGGCGGCGGAGGCATCGGCGAGCGCGCCCGGGACGGTGCACTGGCAGGCCGTCGACGTGCGACAGGCCGAAGCGGTCGACGCGGCGATGGATGAGATCTGGGCGCAGCACGGGCCGTTGACCGGCGTGGTGAACAACGCGGCGGCCAACTTCATCGCGCCGACCGAATCGCTGAGTCCGCGGGCGTTCGAGGCAGTGACCTCGACCGTCATGGGCGGTTCGTTCAACACCACCCATGCCGCGGGCCGGCGCTGGATCGCCGGCGGCGACAAGGGCGTTGTGCTGTCCACCCTGACGACGTGGGTGTGGACCGGGTCGGCGTTCGTGGTGCCCTCGGCGATGGCGAAGGCGGCGGTCCATGCGATGACCATGTCCCTCGCCGTCGAATGGGCGCGCTACGGTATCCGGCTCAATGCCCTGGCGCCCGGCCCCATTCCCACCGACTACGCGTGGGAGATGTTGAACCCCAATGAGAAGAGCTCGGTCGGCGCGACACAGGCCGACCAGATCCCGATGGGCCGCATGGGCACCGTCGAGGAGCTTGCGAACCTGACCGCCTTTCTGCTGTCCGACGCGTGCGACTACCTCACCGGGCAGACCATCGCCATGGATGGCGGCCAAATGCTCGCCGGGCCGGGCACTTTCGCCGGTCTCACCTCGATGAGCGCCGAGGACTGGGCCGACGCGCGCGAGCGCAGCAAGGCGGCCAGTGCGGCGAGCAAAGCGCAGCGAGGCGTCTGATCGACACTCGCGGTAGCGAACTGGGCGGGATTCGGATCATCAGTCCGATTCCCGCCCAGTTTCTTTGTGTGCGCTGGTGCGACGGACGTAGTCGCCGAGGGGTTCACCGCCCTCGACGTGGCAACATAATGGAATGACCATTCCGCGGAAGCTGCAGATCAAGCCTGGACAGAGTGTCGTCGTGTTGGGCAAGCCCAAAGATGTTCAACTGGACATCGAGTCAGCAGGCAACGCGGGCTCAGCCGATGCGGTGCTCGGCTTTGTGATCAACTCCAACGACCTGGTCGGAGCGGATGCGGATGCCGTGCTCGACGCCGCACGGCGAGATGCTCTCGCCTGGCTGGCCTACCCGAAGGGTGGACAGCTGGGTACGGATCTGAACCGCGACATCTTGACTGCCGCACTCTCGAAGCGGGGCCTGCAGCCCATGCGGCAAATCGCCATCGACGACACTTGGTCGGCACTCCGGTTCCGCCCCAGCAACTGATCGCCGGCATCTCGAGCGGAACCTCGTCAGACGAGTGGTCGATTCACCGTCACAGCGTTTGCTGAGAATTCCGGCCCTGCCGGAAACCGCGGTGCCGACGGCAACCTGCTGGGCAGTTTCCGTCGGCACCGCGCTGTTCAGACCGCGGAGATGCCGCCGTTGATGCTGATCGCCTGGCCGGTGAGACGGCTCGCGGCGGGGGAGCAGAGGAAGACCGCGGCGGCGGCGATGTCATCGGCGACCGGCACGCCGAGATGCGCCTGCTGGGCCGCCTTCGCGAAAAGTTTCGCGCTGAAACCGCCGCTGGTGATGCGTTCAGTCGAGCCGGTCTCGTTCACCAGCGAGGGCGTCAGCACATTGGCACGAATGCCGTCACGCTTCGCCTCGATGGCGATGGTTCTGGTGAACATGACAATGCCCGCCTTTGCCGCGCCGATGACGGCCTCTCCGGGCGTCGCCGACTTGCCCGCGTCGGAGGCCAGATTGACGATGACGCCCTGACGCCGGGTGCGCATCAGGGGTAGTACCGCACTCGCCATGTGCATCGACGGCAGCGCCAGATGGGTGAAGGTCCTCTCGATATCGGCGATCGGGATGTCGGAGAACAGTTCCGGGCGCACCTCGGCCGCCGTGGAACACACCAGGATGTCGATGCCGCCGAGCAGGGCCTCGGCCTGTTCGGCGATGTAGTTCGCCGAGATCGGATCGAGCGGATTGCCCCGGAGGAAGGTCACATCCGAGCCCTCCTGCTCGATCAGCGCCTTCGCGTGCTCGCCGCGTTTCTGGGTCCGCCCGACGATGACGATCCGGGGGACGCCGGCTTCCGCGAGCTGTCGCGCGGTCGCGAGCCCGATCCCCGCGGTGCCACCGACGATCAACGCGCCGCTGTCGGCCAGCTTCTTCGGACCCGGAAGCTCGCTCGCGGACTTACCCGCCTGGGCCGTGGCCGTCACAGCGACACCGTTCCGCGGGTGAAGATGTCCTTGGCGATAATCTTCTTCTGGATCTCGGCGGTGCCGTCCGCGACCAGATACGCCATCACGTCCCGGAACCTTTGCTGTAGTGGGAATTCCACCGAGTATCCGAGGTTTCCGTGAATACGCATGGCCGCCTCGATCGCGTTCTTGGCCACGACCGGAGCCCACCATTTGCTCATCGACGCGAGCGCAGTGTGCGGCTGACCGGTCTCTCGCAGCCACAGCGCCCGATAGCAGGTCCACCGTGCGCCTTCGACATACGTGGCGTGCTCCGCGAGCTGGAAAGAGACGCCTTGGTTTTCAGCGATGGGCCGGCCGAACGCCTCGCGCTGCTGGGCGTACAGCGCGGCCTCCTCGAGGCTCTGCTTGGCGGCGCCCAGGCAGAGCAGACCCAGCGCCGCCCGGCTGAAGTCGAAGTGGTTCATCACGGACTGGAAGCCCCGGCCCGCTTCGCCGACGATGTGCGAGTCCGGCACGAACACGTCCTCGAAATGCAGTGCGCCCCAACCCAATGGCAGACAGCCCATGCCGGGCATATGGCTGCGGCCGACGCCAGGGGAGTCCAGTGGAACGACGAAGCAGCTGACGCCGGACGCCCGGGTGGTCCCGCCTTCACGCGCGTAGACGAGCGCGACGGTTGCGCTCATCGCCCACGAGATGGCGGTCTTCTCACCGTTGAGCTTCCACCCGCCCGGCACCTTGGTCGCGGTCGTGCGCAGGCCGGCCGCATCGGAGCCCGATCCAGGCTCGGTCAGCGCGATCGCGATGGTTTCCTTACCGGCGATGAGCGGCGGCAGGTAGCGCTCCTGCACCTCCTTCGACGCGTAGGCGAGCTGCGAGCCCGACAGTCCGATCTGCACCGGAACCCCCGCCATATTGACGTCGCCATAGGCCAGCGTCTCGGTCGCGAGGCCGAGCAGGATGGGGTCCTCGTGCCCGGTTCCGCCGTACTCCTCCGGCAATCCGATACCCAATACGCCCAGGTCGCCGAGCTTTTCGTAGATATCGAACGGGAACTGCGCCGAGGCGGCGCGTTCCCGGTATCCGGGCAGCAGCACGCGTTGGCTGAATGCCTCGAGGGTCTTGCGGAACTCTTCGTGTTCGTCTGTGAATGCGAAGGAAACCATAGGGGAACCTACCTTCTTTTGGTTAGACCAATACTAACATTGGTCCATAAAGTTCCCTAGTGTCCGTTGTTGCGGATTCGCGAGCCGGAAGATCGCAGCGCCTCGCTGGCCACCCGGCCGCCCATGACAACTGCGCTCGCCGATCGGACTGCTCACCCTATCGGGTCACACCACTTCCCACTCAGGGGGATGCGACAAGAGGTATATGGTTGGACCATTAGGTTTCGAGGTTAGGAGACCTGATGAGCCAGTTGTCCGCCGTACCGGCCCGGGTGCGAGTTGTGCCCCGTCCACACGTTTCGCTCGGTATTTTCGAGCGGCACGCGGTTGGCGTACCAGGGAGGGTATGCCGTGGCTGTGAAGGAGTCCGTCCATGGCCGGAGTGCAATGCCATGTGATCGTGCGGTTTCCGGGCCACGCCCCACTGCATTATCGGGCCGACTGGGCGGCCGCTCGCCGCTTCGCCGAGGCCGCCAATCTAACTGGAACAGTTATGGTCCAGATCGACCTCGATGTGCGAAAAGCACTGCGGCCCCTGCCGTGTCAACCACTCTGGTTATGACCGACAAACCATGTCGCATAACGGACCGGCGGCCCCGAACGCCCATTGGATATTCCGAGTATGGAAGTCGTCTTCGACTTGTGGATGTTGCCGTTTGCCGTGTCCACCATTGGCGTTCGGGTGTTCGCGGATGCAGGGCGGTTGCTATGACCTTTGGGCGCGGATGGATTCGAACACGTTGGGGTCCACCAGGGTTGAGGTGTCACCCAGTTCGCGGCCCTCGGCCACGTCGCGCAGCAGGCGGCGCATGATCTTGCCCGAACGCGTCTTCGGCAGCTCCGGCACCACGTGGATCTCGCGCGGGCGGGCGATGGGGGAGATCTCCCGGGAGACCTCGGCCTTGAGTTCGGTGATCAGGTCCGCGCCGGTGTCGGTGGCCTCGGCGGTGAGGATCACGAACGCCACGATGCCCTGGCCGGTGGTCTCGTCGGACGCGCCGACCACGGCCGCCTCCGCGACGCCGGAGTGGCCCACCAGCGCGGACTCCACCTCGGCGGTCGAGATGCGGTGGCCGGACACGTTCATGACGTCGTCGACGCGGCCGAGCACCCACAGGTCCCCGTCGGTGTCGAGCTTGGCGCCGTCACCGGCGAAGTACCAGCCCTTCTCGGCGTAGCGGGACCAGTAGGTGTCCTTGTACCGCTCGTTGTCGCCCCAGATGCCACGCAGCATGGACGGCCACGGCTCGTCGAGCACCAGGTACCCGTTGGCCTCGGTCTCGCCCAGGGAGACCGGATTGCCTTCCTCGTCGACGACTTTCGCGGAGATGCCCGGCAGCGGGGTCATGGCCGCACCCGGCTTGGCCGCGGCGACGCCCGGCAGCGGCGAGATCATGATGGCACCGGTCTCGGTCTGCCACCAGGTGTCCACGATGGGAGTCCGGTTGCCGCCCACCACATCCCGGTACCAGCGCCAGGCCTCGGGGTTGATCGGCTCGCCCACCGAACCCAGCAGCCGCAGGCTGGACAGGTCGTGCGAATCCGGGATCTCGCGGCCCCACTTCATGAACGTGCGCACCAGCGTCGGCGCCGTGTAATAGATGGTGACGCCGTACTTTTCGATGATCTGCCAGTGCCGGTGCTCGTCGGGGAAGTTCGGGGTGCCCTCGTAGACGACCTCGGTGGCGCCGTTGGCCAGCGGGCCGTACACGATGTAGCTGTGCCCGGTCACCCAGCCGATGTCGGCGGTGCACCAGTACACGTCGCGGCCGGGCTTGTGGTCGAACACGTGGTGGTGGGTGTAGGCGGCCTGGGTCAGGTAGCCGCCGCAGGTGTGCAGGATGCCCTTGGGCTTTCCGGTGGTGCCGGAGGTGTAGAGGATGAACAGCGGGTGCTCGGCGTCGAAGGCCTGCGCCTCGTGCTCGGGAGAGCCGAGCGCGACGGTCTCGTCCCACCACAGGTCGCGGCCCTCGGTCATCGCGGTCTCGATGCCGGTGCGGCGCACCACGAGTACGTGCTCGACGGTCGAATCACCCTCGGCGAGAGCCTCGTCCACGGCCGCCTTCAGCGGGGCCGGCTTGCCGCGCCGCCACTGGCCGTCGGTGGTGACGACCAGCTTGGCCGCGGCGTCGTCGACGCGCTGGCGCAGGGCGCTGGGGGAGAAGCCGGCGAAGACCACCGAGTGGGTCAGGCCCAGACGGGCGCAGGCCAGCATGGCCACGATGGCCTCGGGGACCATCGGCATGTAGATGGCGACCCGGTCACCCGCGGCCAGCCCCAGACCGGTGAAGTAGTTGGCGGCACGCGATACCTCGGCCAGCAGCTCGGCATAGGTGATGTCGCGGGAGTCGCCGGGCTCGCCCTCCCAGTGGATGGCGACCCGGTCGCCGTGCCCGTCGAGCACGTGCCGGTCCACGCAGTTGTAGGCGACATTGAGCTTGCCGTCGGCGAACCAGCGGGCGAAAGGTGCTTCGTCCCAGTCCAGGACGTGACTGAAGGGCTGTGCCCAGTACAGTCGCTGTGCCTGCTCGGCCCAGAAGCCCTCCCGGTCGGCAGCGGCCCGATCGTAGAGAAAGGTATCGCCATTGGCGGCGGCCGCGAACTCAGCGCTCGGCGGATAGGCATCCGCGTGTTCGGCGGTGGCTTCGGTCATGGTGTCTCCATCAGTACGACTTCGGAAGCCGAAGGCTGTGCTGGGCAACGTAATTGAGGATCATCTCGCGGCTGACCGGCGCGATTCGCAGTAATCGCGCCAGCCCCCACTGGGGGAGCAGCCCGTATTCGGTGCTGAGCCCGTTTCCGCCGTGGATCTGAATGGCCTGGTCGGCGGCGGCCACGGCCGCTTCGGCGGCCGCGTATTTCGCCATATTGGCCGCCTCGCCGGCCGGCAGTCCGTTCTCATACAGCCAGGCGGCCTTCGCGGTCATCATCGCCGCGAGATCGACCTCGATCTTGGCCTTCGCGAGGGGATGCGAGATCCCTTGGTAGCCGCCGATCGCCGATCCCCATACCGATCGGGTCCGTGCGTAGTCCGCGCCGCGTTCGACCGCGAATCGGCCGATGCCCACGCACACCGCCGCACCGGTGATCCGTTCCGGATTGAGGCCGTCGAATACCTGGCGGAAGCCCTCGCCTTCGACTCCGATGAGGCTATCGGCCGGGAGTCGCACCTCGTCGAAGTGCAGAGTGAACTGCTTTTCGGGGAGGCTGATTCCCACCGGCAGCGGGTGTTTGACAAGTCCGGACGCGTCGGTCGGCACCAGGAACAGCGACATGCGGGCCGCGCCGGTGGCTTCGTCGAGCCCGGTGCGGGCGACCACGATCAAAGCGGCGGCCTCGTCGACTCCCGAGATGTAGTACTTGGTCCCCTTCAGCACGTAGTCGTCGCCCGAACGCTGCGCCGTCGTCGATATCCGATGACTGTTGGATCCGGCATCGGGCTCGGTGATGGCGAAGACGACCTTGGTGCCGGCCGCCATGCGCGGCAACCACTCCCGGCGCTGCGCCTCGGTGCCGTACTTGGTCAGCAGTTCACCCGAGATCGCGCTCGAAACCAGCAACAGTAATTGCGGGCACCCGTGGGCGGCCGTCTCCTCGCACACCATCGCGAGTTCCGTCATGCCGGCACCGCCCCCGCCATACTGTTCGGGCAGGTTGATACCGATGAAACCGTGGTCTGCCAGCTCTTGCCAGAGTTCGGTCGTCGGCTCGTGCGCGAGCGCCCGCTCGGCGTAATAGCCGGGCCCGTACTTGCCGGTGATTGCAGCGACCGCACGCCGAAGTTCTTGCTGTTCGGATGATTCAGCGAAGTCCATCAGCAGGCTCCTACCAGCTTGTCGGGAATGTCGGTGTAGGTCGCGCGCAGGAACTCGCCCAGTCCCTTCGCCTGCGGATCGGTCCGGGTGCAGGACGCGACGCCGTCACCCAGGAATCCGACGACCACGAAGTTGAGTGCGCGCAGGTTGGGGAACTCGTAGCGGCGGACCTCGAATCCCTGTGCGTCGGGCACCAATTCGGTGAATTTCTCCACGGTGAGGTGGTTCCGCAGCCATTCCCACCGCTCCGGGGTGTCGGTCCAGATGCCGACGTTGGCCTTGCCGCCCTTGTCTCCCGAGCGGGCGGCCGCCACCGAACCCAGCGGATGCCGCGCGGTCGGGCCGAAATCGTAAGCGTGCGAGGGCGGTTCGTCGCTATCGATCACCCCGCTGTAGCCGTCGTCGGTCTGCGGGCAATGGGCGATGGGCTCGCGGGTGCCGTCGGCATGCACCACCACCTGTTCGACCTCATCTGCCGGTACGAGGGTCGGCCAGTAGACGCCGAACTCCGACGCCGAGGACGGCGGGGTGGTGGTGTGGAAGCCGGCGTATCCGGCGACGGCCAGCTCCAGCACCGCGTTGGAGAAGGCCCGGTCCACCTTGGCCCGCTCGCGGTCCTTCACGGTGATCCGCAGGTGCGCGCACGCTTCGCTCAGCCGGGTCGGTTCGGGGCGGTCATAGCGCAGCAGCTGCACGTCGACGTCGTCGAAGGACTCACGGCCGCCGAGGATTTCGAACAGCAACTCGGTCGCCCAGCGTGCCTTCTCCTCGATATCGAGCCCGGTCAGTACCAGGGTCATGGTGTTGCGGTACCCGCCGAGATAGTTCATGGCGACCTTGAGCCGCGACGGCGGCGGCGAGCCGGTCGCGCCGGTCACCTGGACCCGGTCGGTACCGGACTGGGTCACCCACAGCGAGTTGAAATGCGCTACGACATCCGGATTCAGGTAGATCGGGGAGTCGACCTCGTACAGCAGCTGTGCGGTCACGGTGCCCGGGGACACCAGCCCGCCGGTGCCGTCGTGCTTGGTGATGACGAAGCTACCGTCGTGAGCGAGTTCGACGATCGGTGAACCCGGATAGCGGCGGTCGGTGATCTCGTGGATCTGCGAATAGTTGCCGCCCGTGGCCTGCGGCCCGCATTCGATGATGTGGCCCGCGGCGACGGCGCCGGCGAGCGCGTCGAAATCGGTGCGCCGCCAGTCGTGCCACCATGCGCCGACGCCCAGCACCAGTGCCGCGTCGGTCACCCGCGGCGTGATCACCACATCGGCCCCGCGGGCGAGCGCGGCGGCGATGCCCCACCCGCCGAGGTAGGCGTTCGCCGAAACCGGCTCGACGCCGGACTCTTTCAGGGTGACATCGGTGTCGAGGTGGCGGAACGAGTGTCCCGCCGCCTGCAACTGTGGCAGTTCGGGAATCAGGTCGTCGCCTTCGATGTGCGCGACCGACAGGTCGAGCCCGGCCTCGGAGATGACGGCGCGGACCCGGTCGGCCAGCCCCGCGGGGTCGAGTCCGCCGGCATTCACCACGATCTTGATACCGCGCTCGGCGCAGATGTGCGCGACCTGCTGGAACTGCGGGATGAAGGTCTTCGCGTACCCGGTCTCCGGGTTGCGCTGCTTGTCCTTCCACAGGATCAGCATGGTGAGTTCGGCGAGATAGTCACCGGTCACCACGTCGACCGGGCCCTTCTCCACCATCTCCCGGAACGCGGCCAGACGGTCGCCGTAGAACCCGTACGCGTTCCCGATGCGTATCGGACGCCGCGGGGTGGACTGTCGGCTCATCGGTCGAATTCCCTTCGGGCAGTGGCGGTTCGGCTGGGACGTCCGGGTCCCGGCTCGCCCGCGTAGGCTTGCGCGATCGCCATCCAGGCCGATGCGACATCGCCCTGGATGGTGAGCTCGGTGTCGTCGGGGTGCCGGCGCTGGGTGACGACGAGCACGAAATCCTCGGCGGGGCCGCTGATCCGGTTGTCCGCGTCGGCCGGTCCCCAGGTCCACACCTCGTCGCGGTCGGGTGCGTTCAAGGTGACGTGCACCGGCTCGGCGGGCACCTGCAGCCCGCGCAGCCGATGCGCGAACGCGAAGGTGCTGACCCCGAGATGGGCGATGCTGCGCAACCCGGGGCTCGGGGGCGCCACGACGCCCAGGGTGTCGTAGACATCGCGGCCGTGCGCCCAGGTCTCCATCAGCCGAGCGGTGGCCGAGGATGCCACGCTCATATCCGGCCCGAACCACGGCAGTCGCCGCTTCGGGTCGTCGGTGGTGAACTGGGAGAGCAATCGCTGGCGGGATTCGGTGAACCAGTTGAGCAGATCGCACCGGGTCAGGTGCCGGTATCGTTCCGCTGCCCGGTCCGGGAAGTCAGGTCCGAGCGACGTCAGCTCGGCGGCCTCGACCCGGAACAGATTCGCGTTGGTCATGGCCAGGTGGGCGAAGTCGTCGAAGAAGGCCAGGTGCGAGATCTGGTCGCGGACCGCCCAGCCCGCGGCGGGAGTCGGTGCCTCCCAATCCGATTCCGCGGCCGAATAGAGACAGTCGATGAGCCGGTCGGATTCGCGTTCCAGGTCGCGCAGCAGCGCGGGATAGTCCAAGCCCATCAGATTCCCCTCCATTGCGGGGCGCGCTTGGCGGCGAAGGCCGCCATGCCCTCCTGCGCGTCCATGCTCGTATAGACCGGGGCCCAGATCTCCTCGGCCCGCTCGAATGCCTCGCGCAGCGGATACTCCACCGACAGTCCCATCGTCCGCTTGCCCGCCAGCACCGACAGCGGCGCATTGGCCGCGATCCGAAGCGCCAATTCCTGTGCACGCTCACGCAATTCATCGGGCTCGGTCAGGACGTTGACGAATCCGATCTCATGGGCCCGGCGGGCGGTGAGGGGCGCGCCCGTCAGCACCAGTTCCATCGCGACCCGGCGCGGAATCATCGCCGGAAGCGGTGCGGCCCAGGGGGATCCGCGGCCCACCTTGACCTCCGAGATCGCGAAGGTGGCCGTGGTCGAGGCGACGCACAGATCGCAGGTCTGGGCGAGCAGGAAGCCGCCGGCGAAGGCCGCGCCGTTGACCGCGGCGATGGTCGGTTTGGCGACCTCGATATTGCGCCCGAACTGCGGGACGTAGTCGATCGGCGGAATCGCCAGCTGTTCCTGGCTCATCTCCTCGAGATCGCCGCCCGCGCAGAACGCCTTCTCACCGGCGCCGGTGAGGACGAGGACCTTCGCCGCGTCGTCGCTGTTGAACCGGCGTACCCCGTCGAACAGCCCGTCCCGTACCGCCTTGCTCAGGCAGTTGCGCCGCTCGGGGCAGTCGATGGTCAGCCAGGCCACGCCATCGCAGACCTGGTAGCGCACCGCGTCACTCATCGGCCGCTCCGTCCTGCACGACGGCCAGCACCTGACCCGAATCGACCTGTGCCGCAACCGAAACCGGAATCTTCACCACGATGCCATCGGCGGGCGTGCGGATGGTGTGCTCCATTTTCATGGCTTCCAGCACGACCACCGGATCACCGGCCGCCACGGTCTGTCCCTCGGCGACTTCGATTCGGACCACGGTGCCGGGCATCGGGGCCAGCAGTGATCCGGCCTCCTGGGTATCGCTGGGATCCGGGAACCGTTCGACCTCGCGAAGCTCGGTGGAGCCGAGAATGCTGTCGACGAAATACGTTGCGCCGGAGCGGGTGACGCGGTAGCGCCGCCGGACGCCATCGATGACGGCGTCGAGCAGGTCCGCACCGGCCTCGATGACCTCGAGGCCTTCCGGCTGCCAGTCGCCGACCCGGGCGGTCAGCGTCGAGCGGTCGAAGCGGTATTCGACGTCGATCGTCTCGTCACCGGTCAGAAAGGAGACCGATTGGGGCGCGCTGGCCAGGGTGCGGAATCCGGACGGGAGGCCCGGCAGTACCGAGGTGCGGGTCCGGCGTTCCGACTGGGCGGTGAGCGCAGCCACCAGGGCGTGCACGGCCGCCACCGATTCGGCATTCGCGGGCCGTGCCATCAGCTCGGCCGGCGTATGCCGGTCGAGGTATCCGGTATCGATGGCGCCGGAACGGAATTCGTGCTCGCGCAGGATGCCGATGAGCAGGTCTCGGTTCGTGGTCACACCGTGAACCAGGGTCTCGCGCAGTGCCCGGGCGACCAGGTCGCAGGCCGAGGCACGGTCGGGTCCGTAGCCGATCACCTTGGCGAGCATCGGGTCGTAGAAGGTGCTGACCTGTGAGCCGGAGGTGAATCCGGAGTCCACGCGGATGCCGTCCAGCGCCGGGAACTCGAGGGTGGTCAGGGTGCCGGACACCGGGATGAAGCCCGCCGCCGCGTCTTCGGCGTACAGGCGAACCTCCACCGCGTGGCCGCGTGGCATCGCGTCGATCATCTCCTCCGGCAGCGGCGCGCCGGAGGCAACCAGCAGCTGGCCGCGAACCAGGTCGATGCCGGTGACGAGCTCGGTGACCGGATGCTCGACCTGGAGCCGGGTGTTGACCTCCAGGAAGTAGAACGAGCCATCCTGGGCCATGACGAATTCCACCGTGCCCGCGCCCTCATAGGACAGCGCCTTGCCGGCCGCCACCGCGGCTCGGCCGAGTTCGTCGCGCAGTGTCTCGTCGACCGCTGTGGAAGGGGACTCCTCGATGATCTTCTGATAGCGCCGTTGGATCGAGCATTCGCGTTCGCCGAGGTGCACGACCGTGCCGAAGCTGTCGCCGAAGATCTGCACCTCGATGTGCCGGGGCGATTCCACGAACTTCTCGAGGAACACCGTGCCGTTGCCGAAGGCGGACGCGGCCTCGCGCCGGGCGCTGCGCACAGCTTCGACCAGCTGATGCTGATCCGTCACGATTCGCATACCGCGACCGCCGCCGCCGAAGGCCGCCTTGACCAGAATGGGGAAGCCGATCAGATGCGCTGCGGCACTGAGTCGGTCCGGATCCTCGTCCGACTCGTTCTCGACCGTGGCCCCGGGCAGGACCGGCACCCCCGCGGCGGCCATCATGCGCTTGGCTTCGATCTTCGAGCCCATCGCGGCAATGGCCTCGGGGCTCGGGCCCACGAAGATGATCCCGTCCGCTGCGCAGTCGCGCGCGAATTGCTCATTCTCGGAGAGGAATCCGTATCCGGGGTGAATGGCGTCCGCCCCGGTGCGCCGCGCGGCGGCGAGGATGAGATCGCCGCGCAGATAGGTGTCGGCGGGTGCGGTTCCGGGCAGGTGCACCGATTCGTCGGCCTGGAGCACATGGGGCGCGTCGCGGTCGGCGTCGGAGTACAGCGCCACGGTGGCGATGTCCATCTGGCGGGCGGTGCGGATGACCCGGGACGCGATCTCACCGCGATTGGCGATGAGCAGCTTGGTAATCGAGGGCATGGGACTACTCACATCCTGAAGACGCCGAAACCGCGGCGGCCGGCGACCTTGGCGGAATGGGCTGCGGACAAGGACATTGCGAGGACGGCACGGGTATCGCGGGGATCGATCACGCCGTCGTCGTACAGCCGCGCGGAGAGGAAGAACGGGTGCGATTCGGCCTCGATCTGCCGCTCGATGGCCGCGGTGCGCTCGGCGTCTGCCTGGGCGTCGAATTCGCGTCCGGCCGCGGCCGCGGATGCCTTGCCGACAATGGACATGACGCCGGCGAGCTGTTGCGCGCCCATCACGGCGAGCCGGGCATTGGCCCAGGTGAACATGAAGCGGGGATCGTATGCGCGACCGGACATTCCGTAATTTCCGGCGCCGAAGGAACCGCCCATATTGATGCTGATGTGCGGGACGTCACTGTTGGTGACGGCGTTGATCATCTTCGCGCCGTCCTTGATGATGCCGCCCTGCTCGTACTCGGTGCCGACCATGAACCCGGTGACGTTGTGCAAGAAGATCAGCGGGGTGTCGGTCTGATTGGCCAGCAGGATGAATTCCGTTGCCTTCTTGGCTTCGTCGCTGAACAGCACGCCGCGGGTGTTGGCGAGGATGCCGACCGGGAAACCATGAATCGAGGCCCACCCGGTCGCGATGCTGGTGCCCCAGCGCGGCTTGTACTCGGAGAAACGCGAGCCGTCCGCGATACGGGCGATGACTTCGCGCGGATCGAACGGGACGCGAGGGTCTCCGGAGGCGATGCCGAGCAATTCTTCGGCGTCGTAGAGCGGCTCGTCGGAAGGCTGCGACGGTCCGGGACCGAGCTTGTTCCAGTTGAGGTGAGCGACGATGTCGCGGCCGATGCGAATGGCGTCGATCTCGTCCACCGCGAAGTAGTCGCCCAGGCCCGAGACACGGGTGTGCATGTCCGCGCCGCCGAGCTCCTCGTCGTCGGCGTCCTCGCCGGTGGCCATTTTCACCAGCGGCGGTCCGCCCAGGAAGACCTTGGCCGCCCGGTCGACCAGGACGGCGTAGTCACACATGCCTGGCACGTAGGCCCCGCCCGCGGTCGAGTTGCCGAAGACCAGCGAGACGGTCGGTATGCCCATGGACGACATCTCGGTCAGTTCGTGGAAGATCCGGCCGGCGTGCACGAACAGTTCCGCCTGGGTCGGCAGGTCGGCGCCGCCGGATTCCACCAGGTACACCACCGGGAGCCGGTTGACACGCGCGATTTCCAAGGCCCGCAGGTTCTTTCGCAGCGTGTAGGGGTTCATCGTGCCACCGCGCACGGTGGGATCGTGCGCGATGATCATGCATTCGATGCCGGAGACCACGCCGACACCGGTGACGATGGCGGCGCCGACATTGAACTCGGTGCCCCAGGCGGCGAGCGCGGAGAGTTCCAGGAACGGAGCATCACGGTCGATGAGCAGTTCGATCCGTTCCCGCACCAGCAGCTTGCCGCGATCGTGGTGGCGCCGGGCGTAACGCTCGCCGCCGCCGGCCGCTACCAGCCGCAACTGGTCGTTCAATGCGCCGACCGCGGCGGACTGCACGCGGTGATTCTCCAGATACGTCGACGATGCGGTGTCGACCTCGGACTTGAGTACGGGCATCCGTACGCCCTTTCGATTCGAGTGTCGCGATCACCTCCCGGACGGGCATGGAAACCTGACCGAGTTAGTGAATGGCGATACACTAACTCAAGAAGGGCGGTGTTGGAAACCACCTTTGACCGCGTAAAACCTCGGAGACTTCCCTAATCACTGCCACCAGCAGGCTATGAAGTGATCTGAAGGTAACTATTGGTGAGCTGAAGTCGCAGCTGTTCCTGCGCCAGCCGGTACTGACCGCCGATCAGCTCGATCAGCTCGTCGACCGAGGTGACCGCATCGACCCCGGTGACGCTGTGTCCCGCGCTCCAGGCCGTGCGATTTCGGAGCAGCCGATCCTGCTGGAAGCCGGAGGCAGCCTCGGATGCGGGGTGCGCGTCGTCGAGCGCCAGCCAACTCGCGAGCAGGCTGGCGGGGATGCCGCCGACGCGGGTGGACAGCTTGACATCATCGAGCGTCGACTCGATCAACGCCGTCCGGTAGGCGTCGTCGGCACGGCTCTCGCCGGTCGCGATGAACCGGGTCCCGAGATACACCAGGTCCGCGCCGAGGACCTGGGCGGCGAGCATCGAGGTACCGTCGCAGATGCCGCCCGCCAGCACGATCGGACCGTCGAAGTGCGGCCGGACCGCCCGCACGAAGGCCAGCGGGTTGGCCCATCCGGTCTGCCCGCCCGCACCCGCGGTGAGCAGGATCAGTCCGTCCGCACCCATGTCCAGTGCGCGCCACACGTGGGCCATGCTGGACACGTCGGCGAAGACTCGGCAGCCGATCTCGTGCAACGGTTCGATCACCGGTTCGGGTGAACCGACGCTGGTGATCACCAGTTCGACGCCGTGCCGGACCAGGCAGTCGAGATCGGCGCGGAGGCGGTCGTTTGTCTTGTGCACCACCAGATTCGGGGCGATCGGGGCGATCGGCCGGGTGCGATCCCCGACGTCCAGCGCCGCCTGCATCTCATGCAACCAGGCGTCGAGTTCGGTCGTGGTGGCGGCGTTGTGCGTGGGGAACGAACCGATCACGCCGTTGCGGCAGGCCGCGATCACGAGCTCCGGTCCGGAAACGCTCGTCATGGGCGCGGCGATGGCGGGAATGGTCAGTCGATGGGCGAGAGAGTCGGGCAATGCCATCGGAAAAGTAAATCACGAGTCACATAGGTGCTGACAGTGCCATGTTCGCCGGGCACCGTTAGCTCCGAAAGTGGCGATAGGCGGAGCACTGTGCAGCCGAGATCCGCCAATAGCGGTCACTTGACACAGTGATGTGCATCACCGATCATGACTTCCAAGTGAATTCAGAAACACATTGTTAACCCGAGGTTCGAGGGATCGATGAGGGCACCGGCAACAGCATCAGGGCAGACATTCGCCATGTCGGTAGCCCGTATTTCCGAGCTCAACGCACGGGTGAGCGAATTGGCGGTGCAGGCCGCGGGCGGTGGTGCGAACGGGGCGTATCTGCAGTTGCTCGACGTCACTCTGGAACGGATGAACCGCCGCCTGGCCGCCGCGGACAGCGGGACGGTCGATGCCGGCGACCTGTGCGAGCTGCTGACCGATGTCAGTGCGGTGCATTCGACGCTGCGCAAACACGCCCTGGATCAGCCCAGCTACGCGCCGGGCCGGATCTTCGAAGCCCTCGCGCGGCTGCGCGCGAAGACCACCGCCGACGAGGTGCTGGACGCCGCACCCGCGGAGCTGTGCGCCGCTGGCGCCTTCGACCGGGCCATGATCTCGAGGGTCCGCGGCTCGAGCTGGGTACCCAGGCTGTTGTTCCTCTCCGACGGCCATGACAGCGGCTTCAATCGTGAACTCAGTGACTACATCACCGAACTGGAGATCCCGCTGGCGTCGCCGATGGTGGAAGCGGAGATCGTAAGGCGGCGGCTGCCCGCACTGGTCTACGACGCGCAGCAAGAACCGCGCGCCTTCCGTGTTCTGATGAAGGTCTCGCGCACCCGCGAATACGTGGTGGCGCCGATAGTCGCCGACGGCACGGTGGTCGGCCTGCTGCATGCGGATGCCTTTCTCTCGGAGCGACCGCTGACCGAGGCCGATCGCGACAGCCTGCGCACCTTCGCCGACGGCGTCGGCCTGATCTACGAACGAGCTGTGCTCGAATCGCGCCTCGCCCGCCAGCGCGAGCTGGTGTCCGAGGCATTCCTGGGCGCCGAGCAGCTCCTCGACGTCCCCGCGGACCCGTCGGTTCGGTTGCCGGGTCCGGCGATTCGCACCGCCGTAGAGGTCCCGGCGAGCGAGGTGGTTGCGTTGCCCGCGTTCGAGGGCACGGTGCGTTCCCCGTCCGAGGGTCTGGCGCAACTCACCGCTCGCGAGCGCGAGGTACTGGCGCTGCTGGCCAGCGGCGCGACCAACGCGCAAGTGGCAGACCGGCTCACGGTGGCCGAAAGCACCGTGAAGTCCCACGTCAAGCACATCCTGCACAAGATGGGCGCACCCAACCGGGCAGGCGCGATCGCACGCTATCTGCGAGCAAGGAACAACGAACGGCGGATCTGACTATGGCAGTCGCAATGGCCAGTGATATCACCGCGTGCAGTCCGGCGGGTCGTATCCGGCAGGGGTGGCGGCGGCGCGAGGGTGAACTCGCG
Organism: Nocardia sp. NPDC004860; assembly: GCF_040609015.1. Taxonomy (NCBI): domain Bacteria; kingdom Bacillati; phylum Actinomycetota; class Actinomycetes; order Mycobacteriales; family Nocardiaceae; genus Nocardia; species Nocardia sp. NPDC004860. The sequence goes on along the minus strand of NZ_JBEXJI010000018.1, from coordinate 116,466 downwards.
GCGCGGCTGGAGGTCCTGCGGGACGCGGTGTTCGACACGGTCGGGGGAACTACCCCGCTGCCGCGTGTGGAGTGGGACGGGCCCTGGCGGTCGGCGGAAGTCGTCGCCAACCTCATCCATTTCTGTATCGCCCGCCTACGCCATGTGAAAGCGGCCGACACCGCGACCGCCGAGCGACTGTGCGGGCTGACCCTCGAACTACAGCAGCTCGCCATCGATCTGTATCTGCACGACACGGGTCAGCGCGGCCAGCGGCTGGCCGAATGCGCGGCCGGCCTGAGCCGATTGCGGGCCATTCCTGATACCGCGGCGCTGCTGGATATCGCATGCGAGGAAATCGTGTTGCGCTGCGGTTTTCAGCGCGCGGTCATGTCCCGCGTCGAGGGGCAGTCGTGGCATCCCTGGCTGGCGCACTTCACGACCGAGCGGCAGTCGGAATCCTGGTTCGCGAACTGGATCGGCAGCACCATCCCGCTCGACCCCCGGGCGCCCGAGGCTCAGTTACTGGCCAAACGCCGGCCGTCGCTGGTGTACGACACGTCCAATGCCCAGGTCTATCGGCCGATAATCGTCGACGCCGGGGGGTCGCGTTCGTACGTCGTCGCGCCGATCGTGCACGGGAACGAGGTGGTGGGGTTTGTGCACGCGGACCATTCGCCCCTGACGCGGCGCACCGATGAAGGCGACCGAGATGTGTTGTGGGCCTTCACCGACGGCTTCAGTCATATCTACGAGCGCACGGTCCTGCTCGAGCGGCTGCGCCGACAGCGCGATCAGGTTCGAGACCTGCTCGCGGTCGCGGTGGACCGGATGGATGATCTGTGCGAGTCCGGAATCGAGATGGCGCGGCAGGGCCACGCCGAGAACCAGGAGTCCACACCGATTCTCGCGCCGGCGGGCTATGGGAATGTCGGAGACCTCACCGAGCGGGAGGCAGAGGTGTTCGCGCTGATGGTCGCGGGTGCCACCAACCGCGCGATCGCCGAACAGCTGGTCATCACCGAGGGCACCGTGAAATCGCACGTGAAGCACATTCTCCGGAAATTCGGTGCGGCCAACCGGGCACAGGCCATCGCGTGGTCACTGCGGGCCGAATAGCGGACGAACTCCGGCCGGCTTCCGTGCCTGTTCGATGATCGCGTCGAGCAGTACGGTGGCCGTGTTCAGTGCGGCATCCAGATCGGCCTCGGACCCGCCCAGATCCATCAGCGCCGAGATCAGCCCGATCACGGCACCGGCGGCGAGAACCACCACGGGGTCGGTCGGCGACCCAGCTCCGCAGCGAATTCCGCTGTGACAGCGCGGCGATACTCGGAGATCGCCGGCGTTTCCGAGCCGCGCAACGTCGGATTGGCCGCAAGCATCATCGCGTATATGTTCGCGTTGGAACTGGTTGCCGTGAGCAGCGGAGCTACCGTGCTCTTCCCGTGGCTGAAGCTGATACGCCCCGAGACCACCGACGAGCAGCGAGTGCGTGCACTATGGTGGGCGTTCCTGCACATCGCGATGATCACGGCAACCACGTGCGTGTACTTCATCTCCGAGGTCCGGGCGGGATTCGGCGACATCGGTCAGGGACGGATCTATGGCCTCGGCTTCAAGTTCCTGTTCATGAATCTGGCATTCATGGTCTTTCCGCTGCCGACACTGTACTTCATACACCGCCAGATCGACTACCTGACCTGCAGTCTCGGTCACACCTCGGACGTCGGCGTGCTGAACCGCTGACCTTTCCGGACCGAATAGCGAAATCCACCCCTTTCGAGCTACCGATATCCCCTGGCGGGGTGCAGAGAGTATCGTCCGCCGGCTGATTTCATGGAACATGTCGCGGCACCGCCGGACGGACTTCCCAGTGGTGCCGCGACCTCCAACGTTCATTCGAGGTGGCGGGCGTGCATGCCGGTCATGATCGGGCTGATGCTGACCACGCCGCCGGGCGTGGGCGCGTGGATCATCCGGCCGTCTCCGAGGTAGATCGCGACGTGACCCGGGCCGTCGGGGCCCCAGCTGCCGAACAGCAGATCACCGGGCGCCGCATCCGCGAGCGGAACCTCGGTGCCGATCTGCCACTGACGCTGTGAGGTGCGCGGCAGGGTCACCGTGCCGCCGGTGGCCGCGTGTACCGCGAAGGACGTCAACCCGGAACAGTCGAAGCCGCCGTGACTGGGCCCATCACTACCGCCGCCGCCCCAGACATACGGAGTTCCGAGGTATTCCAGTGCCTGCGTGACGATCCGGTGGCCGAGGTCCGTTGCGAACCGCAGCAGGTCCGGTGCCGCGTCGAGCCAGTCGTAGCGTTCTTCGGTGGCGCGGATCCGGACGACGTAGGGTTTGGTCTGGTTCTCGTAATCGTAACTGCCAGAAGGCATTCCGCCCGATCGCAGCACGGCTCCGGCACCCGCGTTGTATGCGGCCAAGGTCAGATCGAGCGTGTCTCCGGCGACCAGTCCCCGCGCCTTCCAGGATTCGATCTGCTGGTAGCTGTCACACAGCAGATGCCCGGAGGCCATCACCGAATCGCCGATGTCGAACACGTCCGGCGCGCCGGTGCCGTGCACGTCCTTGCCGTAGATCGCCCAGGTGCCGGGCATGAACTGGCCCGGGCCGAGGGCACCGGCCGGTGAGACGGGAGCGTCGGGGCCGTAACGGAATCCGTTCTCGGCGGCGTAGAGCGCCGCCAGGGTCGGTGCCTTGATACCCGGGCACAGGGCGCCGGCCTGGCGGAGCCATGGCACGAATGCGGCGATGTTCCCGCCGCCCATCACCGGCACCGCTGCGGCATCGCTCACCGGTACCGATCCGAAACGGTCTGGGGGGAGCGGGTATCCGCTGTCGTCGTGCCCCCGCGCAGGAGCGGCGTTGTGCGGGGCGGACGGTGGGGCGGGTGCGGGCTGGTCGGAGTCTTCCGGTGATGTCGTGGGAAGGGAGTCCGTATCCGGCTGCGCGGCAGGCGCATTCGGCTCGAGCAAGGACGCGACTGCCGTGATCGCATTGTCGATATTCAGCTTGGCGTCTGTCGGAAGGTCGGAGTTGTCGATCGCACCCGTCGCGGCCATCACGATGGTCGCGATCACGGAAATCGGATCCGGCATATCAGCTCACCCTTCTGGAATGGATTGCTAGCCGTAAACCATCTTGATCAGCGGTCTTTTTCGCCACATCCTCTGGCGAGAGGCGATATCCCCTCCCGAAGGGGGGAGAGTGGTGGCTCCGACGTCCGGGAGAGGTCACCGAGGCGAGCGAATTCGAGTGGCGTTCAACGGAAAACCCGACGTCAGGGCCGTAGCTGGAGCAGTACCGCGGATCGGGATCTCCCCCGATCGGGTGGCCTGCTTCCCCCCGGGGTATATCGCGCCCCCCGTGATTCTCGCCATACGTTGAGTGAGTTCTCGATGGCGTGAGTGTCAAGGAGGAAAAGCCATGGCCAGCAAGCTGGTCGATAACACCCTGCGTTCCGTCGGCGCCTTCTTCGAAATGTGCGCGGCGACATTTCGCGCCATGGTCAAGCCGCCGTTTCAATGGCGCGAATTCGTGCTGCAGGCTTGGTTCATCGTGCGGGTGTCGCTGGTGCCGACGCTCATGGTCGCGGTGCCGTTCACCGTGCTGGTGGTTTTTACGCTGAATGTGCTGCTGGTGGAGTTCGGCGCCGCCGACCTGTCCGGCGCCGGGGCCGCGCTGGGCGCGGTCACCCAGATCGGGCCGCTGGTCACCGTTCTCGTGGTGGCCGGCGCCGGGGCGACCGCGATTTGCGCTGATCTGGGTGCTCGCACCATTCGCGAGGAGATCGACGCGATGCGGGTGCTCGGCATCGATCCGATCCAGCGACTGGTGGTGCCGCGGGTCCTGGCCTCGACGGTGATCGCGTTGCTGTTGAACGGACTGGTCATCACGATCGGGATCGTCGGGGGCTTCATATTCTCGGTGTTCTTTCAGAATGTGACGCCCGGCGCCTATGTGTCGTCGCTGACGTTCGTCACCGGCACTCCCGAGGTCGTCATCTCCGAGACCAAAGGCTTTATTTTCGGGCTGATCGCCGGGCTGGTCGCGTGCTACCGCGGGCTGACGGTGAAAGGCGGAGCGAAGAGCGTGGGCGACGCGGTCAACGAAACCGTGGTCTATGCCTTCATGGCGCTGTTCGCCGTGAATGTCATCGCCACGGCGGTCGGCGTCAAATACGGAACGGGAAAGTAACCATGGCAACGTTATCGACATTTGCCGCCGCGCCACGCAGGACCCTCGAGTCCTTCGGCGAGCAGGCGATCTTCTACTGGAGAGCTGCGCGCTACGCACCACACGCGTTGCGCGCGTACAAGCGGGAGACGCTGCGGTTGATCGCCGAGATCGGCATGGGCACAGGCACACTCGCCGTCCTCGGCGGCACCATAGCGATCGTCGGTTTCATGACCTTCGCTGGTGGCACGCTGGCCGCGATCCAGGGTTTCAACTCGCTCGGCAATATCGGCGTCGAGGCGCTCACCGGATTCTTCGCCGCCTTCTGCAATGTTCGAATCATGGCGCCGATCACGGCCGGAATCGCCTTGTCCGCCACCATCGGTGCGGGATCGACGGCGCAATTGGGTGCCATGCGGATCAGCGAAGAGATCGACGCGCTCGAGGTCACGGGCATACCGTCCATGTCGTACCTGGTATCCACGCGGGTGACCGCGGGCATGGTTGCGATCGTGCCGATCTACTCCGTCGCAGTCGTCATGTCTTTTCTTGCGGCGCAACTGATCACCGTAGACCTCTACGGTCAGTCGTCGGGCGTCTATTTCCACTATTTCTTCACGTTCCTGCGGCCGAGTGATTTGGCTTGGTCGTTCCTGCAGGCGCTGCTGATGGCAAATGTCGTGATGCTGATCCACTGCTATTACGGCTACAACGCCGCGGGCGGGCCGGCCGGTGTCGGCGAAGCCGTTGGCCGTGCTGTGCGCACCTCACTGGCGGTGGTGGTGATGGTGGTGCTTTTCGCCTCGCTGGCCATCTACGGCATTTCGGGCAAATTCGATCTGGCGGGATAGGGGAATCATGAGTGAGGGTGGCGAGAACCATTATCACAAGCCGCCGCTGGTGCGCGCCGGGCTGGCGCTGACCGCGGGTGTCGTGGCGGCAGTCTTGTTCTGCGCGTTGTCTTTTCACGGCGATCTGAAACGCACCGTGCCGATTACGGTGGTCGCCGATCGCGCCGGCCTGGTGATGGAGCCGGGTGCCAAGGTCAAGCTGAACGGTGTCGTGATCGGGCATGTGCGCGATGTCGCCCAAGGCGACGGGCGGGCCCGGCTGAACCTCGATATCGATGCCGGGCGGTTCGCGCTGCTGTCGGCGGACACCCGCGCGGAGATCAAGGCGACCACGGCGTTTGGATCGAAATACGTTGCGCTGCAGGCATCGTCGGATGCCGACCAGGGTCGGCTGCGGCCCGGCGCGCAGGTGCGGTCGGCGAACGTCACCACAGAGGTGAACACCGTCTTCCAGAACCTCGAATCGGTGATGCGGCATGTGGATCCGGCGAAGCTCAATGCGGCGCTGTCCGCGGTCGCGGATGGTCTGCGCGGCCGGGGCGAGCAACTGGGCGAGACTCTGGTGAAAACGGATTCCACACTGGCGCAATTGCATCCGGTGATGCCTCAGCTGCAACAGGACCTGCATGACGCCGCGACTGTCACCAATATCTACGCCGATGCGGCGCCGCGGCTGCTGGATATGCTCGGCTATGCGTCGACGACCGCGGATTCGGTTGTCGCGCAGCAGACCGAACTGGTGTCGATGCTGCAGGCCGCGGTCACCTTCGGCAAGACGGGCGCCGGACTGACCGACGACCTCGAGCGCGGCCTCGTGGATTCGATGCGGCTGCTCGTGCCCACCGCCGGGCTGCTGGCGAAATACAGCCCGGAGCTCACCTGCCTGCTGCACCAGACCGTCGATACGAATGACGTTCTGTCGCATTCATTCGGTGGCAACACCGGATACTCCCTCGACCTCGATATCGGTCTACTCGGCGGTGCCGATCCGTATCGATACCCGGAGAACCTGCCCAAGGTGGCGGCCTCGGGCGGTCCTGGCGGGGCGCCCGGGTGCTATCCGACGATCACGCGCAGCATGTACCCGTCACCGGTGCTGGTCACCGACACGGGCGCGAACATCGTTGACGCCACCGCTCCGCGGCTGGCCTCGCCGTACTTCGTGGACTACCTGTTCGGACACATCCTGGGAGGGCCGGCGGGCCGATGAAGATATCCGGAACCATTGTCAAACTAGCGGTATTCGCGGTGATCATGCTCGCCTTCACCACCGCGGTGATCATCGTCTTCTCCCAGGCGCGATTCGGATCGGAGCGGGTTTACCGCGCCGAGTTCGCCGACGCCTCGGGATTGAAGGCCGCGGAGTTCGTTCGGGTCGCCGGTGTCGAGGTCGGCAAGGTGAAATCGGTGCGGCTGAACGACAAGGGCAACGCGGTGGTCGAGTTCGCCCTCACCCGCGATACGCCGCTCACCGAATCGACCAAATTGGCGGTCCGCTACGAGAACCTGGTGGGCGCACACTATCTGGAGTTGCTGGACGCCCCGGGTTCCACCGTTCCACAGCCCGCGCAGACTACCATTCCGGTGGTCCGCACGGTACCCGCCCTCGATCTGGACGCCTTGATCAACGGATTCCGTCCGCTGTTCAAAGCGCTGCAACCCGATCAGGTCAACCGCCTGTCGAGCTCGCTGGTCGCGGTTTTGCAGGGCCAGGGCGGCACCATCTCCGATCTGCTGCGCCAGGCCGGGCAGTTGACTTCGACGCTCGCCGACCGTGATCAGCTGATCGGCTCGGTCATCCGCAACCTGAACACAGTGCTGGGCACCGTCGATCAACGCAACCAGCAATTCGACGACGGCATCGACAAACTGCAGCAGTTGATCAACGGCCTCGCCGCACAGTCGGATCCGATCGGCGACGCGCTGGTGCACGTGAACGACGCCTCGCGGTCGGTGGCCGATCTGCTCACCAACTCCCGGCCCACTATCCAGTCCGACATCACCGAGGCGGGCCGGCTCGCCGGAGTGATCAACAGCGACAAGGACTATGTCGACTGGGCGCTGGGCAGCCTGCCCGATGCCTACAACCGGCTCTCCCGACTGGGCCTCTACGGCGACTTCTTCACCTTCTACCTGTGCGATGTGCAGCTCAAGGTGAACGGTCCCGACGGAAATCCGGTCTTCATCCCCATCATCGGGCAGCGGGCAGGAAGGTGCACACCCTGATGAGCAGCCAGCAGAAGAGCAACAAGAAGACCACCCACACCGCCGCCCGCACCGGACTGATCGGCATCCTGATCGTCGTCGTGCTGGTCGTGATCGCGGTCGGGTTCGACACCATCGCCTCCTGGTTCGGGTCGACCACCACCTATTCCGCCTATTTCGGTGACACCGGCGGAATCACGGTGGGCGACAAGGTTTTCCTCTCCGGCGTTCAGGTCGGCAAGGTTGAGAACATAGATCTGGAAGGCGACAAGGTTCTGGTGAAATTCGGTGTCGACGGCCCGGCATTGGGCGCGGACACCGAGGTTTCGATCAGGACCCTGACCGTGCTGGGCCGCAAATTCCTCGACGTCAGCTCCCGTGGCGACAAGAAGCTGTCACCCTCACAGCCGATCGCCTTGGACCACACCAGAACGCCGTATTTGCTGACCGACGCCCTCGGTGACCTGTCGACCACGGTCAGCGACCTCGACCTGGGGAAGGTGACCGACGCGCTGGGCACACTCGGCCGGACTCTGGACCAGACCGCGCCGAATCTCGGCGCCGCATTGAACGGTGTTGGGCGCCTGTCGGATTCGGTGGCCTCACGGGACAAGATGGTGCAGGACCTGTTCCACAATGCCGAGTCCCTGACCAAGGTGCTCGGCGGGCGCAGCGACCAGATCAACAAGCTGCTGCTGGACAGCAACACGCTGTTCACGGCCTTGAATCAACGCCGTGCGGCCATCTCGACCCTGTTGAACAATCTGGCCTCGGTGACCTCGAATATCGCCGGGCTCATCGACGACAACCAGCAACAGCTGCGGCCGGTGCTGCAGCAGCTCAACAGCGTCACCGACTTGCTGAACCAGCGCAAGGACGATCTCGCGAAGGCCATTCTGCCGGCCAGCCAGTACATCACCTCGCTCGGCGAGTCGGTCGCCTCCGGCCCGTTCTTCAAGGCGTACGTCATGAATCTGCTGCCGGGACAGTACCTGCAGCCGTTCATCGACGCGGCCTTCAAGGACGCCGGACTCGACCCCGGCGCACTGCGCGGGCAGGCGGCCGCACCCGCGACGCCCGCACCCGAATCGTCGGCGGCGCCGGTACTGCCCGGATTGCCATCACTGCCCGGCCTGCCCCCGCTTCCTGGATTGGGAGGATGACGTGTTCCGAGCCATACCAACAACATTCAGGGCCATCCGCGGCCGCATCGCCATCGTCGGTATCGTCGTCGCGATCGTGGCGGGGGGCGTGGGCTGGCATTTCTACCAGCGCGTCACCACGAAATCCGCGGTCGCCTACGTCGAGAACACCAACGGCCTGTTCGTCGGAGACCGGGTGAAGATCCTGGGCGTCGACGTCGGCGCGATCGACGCCATCGATCCCCGCGGTGACCGGATGCGGGTCGCGTTCCACTACGAGTCCCACTATCGGCTGCCTGCGGGAGCGAAGGCCGTGATCCTGTCGCAGAGCCTGATCTCAGCGCGTGCCATCCAGCTCACCCCGGCCTATACCGGCGGGCCAGAACTGGCCGACAATGCCGAGATTCCGCTCGAACGCACCGCGGTCCCGGTCGAATGGGATGACCTGCGCAAGCAGTTGCAGTCGATGGCCGAGTCGATCAACCCGACCCCGGACAACAAGGCCGGGGCGCTGGGAGATTTCGTGAACTCGGCGGCGAACGCCCTGAGCGGCAAGGGCGATCAGATCCACGACACCCTCACCAAGCTGTCCAACGCGATGTCGACGCTGTCCGACGGCCGTGACGACCTGTTCGCCACGGTGCGGAATCTGCAGGCATTCATGACCGCGCTCTCGGCCAGCGACGGCGAGATCGTCCGTTTGAACCAGAACATCGCCTCCGTCTCCGGTGCGCTCGACGGCACGGACGGGGAACTCACCCAAGCCCTGCAAGGGGTCGACGCGATGTCGAGCCGGCTCGAAAAGTTCGTCAAGGACAATCAGGGCGGCGCGACCAAATCGGTATCCGACCTGGCGGCGGTCGCCAAGGCGCTCAACGATATTCGACCCGACATCGAGCAGTTGCTGCACGTGGCACCGACCGCCATCCAGAACTTCTACAACATCTACAACCCGGCCCAGGGCTCGTTCACCGGTGCGCTGGCGGTGACGCAGTTCGACAATCCGGTGCAATTCATCTGCGGCGCCATCCAATCGGCCGGTCAGCTGGGTGCCGAGGAGGCCGCGAAACTGTGCGTCTCGCAACTGGCTCCGGTGCTGAAACTGCTGCAGATGAACTACCCGCCCATCGGCGTCAACGCAGTGTCGGGTCTGTCGGTGCGGCCGGAACAGATCGACTACAGCGAGCAGTGGCTGCGGGGCATCGCGCCGGCTCCGCAGGCCACCCAGCCGGTGGACGCGGCGCGTGGTCTGCCAGGGCTGCTGGGCATTCCCGACCCGGCGAACTCAGGAGGTGGGCGCTGATGCGCGGCACGAAGCACATGGCGGCGGTGACGATGACCTGCGGTCTGGCCCTGGCCCTGTCGGGCTGCGACTGGCAGGGACCGAACTCGCTGCCGCTGCCCGGCACCGCGGGCGGTGGTCCCGGCTCGTACTCGGTCAAGATCGAGATGCCGAATGTGATGTCCATTCAACGAAATTCACGTGTCCGCGTGAACGACGTGACGGTCGGCAATGTCGCCGACGTGCAGCTCGAGGGCTGGCACGCGCTGGTCACGGTGTCGCTGAACGGCGACGTGCACCTGCCGGCGAATGCCACTGCCAAGATCGGCCAGACCAGCCTGCTGGGATCGCTGCACATCGAACTGGCGGCGCCGCTGACCGAGCCACCGACCGGAGAGCTGAAGAACGGCAGCGTTATTCCGCTCGAGCACGCCAGCACCTACCCGACCACCGAGCAGACCCTGGCCTCGCTCTCGACGGTGCTCAACGGCGGCGGCCTGGGCCGCATCGAGGAGATCAGCAGCCAGGTGAACGCGGGACTGTCCGGGCACGAAACCGAAGTCCGCGACCTGCTGACGCAGACCAATGTCTTCAGCGCGGACCTCAATGCCCAGAGCGACGACATCATCACCGCCGCCACGGGACTCGACCGCCTGGCCGCCACGGTCGGGCAGCAGAACGATGTGCTGGCAACGGCGCTCGACCGCATCCCGCCCGCGCTGACGGTGCTGGCCGAGCAGCACCAGCAACTGACCGACACCGTGACGGCTCTCGGCGGGTTCGCCGATTCGGCGAACCGCGTCGTCACCGCCAGCAGCCAGGACGTGCAGCAGAACCTGCGCGACATCGAGCCCGTCATGCGCGAACTCGCCAATGCGGGACCCGATCTCACCCGGGCGTTGGGCCTGTTGCCGACCTATCCGTGGCCGCTGGCCAATATCCCCAAGTTCTTCCGCGGCGACGCTGGAAACCTCAGCGGCACGGTCGATCTCACGCTGGGACGGCTGGGGCGCGGGCTGCTGCAGGGCACACCGCTCGAGGGTGTGCTGGAGAACGCCGAAACGGCCCTGGGCCGCACCGTCGACCGGGTGCCCGCACTCTCGACGAAGAACCCGCTGACCGCAGGACTCGATTCCGTCGTCATTCGAGGTGGGAAATGATTCTTTCGCGATTCGTCCGGATCCAGCTGATCATCTTCGCCGTCGTGACGGTGGTCGCGCTGGCGGTCATGGGCGTGGTCTACATGCGGCTGCCGGATCTGGCGGGCGTCGGCCGCTACCGGATATCGGTGCAGCTGACCACCAGCGGCGGCCTCTACTCCAGCGCCAACGTCACCTACCGCGGCAAGACCATCGGCATCGTCACCACGGTGGCTCCCACCGAGGACGGCGCCGTGGCCACCCTCGATATGGACAGCTCGGTGCGAATTCCATTGTCCGCCACGGCGAATGTGCACAGCCGCTCCGCCATCGGCGAGCAGTACCTGGATTTCGTGCCGACCTCCGAGAACGGGCCGTTCCTGAAGGACGGTGATGTGGTCCCGGTGCAGCGCACCACGGTGCCGCAGGACATCGCCCCACTGATCGACACCCTGAACACCAGTCTCACCTCCATCCCGCAGGACCGGCTGACCACACTGATCGACGAAACCCAGCGCGGGTTCGGTGGCAGCGGAGATGCCCTGCAGCGCTTGCTGAACGGAGCCGACCGGGTGCTCGACCAGGCGCACACGGACTCGGACTCGCTGACCACGCTCATCCAGGACTCGGCGCCCTTCCTCGACTCTCAGCAGGTCAGCAGCGCGGCCATCCGGGAATGGGCGCAGCACCTGGCGAATTCGGTGCGGCAGGCGCAGGCGAGCGACGAGCAGATCCGCGACGTCTTCCGGACCGGGCCGGGCGCGGCGCGACAGGCGAGCCAATTGTTCGAGCAACTGCACCTGACCGCGCCGTTGCTGGTGGCCAACCTCTCGAGTCTCGGTCAGGTCGCGGTCACCTACAACCCGTCGATCGAACAGCTGCTGGTCCTGCTGCCCGCGAGCATCAGTGCCCTGAAAACCATCAACGTTCCGAACTCGGGCGGCACCAACCGCGCGTTCCTCGACTTCAAACTGAACCTGAACGCGCCGCCTCCGTGCACGACCGGATTCCTGCCCGGCTCCGACCGCCGGGACGGTTCGGCCACCGACGCCCCGGTCCGCACCGCCGCGCCGCTCTACTGTGCGATTCCGCAGGACGCGGCCAACGCGGTCCGCGGTGCCCGCAACCTGCCGTGCATGGACAACCCGGGAAAACGCGCGCCGACCGTCGAGGACTGCAAGAGCAACCGGCCCTACGTCCCTCAGGGCGACAACGGCTGGCACGACAATCCCGCTCCGGCCGCGGACAACCCGGATGCCCAGCCCGCGCCGCAGCCGCCGGCGGACGAGTCGCAACCAGCTCGCGCCGGATACGAATTCCGTACCGGCACACAGACTCTGCAGTCCATGCTGACAGGAGGCAACTGATGACACGCGAAGCCGCCGTGCATCCGGACGCCGAAAGCGTCCTGACCGACGAGGATATCGGCAGGGAAGCGGCCGAGTTGGATCCCGCCGAGGCCGCGGGAGGTTCGGCCGCCGACTCTGAAAACGACAGTGGCGCAGAAGATACCGATGCGCACGGTGACGAACGGACGCGGCGTTGGGCGCCGCGATCGCTCGGCCGTCCGAGTCGGCGTTCGATCGCGGTGGCGCTGGCCGTGCTCGCGATCGCGGGGATGTCGACGGCGGCGCTGCTACTGGCGCAGGCGCACCGCGACAGTGACCGGGCGGGCGAGAATGATCTCGCGCTGCTCGGTGCGGTCCGGCAGGAAGCGGTCAATCTCATTTCGCCGAGTGTGAAGGATCCCGCCGGCAGCGCGGACCGGATCGTCAAGGATGCGACGGGCCAGTGGCTGACCGAATTCCAGGGCACCAAGGACAAATTCGTCGGCGCCATCAACGACTCCAAGACCGATTCCGTCGGGGAGATCCTCGGCGCGGGTATCGAGCGGCACAATCCCGATGGCAGCACGACGGTGCTGGTCACCGCGGTCTCCAAGGTGACGAACGCGGCCGGGGCCAAGGGCGACCCGCGGACCTGGCGGTTGCGGATCGACGTGGTCCACACCGGGGGCGGCTACAAACTGTCGAAGGTCGAGGTCGTGCCGTGATCGCGCGGGTGATCGGCCGGATCGGCACTTTCGCGGACGCGGCACGCCCTCCTCGCTACCGTCGTCTGACCCTCGGTGTGCTTGCGCTCGTGGCTGTTTCGGCGATGGCCGGCGCGGCGCTCGGGCACTGGCGCTATGTGGCAGACGACCACCGGACGGCTGAAGTCCGTGCCGGTGTCGCCGAGCAGGCGGGCAAGCTGACCGCGGGTGTACTGACCTACAAGGCCGACACCGTGGACGCCGATGTCGCACAGTCCAAGACCCACCTCACCGGTGAATTCCTGGATTCGTATTCGAAGCTGACCGCCGACACCATCATCCCGCAGGCGCATCAGTCGCATATCGACGCCCGCTGGGAGGTCAGCGGCGCCTCGCTGGTCTCCGCGGCCCCGGACACCGCGGTGGCGCTGGTCTTCCTGCGCGGAATCACCACCAACGCGACGAAGCCCGATCCGACCTACCTGGTCAGCAGCGTCCGTGTGCGCGTTGTGAAACCGCACGGTCAATGGCTGATCGACCGGATGGAGCCGCTGTGAGTACCAAGGTATTTCGACTCTGCGTCGCTGTTCTCGCGGTGATCTTCGCCGCCGGTTCGGCTGTCGGGGCATGGTCCCTGGTCGAGCACCATCGGGCCGACCGCGCCGCCGCACACGATCGAGAGCTGCTGCAGTTCTCGACGGATGCGGTGGCCCAGCTGATTTCGACCAATTCCGCGGACGCGAACGGATACGTGAACCGGGTGCTGGCGAGCGCGACGGGGCAGTGGCACGACGAGTTCGACGCCCGCAAGCGCTCGGTCATCGACACGATGCAGGCCTCGGGCGGGACCACCACCGGCCGCGGCATCGCCGCCGGCATCGAGCACCGCAATGACGACGGCTCTGTCACCGTACTCGTAGTCGCAACCTCGGAGACGTCGGTCCCGGTGCCGCAGTCCAATCCGGGGTCCGCCGACACCGCACCCGCCGGTGTGCAGGTGAAGACCGAGCCGAAGCAGTACCAGCTGCGCGTCGACGTCAGCGAAATCGGCGGGAAACTCAAGCTTTCGAAGGTGGCGTTCGTCCAATGATTGGTACACAGACAATTTTCCGGTACGCCCGCGCTGGCCTGCGTCACGTCCGTGAAATCGCCGCCACGGCAGTGATTCTGGGTCTCGCGGTGACCGTTTCGCTGCAGCTTTTCGTGCAGCGCCCCGCAGACCGCGATCTCGCCGCCGCACGCGACACCGTCGCCCATACAGCTTCTGACGGCGCTGTCGCGATTCTCTCGTACAAGCCGGAGACCGTCGACCAGGATCTCAATGCGGCCAAGGCACGCCTGACCGGCGACTTTCTCGACACCTACGGGAAGCTCGCGGACACCGTCGTCGGCCCGACCGCGAAGGACAAACGGGTGACCATGCAGGCCACGCCGACCGGGGCGGCTGTCGAATCGGTCGCGCGGGACCGGGCGACAGTCCTCGTCTACATCGACCAGATCACCACCGTCGCAGGTAATCCCGCACCATCGCAATCGCAGAACGCGCTACGGGTGGGCCTGGCGAAGGTGGACGGCCGGTGGCTGATCAATCGATTCGAACCGCTGTTCTGACCGTCGGGACAGCGCCGTAGAAGGAGGATTCACGTGAGTGGTGTCGAAGTCGAAGTTGAGGGTCTGACGAAATCGTTCGGTTCCCAGACGATTTGGCGGGATGTGTCGCTGACCCTGCCGGCCGGCGAAGTCAGCGTGCTGCTGGGGCCTTCCGGCACCGGCAAGTCGGTATTCCTGAAGTCGCTGATCGGGCTGCTGCGGCCCGAATACGGTTCCATCGTCGTGGACGGGACGAACATCCTGGACTGCACGGAGAAGGAACTCTACGAAATCCGCAAGTTGTTCGGCGTGCTGTTCCAGGACGGCGCGCTGTTCGGCTCGATGACCCTGTTCGACAATGTGGCCTTCCCGCTTCGTGAGCATACGAAGAAGAGCGAGACCGAGATCAGGAAGATCGTCCTGGAGAAGCTGGAGCTGACCGGCCTGCTCGGCGCGGAGGGCAAACTGCCGGGCGAGATCTCCGGGGGTATGCGCAAGCGCGCCGGCCTGGCCCGCGCGCTGGTGCTGGATCCGCAGATCATTCTGGTCGACGAGCCGGACTCCGGGCTGGACCCGGTCCGCACCACCTATATCAGCCAGCTGTTCCTCGACATCAACGCTCAGATCGACGCGACCTTCCTGATCGTCACCCACAACATCAACCTGGCCCGTACCGTCCCCGACAATATCGGGATGCTGTTCCGCCGCGAGCTGGTGATGTTCGGACCGCGGGAGGTCCTGCTCACCAGCGACGAACCCGTGGTGAAGCAGTTTCTCAACGGTCGCATGATCGGCCCGATCGGGATGAGCGAGGAAAAGGACGAGGCGCAGATCGCCCACGAGCAGGCCCTGGTCGACGCCGGTCACCATGTCGGCGGCGTCGAGGACATCGAGGGCATCGTCGCGCAGATGCGGCTGACCCCCGGCATGCCGTTCCGGCAGGCCGCCGCCCGCCGCCAGGACCGGGTCCGGAGCATCCTGCACACGCTCCCGCTCCAAGCCCAGATCGCCATCGAAGACGTCCTCGATCCCGCGGTGGCCGCCGAACTGCGCGCCTGATACCCCAGCCCTGCAAGGAGATTCGATGACCATCGATCTGGTCGACCCCATCCAGCACCTCGTCAGCGCCATCGCCTGGCTGCTCATCCGTGGCCATCTGCCCCCGGCGTAGCCGGTTGCACAACGAGGAAACCCCCGGCCGGTAGGCCGGGGGTTTGTTCTCGTTCGACCGGGTCAGTCGGCGAGTTCCTCCGGCTGCAGCAGGTACTCGCCGATGTAGGTGCGGGACTGATCGGCGTTGAGGGGCTGGAACATCGAGGCCGCGGAGTCGCGGTAGAGGCGCTCGAAGATCGCGCCCTTCTTGAAGGACGAGCCGCCGACCATGTTCATCGCGTTCTTGGTCATGTGCATGACGTTTTCGGCGATGAACGTCTTGGCCAGCCCGATGTAGGGGAAACGCAGCTCGAGCGGCCACTCGTCGTCGAGGCCGTCCATGACCTCCTGGCAGGTGCGGTACAGCACCCGGCGGCTGAGCTCGACGCGCGAGGCCATGTCGCCGATGCCGTCGATGATGTGGCCGACTCCGGAGACCTTGGTCTCGGCGGCCACGATCGCGCCGAAGGTGGCGCCGAGGGTCTTCTTCGACAGCACGGCCCGCGACTCCTCCAGCACGCGGTACTGCATGCCGAGGTAGATGCTGGCGAACATCAGCGAGGCCCATTCGAGCACGCCGAAGGCGCCGGTCCGCCACTCGCAGATGAATCCGTCGGCGGGGACGTAGTAGCCCTCGAAATGGATGGTCTGGGTCCCGGTGGCGTGCATTCCCAGCGCGTCCCAGGTCTTTTCGATCCGGACGCCGTCACCCTGACCGTTCTCGTCGAGCTTGAACTCGCCGATGAAGAAGCTCTCGGCGTTGACCCGTTCCTGGAAGTCCTCGGGCAGGTTGCCGTCGGCGTCGGTGATGGTCGCGTTGGTGGTCACGATGTCAGCGGCCTCGCACAGCGTGCCCCAGACCTTCTTGCCGTAGAGCCGCCAGCCGCCCTCGGGCTGCGGAACCGCCTTCATATCGGCCAGGCCGCTGAATCCGGCGCGCTGCTCGGAGAAGGGACCGAACATGAGGTCGCCCTGGGCAACCCGCCCCAGCCAGTACTTGTTCTGCTCCTCGCTCATCAGGTTTCCGGCGATGCCGACCATGATGTAGTGCATGTTGTAGGCCAGCGTGATGGCCGAATCGCCCTTGGACAGTTCGCTGATCACCTTCGAGGCGTGCAGCAGGCCGCCGCCGGCGCCACCGAATTCCTTCGGCACGGGGAGCGCGCCGAGGCCGGATTCCTTGAACACCTGGATCGACGGGTAGGCGAAGGTGTTCTCCTGGTCGTACTTCGGGCCGATCTCCCGGAAGAACTCCGAGACCTTCTGGGCCTTCTCGAAATACGGCTGGAATTCTTCGTCGGTCATGTCAGCGTTCAGCATGTGTGCTCCTAATGCCTTGGGAAATGTATTGGGGTGGAGGGGATTTCTAGCGGATCAGCAGATCCTCGCGGCCGCTGCCTACCAGCAGCGTCTTGTAGACGTCGAACAGCCCGGCCGTGAGCGGCAGCAGCTTCAGGGCCACCGAGCGCTTGCCTTCGAGCTTCACCTTCCGCTGTGCCATGGCCAGCGTGAAGTTGAGCTTGCCCTGCCAGAAACGGTTGCTGTTGTCCGACGACATGCGCAGCTGCACGGTGGAATTCATATCTCGGGCGGCGTCGCCGGTAGTGACTTTCTGTCCGGGGAAGTCGATCACCATGACGGCGTCGGGATCGGTCTGGATCAGTTTGATCACCAAACCGGTGCCGGCGGTCGCTTCGATGAACGCCGGCTCCCTGGTGGCGGCTTCGAAAATTCCGCCGATATAGGTGTAGACCTCGTCGGCGCTCTTGAATGTGCTCATGGATAGACCCTTTGCCTTCCGGTGCGTGTGCAGCCCAGTCTGGCAACGGGCGCGGTGCGGCCACACCTCTCGGAAGAGGGATTTGAGCCCAACGAAGGGGGAGAAAAGCGTCGTCGGCGTGCGGGCGGACCCCGCGGCGACGAGCTGCTGCGGCCGAACGGAGGAGGCCTGGTAGTGACGTGTTCCCCGCCCACCCGCCTACCCCCGGCATCCCCCCTTAGAGCAGTGGTTTTCCTCCGAGAGGAAGTCGATTACCTACGTCACACCGCCATACCTTGAATGCGTTCCTGACGAACCGAGGAAAGCGAACTTCCATGAGTCATACTTTTGCGGTCAAGTGGCTGAAAGCCTTCCGTGAGAGCCCCGAGGCCGTTGTCGCGCTCTACGCCGACGACTTCGTTTTCGAGGACCCGATTCTCGGTCAGAAGATCACCGACAAGGACGAGCTGCTGCGCGTCTTCGCGCCGTACGCGAACAAAGACACCGAAAACGGCATCGGCATCAACAATTTCCGCATCGACGAGGTCGTGGGTGACGAGAAAGCGGCCATCTACCGGTGGACCTGGGAAGCGCCGACGGCGACGGCCTTCGTGGGCGTGCCCGCGAACGGCAAGGTGCCCGGTTCCCGCGGCATCACCTTCCACGTCTACAACGACGAGGGCCTGATCGTGAAGGAGGCCAGTCTCTGGGACGTGGCCACCGCGGTCGCCGAGCTCGGCCTGCCGATCGCGCCGCACTCGGTCGCCAAGTCGGTTACCAACGCCTGAAACGCGCACTGTCCGAAGGGAATACAAAATCATGAGCACACACGACGAGCACGCCCAGCGCTGGACCAAGGCGCTGACCACCGACACCGACGCGGCTGTGGAGCTGTACGCCGACGATCTGGTGTACGACGACCACGCCGACCGCGACCACGTGCTGTCCACCGCCATCACCAAGGCCGAGCTGGCTCCCCGGCTGGCGCCGTTCGCGAACGGCGACCGGGGCAACGGCGTCGGCATCCACCGCTTCGATGTCTTCGAATGCTTCGGCCTGGCCGGCACCGCCGGCAACCCGGCCGTGGTGATCCGATGGCAGTGGACCGGCGAGGGACTCGACACCTATCGTGGCGTCCCGACGGCCGGCAAGACGCTGACCACCCAGGGCATCACCTGGCACCAGCTCGACGCTGACGGCAAGATCGCGCGTGAGACCACCTACTGGAACGACACCCCGGTATTGCAGGAGCTCGGGCTGCCGATCATTACCCCCGAGTACTGGGTCGAAGGCTTCGACCCGTCGACCCTGGCCGGTTCCTGACGATGTGGGGTACGTTGCCGGACGTCCTGGACAGGGCGTGCACCTATTACTCCTCCTCGGTGGCGATCATCGACGGCGAGCGGTCGATCACGTACCGGGAGCTGCAAGCGTGGCGTAACCGCGTGGCCAACGGCCTGGTCGGAATGGGCCTGCAGAAAGGCGAACGGGTCGGGCTGCTGTTGCCGAACTGCCTGGAGTTCATCCCGACTCAGCACGGGATCTGGGCGGCCGGCGGCGTCCTCGTTCAGCTGCCCACCCGGTCCGCGGCCGACGGGTTCCGGTCGAACCTGGCGCAGACCGACGCCACCACACTGATCTACCATGCACAGTTCGACGACCAGATCGCCGCGATCCGGGATCGGTTGCCGAAGCTGCAGAACCTGATCCGGCTCGGGGGCGACGCGGAGGCGAATCAGAATGCGGCCCAGAGCTACTCGGAGGCCTTCGATACCCAGCCGGACACCCGCCCCGAGGTCGGCCTGTTCGAGGACGACGAGGCGTACGCACTGTTCACCTCGGGCAGCACCGGCGAGCCCAAGGGCGTGGTCAACTCCCACTACACCTGGGCGCAATACAGCATTTCGGCCGGGCTGGAGATCGGCGACATCCGCTTCGGCGAGGTGTTCGCACACGGCGCGCCGCTGACGCACTTCTCGCAGATCTTCGTGATGCCGACCTTCGTCCGCGGCGGCACCAACGTCATGCTGCCCGGACTGGACGTCGACGGCCTGCTCACCAGCATCGAGCGTTACGGGGTGACCGCCACCGCGGTCGTGCCGACGATCATCTACCTGCTGCTGGACCATCCGGAACGCGACGAGCACGACCTGTCGTCGCTGGGAACCATGATCTACGCCGGGTCGCCGATCGCGCCGGAACGGCTGCGGGAGGCGCTGGACGTATTCGGCCCGATCTTCATCCAGACCTACGCCGGAACCGAGCAGGGCTACATCTCATGCCTGCGCAAGAACGAGCATCGCGTCGATTCGGCGGAGTGGATCAATCGCCTGGCCTCGGCAGGACGCCCGATGTTCCCCGTGCGTGTCAGCATCCAGGACGACGAAGACCGGCCGCTGCCGGTCGGCGAGGTCGGCGAGATCTGCTCGCGCCAGCTCGGCCAGATGCTGAGCTACCTCGATCCCTCTCGCAACCATGAGGCGCTTCGTGAGGGCTGGGTGCACACCGGCGACATCGGCCGGCTGGACTCCGACGGTTTCCTCTACATTCTCGATCGCAAGAAGGACATGGTCGTCAGCGGCGGCTTCAATGTCTTCCCGCGCCAGGTGGAGGACGTGCTCGCGACCCATCCCGCGGTCGCGCAGGCGGTGGTGATCGGTGTGCCGCACAAGAAGTGGGGCGAAGCCGTCCACGCGGTCGTGGTCGCGAAACCGGGCACGCAGGTCAGCGAGCCAGAACTGATCGACTACGTGAAGGCCGCGCTCGGCAGCGTTCCCGCCCCCAAGACGATCGAATTCGTGGACCGCGTACCGGTGAATCCGGCGGGCAAGGTCGACAAGAAGGCGATTCGCGCGCCGTATTGGCAAGGGCGAGAACGGCAGATCGGATGAGGCGGCGTCCCGCCTCGAGCATGGTTCACAGCACAAGGAGCAACCGATGAGTACACCCCACTACTCGCTGTTCATCGACGGCAAATGGTCCGACACCGACGATCGATACGAAATCCGCAGTCCCGCAACCGAAGAACTGGTGGCGACGGTCGCCAAGGGCGGCATCGCCGAGGTCGACCAGGCCGTGGCCGCCGCCAAGGCCGCGCACGAGAACGGGGCCTGGCGGCGCACTGCGCCGGCCGAGCGGGCTGCGCTGCTCAATGAGGTCGCGGCCCGGCTCGCCGGTCGGATCGACGAGCTCGCGGTGCTGCAGACCCGGGAGAACGGCGCCACCATCCGGATCACCGGGGCCCTGCATGTCGGGCTCTCGGTGGCGCAGATGCAGTACCTGGCCTCGCTCGCGGAGAACTACGAGTGGGAGAGCAAGGGGCCCGAGATCGGCCCGATCCCCGCGCTCGGCATCGTGCGCCGCGAGCCGATCGGAGTGGTCGCGGCCATCGTGCCGTGGAACATCCCGATGCTGACCACGGTGTGGAAGATCGCGCCGGCCCTGGTGGCCGGAAACACCGTGGTGCTCAAGCCCGATGAGCACGCGCCGCTGCTCGCGCTGGAGCTGGCCAAGGAGTTCGAGGCCGCTGGTCTTCCGGCCGGTGTGCTCAATGTCGTCACCGGAGACGGTGATCCGGTCGGCGCCTACCTCGCCGGTCATCCCGATGTCCGCAAGGTCGCCTTCACCGGGTCGACCGCGGTCGGCAAGAGCATCCTGCGGCAGTCGGCCCAGACGATCCGGCGAGTGACACTCGAGCTCGGCGGCAAGGGCGCCAACGTCCTGCTAGACGACGCCGACCTCGATATCGCCATCGATGGCGCGCTGTTCGCCTGCATGGCCAACAACGGCCAGGCCTGCGAGGCGGGTACCCGGCTGCTGGTTCCGGCGAGCACCTACGACGAGGTCGTGCGGCGACTGGTCGAGCGGGCCTCGACCCTGAAGCTCGGCGACCCGCTCGATCCCACGACCCACATCGGGCCGATCGCGTCGAAGGTGCAGCGCGACCGCATCCTCGACTACTTCCGGATCGCCGCCGAGGAGGGCGCCACGGCAGTCCTGGGTGGCCGCGCACCGTCGGGCGAGGAGTTCGACAAGGGCTACTGGGTGGAGCCCACGATCTTCACCGGTGTCACCAACGACATGCGGATCGCGCGCGAGGAGGTCTTCGGACCGGTCCTGACCGTCCTCACCTACGACTCGGTGGACGAGGCGATCAAGATCGCCAACGACACCAATTACGGCCTCTCGGCGGGGGTTTGGGGTGGCGAGGAGCGCGCGCTGGAGGTCGCCCGGCAGTTGGACGCGGGCATGGTGTGGGTCAATGACTGGCACGTCATTCACCCCGCGTATCCGTTCGGTGGCTACAAGGAGAGCGGCCTGGGGCGCGAGGGTGGCCCGGACGCGCTCGACGAGTACACCGAGCAGAAGTTCATCTCGCTCGATCGATCGGGCGGAATCGAGAAAAAGGCCTTCGCGATCGTCATCGATCCGGTGGCCGGGTAGCGCCCGCACCCGTCGCGGGATCGCCAGGCAGGAAAGGAAACATCATGTCCCGGTGGCTGCTGGGGGAACGACTCCCGTTGCACGTCACGATCGACCTGGTCGGCGCGGGGCACCACCCCGCCGCCGCACCGGAGGGACGCGGCGACGGCCTCGGACTCTGGATCGATGTGACCGAGACAGCCTGCCCGGTCGATCCCGCGACGGTGGAGCGCGTGCAGACCATGGATCTGCTCGCGACCAAACGGCGCACCGCCCGCAAGAAAGAGTGTGCGGAGCAGGACGGACTCGATCCGGCCGACGCGGTCGTGCTCGTCGATCTCGAGGTGATGATCGCCTCCAACGTCCAGGATGCGCATCGGGCGATGGATCGTCTCGACGAGCTCGTCGACACGCCTCCGCGCCCGAAATCGTTGCGGTACATCGGAACACCCACCGGCCTCGCCGGGCTGATCTCCGACATATACGCCGCCAAGATCGCCGACGGTGTCGTACTACTGCCGTTGATCAATTCGGATGTGCTCGGGTACATCGCCTCCGGGACCCTGCCCTGTTTGGAGTCGAGCGGCGTGCGCTTGTCACAGGAGCGAATCGCGATGCTTCATGAATTGGCAAGCCGATCCAGCGCAGACCCACACGTGCTGATGTCCGAGCAGGTATGACCCGCAGCGGAATCGCCTGACCTGGGCATGTTCACGACGAAATTCGATCTTCAGGAGAAAACGATGTCGAGCTCGCTCGAGAAGTCCGCCGACCTGTCGGCTCGGTCCGACGCCTTCGGTGATGTCGGCCCGGCCGAGTATCGCGCCGCGATGCGCCGGCACGCGGCCGGAGTCACGATCGTCACCCTCGAATCGGCTTCCGGGCCCGTGGGTTTCACCGCGACCTCGTTCGCCTCGTTGTCGCTCGACCCGCCGCTGGTGTCGTTCAACATCACCTGCACGTCGTCGAGCATCGGTGCGCTGGAGGCCGCTGAGTCGTTGGTCGTCCATCTGCTCGGCACGCACCAGCTGGCGCTCGCGCAGCGGTTCTCGCGCACTGCCGATCAGCGTTTCGCCGACCGATCCCTGTGGACGGCGCTCGAGACCGGAGAGCCGGTGTTGCACGGCACGCCGACCTGGATCCACACCCGGGTCGAGCAGCTGATTCCCGCCGGCGACTCGGTCCTGGTGCTGTGCCGGGTGGTGCGCGTGTACAGCGAGAAGGGCGCCGAGCCGGCCCGCGCGCCGCTGCTGTATCACGAAGGCGCCTACGCCGCGGCGATCCCGCTGGCCGAGTAGCCGTTCGGACCGTGTCATGGCCATACCGGGCCAGGCTTCGGGAGTCGTCACGAACGACCGATCCGGTATCGGGGAGCGCGGTATGCTGACCGTACGCTGGCGACCGAACGGCATGCGTGGGTCGGGCGCTCGGGCCGTTGCGGACCTGCGCGGCGTGGATGGGTGTCCGGAGATGAGTTCGTCGATGGAGGGTCGAGGCCCGTCGCAGCCAGGCGCTCCGACGGAAAGCATTGCGTCGGAATTGAAGTCGGCCGGGTTCGAGAATGTGGCCGTGATCGGTCGCGGCGGTTTCGGGGTGGTGTACCGGTGCGAGCAGCCCGAGCTGGATCGCACCGTAGCCGTCAAGGTGCTGACCACAGACGTCGACCGGGAAAACCTCGCACGTTTCCTGCGGGAACAGCGCGCCATGGGCAAACTGTCCGGGCATCCGAACATCGTCGCCATCCTCTTCAGCGGTGAGCTGGCGGCGCGGCACCCCTACCTGGTGATGCCCTACCACCCGCGAAAGTCGTTACAGGACATCATCGAACGTGATGGCCCGCTGCCCTGGCAGGACGCCGTGCGAGTAGGGGTGAAGGTGGCCGGCGCGCTGGAGGCCGCCCACCGGTGTGGCGTGCTGCATCGGGATGTGAAACCGGGGAATATCCTGATGAGCGACTACGGCGAACCCGAGCTCACCGACTTCGGTATCGCACATGTCGCCGGTGGGTTCGTGACTACATCGGGACTGGTCACCGGATCGCCCGCCTTCACCGCGCCCGAGGTACTCACCGGCGGCGAACCCTCGCGCGCCTCTGATGTCTACGGGCTCGGGGCCACACTGTTCGCGCTGGTCACCGGCCATGCCGCGTTCGAGCGCCGCGAGGGCGAGCGGGTTGTCTCCCAGTTTCTGAGAATCACCTCCGAACCGATTCCGGATCTGCACACATACGAGTTACCCGACGACCTGTGCCACGCGATCGAGCGCGCGATGGCGGGCGATCCGGCCGATCGGTATGCGTCGGCTGCCGCCTTCGGCGATGAGCTGGCCGAGATTCAGAGCGGCCATGGGTTGCCGGTTGATCGGATGGTGCTGCCGATCGGCGCGGAAACCTTGGACTCGGAACGGAAATCACCGGTCACCACGCAGGGGCTGCCCTCGACGGCTCCGCGCTCGGTGGTACGGGGCCGGACGCCGACTCCGATGCCACCGCCGACCGCCGCGACGCGATTCCGCCCGCCCATCCCGGCGCATCCGCTGGTTGTGCGAGAGCGACTGCTCGAGCTGCTGCGCGACCATGGGCAACGCCGGCGTCTGGTGCTCATCCACGGCCCGGCCGGATTCGGGAAGAGCACGGTCGCGGCCCAATGGCGCGACATCCTGGCCGACCGCGGGGCGCATGTCGCCTGGCTGGGCATCGATCGCGACGATAACAATCTGGTGTGGTTCCTCGCGCACCTGATCGAGGCTCTGCGCCCCGCGCTGCCCGCACTGGCGGAGCGGCTGCGGGAGTTGCTCGAAGTGCACGGCGAGGCCGCCGAACCGTATATCTGCAGTACACTCGTCGACGAAATCCACTCCGGCGGCGAGCATGTCGCGCTGATCATCGACGACTGGCACCGGGTCACCGACGCCGCCGGCATCGCAGCCCTGGGTCGCCTGCTCGAGCATGGCTGCCACCACCTGCAGGTGATCGTCACCAGCCGCAGCCGCACGGGCCTGCCGCTCAGCACCATGCGCGTCCACGACGAAGTGGTCGAGATCGACCCAAAGGACTTGCGCTTCACAGTTTCCGAGGCCCGATCGTATTTCACGGGTGTGGGCGGCCCGGCGCTGACGGACAGCGATATCGCCAGCCTGACGGCCTCGACGGACGGCTGGGTGGCGGCACTTCAGCTTGCCTCCTTGTCGCTCCGGGGCGGAGACGATCCGAGCGAGTTGATCGGGCATCTGAGCGGCCGCCACCACGCCATCGCCGAGTTTCTCGCCGAGAACGTGCTGGACGGACTTGATCCGCGGACGCTCGAATTCGTCTTGCGCACGTCGATCACCGAGCGCCTGAGCCCCGGGCTGGCGTCGGAACTGTCCGGAATGCCCGACGGCACAGCGCTATTGGAAGAGGTCGAGGCGCGCGACCTGTTCCTGAGCCGGGCCGACGCCGAAGGAGAGTGGTTCCGCTACCACCAGCTCTTCGCCGATTTCCTGCGGCGGCGGCTCGAACGCGACCATCCGGACTGGATTCCCGAGCTGCACCGCCGTGCCTCGCGGTGGTTCGCCGACCACCACCTGCTGAGTCCGGCGGTGGACCATGCGCTCGCGGGGGACGACCAGGCCCGGGCCGTTGAGCTGGTGGAAGCCGACGGTGCCCAACTACTCGAGCAGTCGCAGATGTCGACCTTGCTCGCCTTGATCGCGAAACTTCCGGCAGCTGCGGTGAATTCGAGCCTGCCATTGCAGCTCGACACGGTGTGGGCGAATCTCCTGTTGCAGCGTCGCACCGCCGCGGGCGCGGCGCTGCAACAGGTGCGTGCGCTGCTCGAGCGTGACGACGTCGACCGGACCGCGGCGATCGAGATCGAGGCCGCCGTGGTGGATGCGGCGGTGCGGGTGTCGGCCGACCGCCTCGACGGTGTCGAGGAACTGCTGTCGAGAGCCCTGGCTCGGCCACAGGAGCTGCATCCGTGGGTGGTCACCACCGCCGCGGATATGGCGACGTTCGTCGCGATCTATCGGTTCGACTTCGCGGCGGCACACCGCTGGCAGCAGTGGGCGGCAGACTACCACCGGCGGATGCGAGGGCCGTTCAGCGTCATGTACGGGCACTGCTTCGACGGCATCGCCGCCAGCGAGGAACTCGACATCGCCGGGGCCGAAGCGGCCTTCCGCGCTGCCCTCGAGGTCGCCGCGGGTAGCGGTGGCGGCCGGTCTCATGCCGCGCGGATCGCGAGCGCGTTACTGGGTGATCTACTGTTCGATCTGGGGGACATGGCCGCTGCGGAGCGACTGCTCGACGAGAGCTACGAACTCGGTGGTGAGGGCGGAATCGTCGATTTCATGCTGGCCACCTACGGTACGGGCGCCCGCGTCAAGGCGCTGCGCGGGGACTTCGACATGGCTCGGCAACGCTTGCGCGACGGCCGGCGCCTCGCAACCGCTTTGGATCTGCCCCGTTTGGCCGCCCGCCTCAACAACGAAGGCCTCCGGTTCGGCATTACCGCTGCGGCAGAAGGGGATTCGAACGTTCCCTCGCCAGCCGTCGCGACGGATGGCGTAGACGGTGAAATCGGTGATGGAGGCATCGCCATGGTCACGGCGGAGCTGGTGGAGGACTCGGCCATTCGGGAGCTGCTCGCCCGGCGATCGGCGGCGGCGACCACCGAGGCGTGCTCGAAAGCCCGGGCAAGGCGGGACCGAATCGCCGGGCAGCACCGCCCCCGGGCGTTGCTGCAGGCCAGCCTGCTCCTGGTGACCTGTCTCGCCGAAGCCGGTGAGACGGCCGAGGCCACGCGCATCCTGCTGCCCGTAGCGCGGCAGTGCGCCGACCTGTCGTTGGTCGGGTTGCTGCGGTTCAGCGGGCCGGCCGTCCTCGCGGTCCTGCGTGGCCTCGAACACGAGGACGCCTCCGGCAACGGGTCGACGCTGCCGGAGGCATTCCTCGCCGCGGTACTGGCTTAACAGTACCGCTCGCCCTGGGTGGCTTTGGCCACCAGGGAATCCGGGGGAGTGAAGCGGGAGCCGTACCGCTCCGCCAATTCACGTGCCCGCGCCACGAAGCCTCGCAGTCCGCCCTCGTAGCCGTTGATGTACTGAATGACACCGCCGGTCCAGGAGGGGAAGCCGATGCCGTACAGCGAACCGATATTCGCGTCGGCGACGGAGGTCAGGACGCCTTCGTCGAAGCACCGAACGGTCTCCAGCGCCTCGGCGAAGAGCATGCGCTCGCGCAGATCCTCGAACGGGATCTCACGGGTGCCGGATCCGAACGCATCGCGCAATCCGGTCCACAGACCCACCCGCTTGCCGGATTCGTCGTAGTCGTAGAAGCCGGCGGCCGTCGATCGGCCCCTACGGCCGAATTCTTCGATCATGGCGTCGATCACGGCTTCGGACCGGTGCGGGCGCCAGCTGCCGCCCGCCGCCTCGATCGCGGCTTTCTTCTCCTCGCGGATCTTGCGGGGGAGGGTCAGGGTCAGCTCGTCCATCAGCTGCAGCGGCGGGGCGGGATAGCCGGCCTGGGCACCAGCCTGTTCGATCACCGCCGGATCGATGCCCTCACCGACGGCGGCGACGGCCTCGTCGAGGAAAGTCATGATCACCCGGCTGGTGAAGAAGCCGCGGCTGTCGCCGACGACGATCGGTACCTTGCCGATCTGCTGGGTGAAGTCGAAGACCTTCGCCAGGGTCTCGCGGGAGGTGTTCTTCCCGGTGATGATTTCGACCAGCGGCATCTTGTCGACGGGTGAGAAGAAGTGGATGCCGATGAAGTCCTGCTGCCGGTGCACGCCCTCGGCGAGCGTGCTGATCGGCAGCGTCGAGGTGTTGGAACCCAGGACGGCGTCCGGTTCGACGATGTCCTGAATCTCCTGGAACACCTGCTGTTTGATCGCGACGTCCTCGAATACCGCCTCGACGACGAAGTCCACGCCCGCCAGATCGTCGCGCGACGCCGTGGGGGTGATACGGGCCAGCAGCCGCGCGGACTCGGCCTCTGTCGTCGCCTCGCGCGCGAGCGCTTTCGCCTCCAGCGCTTCGGCATATCCCTTGCCGCGTCCCGCGGTGGCCAGGGTGAGGTCCTTCAGCACCACCTCCAGCCCGGCCCGCGCGCAGACATAGGCGAGCGCGGCACCCATCATTCCGGCCCCGAGGATGCCGACCTTCTTCGCCGCGTATTTGGGCACCCCGTCGGGCCGGCTGGCGCCACCCTGCACCGTCTGCAGGTCGAAGAACGACGACTGGATCATGTTCTTCGCGATCTGCCCGGTGACCAGCGGAATGAAGTATCGCGTCTCGATCAGCGCGGCGGAGTCGAAGTCCACCTGCGCGCCCTCGACCGCCGCCGCGAGGATCGCCCGCGGCGCGGGCAGGGGAGCGCCCTTCGACCGGCTGTGCAGCGCAGCGGTGAGCAATGGAAGCCGTTGCGCCAGTTCGGGATCGGAGGGCGTGCCGCCGGGAATGATGTAGCCCTTGACATCCCACGGCTGCACGGCGTCCGGGTTGGCTTCGATCCACTCCTTGGCGGCCGGTACGAGATCGGCCGTGCTGGGGACGATCTGATGAACAAGGCCGAGTTCGAGAGCCTGCTGCGGCTTGAATCGGCTGCCGCTCAGCAGGACCTTGTCCAGCGCACGCTGCACTCCGAGTAGACGCACGGTGCGGGTGACGCCGCCGACGGCGGGCAGCAGACCCAGACCCACCTCGGGGAGCCCGACGACCACGCCCCGCGCGCACGCGATGCGGTGATGCGTGGCCAGCGCCAGTTCCAGCCCGCCGCCGAGCGCCGCGCCGTTGATCGCAGCGGCGACCGGCCGCCCCAGCGTTTCGAGCCGCCGCAGCTGCCGCTTGAGCCCGTTGCAATAGTCGGTCCAGTGCTGGGCGTCGTCGGGTGTGGTGGCGATCAGGTCATCGAGGTTGCCACCGGCGAAGAACGTCTTCTTCGCGGAGGTGATGACGACGCCCCGGATCGTCTCGAGCTCGCTCGACAGGCGATCCACCGTCGCGGTGAGCGACGCGAGGAACTCGCTGTTCATCGTGTTGGCCGATGCCGAGGGATCGTCGAGGGTGAGCACGACGATGCCGTCGTCCTCCTGCTGCCAGCGAATGGTTGTTGTCTGCGTCATTGCCGAATTCCGTTCGCGCTCAGAGTCGTTCGATGATGGTTGCGATGCCGATGCCGCCGCCGACGCACAAGGTCACCAGCGCCCGCCGGTCGCCGCGGCGTTCGAGTTCGTCGATGACCGTGCCGACGAGCATGGCGCCGGTGGCCCCCAGCGGGTGGCCCATCGCGATAGCGCCGCCATTGACGTTCAATTTCTCGTCGGGGATGTGCAGGTCCTTCTGGAACTTCAGCACCACCGACGCGAATGCCTCGTTGAGTTCGAACAGGTCGATGTCGTCGAGGGTCAGCCCGGCCAGCGCGAGTACCTTCTCGGTGGCCGGGCGCGGCCCGGTCAGCATGATGGTCGGGTCGGCGCCCGACACTGCCGTCGCCACGATGCGGGCGCGCGGGGTGAGGCCGAATCGCTTGCCCGCCTCCTCGCTTCCGACCAGGACGAGTGCCGCGCCGTCGACGATGCCGGAACTGTTGCCGCCGTGGTGCACGTGGTCGATCCGCTCGATGGACGGATACTTCTGCATGGCGACAGCATCGAATCCGGCCGCGCCCAGTCCGGCGAACGACGGCTTCAACCCGGCAAGCGAGTCCACGGTGGTGCCGGGGCGGCGGTGCTCATCGTGATCGAGCACGGTGATGCCGTTGAAGTCCTTGACCGGAACCACCGACTTCGAGAAATATCCGCCGGTCCAGGCGGATTCGGCACGCTGCTGGGATCGCACGGCGTAGGCGTCGACGTCCTCGCGGGTGAAACCCTCGATGGTCGCGATCAGATCCGCGCCGATGCCCTGCGGAACGAAATGCAGGTCGTAGCCGGTGGCCGGGTCGTTGAACAGCGGACCGCCGTCGGAGCCGATCGGGGCGCGCGACATCGATTCCACGCCGCCGGCGATCACCAGCGATTCGAAGCCCGACCGGACTTTCTGCGCGGCCAGGTTGGTGGCCTCCAAGCCCGAGGCGCAATACCGGTTGATCTGTACGCCCGCAACGGTATTCGGCAGTCCGGCGGCGAGGGCGGCAGCCTTGGCGATATTGCCGCCCTGGTCGCCGACCGGGGTCACGACGCCGAGCACGACATCGTCGATGGCCGCGGGGTCGAGATCGGGGAAGCGCACTCGCAATTCGCCGATCAGTCCCGTGACCAGATCGATCGGTTTGACGCTGTGCAGCGCACCGTTCTTTCCCTTGCCTCGCGGGGTGCGAATCGCCTCGTACACGATTGCCTGATTCGGCATCGGGTTCTCCTTGTCGCAGCCTGTGGCCGGATCCGTGGAGATGTGCCGGCTGCGGTGGTGGCCCGGCGGGAACGACGAATCGCGTGCTCCGGGCAGTTGATAGGGGTCCACGCGGATGCAGTGGTGAGCCGAAGCTAGCGCAACGGCAGGGTGGCAGTCAATGCTGACTGCTGGTCGCCCGTGCGATGCGGCAGCGAATGCCCCTCCCGGGGGATCGGTCTCCCCCCGAGGGATATCGCGGCGCTGTGACCTGCGGCATAGGTTCGAGTGCGCGCCGGTCCCGCGATCGGGACCGAGGCGCGAACATCCCTATGGCCGAGCACTTTCGATGTGTTCGTGAGGAGAATCCGATGCCGATGCAACCGATGGACCACCCGCTGAATCTCACGATGCAAGCCGTGCTGACCTATGGCAGTTGGGGTCTGACCCTCGTGCTGATCGGGGTCGCCGTCGCGATGGGATTACGGGAGCGGACGCCGTTCTATGTGCTGATGGTCCTGGCTGCGATGGTCGCGGCCTTCGCCGAGCCGCTCTACGACGCCGGGCTGGTCCTGTATTTCTACTCCACCCACGGAATGTTCACGCATTTCACGGCCTTCGGTGTGCCACAGCCGATCTGGACCCACAGCGGATATGCCGTCCTCTACGCGAGTGCGGCGATCTTCATCGCACGGGCGATTCACCGGGGCACACTCACCGACCGCGGTCTGTACGCCTTCGCGGGTCTCGAGCTCTTGATGTCCGCGGCGTTCGAGATGGTCGGGATCAACGGTGGCACCTACGAATACTGGGGTCCGCACGTCTTCCGGATACTCAAGTACCCCCTCGTCATCGGGGTGCTGGAGGCGGCGCAGGTGATCTGTTTCGCGGTGGCGGCGGCGCTGTTGCGCAAGTACGCGACGCGGCCCTGGCACCTGCTCGGTCTGTTCGTGCTCTTCCCGTGCACGTTTTTCATGGCGAATTTCGGTGCCGGCGCGCCGACGATCATCGCACTGCACCTGGATCACCCCTCCTCGTCGGTGGTGGCGGTCGCCTCGGTGCTCAGCATTCTCGCCGCGGCCTCGCTGATTCGGGCCGCCGCGGCGATGCTGCCCTTGGCCTCGGGCCCGGTCAGTCCGACTCCGGCGGAGCCGGAGCCGGTGCGTGCAGATCATCGATGATGGTGCGCCGCACCGACTCGTCCAGTGGGTAGGGCGTGTACAGGGTGAAGCGGTCGACGATATCTCCGAATCGGCGCTCGAGTTCGGGCCCGATGGTCGCGGGCTCGCCCACGACCGCGAAGGCATTCAGGATGGTGTCGTCGATCAGGCCCGTCATCGCGGACCAGTCGCCCGCTTTGGACAGGCGGTGGAGTTCGGTGTGCAGCTCGCCCCAGCCGTGGAGCTCCAGCACGGCCCGGTAGGCGGGAGTCGCCCCGTAGAACGCCAATTGCGACTTGACCGCGGCGACCGCTTCCCGCAACGACTCCTCGGTCGCACCGGTGGCGAGTAGTCCCGGATAACTGAGGGTGAACTCCCGGCGGGAGCGGCCCGAGCCGGCCAGTCCCGATTCGACGATCGGAAGGGTCGCTTCCCGCAGATAGCGTTCGGTCGTGAAACCGTGCAGCACTAGGCCGTCCGCGGTTTCGGCGGCGACCTGCGTCATCTTCGGCCCGACCGCGGCGAGCAGGATCGGCGGGCTGCCCCAAGGATTGGGCTCGGGCCGGAACATCGGCGTCATCAATGTGTGCTGGTAGAAGTCGCCACGGAAATCCAGGCGCTCGTCGAACTGCCAGCTGCTCCAGATCGCGCGCAGCGCCGCGATGAACTCGCGCATGCGAGCGGCCGGGGCCGACCACGGCATGCTGAACCGGCGCACGATGTGGGCCTCGATCTGCGAGCCTAGTCCGAGGATGAAGCGACCGGAACTGAAGGCGTGCAGATCATTCGCCACCGTGGCCAGGGTCATCGGATTGCGAGCGAAGGCCACCGCGACGGCGGTGCCGACCTGCAGGCGGGGTGAGCGCTGTGCGGCGGCGAGCAGCGGCAGGAACGGGTCGCGTGCGACCTCCGTCGACCAGACGCCGTCGTAACCGATGCGGTCGGCGAAATCCACCTGATCGTCGATGACCTTCAGATCGCCGCCGCCCGTCCCATCGATCGAGCCGCCGATGTTTCCGTCGACCAGCATGCGCCCTCTTCCTCACTCGAAATACTGCAGTCAGTTCTGACTGTACATCCTGAAGGTCGTAGGATCTGCGCATGACAGCCACGGGCGCCGAGGGTTATCTCGAACTGCAGGAGAAGCGTAGTCGGGCCAGTCGGCAGCAGATCCTGGACGCGGCCGTGCAATGCCTCATCGAGCAGGGTTACGCAGGAGCGTCCACGCTCCGGATACAGGAGCTGGCGGGCATTTCCCGCGGCCGGCTGCTGCACCACTTTCCCTCTCGCGACGAACTGCTCGTCGGCGCGGTGCAGCACCTGGCCTCCACTCGGGTGGCAGAGCTGCGCGAGGGGGTTGGGGCCATGATCACCGCGGCCGCCGATGACCCGGCGCGAATAGACGAAGCGGTCGGCCAGATGTGGAGCAACTTCCACCAGCCATTCTTCTGGGCGTCGATCGAGTTGTGGGTCGCCGCGCGGCACAACGACGCGCTGCGGGATGCGCTGCGTCCCGCCGAACATCAACTGCAGCGGGCGATTTACGAAACCGTCGCGGTCATGTTCGGGCCGGTGTGGGCGGCGCGACCACGCTACTGGCAGGTGACCGACATCCTGCTGTCCAGCATGCGCGGTGTAGCGCTGGCCTACGGATTCGATCCGCGCAACCCCGAGCGTGATCCCCATCTCGCGCAGTGGTGTGGCATGGCACGCATCCTGCTGGCCGACTGAACCGGGGCGGGGTGATGATCGACCCGGGACCGACCTACAGTCAGCATTGACTCCAGATGTGATCTGAGGCACGCTCTACCCACGGTGTGGTGATGCGGCACACGCCGGAGGCGCATCAGGAGGTCCCATGTATCCGGGCGTGTACGCCGAGCGAACACCCGATCGGCCCGCGGTGATCATGTCCGACACCGGCGAAACGCTGACCTTCGCCGATCTGGAGGAACGCTCGGCCAGGCTGGCCCGGCTGCTGTACGAGCGCGGGCTGCGCCGGGGCGACAATTTCGCCCTCCTCGCCGAGAACGGGCCGCGGTACTACGAGGCGTACTGGGCGGCGCAACGGAGCGGCCTGTACATCACCGCGATCAACCACAACCTCAGTCCGTCCGAGGTCGCCTACATTGTGAACGATTGTGGTGCAAGGGTTTTGATCGCATCCGTGAACAAGTCGGCGACCGCGACCGCGATAGCCGACCTCACCCCCGCCGTCGAAGGGCGGCTGGCATTCGACGGCGCGGTACCCGGGCACTCCGACCTCGAGACGGAATTGGCTGCGACCGACGCGATCCCGGTTCCCGACGATCGGGTGGGCGGCGACATGCTGTACTCGTCCGGTACGACCGGCTTACCCAAGGCCATCAAGCAACCACTGCCGGAACGCCGCCTAGGGGAGCCGGGCGACCCCTATGTGGCGGTGTTCGGAAAGATGTACGGGTTCGACGAGCAGACCGTTTATCTGTGTCCCGCACCGCTCTACCACGCCGCGCCGTTCCGGTTCGGCGGCTGGGTACAGGCCCTGGGCGGCACGGTCGTCGTGATGCCACGCTTCGACCCGACCGCGGCGTTGCGCGCCATCGAGCGGTTTCACGTCACGCACAGTCAATGGGTGCCGACCATGTTCGTGCGCATGCTCAAGCTGCCCGAGAACGTGCGCCGGCGCTTCGATCTGTCGAGCCAGCGGGTCGCCGTTCACGCCGCCGCGCCCTGTCCGATCGAGGTCAAACAGGCGATGATCGACTGGTGGGGGCCGATCCTGCACGAGTACTACGCCAGCACCGAGGGCATGGGCATCACCCTGATCGATTCCGCGCAGTGGCTGGCGAAGCCCGGATCGGTGGGCAAGGCGGGGATGGGCATCCTGCATATTTGCGATGACGCCGGCAAGGAGGTCCCGGTGGGGGAGATCGGCACCATCTACTTCGAACGCGAGACCCTGCCGTTCAGCTATCACAAGGACCCGGAGAAGACGAAGTCCGCGCAGCATCCCCGGCATTCGAACTGGACGACCAGTGGTGATATCGGGCGGGTCGACGACGACGGGTATCTCTTTCTCACCGACCGCAAGGCGTTCATGATCATCTCCGGCGGGGTGAACATCTATCCGCAAGAGATCGAGAACGTTCTCACCTTGCACCCCAAAGTCTTCGATATCGCCGTGATCGGTGTTCCCGACCCGGAATTCGGCGAACAGGTGAAGGCCGTCGTGCAGCCTGCGCCGCAGATACATCCGGGGCCGGAATTGGAGGCGGAACTGATCGAGTTCGTGCGGGAGCGGATCGCGCATTTCAAGGTGCCGCGCAGCATCGATTTCGTGGCCGAGTTGCCGCGCACGCCCACCGGCAAGCTGCTGAAGGCCAAGCTGCGCGAGCAATACATCTAGTCATAGGACCGTGAATGACACAGCATCAGTACACTTTCCGCGCCAGTGACGGCATCGATCTGACCGGGTATCGGTGGGATCCGACGGGGCCGCCGCTCGCGGCGGCCGTGCTCGTACACGGCATGGGCGAGCATGCGCTGCGGTATGGCGAGTTGGCGGCCACCCTGGCCCGCCTCGGATATGTGGTTCACGGCTACGACCACCGCGGGCACGGTGCATCGTCGGATCCCGATGCGCGCGGCGTGTTGGGCCCCGGCGGCTGGCAAGCGCTGGTGGCGGATATCGGCGTGATGACAGATCAGGTGCGAGCCGAAACGCCTGGCGTTCCAATCGTTCTGATCGCGCACAGCATGGGTTCGTTCGCGACCCAGCAGTTCCTGCTCGATAACAGTGGACGTATCGATGCGGTCGTCCTGACCGGAACCGGAGCGCTCGACCTGCTCGAACCGGCGCTCGACCTCGAGCAAGACCTCGATTTGGCGCTGTTCAACGCCTCCTTCGCCCCTGCGCGGACCGACTTCGATTGGCTCTCGCGCGACAATGCCGCCGTCGACGCCTATCTCGCGGACCCGCTGTGCGGCTTCGGAATCGATCGAGAATCGACCAAAGCGATGTTCGAGGCGGCCCGCCGATTGAACGATCCGGCCCAGGTGGGGAGGATTCGCTTCGACCTGCCGATCTACATCGCGGTCGGATCCCAGGATCCGGTGAACGCGAATCTGGCCCTGGTCGAAATTCTCGCGCAGCGGCTGCAGGAGGCCGGTGTCGAGGACGTGACGGTGCGGGTCTACCCGGGGGCACGGCACGAGCTGTTCAACGAGATCAACCGGGCCGAGGTCAGGGGCGATCTCGTGGACTGGCTGGTCCACGGGCTCATCCGCCGCGACACCGAGGTGTCGCACGGGGCACGCCCGCCGTTGCCGCAGGATGCTGGGCGGTAACACCGTCTCTCGGCGTCGGGTGAGCGGTTACACGCCGAGTACCGCTCGCGCCGCCTCGGCGAGAAGTTGCCGCAGGCGATCCTCGGGAAGTCCGGTGTTGTGGAACAGCGTCGACTGGATCGCACTGATCGCGGCATGAACCACGGCCCGCGCATCCGCGTCCGAGAGATCGTCGCGCAATTCGTCCAGCAGATGGACCCACTCCTCGAGGTACATCCGCTGTTTGCGGCGCAGCCGACGGCTGTCCTCCTCGGGCAGATTGTTGATCTCGTTGTGATAGACCTGCGCCAATTCCCGATCGGCCACCACGAACTCGACCTGGCCGTCGACCAGCCGATTCAGTGCCAGTCGCAAATCCATGACCGACTCCACGATCTGGTGCTCGTCGCTGAGCAGGTTGTCGATCGCTCGGTCGAACAGGGCGACCAGCACGGCGGACTTGCTGTCGAAGTGGCGGTAGATTCCCGATCCGGTGATACCGGCCGCGCGGCCGATATCGGCCATCGAGACGGCGTGGAATCCCTTGCGGGCGACCAGGTCTGCGGCGGCGGTGAGGATCCGATCCTTGCGTGCCGGGTCGCGGACGCGAGTCGGCGACCCGATGGCGCGGACAGCTTGCTCGCTGATGGTCCCACCTCCTGAGTGATAGTGACTTGAGAGTAGCATCCTGCCTCAATCGGCGGACTTCTTCGGCTGACGGTGATGAGGTTGCCGAGGTGGGCCTGGTGCTGGATTCGACGGGTCCACACCTCTGTCCCTGTTAGTGAATCATGATTAACATTGGTGAGCACTGTTAGGGCTACCGCTGGAGTTGACGCCGATGTCCACTGCCGACCTGCACGCCAATCTGATCCACCGCGTCAATATCAGTGACAGCCTGACCCGCACCGCCGATAGGCGGCCACACGGGCTCGCGGTGGTCGACGGCGACGCCGGTGGAGCCAATGGATCGCGAGTGGTCGAGCTTCACCGATTTGACTGCGTGCGGGAGCGCCGCGGAGCCCGAGCGCATCGTCGATGACCGGGCCCCTCTCACCTACCTCTACACCAGCGGCACCACATCGTTTCCCAAGGGCGTGGAGGGAAATCACCTCGCGCTCTACCTGGAATCGATGAGCATGGCCTTGGAAGCCGGATTCCGCGCCGACGACCAGTTCATCGCCATGCTGCCGATGTTCCACACCGCCCAGCTCAATTGCCACTGCACCACGGCCGTCATGGTCGGTGCGACGATCCACATCCGCCGCGGATTCGACGCGGGTGAAGTGCTGGAACAGATCGAGCGGGAAGGCATCACCCAGATTTTCGCACTGCCGATGATGTATCGCGCGATGCTCGAACACCCGGAGTCGGCCCAGCGGGACCTCAGCACACTGCGCGGGGCGTGCTACGCGATGGCGCCCATGCCCGACGCCCAGCTGCGGCGGTGTCTGGAGGCATTCGGCTGTGACTTCTATCTGCTGTTCGGTCAGACCGAGATGAGTCCCACCGCAACCATGTTCCGTCCGGAACATCAACTCTCGCACGCGGGGGCGGTCGGCACTCCGGTCGTCAATATCCAGGTCGCCATCATGGACTCCGACGGCAACCGGCTGCCATCGGGAACCGAAGGCGAGATCATCTACCGCGGCCCGCACACCATGACCGAATACCTCGACAATACCGAGGCAACGGAAGCGGCCTTCGCCCATGGCTGGTTCCACTCGGGAGACATCGGCCGCATCGACGCGGACGGGATCCTGTGGTTTACCGACCGCCACAAGGATGTGATCAAGACCGGCGGCGAGAACGTGGCGTCGATCGAGGTGGAGAAGGCCGTCTACGCTGCCGATTCGAATATCGCCGAGGTCGTGGTGGTCGGTCTCCCGCATGCGCGCTGGAGCGAGGCCATCACCGCCGTGGTGCTGGCCAGGCCCGGCGCCGAGATCGACGGATTGCGGCGATGCGCGGCCTGGTCGGCAGGGACCGCGATCGTGGCCCTGATCCCTCTCCGCCGCAGCCAGTCCCGGTTCGCGCGACTGGAATACGCCTTATCGGCCAGCACCCGCTCCGGCCGAACCTGAGCCCGACCGCCCGATACTTTGCCAACCCCGATCGCACCCAACATCCCCGTGAACTGCGGACTGTCACCGCACTGACCGTCCGTGATCGCCCATCGCCAACACCCGGCAGCCCTGCTCACACGCCAGATGCAGTCTCGTGGTCCAACCGCCCCGCGACCGCCCCAGACCGTGATCGGCCGGCTCGGCCTCACCGCAGCCGCCAGGCGATTCGGCCTGCCCATCACCGTCCTGTCGGGCACCTGCAGTGTGCTGATGGGGCGCGCATGATCGTCGAGTCCACGCTCACCTGCCACACGATCCGCCCGCCGGCATCAGCGAAGACCTGCAACAACTTCACGATCATCAGCCACGCCCCACCGCGCCGCCAGCAGCGGAACAGCCCGTCCACCGCCGACCAGGACCCGTACTGCGGTGGCACATCCCGCCACGGGTACCCGACCCGGGTCCGCCACCGGATCCCATCAATGAGCTGACGTTTCGTCCACTGCGGCGGGCGGCCCGCCTTCCTGTTGCGGAGCAGCAACGGCTCCAACCGCGCCCACTGGGCATCGGTCAGGTCCGCTCGCCCCGCCACCGCTACGCTGGCCAACGAGGTCTCCGTCTGTATTCAGGTTTGCTTGGTCGCTACCCGAAACACCCGGGGACCTCACACATACGCCAACGCAGACAACAGCTACCACCGAACATGCAGACGCGTTGGCACCGCACAGCGGCGCCAACCCATCACACAGTTCGACACAGACCCTAGGGGAGTATGGATTCGACCGAGACGAATCCGGCTGCAAGATCACCACGTGACGAACCGGGTGGTATGAGATCCTGGGCCCTGGCAGCCCACCTCCGAAGGGGTTGTGCGGCAGGATGAGAGGTCTATGATGGCCGCTTCGAACGGTGGGGTGAATTGATAGCCGAGAAAGACGCAGCTCAGATTGCTGCGGAGCCGTATACGCCGGTGTTTCTTGCGATTTACGACGTGTGGGTCATCAAGCTCAGTGACCGGTTCGCGTGGCGTTGCCCGGCGGAACGGATGCTCGAGCCGTACGACAAGCTCGTTGGTGCCCGGCATCTCGAGGTCGGCCCCGGGTCGGGCTGGTATCTGGTCAACACGCAGCTGCCCGCGGATTGTGCTGTGACGCTGCTGGATTTGAATCCGACCCCGATGGAGCACACGCGGCGGCGGTTGCAGGGGAAGGCGGGTCGCGTCGAGACCGTGACCGCCAGCGTGCTCGAGCCGGTCCCGGCGGAGGCGGGCAGCGGCTACGACTCGATCGGTATCAATTTCGTGTTCCATTGCCTGCCGGGGTCATTCGCAGAGAAGGGTGTGGCGTTCACGCATCTGGCCCAGGTGCTCGCTGATGACGGTGTGTTGTTCGGGTCGACAATTCTCAATCAGCGTCCGGCCACTCTGTTCGGGCTGGCACTGACAGCGGCCTACAGCCGCGCTGGGGCGTTCAACAACGGCGCCGATGATCACGCAGGGTTGGAAGCGGCGCTGACTGCGGCGTTCGCCGATGTCGAGCTGACCGATGTCGGCGATGTCACCTTGTTCACCGCGCGCCAACCCCGTCGCTGAATCCGGTTGTCCGGCTGGGCGATTCCGGGCCCGGGGATGGCGGTCTGATGGGCTAGATGTCGTGACGGGCCCGTGGCCAGACCTCGGCGAGCGCAAGCAGCTGTTCGAGCTCGCCGGTGAGGTCGCGGGTGCCCAGTTGCACCGGTGTTGTGGCGGCCGCGGGGCTGGTGACGGGCGGCAGGCCGGAGGTCTTGATCTGGGCGGCGGCCGCGATGTGCTGGGCGTACACGGTCGGGTCCGGGTCAGCGAACACCGGGGCGGAGTTGTAGCGCTTGAGATGCAGCAGGCTGTCACGGATTTCGACGATCATGCGGTGCAGCCGGGTGGCGGGCTCGACGCGGCCGTGCCGGTCGCGGGGCAGTTCGAGCACGATTTCGGGGACGGCGGCGGTGAGGTCGCTCCACAACGGCCGCAGGCGGCGGCAATAGCGGCCGGTGCGGTCCCAACCGGTCACGGTGAGCAGGGTGCTGATCAGCGGAATCGCCACGGCCGCACCGGATCCGAGAGTGGCGAGGAAGAATATCCAGCTCTTGCGGTGCATTTCCGGGTCGGCGGAGGGCTCGTTGCTCATAACCTGGAGCGCGGTCATGATCGGTGTGGCGACCGCGTCGATGCCGATGGCCACGGCCAGAACGATGATCGCGGTGTAGAGGGCGCGTTCCCGGCCGGTGGCGTCGGCCTGGCGCAGCTCCTTGACCGCGACGCGGCCGAGCGCGACAGCGGCCACTCCGATGGGCAGGTAGAAGGCAATCCATGCGATGACTGCGGGCCAGCCCAGGTATTCGTCTATCAGTTCATCGGCGCGGCGGGCTGGGGTTCCGGCGGCGAGAATGACGATCGTCGCTGCGATGCCGGCCATGGTGTAGTAGCGCTGGCG
Source organism: Nocardia sp. NPDC004860 (assembly GCF_040609015.1). Classification (NCBI taxonomy): domain Bacteria; kingdom Bacillati; phylum Actinomycetota; class Actinomycetes; order Mycobacteriales; family Nocardiaceae; genus Nocardia; species Nocardia sp. NPDC004860. The sequence goes on along the minus strand of NZ_JBEXJI010000018.1, from coordinate 76,395 downwards.
GTACCAGGTGTGTTTGGGGTCGTCGCCGCCCCACATCGCCACGATGCCCCAGATGTAGGTGATGGAGATGACGATGGAGCCGAAGGACAGCTGCCGGGCGAGCTGAATGGTCACGTCGTGGTCGAAGGGCAGTGCGCGGTCTAGCCCGTGTTCGAACCAGGCTTCGCGCAGTACGAGCCCGGTCCATCCAGCGATCATGGCCCTGTTGATGAGCCGGTCGACGTGGCTTTCGTTGAGCAGCCAGAGCCGTCCGGCGATGATGAGCGTGATGGCGGTCAGTACCGGCCAGGCGATGATGCCGGGAACTACGGAGGTCATCGGCGGAGTCCTATCGGTGGCGTCCTCGGAAGAAGGTGGACCGGAGTCGGCTGGGTGTGCGCTTGGGCAACGTGGCCTCGACCATGACGAGGTCGGCGAAGGTCTCGGCGTCGCGTTCGCGGTCGGTGGAGTAGTCGCGGCGGCGCAGCACGCTCTGAATGGCAGACAACGACAGCGAGGGCATGAGCTTGTCCAGCGGGAGATCGGTTGCATCCTGGGTGGATCCGCCGCCGTCGTTGCCGTGGCCGAGCAGCATATGCCCGAGCTCGTGGGCGATGATGTGGTCTGCGTGCCAATCGGTTTCGGCGCCGTACATGATGACGTCGTCGTTCTCGCGCGCGATCCATGCCCCGCTGCCGGTACCGCAGCCGGAGCCGGAGAGAGCTCCAGGGTCGATGGGACACAGTGTGATTGGCCGTCCGCGGTGTTCGGCGACTCGTGCGACGTATTCGCGGGTGTCCCACGGATACGGAATCGGCACGAGCTGATTGAATTCCATGAAACGCGCGGCCACGTCGTTCACCGCGCCCTCCCCTCTTGACCGTTGTTGATCTTTCCCCTTGCAGGGGTCAGTCTAATTGGCCTGGTCAGGGGATGCTGGGTTGTACTTTGCGAGTTGGCGCAGCTCGTCGGTCAATTCGTCGATGTCGATGTCGTCGCCGCGCAGGTTCAGGTGGCGTACTCCGGCGTCGCGGGCGGCGGCGAGCAAGCGCAGTTCCTTGTGCATGCCGGTAGCTGTGGCGTCGGTGCCGGTGAGATAGAGAGGCGGTACTTGGAAGTGGTGGGCCAGCGCGGCAAGTAGGGCCGCATCGGTGGGCGTGGTGTCGTGGTCGGCGGCGCGCAGGGCGGAGATCTCCTCGGCGGAGACGGGCCGTCGCGTGAGGACGGTCACGGCCTGGGCGACGGCGGTGGCGGACTGTTCGGGTTCCGAAGCGGTGTGAAAGGTGGTGAACAGCTGGTTGATTCGTACAGAACGTGGCAGCGGGGCCACGTCATCATCAGTCTGCATCCGACTCACCTCCCTGCTCACTGGCTCGGTAGCGTTCCTTGAACTTCTGTTCCTGTTGCGGCCCGACCTCGGCGGCCGCGCGGCCGCCGAGTAGCCAGCGCCGATACATGCGATCTTCGGCGCCGGGGCTGTCGGGGCCGACCGGGGCCGACAACACATCGGAGAGAACAGTTTCCAGTGCGCTGCCGCCCTGGCCTCGGTTGCGCTCAAGCATATAGGTGGCCCACTTGCCCGCCATGAGGCTGACCTCATGATCGAGCCGGGCGGCCAGGTCACGCACGCGCGCGGCCGCCAGGCCCTCGCCGGCATCGGCGGCGGCGTTGAGTTCGCGCTGAATGTCCATCAACGCCAGGATGCGATCCAACGACACATCTATTCCCGAACCCGTTAGTCGCAGCGGGGCCGATGATCGCGGTTCGTCGGCGATGACGGGCTGTTCGCGGTTGTAGTAGGCAGCGGCGGCGGAGCCTTCGACCCAGCACAGCGCGCTGTCGTAGCGCGCGAAGGTGACCTTCTTGGGTCGCTCGCCGAGCTTGCCGCCCTCGGCGCGGACCTGTGTCGGCACGTGCGGCCCGCCTGCTGCGTGGACAGCGGCCATGGACATACCCCGCTGGTTGCGGCGTGCAGTTACCACTGCCGCGAAGAAGTCGGGATGTGCACCGGATGGCCCCATGTTGCCAGAGTTTAGCCATTTTTTCCTGGAAAGGCACTAGCTCCGCACGCGGCCGCCTCCACTCCGATCATAAGTTAGTGATTTGTAAGTGAAAAGTTCTTGTCAGCAAAGTTCTCGGAAACTACCCTCCGAAGGTGAGCCATCTTCGGGACGGTGTCTATGCGGGGCCTCGGCCCCTCTTTCGAGAAGGGAAATGAGATGTCCGCAAGGCGAACAAGGCGAACGTTGACCGTGCTGTCGGTGGTTCCGGCGGTGTTCGCGGTCGGTGCCGGAGTGGCGCACGCTGCGCCAGGTCAGCCTGGCGTGGCCGCGCCGAACAACAGCAATCCGGGTTTGACCGCCCCGAATACGCCTCCGGCGGCGACGAATCCGGAGCCGTCGAGCCCGGCGTCGTGGGTGCCCGATGCCTCGCAGGTGATTCCGGCCCCGTCGCGTCCGCGCCCGCAGTATCAGCAGCAGCCAAAGCAGACGGTCGAGACGCCCGCCACTACGCCCGGCGGAGGCGACGGCACCGGCGCGGACGCGCCCGCGACTCCCGGACCGGTGGTGAAAACCCTTGCCGAGCAGGGCAAGGTGCAGATCGGTGATCAGGTCTACGACCTGCCCGCGGGCATCGATTCCAAGCTGATCGGCAAGGCGCAGGGCTACATTGACATGTTTGAGTGGCAGATCGCGGCCGGGTACGACCAGCTGGGTTTCTCCCGTGAGGAGTCCGACCGGCGCGCGGCGTCGACGGTGGTCGGTGCTCTGACCGGTGGAGCGATCGGCGCTGAGATCCTCTCTGTGCCTGCGGCGTTGGTGGGTGGTGGGGTCGGCGCGGCGATCGGTGGTCTGGCCGGTGGTGCCATTGCGGCGGTGCCGACGGTCGGTGTTGGCATTCCGCTGGGTGTGGCCGCCGGTGTCGCGGTGGGCTTCACGGCCGGTGTGCTGGTCGCAGCGGTGCCCGCGCTCGTCGGTGGTGCCTTCGTGGGTGGTCTGGCCGGTGGCGCGATTGCTGCCGCGGTCGGCGGTGGCACGAATCTGTCCCAGCCCGCCGCGCCGCAGCCGCTGGTGGAGATCTCCGCGCCCGCGCCGGTTCCGGTAGCCGAGGTCGGCCAGCAGGTGACACAGGTGGCCAACACGCTGACCCAGAGTATCGATGCGTTTGCCCCGCAAGTGAAGTCGGTGGCCGATCAGGTCGCGCAGTCTTCTCCGGTGGCGGATGCGGCGGTGACCTCGTTGCGGCAGGCGATCACGGATATGCCGCTGGCGGATCCGGCGGCCTTCGGCGCGGCGGCGACCCCGATCAACCAGTTGATCGGAGCGGTTCAGTCGGCCGTGGCACCGGCGCAGTAATTCGCGGAAAGGGGTGTTCTCGGTGAGTGATTCGACACAGGGGCCCGACGATGCGGCCGACGGTCCGGATTGGCGCTGGGGAGCGCTGTCGCCGGTGGAGGCTGCTTCATCGGCGGCTGCTGCAGACGACGATGCGGAATGGCTGGGCTGGGTTGATGCCGCCGGGAACACGACCGCGACCAGCGGCGACGAGAAGACGGCGGACGGCGATGAGGGTTTCGAGTTGCCCGCGGATCCGATGGCCCCGATGGTGGCCACGATGCGCGCCCGCGCCGACGGGCAGGCTCGCCGCCGGACCGCGTTGACGCGCTTGGGGGTTGGGGCGGGCGCGCTGGTCGCGGTCGCGGCGGTAATCGGCGCGGTGGTGGTGGCCCTGGGTGGTCATGACAGTGGCGCGGCGGCCACGCCGGGCCCGTCACTGATTCCAGCCACTGCGGCCGCTGCGACGACGTCGACGAAACCGGTGTGGTGCAAGGAGGTCGACACTCCGACGCGGGTGGTGTCGTCGGGCCCGGGTGATGAATCCACCGCCATCGGGGTGATCGTGGCCCAGCAGTACGCCTTCTACGTGTTGCGGGATGCGGTGGCGGTGCGCGCGCATATGACCCCGGATGCGGTGGCGGCTTCGCCGGAGGCAACCGCCGCCGCGATTGCGGCGTTGCCCGGTGGAACGGTGCATTGCGTGACGGTAACCGCGCAAGCCGAAAACCAGTTCACGGTGACCGTGCTCGAACGCCATCCCGATGGCGCGGAAGTCCCGTGGGACCAGGCCGTCACCACCTCTGTTCGTGACGGGCGTGTGGTGATCACCGCCATCAAGGCGGGGGGCTGACCATGGTGGACCTGCAAATCGACGTCCAGGCCCTGACCGAGGGCGGCGATCCGAATTTCACGCCGCTCAACGACCCGGCCGCGCCGGGTTCGCCGATGGATTTCCCGCCGCTGCACGGCGGCAAGGGCCGGTTGCTGCGGGTCGATGCGCCGCCGGTGCTGGTGTTGGGGTCCGCCGGCGGGTCGGGTGCGTCGATGACGGCATTGGGGTTGGCGTCGGCGACGCGGGGCGCGGCCGAGGAACGGGTGTGGCCGATCGTGGTGGACGCGACCGCCTGCGGGGGAGATGTCGCGGTGCGTGGCGCGGACGTGGCGGCCCCGGTGAGTTCGCTGCAAGCCTGGTTGGAATTCCCGTCGGTGTATCGGGAGCGTGGGACGTCGGCGGCGGGGTGTGCGGGCTGGTCGTCGTCAGGGGCGGCGGTGCTGCCGCGCACCGGGGATCCGCTGCCGAATCGCCATTCGTTCGTGAGCGTGCATCGCGATTTGCTCGGCGCGGGCTGGCTGCCGGTCTACGACGGCGGCGCACCGGTGAGCAATAAGGGCCTGGCGCCGCTGCTGGCGGATCCGACGGTGGCTCTGGCGATTACGGTCGCGGCCCGTGCCGATGCGGTCAACCGGTTGCGGGCTGCGCTGAAATGGCTCGACGACAACTACGGGCATTTCCACTTGGCGGATGCGGTGTTGGTTGTGACGCAACAGCATTCGACGCCGGTAGCCGCTGCCACCGAGCACGTGCGCAAGCACCTGGGCAAGTGGGTGCGCGCGGTGACAGAGATTCCGTTCGATCTGCATCTCGCCGAAGGCGGGCCGGTGGCGTGGCATCGACTCCAGGGCGAGACCAGAGCCGCGTACGCGCGTCTGTTGGGAGAACTGCGATGATGAAAACGACGATCGCCCGCACCGGGCGCGGAGTGCTGGCCACGGCGGCGGTTGCGGTGGTCGCGGTCGCGGGCGGCACGTCGCCGACAGTGGCAGACCCCACCACCACAACCACGACGGCGGCAGCCGATCAGAGCAATGACATCCCCTGCACCGCTTTGCATGTGGTCGGTTTCCAGGGGACGGGCGACAGCGGCGACAACGCCAATCCGACCGCGGATTCCGGATTCCTGGGCGCGTCGGTAACCGGGCCACTGCTGCGGCAGATCAACGGCGACAACGGTTCAGCGGTCTCACGGCAGCTCGTGGCCTACGCGGCGGATTTCGGTCAGACCAAGACCTACGCCGAGAGCGTGACCAGCGGCATCGCGGCCGGTATCAAGGCGATTTCGGCGTATGCCAATCGGTGCCCGAAGGCGACGATCGCGATCATCGGGTATTCCCAAGGCGCTCAGATCGCCGATGAGATCGCCCGCATCATCGGCTCGGGCGAAACCAACACGCCGATCCCGGCGAACCGGGTGGCGGCGGTGAGCCTGTTCTCTTCCCCGATCCGCACCAATGAGGCGACCCCGTTCCCGGGTGCCGGGCAGCGGATGTCTCCGGCGACCGCGCCGGGGGTCTCGCAGACGGTGCTGTCGGAGTTGATGCTGTCGGCGGCGAATGCGACTGCGGGGGGCGGGATTTCCACGGCGGCGCTGGCCAAGGCGACCGGCTACGGGGCGCTGACGGGTCGGGTGGCGTCGTGGTGCGCGACCGGCGATATCGCGTGCTCGACTCCGGCGGATTCGCAGCTGGCCAAGATCGTGGCGAATATCGCCGGGCAGACGCACTTCTCGGGTCAGGATCCGCTGCGCACGGTCTCCGATATCGCGACCGCGCTGGGGAGCTCGATCCTCAAGACCGCGGTACAAACTGTGCAGGACGATTTGTCGTTCTCTGGCGGCAAGTTCTCGGTGAATAGCGGCAACACGAGCATTCTGGGCCGGTTGGCGACCAATACCAACCCGGTGACCAGCTCCGCGTCTTCTACGGCCGACATCATCCGCTCCATCATCAAAGTGGGCGTGATGGGTTTCAACGCTGCGGTCACCTTCGGTCAAAAGGTGCTGTCGAGCTCCACCATCACCAGCCTTGTCACGACGGGGTTGACGAATCCGGCTGCGGTGCTGGCGGATCTGGGTGTGTCACTGGGTAAGGCGGCTCTCGAGCTGGTTCCGCCGGCCACGGTGCTGTCCGGCGTGCAGTACATCTTCAACCAGGTCACCTCGCTGTTGTCGGACAATGTCGGCCTCGTGCAAATGGCGCTGGACCTGCGGTATTGGCAGTCCGGTGCACAGCACGCCTCCTATGACTCCTGGCAGGTCGGGGTGGATGGGCAGACCCCGACGCAGTTCACGGTGGCGTGGTTCGCGGCGCTGGCGACCGCGCTCGACGCCAAGGCCAAGGCGTCCTCGACTACCAAACCGAGCACCACGACCCGCACCACAACCACTACCGCCACAACGACTTCCGTCCCGGCGACGACTACGACGGTGCGGCCGTTGACGAGCACGCCGGTGCCGACCACGGCTGTGCCGGGGCAATGAACGGGGAGGTGGGAGACGGTGAGGACGGGACGCGATGAGCTCAGGCAGTGCGGCACCGGCGGTCGCCGGTGGGGCCGTGCTGATGATGTTGCTGACCACGATCATGATCGTGGTCTGGTACGCCGAGGACGAGCAGTCGAGCACGTGTCCGACCGGCGGCGGGGCTTCGCTGGCGGCCGCGGTAGCGCCGTCCTCGTCGCCGAATCCCACCACCGCGAATCCCACCACGGCGGCGGCCGCGCCGTCGCGCTCGGGGGCGAGGTCGATGCCGGTGGCTGAGGGCACGTACACGATTTCCCGCGGATTCGGGGTGCAGCCCGACGGCGAGGACCACAAGGGCGTGGACTTCGCCGCGAACGCGGGCACGCCGATCTATGCCGCCGCCGATGGGACGGTTGTCGCGGCCGGAGCGGCGTCGGGGTTCGGTGACTGGATCGTCATCGACTCCCTCGACGAGACCGGCGCGGCGTTTTCCACGGTGTACGGGCACATGTACGACAACGGCATGGTCTACGCCGACGGCACGCCGGTGAAGGTCGGCGACCAGGTCCACGCGGGGCAGCAGATCGCCGTTGTCGGTAGCAATGGCGAATCCTCGGGCCCTCATTTGCATTTCGAGCTTGTTCCCGGCGGTCGGTTGACCGGCGGGAAGCAGGTAGACCCCATGCCGTGGCTGAACGGAGCTGCGACCACGAGCGGCGGCGGCACAGGGACGGACTCCGGGGGCGGCGGGACAACGACGTCCTGCCCCTCGGGGTTCGGCACACCAGGCGGGCAGCTGAAAACCGGCACAGTGCCCCAGGATCTCGAGCAGTGGTACCGCAAAGCGGGAAGCCTGTGCCCGGAAATCAGCGCATCACTGCTGGCGGCCCAGGGCCAAGCGGAGTCGGGATTCCGCACCGACGCGGTGTCACCGGACGGCGCCGAAGGTGTGGCCCAGTTCATGCCGGGCACCGCGAAATCCCTTGCCCCCGACGGGCTGCCGTACGTGCGCGATGAGACCGGCAAAGGCTACGCCTCCTCGATGGACCCGGCCGACGCGATCATGGGCCAAGGCCGACTGATGTGCGCGCTGGCCACGAAGATCGAAGGCTGGGAGTCCGAGGGCAAGGTGTCCGGCGACGTGGTCGCGCTGAGTCTGGCCGCCTACAACGCCGGTGAGGGCGCGGTGCTCGAGTCGGGCGGCATGCCCAATCAGATCCCGCGCCACTACACCGAGACCCGTCCCTACGTGGAACGCATCCTCGCGGCCGAACCGGGATTCCGGGAGGCGACCTCGAACGGGCGATTCGTCCCGACACCGGGAACTGCACTGGGTTCGCAGACGGTGGCGGCGGCGCGGCAGTGGCTGGGCACGCCGTACGTGTGGGGCGGCGGCAACACCTCCGGCCCGACCAGCGGCGGACTCGATTGCAGCGGCTTGACCACCGCCGCCATCTACGCGGCCTCCAACGGGACAGTGACACTGCCACGCACGTCCGAACAGCAGTGGAGCGTGGGCGTGGAAGTGCCGATGGACCAGGTGCAGGCCGGTGATCTGGTGTTCGGTTCCTGGCACGACGGGCTGCCTGGGCATGTGGGTATCGCGATCGGCGGTGGTCGCATGATCCACGCACCCCAGAGCGGGGAGAACGTCACCGAAGCCGACATCCAGCCGGACATGAAGGCACGGCGGGTGATGTGAAATGACCACTACGACGAGGCTTTTCACGCATCCTCGACGGCGCGGCGGGCGGATCACGCTGGTACTGCTGGCGGTTGCGCTGGCGGCCGTGGGTGGCTGCGGGCACGAAAATGCCTCGCAGACGGCGAGTTCGACGACACCGCCGCCGTGGACCGCGCCCACACCGATTACCGCAGCGGGCCCGGCGGCGGGCGACAGCCCCGAAGCGGTAGCTGCTGCGGCCATGCGGGAGCTGTACACGCTGCGTCCCGCCAGTGAAGCGGCGGGCGATGCGCTCAACCGGATCCGCCTGTGGCTGAGCCCGGCTCTGCTGGATCGGCTGGGCCCGCCGGCGGCGCCGGTGGCCTCGCACGAGAGCGCGCCGCCGCAGTGGGCGGGCTGGAAGGCCGCCGGCGCGCGCGTGGATGCGAAGACGCTGGTCAGCGCCGAGCGTCCGCCCGGCGAGGCCCTGGGGCACGCCTCGCGCAAGGTCGGGGTGACCCAAACGGTGACCTGGCCCGACGGGCACAGCGAGGCCCTGGCCCCTTTCACGGTGATCGTGGACCTGATCGACGCGTCGCCCGGCTGGCGGGTCGATGAATACCGGAGCTGGTGAGGAGGTGGCGAACATGACCGATTCGACTGGGCTGGAGCCGGTTCCGATGTGGAGCCAGCCCGTGCCCGGGCAGAGCGGCCGCCCGCCGCTGGTGTGGCTGATCGGCGCACACGGCGGCGCGGGGGTGAGCTATCTGGCCACCTCCATCTCTTACGCCGGGGACGCCGGGCAGCGCTGGCCGGGCATGACTGGCCTGGGGCGCGGTCTGGATTCCCCGCTGGTGGTGCTGGTCGCTCGCAGCCATATGCACGGGCTGGCCGCGCTGCATCGCGCGCTGCTGGCACATATGCAGGGGGCGACTCCTGCGGGTGTGCATCTGATCGGGGTGGTGACGGTGGCCGATATCGACCGGCCGCTGTCGAAGACCGCGGCCACGCGCCGTGACACGGTCGAGTCGCTGGCCCGCGATCTGGGCGCGGTGCCGTGGCGGCTGGGCTGGGTGGAGCCGTGGCGCAGCCTCGAACGGCACGAGCTCCCGGCGTGGAACCCCGAACAGGCCGCGGTCCGCATCGGTGAGCGCGACGCGACCCGTGTCCCGCCGCCGCCGGTGCAGGGCTTGGCCGAGCAGATGTTCGCCACCGCGCGCACGGCGGCGACGGCGCTGCGCAAGAAGCCGAGACTCGGCGGCAGCGGCGATGCCGCCGCCGGATGACTCGATCCCGTTGACACACAACAGATTCAACCGCCACTCACACGGAAGGTAGACGGAAATGATCGCTCATTTGGCGCTGGAGTTCCTGGCACAGGATCAGAACGGCAACGTCATTCAGGTCACGACAACGACCCCGCCGGGTTCGGACAAGATTCAGAAGCTGTTGGGCGTGGTGTCCTGGATCGCGTTCGCGGTCCTGATCGCCCTGACTATGCAGTCGGGCGTCAAATTCGCGTCCGCATTCGCTGACGGCTCGGCGTCGCCGGGGCAGAAGATCGCGCCTCTGGCGTGCGGGGTGGGCGCGATCATCGTCGGCACCGCAGCCAGCTACGTCACCTTCTTCCAGTAGGGGATATGCCGATGCTGGCCGCGGATATTCAGATGCCGCCTGCGGAGGTGACGGGACCGCTCACCTCGCTGCTCGGCATGTTCTTGTGGTTCGTGTTCGCCGCGCTGATCGCCTCGGCGATGTGGTCGGGGGTGATGTTCGCGCGCCTGTACACCTCCGGCGCGGGCCTCGACCGCGCCAGCACCAACTTCTTGGTGGTCTGCGTGTGCAGCCTCCTCGCCGCCAGCGCCTCGGCGTGGGGCGGGTTTCTGCTCCTGTGATTTGCGGAGGAACTGATGACCATTCGTAGACGAGTGATCGGCGCATTGCTGGCCGGGCTGCTGCTGAGCGCGGCCGCGGCGGGGTGCGGGCGCGACCATGACGCGGACCGCAACGGCACGGCGCATATCGACATCAGCGCCGCGCCCGCGACGGCGAAATGGCAGTCGTACCGCGGCGTGTACGTGCCGACCACGCAGGCCGGGCCGGCGGAGACCGGTGGCCCGGTGCCGGTGAAGTATCAGCAGAATCCGCAGGGCGCGGTGGTGGCGGCGATGCAGGCGCAGGCGCGGCTGTCGCTGGCTCCCGATGATGCCTGGAACAAGGTGGCCAACACGCTGGTCGTGGCCGGGCCGGGCCGCGACGCATTCGCCACCGCGCGCGTGTTCGCATCGATCACCACCGAGACCGATCCGGCGCAGACGGCGCAGTTCCAGGGTTTTCGGATCGACGGGTGGACTCCGGAGGCGGTGACGGTGTGGCTGGCCACGCGGATGCCGACGGGCGAGCTGTCGGCGCAGCCGAGTCGGATGCTGTGGCGCTCCGGTGACTGGAAGCTCGAGCTTCCTGCCGGGCAGAAGGCTGACGAGCAGGGCCGGGTGCCCACCGATCCGGTCGCGCTGACCAACCTCGACGGCTACACGGAATTCCACCGCTGATCGAGACGAGAAGGGGCACAGCCGTGAAAGACACCACCACCAAAGAGGATTCGCAGTCCGAAGCCACCGGCGGCGGATGGATGCAGAACCGCACCACGCTGATTCTGGCGATCGGATTCGTGGTCCTGGTGCTCGTTGCCGCCGCCGGGGTGGCGGGGTCGCGGCTTCTGGGCGGCGGCGATTCGACCGACCGGAACCGAGCTGGCGCGAATTCGTCGACCGCGCCCGCGACGAGCTCGAGCGCTACGCCGACCGGGTTTGCACCGCCGTCCTCCGACCAGTTGGGGCGGCCCGTGGTCCGACCGAACAACCTTGCAGGGCAGGCACTTCCCCAGAGCCCGGTACCGCACGGTGACTACAGTTGCCCATCGGCGCCGAACTGCCCTGTTGTCGACGCTCCCGCGGGGATGATGTGGCAGCAGGTGGGGCCGTTCACGTTGCCGTTCTCGACCTCGGACGGCCCGGGGCGCATCGACGGGCCTGTTGCCGATGGCTATACCCGTACGCCGCAGGGCGCGGCATTGGCTGCCTGGCAGATCATTTGGCGTCTAGCGATGTCGCGCACCTATTACGACGCGGTCGTCCCGGCGCAGGTCACGGGGACGGCGCAGGATCTCGAATCGCTGAAGCCGACCAAGGACAACTGGGACGTGTCGAAGAAACCGGCGTACTTCCTGCGGCCCTCGGCGTTTCGGATGACGAGCTGGGACGGCTCGCACGCGATCATTCAGTACGCGGTGCCCCAGGTGGGCGGGGGCTGGTTCAGCATGCAATTCGATGCCATCTGGGCTGATGGTGGCTGGAAGTTGCGTGCACCGGGCCCGACTGAGAACCAGGTCAAGACACCTGTCGCCTCGTTGGTGGGGTGGACGCCATGGTGAGACGTCTGCTGGTTGTCGCTGCGGTCGTCGTGGCGATGATCGGCCTGGCCCCGCTCAGCGCGATGGCACAGCCGACCACCACCGCACCGGCAGGCCCGACGGCCACGGCGCCGGCCTCGCCGACGACGAGCCCCGTCACGACGACCAGCCCGACCGATCTGTATTCCGATTGCCGCGACCTCGGCGACAACATCCCCATTCCCGGCCTCGACAAGGCCGCGGAATGGTTGTGCGACGGCACGACGGCGGCTACGGATCCGACTGGGGCAGCGAACGAAGCGGCCAAAGGCATCCTGGGCAAAGTCGCCGGTGAGCTTGCCGACGGCTGGAAGAAGGGCATCGCCCTGATGTTCAGCTGGTGGTACCGCACGCCGATCACGTCGTCGATAGGTAGCGATGGAACGTCGAGCTTCGTCGACACGGTCCACTCGTATCTGCGGTATTTCCAGATCGCGATCTTCATCGTGAGCATGGGATTGGCGCTGGTGCGCATCGCGTGGGCGCAGGGCGGCGCTCGCAATCAGCAGGTGGTGGAGGCGGTCACCCTCGCCAAGCGATCGGTGCTGGTGTCGTCGAGCTTGGCGGGCATCGCGGTACTCGGTGACGGCGCGATGCGTTCGGCGAGTACGTGGATCCTCGAGGGCCTGGCCGGGCAGACGAGCCCCTCGGAGGCCGTCGAGCGGCTGATGAAGGTCAACAGCCTCGGCGGATTCCTCGGCACGGGACTGCTTTTCGTGTTCGCGCTGCTCGGGCTGATCGGCGTGATTTCGCAGATGATGTTCATCCTGGTGCAGATCGCGGTGAGCAAGCTCGTGTTGGGCGTGCTGCCGCTGGCGGCGGCGGCCTCGGGGACTGAGGCCGGGCGGCAGGCATATCGCAAGCTGCTGGCCTGGGTCGTGGTGTTCATCCTGTTCCCGCCCGCCACGGCGATCGTGTACGGGACCGCGTTCGCGCTCGCTTTCGGATCCGACGATGCACAAGGCGCGCTAGCCGGGATGATCCTGCTGACGCTGTCGGCGTTGACCCTGCCATCTCTGGTGCGGCTGCTGGTGCCGATGGCCGGGCAGGTCGCCGGTGGCAGCGGCGCGGCCGCCCTCGGCGGTGCGGTGCTGGCCACGGGCGCAATTCCCTTGGCGCGGCAGGCAATCAGCGGATCCGGCGGCGGGGGAGATCGCCCGTCGTCGAGTGGTGGCCGCTCGGATGGAGACAAGCCCTCGGGTGCAGTGCCGACACCGTCGGGCGCGCAGCCGAGCGGCGGAGGCAGTGGAGGCGGCCGCGCGCCGTCGACGGTGGGCGCGTCCGGCGCCACGGCCGGCGGCAGTACGGCCGCTGGTGCAAGCGGCGGCGCGGCGGCCGGTGCGAGCGGCGCGGCAGCGGCGGCCGGGGGGCCTGTCGGGCTCGCGGTGGCGGGGGTGGTCCAGGGAGCGCAGAAGGTCGCCGACGGTGCGCGCAACAGCGTCGGTTCGGCTGAGCCGCCGCCCGCGGGCCCGGCGGGCGCGCCGTCGGGTGGCCGGTCCGATGGCAACTAGAGACAGGAGTAGCTGATGGTCGAGCAGCAAATGCGCCCGGATGCGCAGCGAACATACGGGGCCGGTCATGAGGTGCGACGCGTCTATGCGTTCGGACTGCCGCGCAAAATCTTTATCACCCTGGCGATTTCGGTGGTCGCCGGTCTGGTGATGACCATGCTCGGGTTCAAGGTGCTCGGGCTGGTGTGGGCGACGCTGTCGGTGCTGGCGGGCATTCCGATGAGTGTGCGGATCGCTGGCAAAACCGGCTACGAGTTGGCGTTGCTGGAATGGGCGTGGCAGCGAGAGAAGAAGTCGGGCCGCAACGTGCTGCGCGCGGGCCCGCTCTCACACGCGCCGGGCGGGCGGACCCGGCTGCCGGGTATCGGGGCCGGTACCGAAATGTGGTGGGGCACCGATAAATACGGCAGGCGTTTCGGCATGATCCGCATGCACGAGACCGGCCAGTACACCGCGGTTCTGCGGTGCTCGCCGCGTGGGGTCGCGGGTATGGAGCAGGACGTGGTGAACATGATGGTCGCCCACTGGGGCAACTTCCTCAAGCGCGTCGGCGAGCCGGGCGACGTGGCCGCGGTGGTGACGGTGGTGGAGACCATTCCCGAGACCGGGGCGCGGTTGCGGATGGAGATGGCCCGCATCACCCACCCCGATGCGCCGGACGCGGCCAAACAGTTCGTGTCCCAAGCAGGGGCGGGGCGCGCTGCTGATCGCAGCGGCTATCAGGTGCATGTGCGGATGGCGATCACCTGGAACGCGCGGACAGAAGCCAAGCGCAAGGATCCGATGGTGATGGTGGGCGATCTGGCCAACCGGCTGCCGGAGCTGTGCGGCTTGCTGGCCGGCTGTCAGGTCGTGGCCGAACCGATGTCGGATTACGAAATCGCCGCGACGGTGCGCCGCTGCTATGACCCTCGTGTGTCGGTAGAGACCGGGGTCGAAGAATTGATGCGCTACCGGGGCAATCCGCCTGACGGCGAGTACATCGACTGGGTCGACGCCGGGCCGCTCGATGCGGATGCGCTGCCGGACCGGCAAACCTATGTCCACGATGGCGCGTTCTCCCGGACCTGGGTGATGAGCGGTGCGCCATCGGGGTTCTTCACCGATCGCGTCCTTGAACCGCTGCTTGTGGGGCGCAGTGATGTGCCGCGCAAACGGATCGCGCTGATTCATCGGCCGTTGCCTCCGGCGGAGGCAGCCGAGAGCGTGCACGCCGATCTGCTGTCGGCGCGCGCGGAGGTGACGACGACGCGGGCGCTGGCCAGTGCGGGCGCGGAGCTCAAGGTGGCCGCGACCAATCAGGCCCGCGGTGAGCAGGCGATGGGCGCCGGGGTGACCGACTACGGGTTGATGGTCACGGTGACGGCCGATTCGCTGCGTGAGCTCGAAGAGGCCAGCGATCTCGCCAAGGAGATGGGCACCGCAGCGCAGATCAATCTGCGCCCGGCCTGGAATCAACAGCCCGCCGCGTTCCTGGCGGCTTTGGGGGTCGGGGTGCTGCTGCCCGATCACGCCACGGTCAGCAAGACGCTGAAGGGGGAGTAGGGCCATGGGCATGACCTATAAGCCGCGCCGCTACTACGAAGACCGGGTGCGCCGCTCGTGGCAGCCGCGCACCCCGAAGCCGAACGCGGCGTCTCCGGATGCGCTGGCTGTGGGTCGGCGGCGGCGTCGGGCCGAAGCGCGCGAGCGTGAGCAGGCCAAGCGCGCCAAGTATAGGGCGGAGTTGGCCGCGCGCGACCCTTCGCGGCGAGATCCGAAGTGGCGCAGGGCATACAAGCTGTCGCATCGCGGCCTGGAAGGTGTCGGCGGCGGTGCCATGGGCGTGATCGACGCGCCGCCGCGATTTCGGGCGACGACTGTGCAGGCGTGCGGGATGTTCCCGTTCGTCATGGGTGACACGCATCCGCTGATCGGTACGCCGTTGGGTGACAACATGATTACCGGCGGCACGATGTGCTACGACCCGACTTCGGCGACCTACACCAGTCGGTTGCAGGTGACGCCGTCGCTGTTCGTTCTGGGGCTGCCCTCGTTCGGCAAGTCGTCGCTGGCGCGCAAGATCGTGCTGGGCGATATCGCGGCCGGGCGCACCCCCTACATCTTCGCCGACACCAAGGGCGAGTACACCAAGCTCGTCGAAGATCTTGGCGGCGTCGTGGTCCGCCTCGGCCATGGCCACGGCCACCTAAACCCGCTGGCGGTGGGCGCGCTCGGGTCGATCGTGCCAAATCTGTTGGCGGCCGGGCGGCCGGATCTGGCGGCGCAAGTCCGTGCCGAAGTGCTGGCGCGGCGGCGCCGGCTGGTTCAGGGCTTGTGCGAGATCGAGCGCGGCGAACCGCTAATGCAGCTCGAACGCAACATTCTGGGCCAGGCGCTGCGGATGCTGGATGCGGATCCGGCCTTCGGCCCGGACAATCCGCCGCTGATCGAGGATCTGTCCCGGCTGATCGAGTCGGCAGACGATCAGCTGGTGCGGCGGGCGCGCGCCCGCGACGCTGACGACTATCGCGACACCGTGCGCGGGCTGCTGGCCACGCTGGATGCGCTGCTGGATGGCGACTTGGGCGGCGTGTTCGCCGGGCACACCAGTAATCCCGTGGATCTGGCGGTGGCCGCGCCGGTGGCGGTGTGTGTGGACATCTCGAGCCTGTCGGCGTCGGACGACAAGCTGTTGGCCGCAGTGATGTTCGCGTGCTGGGAAGACGGCTTCGGCGCAGTGGAGGCGGCGCACACGCTCGCGGATGCCGGCCTGGCCCCGCAACGAACGTTCCTCACGGTCATTGATGAGTTGTGGCGGGTGCTCAATGCGGGGCCGGGCATGGTGGAGCGGATCAATGCGACCACCCGTTTGACCCGCACGCTGGGGACGGCGCTGATGATGATCACGCACACGGTCAAGGACTTGGAATCCCTTGACAGTGAATCGGATGTGAAGAAGGCCAAAGGCTTCATCGAACGCGCCGGGGCGGTCATCGTCGGGGCGCTGCCGCGCGATGAGATGGCCGCGCTCGATGCCATCATCCCGTTCACGGCCAACGACCGCGACATGGTGTCGTCCTGGTCGACGCCGGGGATGTACGACTCGGCGACCGGACGACAAGCCGCGAGCCCCGGGCGCGGAAAGTTCTTGCTGCGCATCGGAACTCAGCGCGCCCCAGGTGTGCCCTTCCGCACGGAGTTCACCGAGATAGAGCAGACGCGAGGCTGGCACGACACCGATACCCGGTTTGCGGGGGTGCGAGCAGCATGAGAAATCAGCGGATCCCTGTAGGTTCCCATGATTCTTGTCGGTAGTCCCATTCATTTGTCGACGTTCTGTCGATTCCGACAGTTCGCTGGGAATCCGGTCGGGCGGACCAGCTCCCCGACTACGCGACGCGTGTGCTCAAGTATGCCTACCGCACAACAACTCTCGCGCTTGTGTCCACATCTACTGCTACTTCGCACCAGGCGGTCACCAGGTAGCCATGTGCTCGGCCCGACTCAAAGAAAGCGACAAACCAATGAGAAGAAACCGGCGACAAATCGGTGGGAAAGACCATGGTTCGCGCACGAAATGAAGGTCGGCACCGACAACTATTTCCGGAACCTACAATCCCCTCGAGCACCGATCGCCCGATCTATGTTGGCGAATCCAATACCACGCTGTACGCGTTCGCGATCCTCCTCGGTGCGTGGGCGGATGCGACGGTGACGGTGTGGCTGTCGTTGTGGCTGGGCGGCGCACGCACGGTCAATCCGCTGATCGTGTTGTTGGCGTGGGCCTTCGGCCGGGTGCAGTGGACCACGGCGGCGAGCGTGTGGGCGTCGGTGTTCGCTGCCGCGCAGCTTGTGGCGGCGGCGTGGTGGGTGCGGCGCTGGTGGCGGCGTCTACGCGCGCGGACGGGCGGCGCGAGTCGATTCGATTTCGTGTCGCAGTGGCTCGCTCAGCCTGCGGACGTGGCGTTGTTGTCGCGGGAGGAGGGGTTGGCGACCTCGGCGCGGCTGGGCGGTGTCCGGTGGCCGGGCAACCCGTTGGGGGTGTTGGTGACTCCGCGCGGCACACCTGGCTATGAGCAGGTCAAAGCCGAGTTCGAGCCTGACACCATGCTCTACAGCGGGTGCGAGGCACTGACCGTCGATATCTGGGGCCCGCGGCGCGGCAAGACGACGTCGCGGGTGATTCCGGCGATCGTGGGGGCTCCGGGCGCGTGCGTGGTGACCTCGAACCGTCGTGACGTGGTCGACGCGACGCGCGGGGTGCGCGAGAAGCGGCGTGGCGGTGGCGTTTTCGTGTTCGATCCGCAGCGCATCACCGGTGCGGGTGAGCCGCAATTCTGGTGGGATCCGATTTCGGCGATCACGATGGACGATCGCGAGATGTGGCCGGATCGCTCGGAAAAGCTGGCCGATATCTTCTTGGCCGCGACGATGCCGCCGGGCGCACGCCCGGATGCGTTCTTCGACCCGGAAGGCCGCGATCTGCTGGCGCGGCTGTTCCTGGCCGCAGCGGTGGCCCAACAGCCGATCACCCGCGTGTACGAGTGGATCACCGAACCGACCCCGCAGCCGCTCAAGCATCTGCAAAAGAGCGGATTCACCTCGGCGGCAACGGCGTTGTCGAAGTTCATCGGCTATTCCGCGCGCCAGAAGGACGGCTTGTTCGGTACCGCGAAGAAGATGACGAACATCCTCTCGCGTCCGTCTGTGCAGCGGTGGGTGAGCCCGAGCGGTAACCGGCCGGAATTCGATCCGCAGACCTTCGTGGTGTCGCCGTCGACGCTCTACATCCTGTCGAAAGAGGGCGTCGACAGTGCCGGTGCGCTGGCGACGGCGTTGGTGTGGGCGGTCTGCGATGCAGCTGAGCGCTACGGCGAGCAGTGCGGGGGCCGGATACCGGTGCCGATGGTCGTGCCGCTCGATGAGCTGGCCAACGTGATCCGCTGGCCCGATCTGCCCGGGAAATTCTCTCACTACGGCGGCCGCGGCATTCTCATGCTGGCCATCCTCCAGAACTGGTCTCAGGGCGTGAACACCTTCGGCGCCGAAGGCATGCAACAACTCTGGGACGCAGCCTCGATCCGCTACTACGGCGGCGGTGTCGCCGATGAGGCATCGTTGGGCAAGCTCAGTGAGCTGATCGGGTCGCGCTGGGAGATCGCCACCTCCACCAACGTCCAACGCCCCTCGGACATGCTGTCGATGACGAGCGGGCACACCTCGGTGAGCCGCGATACCCGCGAGCACAAGATTTTCCCGATCGCGCATCTGTCGCAGCTGCCACGCGGGCGGGCGGTGATGCTGTGGGACGGCAAACCGGTGCTGCTGCGGCCGGTCCCCTGGTGGGACCGCTCCTACGCCAAGCAGATCGAAGCATCGTTGGCGGCCTACGCGCCCAAGAACCCGTTCGAAAAGTCCGAGCAACCCGCCCTCGAGACTCGGGCACGGTGGTGGGTGCGGGTGCTGCCGTGGCGGGCCCGCGCGGCGCAGCCCGCGGCGGCACCGGCGGTGGTGTCCGGCTCGGTGGAGAGCAAAGGCGTAAGGCCATGAGCACCCTACGAAGCTTCGCCGAGTCGGAGACACATGGTCCGCACGCTATCGGGCCTGGTGCACGACGCATATCAGAGAGAGGAATCACCATGTGGCAGTTGATGATTGCGCGCCGTGCGCGGGCGCGGCGCGGCGGACGAATCAACTATCCCCCCAGCGGAGGTTACCGGTTGCCGCGAGTCGTGGCGGCCAACGCCAAATACGAATTCACTGCGGTGGACGGTGCCCGGTTCGGGATGATGCACAGACCGGAGCTCGGTCTCAATACGGTGGGGATCAGGGCATGGCCCGTGGGCGGTCCCTGGGGCGCGTTCGGGTCCTTGCTGGGCGGCATGCCCGACGTCACGCAGGTCAGCGTTGCGCATGATTCGGATCGGTCGTGGATCTCGGTCATGGTCACCGTTTCTGCTCCGGCGCGCCGCACGAGCCTGGATGAGCAGGCCGTGCACGTCGCGCGGAAGGTATCGGAAGTCATTGCCGCGCTGGCGGATGTGAGGGTGCACGCCGTGCCGATGGCGGCCGCCGAGATGACTACTGCGGCGGAGGTGTTGCGATGAACACCGATGTGGGTTTGGATCCGTCCGCCACAGTCCCTCCGCCCATGCCGATCAGCGACATGCTGTGGATCATCCGCGTGATGCTGATCGGCAGCGCGGTCCTGGGGGCTGTCTTGGCGGTAGCGGCCGTTTTCGTCTTGTACCGCCACGTGTTCGGTGCCCAAGTCCACAAGTTGCCTGCGCGGACTCGCAACGGGTACGTGGGCTGGCTCGCCGGTGGCATGGCGCTGGTGGCCGCAGCACCGGTGGTGTGGGCGGTGGTGCCGCTATGAGTACCAACGGATTTGACGATGATCTGGGGTTGGACAAGCGGGTCGGCAAGCAGCTGGCCGAGCTGATGCGTCTGCGGTTCTCGCCGAGCTTGCGCGATGTGGCTAACACCTTGGCCGACCGCAAGTTCATGGAGATGCTCACCACCGCCGGTGGCGGGCGCATCGGCCGTCAGCTCGACCAGATAGCCGGGCGCATCGCCGCCGAAAAATTCCAGGCGCTGGCGCAGGGCAAAGCGGGTCCTGCCGAAGCGCTGGTTTATGACTCGCTCGAAGAGTTCTGCGTCGAGCTGTTGTTTCCGGTGTATGCGTGCAACCTGTATTCGACAGCGATCAAGTGGTGCCCATCCTGGGCGAAGCATCCTGGGGCGACGTTTCGCCTCGAGACGAATTGGCGGGCGTTCGAGCACTACCGCCGCGAGGGCCTGCCTGGCATGGCGACCTGGCTCAACAGCGTCAGCGACCCGATCATGGCGAAGCTGATGGACCCCGACACGGGCCCGTTCACGTTCTGCCACCCGGTCCAAGGCCATGAGTACAACGGCGCGGACAAGATCGAGGATCTGCCCCATACCCCGCTGCCCGCAGATTCCCCGTACGCGCGCAAATCGCCCGCGCAGCCGGTACCGGTGGCCGGTGCCGGCGGCTCTGAGAACTGATTCGACCTTCGAGACAGGGAGATGTGATGACTACGCCCCCGTTGGAAGACCCCGGCAAGGAACTGGCGGCCTCGCTGCGCGCGGCGGTGCTGGCCGCGGCCAAGGTCGGCGAACTGATCTACCGGCGTCGCGAGCTGATGTTGCGGCGCGAGCTGACCGGTGCCCGCTCGAACGCGCAAGATATCCAGAAGCGCGTGAACACCGAACGTCGCCTTGCCGGTGACCGGCTGCGGTCGGCGCGCTCGACCATGCGGGCGCTGGCCTCGGTCACCCCCGACACGATCGAGGCCGTCTACCGGGATGCGGTGGCCTGGCGTGATCAGCTGCCCGAAGCCAAGGAAGTCGCCGAATCCATCGAAACCTATATGAAGGGGTTCGGGCTGGATCCGGAGCAATTGCGGGCAGCAGGAAAGCAGTTCGCGCGCCGGGTGGAGCCGACGATGCGGCCGGGCCTGGATCTGCGGGTGACCGATACCGATCGGGCACGCGCGACAGCGGGCGCGGCGGAGGTGGCCGCGCACGTGGCCGCCGAACGCGGGCGGCTGGCACCGGCGATGCTCGAAGGGTTCGAGACACAGGTAGGACCGGCGCGCCGCGCGCAAGTGCTGGCCGAGCTCGACCGGGTCGACGAGATCGCCGCGCGCGCAGTGTATGAGCGTGCGCAGGGCCTCACGGGCTCGGAGCAGCTGACCCCGGCGATGCTGGCGGACTGGCGGGCGGCCGAAGCAACCCGGTGGGCAGCCAATGCGCAGGCCGGGGATCTGGCGTTGTTCGCCGCGCTGGTGATCGACAGCGGCACCGACAGTGACGGGGGCGATGCGGCCGCCGATGCCCCGGCCTCGCAGATGACCGAGCTGTGGTTGGCGTGGCGGGCCCGCGAGAGCGAGGGGGTGGCGCACCCGGATTTCGCGCAGCTGTCCGGGCTGGCGTTCGCCGCGCAGCTGGATCGTGCCCATGAGTTCCTGGCCGATTTCGATCCGGACGGGTACGCCGAATGGCAGCGCATGCGCTCGATCGACCCGCGCCGCGCCGATGGGGCGTTGGTGCGCCGCTACGAACAAGAGCAGGCAACACAGTGGGCCGCGCAAGTCGGTGACGATCTGTGGAAGCACGGGTTCGCCCGCACGGCCGCGCAGCATCCGGACGAAGGTCTCGGCGAGATCGCGCGGCGGGTGTGGACGTCGGCCGGCAAGCCGGAACCGGTCTGGGATCAAGATTTCGCGGGGCCGTCGCTGGAAGCGCGGTGGGCCGAGCAGACCCAAGCGGCTACCCGTGTGCTGCAACAGGATCCGGACTTGTGGCGCGATTGGCAGGATTGGCACGCCGATCCGAACCGGCCGCCGGGCGAGGCGGCCGCCCGCGATGCGGACATGGTCGCCGACTATCACGAGATGAAGGCCGAGACCTGGGCCGATGAGGCGCGGCAGGCGGGCACGCTGCCCGAGTCGGTCTCGACCGACACCCCGGATCGGCTGATGGCCGCGTGGCGCTCGCACACCGCCGGACAACAGGACATCGGTACCGGGTCCGATGCTGAGCGCGCGATTCTCGACCGCGCGCAGACCTGGCTACAGACCCGCGATCCGATGGCGTACATGGCCTATCAGGCGCATTTGGACGCAGTGCCCGAAGCCGATCGGGCCACAGCGCGCGCGGAATTGGTGCGCGACTACGAAACCCACGAAGCGCGCCGGTGGGCCGAAGCCTCGCAGGTGCTGGGCCTGCTGCCCGAAGGGACTGCAGCGCAAGATCCCGACGACCTGATCGGGATGTGGCGGGCCTACACCGCGGCACGCGACGACGAGCAGACACCGCAGCAATCGGCCTCCTCCTCCGGCGATACCCGCAGCACAGGCGGCGGTGACCCCGTGCGGGGGCGATCGGGTCAGAGCAAGGCGGGCAAGGGCGCGGGCCGCTCGACGGCGGCGCCGAAGCCACCGACGCTCAAAGACCTTGTGGGTGACCGGATTCCCGGGTGGGTGTTCGCCAAGCCGGGCTGGCGTCAGGGCGCGGAAACGACATTCCGCGGACTGGTGGCCGCGGGCGCGGATCCGAACAACCTCGCCGATGTGGTGGCAGGCCTGCGTCACGACGATGCACGCAATCCGGTAGCTCTGACGATTTGGGCGATGCGTAAGGCGGTAGGCACGCGCGATGCCGACCTGATCGACCTCGACCCGAACAGCGGCGGAGATACCACCGTGGATGACATCTTGTCCGACACCGGGCCGCAGCGTGGTCCGACACCGGGGATGGATCCGGCGGCCGCGCGGGCGTGGAAGGTCGCCAATCGCGCGTTCGGCACCGATCCGACCTCGCCGGTGCAGCCTTCGAGCGGTACGACACCGAGTTCTGCGGTGCCGCCGATGAACGCGCCGAACCGTTCACACGACAAGGGCCGATGACGGATGGATGAGCAGCAGATCGACGCTGAGGTAGCCCGCCAGCTCAAGGCGATGCTGGCCAAGACCGCGGCCGAGAAGCTCACGGCGGCACTGGAAGCCGATCCCGAGCTCAAACGCACGATCGAGGAACGGGCGGAGCTGACCGCGCAAGCACAGCTCGCGCGGTTGGCAGCGGAGGCGGCCGCCAGCCCGGCGCCACCGCCGTTCGACCACCTCGGCGACTGGGTCGAAAACTATCTGGCCTACGTGTACTGGCGCGATGTGGACGCGATCGGCGAGGCCGGCTGGCGCTGGTGCCCGGACTGGGCGAAGCATCCGGAGGCCGTGGAGCGCCTCGGCCCGCTGTATCAGCGGTGGCGGGAGCTGTCAGGTACGCCGGAGGGCATGTTGGCCTGGTGGGACGTCGCCGACCGCATGATGGGCAAGCTGATGGCCAAGAACGGGCCCTACAGCCGGTGCACGACGGCCAAGCACTACGACGGCGAGGACGCCGAGAAGCTGAACTGTGCGCCCCCGCCGCCGGAGCTCGTACAGGTGTGGACCGCAGCATGAACGGCGCGGCCGCGAATTCGGCGGGTGCTGTCGAGCACCCGCCACGGGGTAGAGGTAGTGAGATGAATGATGTTTTGCCGCAACGTGTCCCGCATCTAGGCGGCCTCGACGATCGGCGGGCAGAGCTGCTGCCGGGGAGCTGCTCGAGCGGTTCCGCTCGGCCCTCGAGCGGTGGCCCGCCGCGCCGGGGCCGGGGCCGGGGCGCGACGATGGCGCGTGTGGGCGATGACGTCGCGGGGGGATGTGGCGGGGGAGACTTCGCGCGGTGACTACCTGTACGTGACTGCGATGAATGTGTTTCTGGCGGTGTTGGGTGATCTACATCAGAGCCTCGAGGCCGAGGCCGACCATATGCTCAGCGACCTGCTGTACACCGAGGAGTCTCATTTCGCGGCGGCCGAACACGGCCAACGCAGCCATCTGCTCTTCGGCGGTATCGCGGCGGTCTCTGCGGCGATCGCGGCAGCATCCGTGATCGGACAATGGTCACCCGTGGTCGCCGCGGTGGCGGCACTGATCGCCAGCGCGGTATCAGCGGTTCTCACTCTGGTGAATCCGCAGGAGACCGCGCAGAAACACCTCGACACCGGCCGGGATCTTGCGGCGTTGAAGGTCGAACTTCGGCAGGTGAGAAACCTCGACCTCAACCCCGCCTCGACGGTGGAGCTCGCGGACGTCCGGCGGAGTCTGGCCGAGCTCGCGAACCGAAAGAACGAAATCGACCGAGCGGCACCAGGGCTGGGGGAAGGATCGTTTCGCAAGGCGGGCAAGAAGATCGACCGAGGCGATTTCGTGCCGTAGTCAGCCCGGTGGCTCTAGCAAACCGGGCTGCGGCGCTCCAGGAAGACGGTGTCGCGCCACACGCCGTCAAGCTGGGCGATGCGTTCGCGCACGCCTAGTGTGCGGAAGCCGGCGGAGTGGTGCAGGGCGATGCTGGCGCGGTTTTCGGGGAAGATCGAGGTTTGCAGGGTCCATAAGCCGGCCTCGTCGGCGGCGATGACCTGGGTGCGGATCAGAGCTTTGCCGACGCCGCGGCCGCGCATGCCGTCGGCGACGTAGACCGAGGTTTCGGCGACGCCGCGGTAGCAGTCGCGGGTGGAGACGGGGGTGAGGGCGGCCCAGCCGACGACGTGACCGTCGATTTCGGCGACCCAGCGGTGGTCGGGTAGCCATCTGGCGGCGAGGTCTTCTCGGGTGGGGACCTCGGTTTCGAAAGTTGCGTTGCGGGTGGCGATTCCGTCTTCGTATATGTGGTGTACGTCGTCCCAGTCGTTGTCGCTGAGGGGGCGGACGGTGACGTCGTCGGGGACGTCCGTGGGGCAGCAGGGCAAGGGCGGAAGGACGCCCATGACGGCGTCGGCAACATGCGGGAGGCCGGTGCAGCATGCCGGGTTGACGACGACGATGGTGCTGGTCCGGTCCTTGTGGACCTTCACGAAGCCGACTTCGGCGAGTTTGCGGACGTGGTGGGAGACGGTGGGCTGGCCGATGCCGAGGGCTTCGGCGAGTTCGCCGATGGTGATGCCGGTGGGGCGGGTGGCGACGTGGTGGAGCAGGCGGACGCGGGTGGGGTCGGCGAGGCAGGCGAACCAGCTGGCGTAGGTGGTGGCGTCGGCGAGGGGCAGCGTGTCCACCCGGTGGTCGGTGCGCACGGCGGGCATGTCCAGCTCGGTCATTGTTCCACTATATCGATATCCATCGATGGTTGATTTCATCGATGTTCGTCGATAGAGTTCATCTCGATTGATCGATGTTCATCGATGAAAGGATTCGATATGAGCGAGTTGCCTGTGGTTGTGGTGGGTGCCGGGCCGATCGGCCTGGCCGCGGCGGCCGAGTTGCGTGAGCGTGGGCTGACGCCGCTGGTGTTCGAACGTGGTGAGACCGCGGGTGCGGCGGTGGCCGAGTGGAATCACGTGCGATTGTTCTCTCGCTGGGGCGAGCTGGTCGCGCCCGCTGCGCGCCGACTGCTGGACTCGGCGGGATGGTCTGCGCCGCAGGACGATTCGTACCCGACCGGTCAGGAGTGGGCCAATGACTACCTGGTGCCGCTGGGTAAGGTGCTCGGCGATGACATCGTCCGGCTCGGTGTCGAGGTGGTCGGGGTAGCGCGCCGCGGCCGCGATCGGGTGGTCGATGCCGGGCGTGAGGGTCAGCCGCTGTCGGTGCGTGTCCGCCACGCTGATGGTCGCGAGGAGCGAGTGCTCGCGCGAGCGGTGATCGACGCGTCCGGCACCTGGGGCAACCCGAATCCGCTCGGCGGCGACGGTCTGTCCGCTCTCGGTGAAACAGCGGGCCTCGGGGTGATCTCGTATCGGATGCCGGATCTGGACAGCGAATCGGTGCGCGCTAGGTATGCCGGTCGCCATACGGTGATCGCGGGCGGCGGGCACTCGGCGCTGGGTGCGATCGTGGCGCTGGCCGCGCTGGCGAAGCAGGAGCCCGGGACACGGATCAGCTGGGCGTTGCGCCGCGGGGAGCTCGGCAATGTCTTCGGTGGCGGCGAAGCCGATGAGCTGGCCGAACGCGGTGCACTGGGCCGCCGCGCCAAAGAAGCCGTCGACGCCGGTTTCCTGGAGGTAGTGACCGGATTCCGTACCGCCGCAATCGAAACGGATGACGACGGTCGCATCGCGCTGGCATCCGAGGCCGGCACCCGGATCGAAGGCGTCGATCAGGTAGTCGCACTGACCGGATTCCGCCCGGACCTGTCGTGGCTGTCGGAGATCCGCCTCGGCCTGGACCCGGTCTTGCAGGCACCGATCGGGCTGGCGCCGTTGATCGACCCCAATGTCCACTCGTGCGGCACGGTGTATCCGCACGGAGTGAAGGAACTTTCGCATCCGGAGCCGGGGTTCTACGTGGTCGGAATGAAGAGTTATGGACGTGCGCCGACCTTCCTCGCGCTGACCGGTTACGAGCAGGTCCGCAGTGTCGTCGCCGAGCTGGCCGGCGACCATGAGGCCGCGGCCCGGGTCGAGCTGACTTTGCCCGAGACCGGTGTGTGCGGCGGCGCGGGCGTGTTCGACGAACCCGAGACCGCTGCCAGTGGCGGCTGCTGCGGAGCCCCAGCGCCCCAGCTGATCAGCCTCGGAGCGCCGCACACCGACAACTGAACTCCATGACCGACGTCGAAACCTCCTCGCGGCCTGGCACGCTCACCCGTGCCGGGCTGCGACGGGTGCTGGCGGTGCTGTGCCTGACCGAGATCACCAGCTGGGGCATCCTGTACTACGCGTTCCCGGTGCTGGCGGTCTCGATCTCCCGCAGCACCGGCTGGTCGCTGCCGACCATCACCGCGGCCTTTTCTCTCGGCCAGCTCGCTGCCGCCCTGACCGGCATCCCTGTGGGTCACACGCTCGACCGCCTCGGTCCCCGCGCCGTGATGACCGCCGGGTCCGCCGCCGGTGTCGGGGCGCTCGTCGTGATCGCCGTAGCGCCGAATCTTGTTGTGTTCTATGGCGCTTGGGTTGCTGCTGGGGCGGCGATGGGGGCGGTGCTGTATCCGCCTGCGTTCGCTGCACTGACCCGCTGGTGGGGTCAGGAGCGGGTGAAGGCGCTGATGATCCTCACCCTGGCCGCGGGCCTGGCGAGCACCGTGTTCGCTCCGTTGACCGCCGCGTTGAACGAGCACACCGGCTGGCGCAGCACCTATCTGGTGCTCGCCGCCATCCTGGCTGTCGTGACGGTCCCTGCCCACTGGATAGGGTTGCGTGGGCATTGGCCGGATCCACCTGCACCGATCCATGACTCGTTCGCCGACCACGCCCGCATCGCCCGCAGCCGGCCCTTCACCATGCTGGTGGTCACGCTGTGCCTGGGTGCGTTCACCACCGGAGCGGCGGTGTTCAATCTCGTACCCCTGCTCGAGGAACGTGGGTTCTCCCCGTCGCTGGCAGCGCTGGCACTCGGGCTCGGCGGGGCCGGGCAGGTACTGGGCCGCATCGGCTACCTGCCGCTGGCCGCCCGCAGCTCGGTCACCGCCCGCACCCTGGTGATTCTGCTCGCGATCGCTGGGGCGACAGCGCTGCTCGGTCTGGTCACCGGTGTCGCGGTGCTGATCGCGGTCTCGATCGGGGCGGGGCTGGTGCGCGGGATCTTCACCCTCATCCAGGCCACGGCGATCACCGACCGTTGGGGCGCAACGCATTACGGGCGGCTGAACGGGCTGCTGTCCGCGCCCGTGGTGATCGTGATGGCGCTCGCCCCCTGGGCGGGCACCCTGTTGTCGTCGTGGACCGGCAGCTACGCCCACGCCTACCTGCTCCTCGCCGCCATCGCTGTCGTGGCGGCGCTCACCGCTACGGCCACCGCCGTGCAACGTTCTGCACGTACTTCCTGAACAAAGGACCCTCTGTGACAACCGAATACGACGCGCTCATCGTCGGTGGCGGTCAATCGGGCCTGGCCGCTGCGCATCACCTTCGCCGCCGCGGGCTGGCGGTCGCGATTGTCGAGGCCGGCACCGAACCGGTCGGCTCGTGGCCGCACTACTACGACAGCCTCACCCTGTTCTCGCCCGCCAAATACAGTTCACTGCCTGGACTCCCGTTTCCCGGCGACCCCGACCAATACCCGCACCGCGACGAAGTCGTCGACTACCTACGCGCCTACGCCGAAGCTCTCGACGTCGACATCCACACCGGTCACCGAGCCGAATTCGTCGACCACGACGGAGCCGGTTTCCACGTGCGGACTCACGCCGACGCGGTGTTCTGCGCGCCGCGGCTGATCGCGGCCACCGGCACGTTCGGCTCACCCCACCTGCCGGCATTGCCCGGCCAGGATCGATTCGCTGGAAAGCTGTTGCACGCCAGCGACTATCGATTACCCGAGGACTTCGCGGGCCAGCACGTGATCGTGGTCGGCGCCGGGAACTCCGCAGTCCAGATCGCCGTGGAGCTGGCACAGGCCGCCACGGTGACACTCGCCAGCCGCACGCCCGTGAAGTTCGCTCCCCAGCGCCCGCTGAGGCGAGACATGCACTTCTGGTTCACCCTCACCGGCATCGACAGCGCACCCGTCGGACACCTGCTGCGGCACCCGCCGACCGCACCCGTCTTCGACACCGGCCGCTACCGCGCCGCCGTCTCCGCCGGCCGCCCGCACGCTCGGCCGATGTTCACAAGCCTCGAATCCGATACCGCTGTCTGGCCCGACGGGTCCCGCACCCGCGTGGACACCGTGATCCTCGCCACCGGCTACACCCCGCATCTGCCCTACCTTTCCGGGATCGATGCCCTGACCGTCGACGGGCGTCCGCGGCACTGGCGGGGTGTGTCCATCACCCATGCCGGGCTGGGATACCTGGGCCTGGAATGGCAGCGCAGCCTGTCCTCCAACTCGCTGCGCGGAGTCGGTCGCGACGCCGCCGACCTGGCCCGCCGGTTGCACGACCTCGGCCGCTGACCGGGCACCCGGCCAGCCGCTGGCGGAGACAGATCACATAGAGGACATGTGGCCCGTCGAGCCTGCTGCCGACCGAGACCGGCGTTCCCGAGCCCGTTCACGCCTGCGTTGACCCGGGTGGTGTCACATGCCGTTCAGTTGTTCTGCGAGCGCGCGGACGCGGGCGGCGATGTCATCACGGACCAGGCGCATGCGTTCGATCCCCTCGATACCGCGCTCGGAGGGTTCGTCGGTGTCCCAGTTCTCGAAGCGTGTGCCGGGTACGGGGTCGAGGTGGGCTTCGCGGCCGAGGGTGACGACGACATCGACGGCGTCAACCAGTTGTGGGTCAACGGCTTTCGGGGTCTCGGCGGTGATGTCCACGCCGAGTTCCAGCAAGGCGTCGACGGACAGGGCGTTGAGATCGGTGCCCGGGTTGGTGCCCGCGGAGTGCACATTGACGCGGTCTCCGGCGAGGTGGCCCATCAGGCCGGCGGCCATTTGCGATTTGCCGCCGTTCTTGACGCAGACGAACAGCACCGACGGACGCTGCGCCGACTGCGCTGCGGTGACCGCGACAGCGGCACCCGCCGAGGCGAGGGTGTTGGCGGTGATGTCGCCGCGCTGGGCCAGCCACCGCTCGGCGTCGATCGCCGCCGAGCAGCCGGTGCCCGCTGCGGTGATCGCCTGGCGGTAGGTGTGGTCCACGAGGTCACCGGCAGCGAAAACGCCCTCGAGCGAGGTGGCCGTGGTCGGCGATTGCACTCGGACATAGCCCGCGTCGTCGAGATCGACCTGGCCCCTGACCAATTCGCTGCGCGGATCGTGGCCGATGGCGACGAACACGCCGGTCACGTCGAGCGTGGATCGCTGCCCGGTGGCGATGTCGCGGACCACCAGACCACTCACGCTGCTCTCACCGAGAACTTCGACGGGTTCGGTGCTGGTGAGGAATCGGATCTTCGGGTTGGAGCTGGCGCGTTCCAGCATGATTCGCGAGGCGCGGAATTCCTCGCGGCGGTGCACCACGGTGACGCTGCGCGCGAAGCGGGTCAGGAAGGTCGCCTCTTCCATCGCGGAGTCGCCGCCGCCGACCACGACGATGTCCTGATCGCGGAAGAAGAAGCCGTCGCAGGTCGCGCAGGCGCTGACCCCGCGGCCGAGCAGGGTATCTTCGCCCGGGATGCCGAGGTAACGTGCCGCCGCGCCCATCGCGAGGACGACGGCGTGCGCGTGGTATGTGGTGTCCCCGGCCACGACCTTCTTGATCGGTCCGGTCAGATCCAGTTCGGTGACGTCTTCGGTGCGGATGTCAGCGCCGAAGCGTTTGGCCTGCTCGCGCATCTGTTCCATCAGGTCCGGACCCATGATGCCGTCGCGGAAGCCGGGGAAGTTCTCCACCTCCGTGGTGGTCATCAGCGCACCGCCGAACTGGGTTCCCTCGAACAGCAACGGAGCGAGTTCGGCGCGTGCCGCGTAGGTCCCGGCGGTGTACCCGGCGGGTCCGGAGCCGACGATGATCAGGTCGTGAACCGCGACCGGGGGTGTCATAGAAATCTTCCTTCGGATCGTGCTGACGCTTGGCCCCACCGTATTGCTCAATAATTATTGAGTCAATTTGGCCTGAGTAGTTGTGTCCACAGGGTGGCGCCGACGAGTACGTCGCACGTCCGACGTCATGCTCGGCGCCTTGTCGAGCAACCTCGGGCGTAAGGCCGACTTGCGTGGTATTTCGACAGCTGTCAATATCGAGGCGCGCCCATACTGGCAGGTCATAACGCCTACCGTCCGAGCCGTGGTCGCGGCGGCAACTGCTCCGGCCACTGTGACGGTTGTAACGGAGCATTCACTTGCTGACCGATTCGATATTGGTCAATATAGATGTATGTCTAAGTCGCAAGTGGTGATCACACCCGTCCAGCAGTGCGCGGCCGCGCCGTTGGTGCGCGAGCCGCTGTCGGCGCAGTCCGCCGCGGAATTGGCGGGGGTGTTCAAGGCGCTATCGGACCCGGTGCGGCTGCGGGTGCTCAGCGCCATCGCCAGCCGTGCCGATCAAGAGGCGTGCGTGTGCGACGTGTCCGAAGGCATCGACGTCAAGCAGCCGACGATCTCCCATCACCTGAAGGTGCTGCGCGAGGCCGGACTGCTGACAAGCGAACGCCGCGCTTCATGGGTGTACTACAAGGTGGTTCCCGAAGCGCTGCAACGGCTTTCGCAGGTGTTGTTGATGCAAGGTGAGCAAGTAGTGGGAGTGAACGCGTGACCGCGACGATCGAACAGCCCGGTGTGGTCGGCAAGCTGTCGACACTGGACCGCTTCCTACCGGTGTGGATCGGCGTGGCCATGGTCGCCGGGCTGGGGCTGGGCCGCATGATCCCCGGGCTCGGGGACGCGCTCAGCGCGGTGGAGATCGACGGCATCTCGCTGCCGATCGCGATCGGCCTGCTGATCATGATGTACCCGGTGCTGGCGAAGGTGCGCTACGACCGCCTCGACAGCGTGACCGGTGACCGCCGCCTGCTGCTGGGGTCGCTGATCCTGAACTGGGTGCTCGGGCCCGCGCTGATGTTCGCGCTGGCGTGGCTGCTGCTGCCGGATCTGCCGGAATACCGGACCGGATTGATCATCGTCGGCCTGGCGCGCTGCATCGCCATGGTCATCATCTGGAACGACCTGGCCTGCGGCGACCGCGAAGCCGCTGCCGTGCTGGTGGCTTTGAACTCGATCTTCCAGGTCGTCATGTTCGCGGTGCTGGGCTGGTTCTACCTGTCGGTGCTGCCCGGCTGGCTCGGCCTGGAGCAAACCACCATCGACACCTCGCCCTGGCAGATCGCCAAATCGGTGCTCATCTTCCTCGGAATCCCGCTGCTGGCAGGCTTTCTGACCCGACGCCTCGGCGAACGGGCCAAGGGCCGCGCCTGGTACGAGTCCACCCTGATCCCGAAGATCGGGCCGTGGGCGCTGTACGGGCTGCTGTTCACGATCGTGATCCTGTTCGCCCTGCAGGGCAAACAGATCACCTCCCAGCCGCTGGACGTCGTGCGGATCGCGGTCCCGCTGCTGATCTACTTCGCGCTCATGTGGGGCGGCGGCTACCTGCTCGGTGCCCTGATGCACCTCGGATACGCGCGCACCACCACGATGGCGTTCACCGCGGCGGGCAACAACTTCGAGCTCGCCATCGCCGTCGCGATCGCCACCTACGGCGCGTCCTCCGGGCAGGCGCTGGCCGGAGTCGTCGGCCCGCTGATCGAAGTGCCCGTTCTTGTCGGCCTGGTATACGTGTCGCTGGCACTGCGCAAACGCTTCCGCGACACCGCGGTCCATCAGCCCGCCGTCTCCGAGCAGCCCACCGCCTCGTAAACCCGTGCCTGTCCTTCGCTGAAAGGTGATGCCACCCATGACTTCCAAACCCAGTGTCCTGTTCGTCTGCGTCCACAACGCCGGCCGCTCGCAGATGGCCCAGGGCTTCCTGGCCGATCTCGCCGGTGACGCCATCGAGGTCCGCTCCGCGGGCAGTGCTCCGGCCGAGACCATCAACCCGGCCGCGGTCGAGGCGATGTCCGAGCTCGGCATCGACATCACCGACCAGACGCCGAAGATCCTCACCCCCGACGCTGTCCAGACCTCCGACGTCGTCATCACCATGGGCTGCGGCGACGCCTGCCCGTACTTCCCGGGCGTGGACTACCGCGACTGGGCCCTCGAAGACCCCGCCGGCAAAGGCGTCGACTCCGTACGGCCGATCCGCGACGAGATCCGCAAGCGGGTCGAGGAACTGATCGCCGAACTGCTGCCCGCCAAGTCCTAACCCGCCGAGAAAGGCCGATATGAGCACCGTCGAGATCTTCGAACCCGCCCTGTGCTGCAGCAGCGGCGTATGCGGGCCCGACGTCGACCAGACCCTGGTCGAGGTCTCCGCCGACCTGGACTGGGTCCGCAGCCGCGGCGGCGCGGTCACCCGACACAACCTGGCCGGTGACCCGATGGTGTTCGCCACCAACGAGACCGCACGGAAGTTCTTGGAGCTGGCCGGATCCGAAGGGCTGCCGCTGGTGCTCGTGGACGGCGTCACCGTACTCACCGGCCGCTACCCCAGCCGCGCGCAGCTGGCCACCTGGACCGGCATCGCCGAGGAGAACTCCGGTGCCGTGACCGCGCCGCAAGGTGCGAGCCTGCTCGGCCTGTCCGACGGCGGCGCGTGCTGCGCCCCGGGCGAAAGCTGCTGAGCCGGTGACCGAACCCGCCTTCCTCACCGACCCACCCCGGTTCCTGCTGTTCACCGGCAAGGGCGGGGTCGGCAAGACGTCGGTCGCGTGCGCCACCGCCGTCGCGCTGGCTCGCCGAGGTCGGCGGGTGCTACTCGTCTCCACCGATCCGGCCTCCAACCTGGGACACGTATTCGGGCTCGCGGTCGGCGCCACGGTCACCGCGGTCTCCCGGGTGCCGGGGTTGTCTCTGCTCGAGATCGATCCCGAACAGACCGCGCACGCCTACCGCGAGCGGATCATCGGGCCGGTCCGGGACCTGCTGCCCGCCAAGGAGATCGACGCGATCACCGAACAGCTCTCCGGTTCGTGCACCACCGAGATCGCCGCCTTCAACGAATTCACCGGCCTGCTCACCGCCGACGGACCCGGCACCGAGTTCGACCACGTCATCTTCGATACCGCCCCGACCGGCCACACCATCCGGCTTCTCCAACTGCCTGGCGCGTGGACCGAGTTCCTCGACACCGGCAAGGGCGACCCCTCCTGCCTGGGTCCACTGTCGGGGCTGGACCGCCAGCGCGCCACCTACGCCGAAGCCGTTGCCGCGCTGCGTGATCCGTCCCGCAGCAGGCTGGTGCTGGTGGCCCGCGCGCAATCGTCGACCCTCGCCGAACTGGCACGCACACACACCGAACTCGCCGACATCGGCATCACCAGCCAGCAGCTGGTGCTCAACGCCCTACTGCCCGCACCCGGTGACAACGACCCGCTGGCTCGTGCCATCCATCACCGCGAGCAGACCGCCATCGCCGACATGCCCGCAGCACTGGCCGAACTGCCCTGCGACCGAATCGAACTGGCCGCCACCAACGTCGTCGGCATCGAGGCGCTCGACCGCCTCTTCACTCCGTGCTCGCCCGACGACGAGGCCGCGAATTCGGCCGAGGTGCCCTTCGACCTCGACGCACCCCTCAGCGCGCTGGTCGACGAGATCGAAAAAGATGATCACGGCCTGATCCTGTGCATGGGCAAGGGCGGCGTCGGTAAGACCACGGTCGCCGCGGCCATCGCGGTCGCATTGGCCGCACGCGGTCACGACGTGCACCTGACCACCACCGACCCGGCCGCACACCTCGCAGCGACCCTGGACGGCACCCTGGCCAACCTCGAGGTCTCCCGCATCGATCCCGACGAGGCCACCGACCAGTACCGCGAGCGGGTACTGGCCACCAAGGGAGCCGCCCTGGATACGCAGGGCCGGGCCGCGCTGGAAGAGGACCTGCGTTCGCCCTGTATCACCGAAGTGGCCGTGTTCCAGGCGTTCTCACGCATCGTGCACCAGTCGCGCCGCCGCTTCGTCGTCGTCGACACCGCACCCACCGGCCATACCTTGCTGCTGCTCGACGCCACCGGCTCCTACCACCGCGAAATCGCCCGCCAGATGGGCGATTCCCGTGGCTACACCACACCGTTGATGCGGCTGCAGAATCCGGACGAGACCAAGGTCGTGCTGGTCACCCTCGCCGAGACCACCCCGGTCCAGGAGGCCGCCGAACTCCAGGCCGACCTGCGCCGCGCCGGAATCGACCCCTGGGCGTGGGTGATCAACAACGGCCTGGCGGCCGCACGGCCCACCGAACCGCTGCTGCGCCGCCGCGCGGTCGCCGAACTGCCTGAAATCAACAGGGTTGCAACCGAATACGCCCCGCGACTGGCTGTCATTGCCGCGCAGGCCGACGATCCGGTCGGCATCGATGCCCTGTCGGCATTGGCGAACAGCGCCCCGCTCGCGGACGCCCTCGGCGGCTAGCGGCCGTCAGTCCTGGCGCGGAGGGATTCCGTCCCGGAGCATGTCCTCCACGGTGGCGAAGTTGTGGGCGGTCAACCACAGCCGAAGCAGATGCCGTCGCTGGGCGGGATCCTCGTGATCGGTGTACGCCTCACGGGAGTGCAGGATCTTGGCGTTGTTGAGGATCTGAACATCGCCGGGAGTGAACTCCATCGGCAGGTAGAAGCGCGGGTCGTTGGCGGTGTCCTCGAGCATCTGCATGGCCTCGAGCTGCTCGTCGGTCAGCGGCGGAACGCCCGGATGGCGTTGGGCATCACGGATATACCAGCCGATGTAGAAGATCCGGGGCGTGCCGTTGATGTCGTGGATCGCGGGCAGCGTGAAGTACGGGGACTCACCGGGTGACTGCTCGTCGTTGCGGTCCCAATAGAAGGGTTGCCGCAGCACCTCGATGAGATCGGGCCGCTGCGCGAGTATGTGGTTGTACACCGCGTGGGAGCTCGCGATCCGGCTCTCCCCACCGGATTTCGCGGGATGCAGGCACAGCAGCCCCACCAGATCGGAGCCGTCGGTGTGGAAGTCCTGCCGCTGGTTGGTGGTGTACAGCCGCACCGCAGGAGTGTCGCGCGGGATGCGCTCATCGCGCACATGACCGAGCAGGTCGCCGGCGGCGTTCTGGCTGACCGGAGTGCCCAGGTGCAGACCGAGCCCCACGTAGGCGATCTCGGTTTCTTCGGGAGTCAGCAGGTCGTAGGGAAATTCGCGGATCAGAACGAATGCGCGGCCGTCGACCAGTGTCGTGACCCACTGCTGCAGTAGCGACGTCAGCCCGGGCAGCGGAAAGTTCTCCACCCGCAAGGTTGGCGTCGTCAACCCCGCAGCAGCGGCCGTCCGGGCTGCGTCAGCGATCTCCCGCCGTTGCTCGTCGGTGAGTACTGTCGCCCATGTCGTGGCATCGGTGAGCTCTGCGCCGCGCCACACCGCGGGCGACTCCACAGGCTGATACGGGGTCGCGGCCGTCATGTGCACTCCTCGTCGAGACGTGTTCTCGCCACCAATCCTGGCACGCCGTGCCTGAATCGCTGACTGTGCGGCTCACGATTGCCGAGCGCTGGCGATGGTCAACTGCTTTCGGTGATGGTCGTAGTGGCGACCCGGATATCGGTAGACGTCGGAGAGGGTCAGGTAGTCGCGAAAGTACGGATCCCAGCGATCCGGGTAGTGCATGCCCCGCGCGAGATCCGCCGCGTTTTCCCGCTGAAGCGTGCGTTGCAGTGACGCGATGACCCGATCCAGCTTGGCGCCCATCCTGTTCCGGTTGTATACGCGTGCCGCCACTCGGGAACCGTAGAAGTTGATGACGTCGAACGGCCCTGTCGCCGTATTGAGGGCCTGAGCGTATTTGCGACCGACCCACGTCGGCAGCCGACCGAAAACACGCATCAGGAACACCAGCTTCTGCACGATCATGTACCCGAACACCATGTGGAACAGCAGTTCCTCATTGGTCCAGCGGGTTCCGTCCGAGCGCTTGCCCCACTCGTCTTCCCGCGTCCCCGCCAGCAGCCGGTGGAAGTCCTGCCGTGCCCGTTCCAGGTCCGCGGTCAACGCCTCCCTGTCGGCGTTCGGATGCGTCATTGCGTCACCTCGATCGGGCTGTTCACCAGCCCATTCCTACAACCATTGTAGGTGGCCAGGACTCGGCCGTTTCGATCCTTGGAAAGCAGGGCTGATTGCGGATGTGAGGATGGCCGGCGCGGGTGCTTGCTCGATTCCGCGCAGCGGAAGGCGGTGCACCACTATGAGACACATCCGGCATCACCGACACACCCGGTGTTCCTGGGCCAGGCGAGGACCTTCGCGGTCGGGAACGTCGAAATGGCCGGGCGTACAGTGGCGCCGTGGTCAATCTCGAGCAGATCCCCACCGTGATGCTGCGCCCCTGGCACGAATGTGACGAGGTGACCCACGCGCTGGTTCACCACTGGGCGGACCGTGAGGACTTCCAGAAGTGGATCGGGCCGCTGGCTCTCGAATCTCTTGTCAACCACGAGTTCGGCGCACCGATAGTGACCGGTGACCTGTACAACTGGGTGGCGTTCGACGACGGGCAGCCGGTGGCGTTTCTGTCGGCAACGAGAAGCCACATGTGGATGTGGCCCATGGGTTTTCGTGCGGCCGCTGGGGAAGAGCCCACGCCTGAAGGGCCGGCCATGTGGTTCTCCACCTACGTCGACCCGAACCGGAGAGGACGTCGCTACTCAGCCGGCGCGAAGCTCGCCGCGATCGAGAACTCCGCCGCCGCAGGGGTCAAGCTCTTCCTCGGTTTCGCTGACGCGGAGAACACCGCGAGCCGTCGAGCACTCGAGACAGCCGGATTCTGCTTGGCCGGAACCGCACCGGACCGAGAGGGCAAGGACCAGTGCTACTACTGGCTGCGCAGGGCCGATGCGTGACAGTCGTGGTTATACCGGCAGCGCGTCGCGCTGGGTAGTGAGACGGTGTTCGCGCACCCACGCCTGGGTAGCCATCTGGGTTGCGTCCCAGGGAGATCCGAGGGGCGGGGTGTAGGACAGGTCGAGGTCGCCGATGGCGTCGACGGTCATGCCGTGGAACAGGGCGATGGCGTAGGTGTCGACGCGTTTGGCGATTTCGGCGGTGCGGTGGCCGATGAGTTGGGCTCCCAGGAGCAGGCCGGTGTCGGCGTCGCCGGTGATGCGGATGGTGATCGGGGTTGCGCCGGGGTAGTAGGCCTTGTGGTCGTCCGGGGTGGATGTGGTGGAGACCGGCCGCCAGTTGCGTTGGGCGGCAACGGCTTCACGTTCACGCAGGCCGGTGCGGGCGGCAACGAGGTCGAAGACCTTGACGACCTGGGTGCCGAGGCTGCCGGCGAAGCGGGCATTGCCGCCGAGAGCGTTTTCTCCGGCTATACGGCCCTGCTTGTGGGCGGTGGTGCCCAAAGGGAGCCAAGTGGTGCCGAGCAGCCGGTGGTGGGTGAGGACGCAGTCGCCTGCGGCGAAGATGCCGGGGATGTTGGTGCGCATCTGTTCGTCCACGACGATCGCGCCGCGCGCGCCGAGTTCGACACCGGCGGCTGAGGCCAGGCCGGTGTCTGGGCGGACACCGACCACGACCAGGACCAGATCGACGGTGCGGGTCAGGGTTTCGCCGTCGCGGCGGGCGGTGACGACGAGTTGGCCGGGTGCCGTGCCGGGTTCGATGGCGGTGACGACCGTGGTGGTGATGACCTCGACGCCGTGGGTTTCGAGCTCGGTGTGGACGAGTGCGCCGAGTTCGGGGTCGACGGTGGGTAGGACTTCGGGCAGGGCCTCGAACTGGGTGACGGCGATGCCGCGGGTGGTGAGGGCTTCGGCCATTTCCAGGCCGATGTATCCGGCGCCGATGATGGCCGCGCGCTGCGGATTTCGGGTTTCGAGGCTGTTGATGACCTCGAAGGTGTCGCCCATCGAATGCAGCAGGTGAACACCGTCGCCGGGCCCGAGCTGGTCGAGTCCCTCGATGTTGGGGCGCACCGAGACCGCGCCGGTGCCGACGACGAGGGCGTCGTAGTCCAGCAGGCGGGTCTGCCCGGTGGGGTCGACGACGGTGAGCTTCCCGGCGTCGGGGTCGATGTGGGTGGCGCGGGTGCCGGTGAGCACGGTCATGCCGGTGGCGGCGAGGTCGTCGGCGGTGCGGTGGGCGAGGTTTCGCCAGTGGGTGACCTCGCCGGAGACGTAATAGGGAATGCCGCAGAGGGAGAAGTTCGGGTAGTTGTCGGCGGCCACGACGGTGACCTCGGTGGCGGGGTCGAGTTCGCGCGCGCGGAGTGCGGCGCTGATTCCGGCGTCGCTGCCGCCGATGGCGATGAGGTGGCGTGCAGTCACGAGCGTCTCCTGGAAGGTCGTGGCCCGCAGGCCGGTTGAGGGTATGGGGTCAGACGACGATGCCGAGATCGAGCAGCAGCCGGCGGACGCGTTCGTCGATCTCGTCGCGGATGGGGCGCACGGCGTCGAGGTCCTGGCCGGCCGGGTCGTCGAGGACCCATTCCTCGTAGCGGCGGCCGGGGTACACCGGGCATGCGTCGCCGCAGCCCATGGTGATGATGACGTCGGCGGCGCGCACGATCTCCTCGGTCCAGGGCTTGGGGAATTCCTGGGAGATGTCGATGTCGATTTCCTTCATGGCTTCGATTGCGGCGCTGTTGATCTGGTCGCCGGGTTCGGAGCCACCGGACCAGGCCACGGCCCGGTCACCGGCGTAGTGGGTGAACAAGCCCAGGGCCATCTGGGAGCGGCCCGCGTTGTGGGTGCACAGGAACAGCACGGTCGGCTTGCCGTCGGTGATCTTGCCTTCGACCCGCGCCAGCGCGCGCAGCCGCTGGCGGGCGAACCGTTCGGCGAGCAGTGGCAGGAAGTTGACGACGGTGGCTCGGCCCGCGAACTGGTCGTAGGAGGAGTGCAGGAACCGTTCGATGGTCTCCACTCCGAAGGTGTCGGTGAATTCCGTCTTCAGGCGAGCGGCCGCGGTCTTGAGTGCGAGTTTCTGATCGATGGTCAGATCCTTGCGCAGGTAATCGGCGTGGGCGGCAGGGCTTTCGGTCATGATGGGCTCCGGGTTTCAAGGAAAGAACGCGGCACACGGGCACAGCGGGCAAGCTGGGCGTCGACTCGACCTGATCCGGGATCGACCACCTGACTTAGATACACGTCGATATTGATGCAGGTCGAAAAGCGGAGCAAGCGAACAGCGGGTGAACACTTGCGGCGGTGCGGAATTCGATTCAGTTCGTGCTATGGAACGATTCGGCAGGAGTCACCGGCGGTTGCCGACGGCCGTAGAGCGCGAGCAAGGGTGAATGTCCGGTGAGCGGTGCGTAGTCGGGATATCCGGCGCGCAGCCAGCTGATGATCGCCGCCACCATTTCAGCCAGGGCGGACAGCGAACTGCGGCCGTGGTGGTCGGCGAATGCGGGATGCAGGACAACGGTATTCATCAGGTCGATCCGTCGGTGGGAGTGATCGTGGACGCGACACGCTCGATGCGGTCGACGATCTGTTCGAGCGCCTGATCGAAAGCGGCGGGGGTGCCGGTCGGTACCGGGTCCGGGATCGACCAGTGCAGCCGGGTCAGTCCGGCGTCGAGCTCCTCGTGGGCGTTGTCGCACACTGCGATGACCACATCGCCGTCGCGCAGCATCCCGGCCACGCTTTGCGGGTGACGGGCACGGATGTCGATGCCGTGGCGGCGGGCGGCGGCGAGCGCGC
Organism: Nocardia sp. NPDC004860; assembly: GCF_040609015.1. NCBI lineage: Bacteria > Bacillati > Actinomycetota > Actinomycetes > Mycobacteriales > Nocardiaceae > Nocardia > Nocardia sp. NPDC004860. The sequence goes on along the minus strand of NZ_JBEXJI010000018.1, from coordinate 36,528 downwards.
CGGGGTGCACGCGTTCGGCGGGATGGGTGCCTGCCGAGGTGGCCGGGACCGAGCTGTGCTGCGCCCACGCGGCCGCGGCGAGCTGTGAGCGGGCGGTGTTCTGACTGCACACGAACACCACGCGAGTGGCGGCGACCGTGGCGGGTGGCAGCAACTGCGTGCCGAAACCGGGAACCAGCTGCAGGTAGCTGCGACGACGATCGCCTTCGGATCGCGTGCGGCGCAACAGCCCTGCACGGTCGAGCACCTGAATGTGGTGCGCCATGAGGTTGGTCGGCACCGACAGCAGCGACCCCAACTCCGACGACGACATATCGCCGATGCTCAGCGCGTCCACGATGCGCAGCCGCGTGGTGTCGGCGAGTGCGGCATGCACTTCGACCCGACGCTCCACCGTCCACAACCGATCAGTATTCATTGACTCAATAATCGTTGAGTCTTATGGTGACGTCAAACCCAAACACCGAAAACCTCCCGCGCGCCGACGCGCTGTGTCTGCTCGCTCATTCCACACCCTCGCCTGCAGGGTGTATTTGACGTGCTGTTATTGATAATGATCTATATCGACAGTCATCTATACGTTCATTCGGTGTTCACGTGATGCCGGAACGGGCTTCATATTGACGGCCTTCGATATCGACACCGATGCATACGGCATCGCACCGGATGAGGAGTGTCAATGTTCCGCAAGACCATCACCGCCGCGGTCGTCGCGCTGACGGCAGCCGGCCTGACCGCCTGTGGCAGCACTAGTGACGTAGGTGGCGGCAATACCACCCAGCAGGCCCAAGCCGGCCAGATCTGTGGGCAGCAGGGCGCCGACAAGCCCGGCTACAAGCGCACCATCACCAAACTCGACGGCGGCGCCTCGACGCTGTCGGGCGCGGGATCCACCTTCGTCAACCCCGTGATGTCGGTGTGGACAAAGGACTACTCGACCTCCGACGGCGTGCAGGTCGCCTATCAGTCCATCGGCTCCGGCGGTGGTGTGCAGCAGATCAGCGCCGGCACAGTCGATTTCGGCGCCTCGGACACCCCGATGAAGGATGACGAGATCGCCAAGGCGAAGGGTCCCATCCTGCACATTCCGCTGACCCTGGGTGCGGTGATTCCCACCTACAACGTCAAGGGCGTGAAGACGGGACTGAAGTTCGACGGTGAGACCTTGGGCAAGATCTTCGCCGGGAAGATCACCAAGTGGAGTGATCCGGCGCTGAAGGCGCTGAACCCGGACGTGCAGCTGCCGGATGAGGCGATCGCGGTGGCACACCGCTCCGACGGCTCGGGCACTACTGCGGTGTGGACCGACTACCTGACCAAGGAAAGTCCCACGTGGGTCTCGACATTGGGCGGCTCGGACAAGAGCTTCGGCAAGGACATCGCCTGGCCGGTCGGCATCGGCGGCAAGGGCAACGAGGGCGTCTCCGGCGTTGTCAACCAGACCGAAGGTTCCATCGGCTACGTCGAATTGGCCTACGCGCTGGCGCAGAACCTGCCCTACGGCCAGGTGAAGAACAAGGCAGGCAACTTCATTCAGCCCTGCATCGCCACCATCACCAAGGGCACCGACGGCATCAGCTACCCGCCGGACCTGCGCACCAGCCTGACCGACGGCTCGGACCCCAACGCCTTCCCGATCACCGGCACCGTGTACGCGCTGGTGTACCAGAACCAGACCGAGGCCGCGCAGGCCAAGGCGCTGGTGAACTTCCTGTCGTGGACGCTGAGCACCGGCCAGGACGACGCGGCCACAGTCAATTACGCGCCGCTCGGCAAGGACCTGCAGCAGTTGGCGATCGGCCAGGTCAAGAAGATCACGCTCAACGGCACCCCGCTGGCGTCCTGATCCGATCGGAGGTCTCGAGGAGATGAGAGCCGTGACCGCGGAACGCCCCCTGAAGATCTCGGGGATCCGGCCTGGCGCAGGCAGATTCAGCGACGCACTGTTCGCCCGGCTGATGGCGCTGGCCGCTGTGGGCGTGATCGCCGTGCTGGGTGCGACCGCCATATTCCTGCTGGTGAAAGCCTGGCCGTCGCTGACCCACTATGGGCCGACGAGTTTCCTGTCGTCGACACGGTGGGCACCGTCGGAGGCATCGGCCACCGCGGCCCACCCCAATCCGTACGGGGTGCTGCAGTTCGTCGTCGGCACGCTGGTGACTTCGCTGCTCGCGATGCTGATCGCGGTGCCGGTGTCGGTCGCGGTCTCGCTCTACATCACCAATCTGGCCCCCTCGTTCCTGAAGAAGTCGTTGTCGTCGCTGGTGGATCTGCTCGCCGCGATCCCCAGCGTCGTCTACGGCTTCTGGGGGATCTTCGCGCTGATCCCCGCTATCCGCCCGCTCGGTGATTGGCTGACCGGCCTGTCAGGAATCCCGGTGATCGGGTGGCTGTTCCGCGGACCCTTCTTCGGCTACTCGGTCCTCACCGCGGGCATCGTGCTCTCGATCATGGTGCTGCCGATCGTCACCGCGATCTGTCGCGAAGTGTTCGACACCGCCCCTGTCGAGGAGAAGGAGGCCGCGCTCGGCCTCGGCGCCACCAAATGGGAGATGCTGCGCATGGCGGTGCTGCCGCGCTCGCGCTCGGGCATCGTCGGCGCGTCGATTCTCGGTCTGGGGCGCGCGTTCGGTGAAACCATCGCCGTGACAATGGTGATCGGTAACAACGTGCTGTCGATCATGCACAGCGTGCTGTCGTCGGGCGCGACCCTGCCCAGCGTGATCGCCAACGAGTTCACCGAGGCCAATCAACCCTTCCACCTCAGTTCACTGTTCGTCGTGGCGTTCTGCCTGCTGGTGATGTCGTTGCTGGTCAACGTGATCGGCAAGCGGATCGTCAGCCGCACCGGGGAGCACATCGCATGACCGCCACCGCACCCGCACCCACCTCCAGCCCACGGAAACTGCCGCCGCTGCCCTCCACTGCGCGGCGGCGCGCGGTGAACCTGCTCATGCACGGCGTGCTCGGCGCCACCATGGCCGCCACCGTCGCGGTGCTGATCTGGGTGCTGTTCTACGTTGCCGCACAAGGACTCCGGTACCTCGGACCGGAATTCCTCACCCAGACCCCGCCCGGCAATCCCAGCTCACCCGGCGGCGGATTCCTCAACGGCATCATCGGCAGCCTCATCACCACCGGCATCGCCACCGCGCTATCGGTGCCGGTCGCGGTATCGGCAGCGATCTATCTGGTCGAGTACGGCGGCCGGTTGGCCAGCATCACCCGCTTCCTCACCGATGTCCTCGTCGGCATCCCGACCATCGTCACCGGCGCCCTCGTCTACGCGGTGTGGGTGGTGTTCTTCGGGTTCTCCGGCATCGCCGGCGGGATCGCGCTCGGACTCATCATGCTGCCCTTGGTCATTCGCTCCACCGAGGAAATGCTGCGCCTGGTCCCACACGAGCTGCGCGAAGCCTCCCTCGCCCTGGGCGTCACCAAGGCACGCACCATCGTGTCGGTCGTCTTGCCCACCGCCAGTTCGGGAATCATCACCGGCATCATGCTCGCCGTCGCCCGCGCCATGGGCGAAACCGCACCGCTGCTGCTGACCGCCCTCGGCAACGACCTGTTCATCGAAACCAACCCCGACAAGCGCATGTCCACGCTGTCGCTGCAGATCTTCGGCAACGCCATCACCGGCTTCAAAGCCGCCCAGGCCCGCGCCTGGGCGGGCGCGCTCACCCTTGTGGCCATCGTCCTGCTGCTCACCGTCGCGGCCCGGCTCATCGCCCGCCGCTCGGCCGTGATCTCCAAGCGCTGAACAGGGAAGGAAAGACCGTGGCATCCATCCGACTGGAAAACCTCTCGGCCTTCTACGGCGATCACCTCGTCGTCGACGACGTCACCATGACCATCGAACCCAAGAAGGTCACCGCGCTCATCGGGCCGTCGGGCTGCGGCAAATCGACCGTCCTGCGCTGCATCAACGCCATGCACATGACCGTGCCCGGCGCACGCGCCACCGGCCGGGTCCTGCTCGACGAACAAGACGTTCTGCGCGAGATGGATCCCACCGACCTACGCCGACGAGTCGGCATGGTGTTCCAACGCCCCAACCCGTTCCCGACCCTGAGCGTCTACGACAACGTCATCGCAGGACTCCAACTGGGACGAAAACGACGGCGCGGCAACGGGTTCGACGACCTCGTCGAACGCAGCCTCCGCCAGGCCGGGCTCTGGGAAGAGGTCAAGGACCGCCTCAACGTGCCCGGGGCGAGTCTGTCCGGCGGCCAGCAGCAGCGGCTGTGCATCGCACGAACCCTCGCGGTCGAGCCGGAAGTCGTGCTGATGGACGAACCCTGCTCCGCGCTCGACCCGATCGCCACCAGCACAGTCGAGGACACCATAGACCAGCTCAAAGACCACTACACGATCATCATCGTCACCCACAACATGCAGCAGGCCTCCCGCGTCTCCCAATACACGGCGTTCCTGACCATCACCCAACCCGGCGAACCCGGTCGGCTCATCGAGATCGACCAAACCGAAAACCTCTTCTCCCACCCGCGGCACCCGGCGACCGAGGACTACATCACGGGCAAGTTCGGATGACACAGAACCCGAACCGCACCTCAGCGGGACAGCCGAGGATCCTGCACATCCAAGACGTCGAGCTCGACCGGGCCGCCCACCGGGTCCGGGTGCGCGGGCGGGTGTTCGCGCTCCCGCCCAAGGAGTACGACCTACTCGAAATGCTGATGCTCAACGCCGGCACCGTCCTCGACCGCCAGCAACTGCTGCAACTGTGGCCCGACCCCGAGCGCGCCGACCCCAAGACCGTCGACGTCCACGTCCTGCGGCTGCGCCGCAAAATCGAGCGAAACCGCTCCCGCCCCACCCACATCCGCGCAGTCCGCGGTCTCGGCTACGTCTTCGACACCGAACCCACCGCCCCCGCGTACAACCAAACCTCCGGAGGCGTCTGAATGACCACGACCCCCCACTTCACCCGCGGACTACCGCCACGCGAACCCGGCCTGCAGCTCGCGCGCATCACCGACGAACTCGCCGACCAGTTCCGCGGCACCTTCTCCCGCACCACCGTCGCCCAATTCGTCCGCGAAACCTATCGGCTGCTCACTGCCTCGGCCACCGTGAACGTCCACCTACCGTCGCTCACAGCACGATTCGCCCGCGACCGGCTCATCGACTACGGCAAGGCCGCCGGACTCACCCACGTGACCTGCCCGCAGGTGCTGTTCATCTGCGTCCACAACATCGGCCGCTCCCAAATGGCCGCCGCCCTGCTCGATCACCACGCCTGCGGCAACGTCACCGTCCGCTCCGCGGGCTCCCAACCTCGCGGCGACATCCCCGCCACCATCACCACCGCCCTCGCCGAAAAAGGCATCACCCTCCGCAACGCCTACCCCAAACCACTCACCGACGAAATCGTCCGCGCCGCAGACGTCGTCGTCACCATGGGCTGCGGCGACGCCTGCCCCATCTACCCCGGCAAGCGCTACCTCGACTGGGACGTCCCCGACCCCCTCGGCCAAACCCTCGACGCCGTACGCGGCATCCGCGACGAACTCGACCAGCGCATCCGCGAACTGGTCAGCGAACTCCACGGAGATGCCATATGACCCACCTCGCCCGCCGCCTGCTCGCCGAATTCGTCGGCACCGCAATGCTCGTCGCAGTTGTCATCGGCTCCGGGATCGCCGCCCAACAGCTGTCCCCGAACGACACCGGCCTGCAACTACTCGAGAACTCCACCGCGACCGTGTTCGGCCTGGCAATCCTCATCCTCGCCCTCGGTCCCGTCTCCGGCGCACACTTCAATCCGGCTGTCTCTCTCGTCGATTGGCTGGCACACCGCCGCGACCATAGCGGTCTCACCGTCGGGCAGCTGATCGCCTACATCGTCGCGCAGATCGCGGGCGCTGGTGGAGGGGCGGTCCTCGCGAACATCATGTACGGGCTTGCGCCGGTCCAGATATCCACCCACAACCGCGCCACCATCGGTCATCTCCTCGGCGAAGTCATCGCCACCGCCGGTCTCATCGTCGTCATCTTCGCCCTCGCCCGCACCCGCCGCGCTTCCCTGTCCGCCGCCGCGGTCGGGGCCTACATCGGATCGGCCTACTGGTTCACCAGCTCCACCTCCTTCGCCAACCCCGCAGTCACCATCGGCCGCATCTATTCCGACACCTTCGCCGGGATCGCACCATCCTCGGCACCGGGATTCATTGCGGCACAAGTGCTCGGAGCACTGCTCGGGCTGGCGCTGATCGGCCTTTTGTACCCGCGGCTTGCCGACGATGAGGAAGTCATCGTCAGCCATGGTGATTCCGGGGGGCCTCGCAGTCCGATGCGCGAGAGCTGACCGTTCGAGAGCTACGCGCTACTGCCGCCCGCCTCAGTGTCACCGAGGGAAACGATCAGTGGCTGATCGGCGGCTCTGACCTTGCACTACGCCTACGGGCTGATCGGAATCACGGCGGTGCCGACACCGGCCGATCTGGTGATCACCGATCAGAACACCGGCAAGTCGATCTACTACGGTGACGGCGAACCGCGCTGGGATGGGGAGAACTACAGCGGGCATTGCGTGTTGTGGCTGCCGGGCTCCGGGCGGTGGATTGACACGACGGTAGTCCAGTATCCGGAGGTCCGCGCGTCACGACCGCTGCCGGTGATCGGCCGGGCGACCGCTACGTGGGTGGCAACTCCCTCGATCGCGCCGCGCTGGCGGTGGGCCGACTCACCCCGGGAACCCAGATGACCGTTCCGCGTGAAGAATTGATCCTGGATTACACGATTTGCCCCGACCCCGGCGATGTCGTCATGACGGCGCTGAACGGCACGCCCGGCATGGAGGCCAAACTCCGCAGCACTGGAATCAACCTGATCTCCGGTGCGGTGGAATGGTGGCGCAAACCAGGCATCGTCGAGCGTTGCACGCAGCGCCTCCTATCCGCGGCTGCTTGCTCTGCTCGACGCAGTGGGCGAGGCTCCGGTGAGCGTCGATGCCGATGACAACTGGTTCTTCGAGATCGCCCCGGGGCGGCTCGCTCGGGCAGACGAACTCGTTTCCAGTCCATAGCGGCTCCGTGCGGTGGTCGGGTCCGGCCGGTGTTACCGCGCGCATGTGATTGGCGCCCGACGCCAGCGATTACGCGGTGTGCCTGGGGGTCGGGCGGCGCTAAGCCATCAGCGGTCTCGGGTCGGGGAGTGGCTGGGTCCGCGGTTGTCGGGGGCCGGTCCTGAGCGTCCTTCGGACTGCGAAGGATTGATGGCGGTCTGCGCTGATCCGCCGAAGGCACGACCGGCAATTCGGGCTGCGCGGTCTGCTGCCGATTCGGGTGCTTCTCGGTCTGCGGGGGAGGTGTCGGGATTGCGGGTCGGTTCTTCGGCTGCCAGATCGGTGAAGATCGCATCTACGCTGGGGTCCGGGCTTGCTGGCCGGGCTCCGAGTGAGCAGGGCTGGGCTGAGGCAAGCAGCGAGGCGGCTTGGTGATCGACCATGTCGAGTCGGGCGGAGAATTCTGGGCGGACGTCGGTGCGCAGCACCGTGCCGTTGTCGATGGCGTCGCGGAGTTTGTGTTGGACAGCGAGGAAGTCGGTTGCCTCTGGACCGGTCCAGGGCCGCTGACGTTCGGTTTCGATGGCGGCGCGGGTGGCGGGCTGTGACTCCCATTGCCCGCGGCCGTCAAGAGCATTGCGGTAACGGGGAGTCTCTTCGCCGCGCCGGAATACCGCGACTTGGTCGGTGAGCCGGTCGTTGTCGATGCGGTCGGCGAGGGCCGGTATTCCGTCGTAGGACTGGTCGGCGTTGGCCTGCACGGTCAGCCGGCCACGGCCGCCGTCGGCGACTTGTTCGTAGTAGCGGTTGAGGATGCCTTGGTTGCTCATCGCCTGCGAAACGCCCAGGATCATCGCTTCGACCCGGAATCCGGCTTGGCGGTATTCGCGCATCGTGGCCGCGACCGCGTCGGCGTTCTGCGAGGTCTCCTGGATGATAGCGTTGATCTTGTTGTCGCGGGCGTACTGGTGAGCCTTGGCCATCCAGGCGCGCCCATCGGCGCGGGTGTAGGCGGCCATCAACGTGTCGTCGCGGGCGAGCAGTTCGTCGTATTGCGGGTGGTAAGGCTTGTAGAGGTCGCTGTCAACGTCGACGAATCCGCCTCGGGCGTTGAGGACGTCGGCCAGCATCATGCTGACGCGGTTTTTCCCCGCGCCGGGCTGGCCGGTGAGAAAGACGACGGTGGGCCGGTCGTGGGAGGTTCGGCCGCTGAGTAGCTGAGGGACGATGCGTTGTCGAAAGATTCGCTCGTTCTCAGTCTCGGGGAGCCGGTATTGCTCGGCTTCGGGGCTGGTCATCGGCGTTGGGTACGCAGCTGTTCGACCAGCGACGTCATTTCCTGGCGGGTGCGCGCGATCTGGGCGTGGTCGGTCGGGTCGAGCTGTTCACGCAGGTGAGCCAGATTGTGTTGAGCGGTCAGAATCTCGGAGATCGCGGCCGTGTCGGGCTCGGGCGCGGCTTCGCGGTCGGCGATGAGAGCGGAATAGACGCCAACGGCCTTGTTGATCGCTTCGACAGCAGCCTCGTAGGCCACCGATTCCTCGCTGGACCATGTGAAACCGCGGACCTGATCCAAGATGGAGTCCTGATTGTTCGGCACCGTTCACGCCTCCTTCGACAGTGGTGGAAACACCCAAATATGTAGTGCTACTGAATGTTTCGCACTCTCAACGTACCCTGAGAGATCATTGCATTTCGACTGGATTGATCAGCGGTCGATACCGACACCGAAGAGTTCAGCGGCGGGCGGCGTCGCGGCGTCGGCGGGCGGCACGGATTTCGTTGTCCACCAACTCATCCCGTGCTTGGGCGTAAATCTGGGTGGTCTCGGTCTTGGCGTGCCCGAGTCGGCGGCGGATGACTTCGAGTGATACCCCGGAGTCCATGAGTTCCATGGCGTGCGCGTGGCGCAGCTGGTGGATTTCGAGGTCGACGCCGGCGGCGGTGCGGTATTTGATCCACCGATTCAATATGGCGTTGTAGGAGATCGGGCCGCCTCCGCCGTTGATCGAGGGCCGGAACAGGGGGCCGTTGGTGTAGCCGGTGCGGGTGAGGTAGAGGCGTAGCAGGGCGACGAATCCGCGGTCGTCGAGCAGTACGACGCGGGTCTTGTTGCCTTTGCCGTGCAGGGTGATGTGTTCGTTGTCGACGCGTAGATCGAGGTCTTCGACGTAGGCGCTGCACACCTCGGCGGCGCGTGTGCCGCAGACGTAGGCGAGTTCGAAAAGGACTCGGTCGCGCAGGACGTCGATCGGCACGTCTTTGCGCGGCCGCCGCGCGCAGATGGTGTTGAGCAGTTTGTGCACCTGCTCGTAGGGTGCCGGGCGCGGCAGCCCCTTGGGCACGGTCACGGCTTCGGTCTTGTCGACCGGGTTGGCTTCTAGGAGTTCTTGCCGGACTGCCCACGCGCAGAAGGCTTTCACCGCGGACCGGCGCCGGGAGCGGGTGGCGGCGGAGTTGTCGATGTTGTCGGACAGGTAGGCGCGCACCGGTGTGACGGTCAACGCTTCGATTTCGTCGTGGTGGTGGCGGGCGAACATGATCAGGTCGCCGCGGTATGCCTTGATGGTGTTGCGGGAGCGGCCGGCGTTGCGCAGATCGGTGAGGAAGTCGTCGATGGGTGTCACGAGTGGGTGGCTGTCGCCGAGCGCGTCGGTGAGGACGTCGCGGGTGTCGCGGAGGACCGAAACAGCCACTGCGGCCTCCTGTATCGGCGAGGTTGGTGGATAACGGGGAATCGAGTTGTCCGGCTGCCGTCGCATCGGTCGACGTCGCCGCCGCCGATTCTACCGGAGTTGGTGGATAACGGGCGTTATTCACCAACCTGTCCCTGTGTCCCTCCTGCGGCCCCGAACGCATCGGGGGAGGGGTGGAGGTACCCCGAAACGGCTACGGGCCGTCCACGGTGCGGCGGAATTGACCCTCCCAGAGACGAATGGACCGGTGAGGATCATTCGGGCCGGATCGGGAATTAACAGCAAGACCGGACGGCAGTGCCACCCCTCCGCGATCGTCCCCGGCTGACCGCGACATGTCGCGGTCCCGGAATCCGTCAGCCGCAGCGCCTTCCAGCGCAACCGGTCGCACACTCCCGCACCCAGAGCACGGGCCCCGCCCATGGCCGACATGTGGTTGTGTTGCGCTTCCGAAGGCCGGCGCCTGCAACACCCATCATGGGAACGAAAGTAGCGCTGCCCGTATGCTGTCGAGATCGTAAGTGAACTCGGGCTCGATGGTCAGTTCAGCGCAACCGATACAGTGCGGGCAATTACGTCCCAAGTGGCCGAAGCGTCAGCGGCTGCGGGCATGCGGCGGCAGGGAGCGGGGGTACCGGAAGAGATCCTCAACAACCTGGATCGCGTGCTGTCGCGTGCCATCGAGATCGACAGGCAGGCGCTTGTCGTGTCGGCGCGCGACCGGGTGAACTTTCTTCGACAGCTCGCGCGCGGCATCTACCAATGGGTTGAGCTGACCTCCCAGCGAACAGGTTTCAGCGGTTCGCTGGACGCCGAGATCAGGCGAGCGCGCCGTCGGCGCTTCGACGCCATGATCAAGATCAAACTACAGATTCATCGCATGGCCAAGTCCACCATTCAGGTCGAGGACCGCCTGATTCTGATTGAAATTGACACATTGACGCTCGGCTGCGACATTGCCACGGCCCTCAAGTCAACCGGACCGGGGAAGGAGAATCTGCCGAAAAGACGGCGGCGTGTCTATTTTGGCAAAGCAGACGCCTTGGCACGGAAGGCCATGGCACTCGCGGACGCCCATGATCCCGAGCGTCTGTATCCAGGGATCGTCGGCATGTTGGCGCGGATTTTTCGCCGATGCGAGGATCGGGCCCGCGCTCGTGCCTTGATCGAGGATGGCTTGGCGCGGTGTGCCGGACAGCCTGCGGGCAATGTCCATCTGGCGCTGTGGATGCTGCTGTTGAAGGAATCCAGTTCCCGCGCAGAAGAACTGGACATCGCCAGGCGCATCGTCGCTCTGCTCGAGGAAGTGCCGACACCGGTCTACAGCGTGGAGCGGGCAGGCTACCTGACCTACGTCATTGATACTTTGTTCGACACGGTCGCGGGGCTGGCTCTAAGTTCGGAGGCGGCGGCTCATCGTGGTGCCGCATACCTATCGCGCCGCCTCGCGAGTTGGTGCACGACGTCGTATGTCGACGAGGACCACGTGCCTATCGCGCACATCTTTATCGCCGCAGGGCGGGCGATCGTGCTGATCGAGCAGCATGGCGACGTAAACGTCCATTCTTTCCCGGTCGGGATCGACCCGCTGATGGACTTCGCCCGGCTCAGCATGCATCCGCCGAACGATGAGATCACCGGGCCACGCAATGTCCGGCGGCAGCTATCAGAAGAGCTGCAACCTGTCCTTGCAGTTCTGGGACAGTACAGCAAGATACGAATCAATCCGTTGAGGTTCGCCACATGGATACCATGGACCGGGCTCAAATACACTGGTGATGCGCTTGGGGCCAACCGAGATATCGCCTGGTTCAACCCGTTTCCGCCACGACCGGTGGTGGATAGCGGTCGGTCCATAAGCGTTGAACAGCCCGAGGGCATGGTGCTGGTAGTCGACGAAGCTACCGAGCTCGCTGCGGGCATTGTGCGGGTGTTCGCACGAGAACCAAACGCGGTTATCACCTTCAACAGCCGAGACGTCGCGAAAGGTCTTACTGCCGAACAGCTGCAAGAGGCATGTCGAGACAAGGTCGGCCTCGTGATGTTCTGTCATGCTTCCAGCGATCTCTATGACTATGCCGAGGCTGGGATCTGCACCTTCGCAGAAGACTCGGGTTGTTCCACCAGGCTCACGCTCAGGGAACTGGCCGGACTGAACCTTCAGCACTTACGGTGGGCGGCAGCAATCGCGTGCGAATCCGGGCGGCCGAACACCTACCTGCCAGCTACCTCCGTGGCGCATGCGCTGGTCTCCGCTGGGGTGAACACGGTCGTCGGCACCTTGTGGCAGATCACTGCGCGCATCACCGGACCACGACTCCTCAGGGCTCTCTTGGCACAACTGAACCGGCAACCCGACGACCTTTGTGCGGCGTTCCGCACGATCCAGCGGCAAAATCCCAGCGAGATGTTGCCGCTGATGCTTGTCGCCAGATAATCGCGCGGGACGGACGGAACGGCCAGAGCTGGGCATTCAAAGGTCAACTGGCCGGACCGATCCGGGGCCTGACCGAGATCTTGTTGCCAGTCGCGAGTACTTCCGGGGCGAGCTCGGGCCTGGGGCCGGGGATCGATGTGCGCGGCCCCGGCCGCGGCACCGGTGGCTACCTGATCGGGCCGGGCTCGGTCGTCGACGGAGTCGCCTACGTCGTCGAGCGCAGCGGCCCGATTGTGCCGCTTCCTTCGTGGATTGCCGAGCGCCTCGGCTAGTCGATCTGGTGCGGGACCGTCAGATGCTCCGCCGTCAGAGGTCGAATCGCACGGCCAACACCATCTTGATGAAGTCGAGCATCTCGGTGGTCACCGTCCCGTCGTAGGTCCCGGCCTCGAGTACCGCTCGTACGCAGGGTATGAACCGGTGTACCGCGAGCACGCGGCCTTCGTCCCAGCCTACCGAGAAGATCCGCAGATCCTGCGGCATCTCGCGGGCGTCGACCACCGGCACCGCCAGCGCGACATCGCGATGACGCAGAAGCGCCTGGCCGTCGACGATTACCACTGTCAGATAGCCGTCACCGGCTGCGATGGTGTAGGTGTCGCCTTGGCGCAGTTCCCTCACAGGGGCATGCCCATGCCGATGCGCACCAGGTCGGCATCACTGTATTTCGGTGGGTTGTCCTGCTCGTGTGCGGCGATGCGCCGCAACTCCTTGTCCGCGAGCCGCTGGAGAACGGCCCGGTTGATCTCGGCACTAACGTTGCCGTCTGCACTCTCGCGCAGGGCCTCGGCGGTCGCGTCCGGGAGGCTGATGTTCAGTTTCGCCATGCCACCACGGTAAAGCGTGACGCTTTACTGTGGCAACTGCTCGCCGTGCCCGCGGCGCGTCAGCAACCCTGTTGCAGGGGGTAGCAGCCGGGCGGGAACTGGTGGGTTGTCGGTGCGTCGGTGGACGGCTCTTGTTGAGGCTGGGTAACAGGTTCCGGGATACCGACCTGGCTTGTTCTGGTGGGATGGGCGGCCGGATGGTGGGGCACGGCGGAGATACCGACCACGACGGCCGCAATCCCGGCTGCTGCGACGGCGAGAGCCATGCCCACGCCGCTCCCGCGGCGATTCCGCGCCAGGGTGGGTGTCTCTGGCGGTGTGTACCGGTGGCTCGTCCAGCTGTCGCCGGGCGCGTGTCTCGTGTCGGTGGAATAGGCGGCGGCGGGCACCGGGCGTTGCAGCGGGATCGGTGCGGGCGGGCGAACATCGGCGACCGGCGCCGGCGCGGGGATCGGCGGTGTCGCGGGGAGTTGCTGCGGGGGCAAGGTGGGCCGCGGGCGCGGGCGGGGCGGTTGCACCGGGGCGGGTTTGGGGATCGGCGCGGGTCGGGGTACGTGCTGGCGTACCGGGATCAGCCCGGCGGAGACGATCAGTTGGTCGATCTGGGTTTTGTCGTATCGTTTGAGGGTGCTGCGGCCGGTCTGGTACCAGTCGCTGCGGATGCCGTATCCGCCGTGATGCTCACCGGCGCAGGAACATACGCATTCCCAGACCGAGGTGGCTTTCGCGTCGCGGCATTTGGTGTCGCATCGGTCGACCTCTGCCAGGATCTCGAGGCGGATCTTGACCACGCCGTAGGAGTCGGCGAGTGCCCCGGCCAACGGAATCAGATGGGCAGGACTGAGCTGCCAGACCTGCACGCCCCGGTGTTGAACCCGGGTGAGTTTCACCCGCGACCCGAGGACTCGCCGTAGCCAGCGCTGGGCTCGGTATTCGTCGTCGGGTAGGTAGACGTGCAGCGCGACTTTGCGCTTGGTCGTGGGCGTGGTGGTGTCAGGGACGATCGCGCGTTCCACCCAGGCGCGAGCCGACATCTGTTTTCCCCCTTCGGGTTCCGGCGCCGAAGGGGGCCGGGTCGGATCAGGTTTGGGCCAGTGTGGGTGAGGGGTCCGACAGGCTCGGCGGGGAAGATGACGGCAGGCGTGACAGTGTCACGGCTGTGCGTCATGATCACGAACTTTTTTCGCTGCGTCGGCGGCGGTAGTCGCGCTGGCGGCAGGTAGGTGAGCAGTGGCGGGCGTCGGCGCGCAGGTCGCGGCCGCCGGGGTAGATCCACCAGCCGCAGCCTGGGCAGATGATGCCGATTTCGGGATCGTCACCGGCGACGAGACGTTGCCCAGCGTCGAGTATCTGCTGATATGTCGCGCCGAATCGTTTGCGAGCCCGGTAGGCGCGGGCGACGCAAGCCGCAGAGCAGTAGCGGCGCCGCGAATGGGCGTCGCGGGGGAGTGCGGTCCGGCAGATGGGGCACCGGCGAGGTCGAGATCGCTGGCCCACGCTTCCGATTGTCGCCCGGTAGCCGCGCCAGGAAGCTCCGTTTCCGCGCAGACGGCTGCTCTGCGAGCTCGGTTCAGCGGCAGGCGCTTACGAGGATCCGAAGATCATCGAATGGTGAGAGTCTGTCCGGCGGTGAGGTGTTCGATGGCCTCGACCGCGGTGGCGGAGTTCGTGCCTACGTTCAGGGTGTGGCCCAGGTCGTAGAGCAGTGACACGGCTTGTTCGGCAGTGCGGCGACGATCGTTGGTGTCGGTAGGCCAGACCGAGCACGTCAGCGCGCGGTCTTTGCGGCGGATCCCGATTTCGATGTCGCCACAGGGGTCGGCCGGGGGGCTGCCGCCGGTGCGGGTGGGGACGTGGATACGCAGGCCGATGGCGGCTAGGCGGGCTTCGAGGTGGGCGCGGTTCTCGGCGGCGGTGATGAGTTCGAGGGTGACCGGCCGGGACCAGAATCGTTCTGCGCGGCGGGCGATTTCGTTGCGGCTCAGGCCTTGGATGTGGCTTTCGAGCATGGCTCGATAGGTGGCGTCGTCGGTGGCGTCTTTGTCGTCGAAGGCGTTTTCGAGGCTGGCGTCGATGTAGGTACCGAGCAGCAGGCTTCCCCACGTACCGGGCCGGGGCGCGTCGTCGCTTTCCTCGGCCGTGGTCCATAGACCTCCACGCGGTGTCCATGTCGCGATGCGCGTCAGCCCGGCTCGGTCGCGGCTGACGCTCTGGTCGGCGGGCGGTGTCCATTCCCCGCGGTGCCATTGCTGGGCGAGGTGCTCGGCCTCGCCCAGGTGCCGGTAGGTGAGTTCACCGAGCGGCCATGCTCGGGGGTCGTCACCGCGGCTGAGATAGACCATGCCGGCCGAGTCTTCCCAGAATCGAATGGCGTCCTTCAGCGGGTCTCCCCCGGATCGAGTGACGTCCTTCGGCATGGCGCCAGTATGCAGTCAATTATTTGACCGGTCAATATTTTGACCGGTACGATAGCGGCTCTCGACCCCCGCGATGTCGCCGAACTGGACCTATTCCGGCCGTCGCGGGACGATAGTCGGGTCGTGCACCGACAGACCAGGGGAGAACGCATGAGCGACCAGAGCGAGCGCCGCGCCATCGCCCAGCAGCTCGAACAGGCGAGAAACGAAGCCATGTCGGCTGCAATGGATTTGGGTAAGTGGTGCGGCAACGGCGATTACGCCACCATCCTCTCCGAGCACGCGCGCGACGCGGCCGGGCTCCGCGCGCTCGCAGGGCTGGAGGCGGTGATCGGGGACTTGACTGCGGTCTTCGAGCGCCTGGCGGCCGCTGTCGCCGATGCGGGCGACTTCGAGCACGCGCACTAGGCGAACTGCCGCGCGATGAACTCGGTTTTGTCCGCCGCTGTCTGGGCGGCGTGACGCACCTGCGGTAGCGCGCTCTCGTCGACGATGAGGCCGGAGGCGACCGGCCGGATACGTGCGATCAGTCGCAGGATCTCGTGGACGCAGCCGGAGAGGTCCGGGCCGTGAAAGGTCAGCTGCGGATCGGCGAGTTGGTTGGCGACCTGCTGGCGGTCGAACTTGTACCGCGAGTGGAGTTCTGGGCCGATGACGTCGATGATCCGCAGCCAGACGTTCGCGCATTTCTCGGCGATCGGCAGGCACTCCAGCGGGCGCGGAACGAACTCGCGATCGAGAACCGTGCACGCGAATCCGATCGCGGCCAAATCCGCGGAAACACTGCGCGAGTTGCACGACGGCGGGGCGGTCGGCGAGCATCGCGACCAGCGCGCCGGCGTCGGGCCGGTAGCCGGGCGGTTCATGTTGTGCGACGTCGAATCCACTGGGCACATCGGTGAGCCTAGGGCGGCTTCACGGGGACGCTGGTGCGCGACACCGGTCCTCATCGGACTGGTTTGGATCGGTGATCAGCACGGCGTTGTCCCGGGCGTCTTCGAGGATCTCGAGCACGCGCAGCAGCCCGGAATTGGCTTCCTCGAGCAGGCGGCGAACTTCCTTGGGGGCCAGTAACTCCGGCGGGAGATCGGGCATGCCGTCAGGCGCGATGTCGAGCGCCGAGTACTCGCGGTCGAGCGCGCCGATTTCCCGCATGGCTGGACGTAGCTGAGCGCGCAGCGCGTCGATTCGGATGTAGAGCGCCTTCGAATAGTTCGGCGATCCCATCGAATCCTCTTCCGGCCGTAGTCCGCTGCGCCCGGTGCGGAGAGCGTCAATCGTCAGCGTAGGAGCTGGCGGCAGCGATGCGGCGAACCGCGATCGACGTGGTGGCGGCCGCCGCTCGGTGTGCTGCGGTTGATCGTGCGAATTGCTTGAGTTACCCCCGGCGTTCGGCGCTGTTGCCGGGGGTAACTCGAGGCTCAAGTTTGTCGGTGTCGTCTGCGATTGTTGGTGGTTACGAACGGCTTTGGAGGTGGGAATCTGTGGAGGCGGTGCGGCTGACCGGTGCCGATCTGGCGCGACTGCCCCTCGGTGGTCCGGCGGCGCTCGAGGGCGCGATGCGCAACCCGTTCCGGCTGTACCCGGCGGGGCAGGGCTTCGCCCCGGCGACGCAGACGACCTATCACAAGCGGGCCCGCGGCATCCTGAAGTGGCTGATTCGCGTCGATACGCATCCGGAGGCGTTGACCGATTCCGCGGCACGTGATGACGCGGCACTCGACTACCCGTCGACGACCACAGTGGCTACCCGCAAGGTCACCTTGGCCGCGATCCGTGCGTTGTACGAATGGCTCGGATTGGGGCCGGTATGCGTGGATTCGAGCGCGGTTGATCGGGCGCGGCCGCCGACGCTGTCCGGCGACGAGCAGTCCCGGGTATTGGATGCGGCGGCGGCCCGCTCGGCGCGCGACTACGCACTGATGGTGTCGTGGCTCGACGTCGGTCCGCGCCCTTCGGAGATACGGCGCCTGAATGTCGACGATGCGCAGCTGTCCGCACGGGGTGGCCGGCTGCTGCTGACTCGCCCCGATGGTCAGCAACGCTGGGTAGAGCTGACGCAGGCGAGTACCTGGGTGCTGCTGGGGTGGCGCACCGCGCGCGCGACGCTGCTCGGGCAGCGTCGAGCGAAGTCGGGTCCGCTGTTCGTGACCCTGACCCGGCACGGCCGGATCCAAGCCGATCAAAGCCTCGAATACATCGTCGGGGAGATCGGCCAAGACGCCAGTATCGACGGGCTGACACCGTGGATGTTGCGCGCGACGGTCAAAACGCGCCTGTACGCCGAAGACTTGTCAGCGGCGGAGGTCGCGGCGCGGATGGGTCAAACCTATGTCGACTCCCCGCAGGTGCGGGCCTTGTACCTGCACCCGGATAGCCCGGCCACGGCGCTGCGCCGTGCGGCCGCGGCCTCAGGGCAGTTGAGCTTCGACCTAGAGGTCTGACACCCGGGGGCCGGTCACGCGTGCGGCGCGCGACCCCTTACCGCTGCCGGTCGTCCCGGTCGTTCCGGTCGCGGTCGGGCGTCTGGGGCGGCTGGCGATGCCGATCGCTGTCGCGTTCACGGTCGCGCGTCGGCCCGGTCGTGCGGTCGGTCTCCGCGGCGGTGGTGTCGTCGCTGTGCTGGTACGGGTCTGGGGTCGGTTCGGCGTCCGGGGTGACCGGCCCGGTGGTGCGGCGCATCCATCCGAAGCGGGTCGGGTCGATACCTTCGCGGCCTTGGACGCAGTCGCCGGTGCTGCGGCCGCGTGAGGGAATGTCGCCGTCGGGCATCTCGAAATCGATTGCGTCGCTGGACTCACCGAACGCGGCCCGCGCGATCTGGGCCGCATCGTCGGTGCGGCGAGCGGGCGCGGCCGTGGCGGTGCTCTGGGCGCCGACCGAAGCGAACTGGCGGTGAATCTGGGTCAGCTCACCGGCAGAGAGCGCGGCGAGCTGACGCGCGCGGGCCACCTCGCCCGCGGTGAACGCAGCACGCGAAATAGCGTCGACAGTGCGGCCGATCTGGTGCAGCACCGCGAGATTCGCGAGCGTCGGATTGGCGTGCTGGCGGGAGGCGAGCAGGATCACCGCCCACCCGCTCGCGGTGTTGCGGCGCTGCCATTGCGGCAACGGCGCGTCCTGGTGCGCGGGCAGATGCGCGTACATGCTCAAGGTGCGCGCGGCGCGCGCCATGATCCCCGGCTTGGCCTCGTATGCCAACGACCAGGCGGACAGAACTCCGGCAGCGTGGCGCGCGGCGGCTGCGAACGCCACAGTGTCATGCACGGGAACCGAGGTGAACGTGTTTGCCCACCGTTCGAGTTCACCGATGGCGGCGTTGATGTCGCGCCGCGACGGCGGCGCCACGCGCCGCACAGCCGCGGGCAGCGTTTGCGGGCGCGCGGGAATCGCGGATTCGTCCCCGCGCAGGTAGCGGGCCAGAGCATCTTCTGCTTCGGCCCATGCCTGCTCAGCGGCGGCGCGTTCTTCGACGTTGTCGTCCCATTGGTGGCGCAACCGGGGCAGGGTGAGGTCAGACGCGATCGACCCGCCGCCGGGCATGATGGGCGGCCTCCGCCGGCCACTGCTGCCGCCGCGTCCTCCGGTCGGCGGCCGCAAACCGACGCACCAACCACGGATCTCGTCGGTACGCGGATCGCGGGAGCGGCGAAACAACACGCCTTGGCTCCGCAGCGTGCGCACGAACTCGGCCTCGCCGCGCGACGCGGCGAGCGAGGCGCGCACGATGCGTTCGATGGTGTCGCGGTCGGGTTCGATGGTGGTGGTGCGCATGGCTTGCTTGGCCTCCCCTCGAGGAATGCCCGCGGCGCGGGCAGCGGCGTACACCTGGGCGAGGTGATAGCCGCGAGTGGTGCGGCCGTCGTGGCGTCCGAGCACCATTCGCAGACCGTACTTCTGTTCGAGCTGTTTGCAGGCGTCCTGTGTACGAGCGAAATCCCGGTAGGTATTGACCCGGGTGCCGTCTTCGCGAACGGCGCTGGCGGCAATGTGGATGTGGTCGTTCCCGCTCGCGGACAGGCCGTGCCGGATCGCGACCCACCGAGCATCTGCGCGCCCGGCCTGGTCGCCGGAAAACTCCACCAGATCCATGAACTCCCGCGCGATGGCGGCCCATTTCTCATCGGGCAACTGGCCCTCGTCGGCGTGCAGGCTCAGCGAGCAGTGCCACACGTTGCCGTCCCTCTTTGGCTGGAGCGGGTTCACCACGGGTCGGCCTTCGGCGTCGATGATGGTCCGGCCCCCGGCGTCGCGCAGGTAGTTGGGAACTGTCACCACTGTGCCGAACGCGCGGCGCGGCGCGTCGATCTCGCGTGCGATAGCGCGCGCCTGGCCGACGGTGAGTTCGCCGCCGAATCCGAGATCGAGCACCGAAGCGTGTCCGGCCACGATGTGCGGATTCTGGTGTTGGTTCTCGTCGCCGGGCCCGACCAGGTAGGCCATGAGGCCACTCATTTCCGCGCCGCGTGTCACCTTGGGAATCACCAGCGAGTCACCACTGCGTCGATCGCTGCGCCCGCGCGGTCGGAGTAGGTGCGGATCCCGGTGAGTAGGTGCCCTAACTCCCAGGCAAGCTCACCGAGTTCGCCGGTCGAGTTCACGGACGTGGCGATCTGGTTGAGACTATTGCCGAGCGCGCGCAGCGCAGTCTGAGTTCGGAACAGCTCGTGGACCAGTTCGCGGAACTCGTCGGGCGATACGGGAATCTCCTCCGCGAACAGGGCTTCGCGGAACAGGCGCGGTGGCCGGACGTCTGCGATTGCCGCGAGCTCAAGAACTTCCGCGTGCTCTTCGTCGGAGAGCTTGATTTCGACCTTCTTCGTGCGCGGTCCCGTCGGGTCGTTGGCGGTGCGCTTGCGACGTTCGGCGCGAGCGGCGTTGCGGCTGCGGGACTTGGTGAGCATACGCACCGCGCGGGGCTCCGGTGGTGTAGGGGTCTGCTCGTGGGGCACCGCTCCCACCCCCTCTCTAGTTCGCACCGGCCACGGTGCTCACGGTCATTCCACCGGTGTTCAGTGCAGCATGACCGGATCGGCGGCGCAATCGCCGACCTCACTTAGCATGTCTAAGTCCATAACTTGCTCTCACGCGGGGAGCGTAGGGACGAGCGGTGCGGGGCTGGGATCTGGGGTTTTGAAGCGGCACGCAAGGCGGTCTGCTATACGCGTGCGGAGCGCGCGCGAATAGGCGGTGCGGAGCGCCGCATCGGCCTACGATGATGGGCATGTCTGATCTCGATGAGCTGGAGGCTGCGATCCGCCAACAGGCGGAGCAGAAGATTGCAGCAGGGCGGGCGCTTGCTGGCTCGCGTGACCAACTGAAGGCCGCAACGGAGGATTACCGCAAGAACTTCGCCGCGGCGCTCAAGCATTTCGGCGAGGAAGAGTTGAAGGCTCTGGGCCTGCTGGTCGACGGCATCAAACCGGCGGCGCAGAGCGCACGGCGCAGGGTCGCAAGCGGCAAGGCCGCTAAGGCTGATGCATCGGCGAAAAAGGAGGGTGCGGCCCCGGCTGCGCCTGCTGTCGCCGAAGAGGCGGTGGCAGGCGAGTCTCCCGCCGCCCAGCAATCTGCAATGGCCTAGAGCAAGAACGCGCGCGGGCCCGGTCGCCATCGGCGACCGGGCCCGCGCTCGTTGTGTTGGGGTGCTCGAATTCATGTCCGAGTATGGGCCTGTAGTTGCGCGAGGCGCGAACGCATCTTGCGCCAGAGCCGCACCGCGTCGCCGGTGACCCGCTCAAGATCTTCGATCGTCGCGTAGGTGTCGGCCATCTGTTCCATGCGTGCGCCGTGCTCGGCGAAGCTGCGGCGGTAGCTGTCCTCGACGACTTGCGTGGCGTCTGCCCATGCTGTGAGCGGAAGTCGCGTGGTGTAGATGGTCGACAGATACAGCACGATGGATTGATGCGAGGGGCGGGGCGTAGCGGTGATGGGTCCGCGGGCGCGAGCCGCGACGGCTTGCGGTGTCGGGTCGGATCCGGCTGCGGTCAACTGGCGAATCAGGCCGACGATCACGCGCGGCATGTGTCCTTGCAGGTCGTCGTCCTGGACGTAGTCGAGCACGGCGGCGGCTTGGGCGGCGGGCAAGCTCAGCAGAGCTGCGGCCAGATTGTTTTCCGGGTCGAATACGGCAGCGGCTTGTGTCTCGAGGTGTTCGGCGATGGCGTCGTAGACATCGCGCTCGGGCGTGGTGGTGGCGAGCTGTCCGTGGTTCGTTGGGGCGATCTCGGCGTGTGGCTGGTGATCTGGCTCGATGAGGTCGGGCATAAGGGTTTCGCGTCCCTCCCGGCCGCAGTGTTCGACTGTCGCGGCGCAACGTTCGTCCCGTCCGTGCTCGGGTCGGCCCGGATTTCTTCAGCGTATCCGGGTCCGCCGGTTCGCTGATCGTGATGGCGATGCGCGTTGCGAGGGCGTGTGCGGCCGGGCGGTGGTTGCGTTTGTCGGGCTGCCGCGCCAACTCCGTTGGCTCGCCACTGGGTAAGGCTGGTTGCGCTGGAAGCGTTGTGCGAGTCTGGCGGTGCGTTGGGTGAGTCGGGCGGGCGGCCGGCGGTGGCTGGGACCGATCCGCCGAGAAGACACAGCATGGAACGCAGCGGAATTCCGTTGCCAGGGCGACCGTGGGCCGTCGCGGGTCTGCTATGCGGTGCGGGCGCCTGAGCGGGCGTTGGCTTGGCGGACTCGTTCGCGCATGTTGCGCCATTGTCTTACGGCGGTGCCGGTGAGTTGTTCGAGATCTTCGATGGGCGCGAAGTGGTCGGCCATCTGTTCGATGCGTGCGCCGAACTCGGCGAAGCTGCGGCGGTAGCTGTCCTCGATGACTCGGGCGGCGGCGGCCCACGGGTCGGACTTGACGCGCGAGGTGTAGACCTTCGCGAGGTAGAGCACGATCGAGCGGTGCGAGGGCTGGGGGGCGATGTTGAGCGGGCCGCGTGCGTGGCCGGCGACTTCTGCGGGTGTCGGCTGGCGGCCGCGGTGGACGAGTTCGGTTATGGCGGTGAGGATGACGCGCGGCATGTGCGCGGCGAGGTCGTCGACGGTGACGATTTGCAGGACGTCGGCGGCTTCAGCGGTGCTGGTGTTCAACAGTGCTTCGATGAAAGTGTTTTCGGGGTCTACCTCGGCGAGCATCTGGGCGGCCTGGTGCTCGTGAATGGCCGCGTAAACTTGTTCGACCGGATCGGGGTCCGGAACCGGCCGCAGGTCGCGGGTTGGCTGTGCGGCGGTTGTGTTGTCGGCGCGGCGGCGGCTGTGGGGCTGGCTGGACATAGTGGGTCCTTCCGGCCCTGCCACCCGTAACTAATATCTATCGTTTCTTACGATTGATTCCGCACGGGTGGCCGGGCTATCGACGGCGGGCGGCGGCTAGATGAGGGTGAGTTGCTCGGTGTCGGTGGCGATGGCGTCGTAGCGGTCGGCGTTGGCCTGGTGCTCGTCGCGCTCGGCCTGGAGCTTCGCGATTTGCTCGGCGAGCTGCGCGGCGCTGCGGTTCTGCTGTGCGCGCAGGTAGCGGGCTTCGACGGCGGCGGCCGCGCGGTGCAGCTCGGGCAGGTCGTCGCGGGTCATGTAGTGGCGGAAGATGGCGCGCACGAGGGCGGCGGCGCGGTCTTTGGTGCGGGGCGGGGCGTCTTCGTCGTGTCTGGGCCCGAGTGGGCGGCGGCAGTGCAAGCGGTTGCCGTCGATGTCGTCGATGCGGTCGATGCTGAAACCGGCGGATCCGCCGACAAGGTCGATACCGTTGACGGTCGGCCGGTCGTTGCGGTGGTAGCTGTCGAATGAGTGGGGTCGGTTCTCCTCGCCGTACTCGACACCGAGTACGCGCACGCTGTCGCTGTCGGCCGGGCGCTGGGGAACGACGGTGAATGTGCCGCTGACCCGGGGACCGGTGACGGTGTAGAACGTGCGGCCGGTGGCGTAGTCGGTGCGAATGGTGGCGTGAATGTCGGCGTACTTGCCCAGTTCGAGCCTGATCCGTGAGGGGTCGGCCGGCTGCGACTCGGGCCGGGTGGCCCCGCGGGCGGTGGGCTGGTGCTGCGGGCGCTCGGCCGGGGGCAGGGTGAGCACGGCGGCGAGGGCCTGGGCGAGCTGCTGGGCCTGCTCGCCGGGGCCGGTGGTGATGGCGCGGGCGGCGTGGTCGACTGCGGCGGTGTCGCCGGTGGAAACTTGGTAGCCGTAGCGCTCGAGCTGTTCGACCAGTGAGGCGGCGAGGGCGGCGGCCGGATCGGCGACGGGCTCGACGGTGACCGGGTCGCCGTCGAGATCCTCGATGCCGTCGGTTTGGGAGATGTCGAAAACCGGCGTCATGCGAAAGCGGGTCTTGGTCTCGGTCCCACTGTCGCCGTCGGCGGACTGCGTGCTGGAGGTGGTGCCCGGTTCGATCCATCCGGTTTCGCTGTGCGCGTCGCTGTCTCGGTCCTTCTTTGCTTCTTCGGTGCCGCGTGGCGCGACGATACGCAAGGCGCGTTCGCCTCGGCGGACCACGCGGCCGCGCATCTGCCATCCGCGGAAGTTCTCGACGTCGGTTACGTCCATGCCGCGCTCCTCGCCCTGCTTTTCGAGCATCGCGCAGTTGCGCAGGCTGTAGCGCAGCATCTTCGGGGCGGTGCAGCGGCTGAGTTTGGCGATGAGCGCCGCGACTGCGGCGGGGTCGGACAGCAGTGCGTCTGCCTGGTCGCGAATCTCGGCGTCGGCGGCGGCGCGTTCTGCTCGTTCGGCTTCGCTGTAGCTGCGGCGCTTTCCCATGGTTCCGGTCCTCCTGGATCGTCACTATTTGTATCTAAATTCTCTCATTTCTTACGTTTTATGACAATGGAGTCGACCCGTTGGCCTTGCGTCTTCTGGCGAGTTCGCGGGCGGCGTCGCGGATGTAGCGGGCTCGACGTGAGGCGGCGGCGTAGAGGCCGGGCCGGTCGGTGTAGAGGGCGTGCCACGCGTGGGTGTAGGCGGCGGCGAAGCTGGCGGGGCGTTCGCTGTAGCTGAGAGGCTCGCCGGTGCATTCGGGGTTGTCGAAGATGGCGACGGTCCATGCGGTGATCTCGTCGCGGCGTTCGGCGAGTCCGTTGCTGTTGTTGCTGGTGACGAGCAGGTAGAGGGTGCCGGTGGGGTCCATGAGTGGGCCCGCTTCGATCTCGATGGCCTCGCAGCCGCCGCCGGTGCTGACGATGCGGACGGTGTCGACACCGGCGAGCTGTGCGAGTAGCTCGGCCTCGGGCCGGTGGACGTCGAGCAGGTGCAGGGCGCGGCGGTCGGGCCCGGAGGTCTTGGCGGTCATGGTGTGCGGCTGTCCTTCGCGAATGGGTTGTGATGGTGTGGGAGTGGGCGTCGTGGCGTCGTCGGTGGTGAGGGTGGCGGCGGCATCGGCACGGGTGTGGTGGTCGGCGCTGGGACGGCCGGTGAGGGTGACGGCCCACCAGGTGCCCTCGTAGCGGTAGACGTGTCCGGCAGGGGTATCGCCGAGGTAGACGGGATACCGGCCGTGCCGGTCCGGGCGGCCGAAGCTGTAGGGCGGGTGGGGCTGGGTTGTCATGGGCGGGAGCGCCTTTCGTGTGGCATGGCTGGGTTGGGGTGGCGTTCGCGCGGGTCGGACACTCAGCACGTGCCCGGCCCGCGCGCGGCGGTCGGGAAGGGGGTTAGGACAGAACGGGTTTGACGCGCATGGCGTCGATGTGGCGGGCCTCGGCGAAGAATTCCGCGGCTTCGTCGCGCAGGTCGCGGACGTGGTCGGCGGTTCCGCCGGTGGCCAGCACCATTTGCGCGGACTCGATGGTGTTTTCGGCGGCCTCGACGCAGAACTCGACGCGCTTATCGAGGTAGCGGTGGAACGCTGCGGGGGTGTTGTCGAGCGGGCGCGGGCCGATGCCTTCGCGAGTGGCGGTTTCGATGCGGGCCGGGGTGCGGTAGCGCGGGGTGCGGGTGAGGTGCAGCCGTTCGACGGTGCCGGGCTCGGCCTCGGGTGCCCATTCGCCTACCGGGGTGTAGCCGTACTCGATGAGGGCCTGCGCTGCGGTGGTGTCGCTGTAGTCGATGTGCTCGATGATTTCCCAGGTTTCGATGTCGGTTCCGAGTCCCTCGACGGTGTGAATCACGATGATGGGGCCGGTGTGCTTGGGGTGGCCTTCGGGGGCGCGGCGGGCGATGAGTTCGGACATGACGGGTGTTCCTTCCGGTGGGGTGTCAGCGGTTGCGGGGCTGGCGGCGGGTGAGGGCGGCGGCGATGCGCGCGGCGGATTCGTCGCTGATCTGGACCCACGGGGCGAAGCCGTCGCGGTCGCCGTAGGTGATGGCGACGATGAGCGCGCCGGTGTCGAGTTCTTCGGCGATGGTGACGGCGTCTCCGTCTCCCAATCGGTCGACGACGCGGGCGAGGATGCGGCGGGGCGGCATGCCGGACTCGGCGAATTCGTCTGCGTCCTTGGGCGTGGGGATGATGTCGGGGACGCCGGCGGCGGCCGCGAGGGCGGCGGCGAGCTCGGCGGCGTCGGTGTCGGTGAATTCGGCGAATTCGTCGGCGTCCTCGCGGAAGAATGCGAGCCTGATCGGGCCTTCGGGCTCGCGGGTGGCCCCGATGTCGTCGCCGTCGACGTCGCGGAGTTCGGTCAGTCGGCCGGGCCGGTGGGGTGCGCCGCTGAGGGCGGCGGCGAGCTGGGCGGCGTGGGCGTGGGTGAGGCGTACGTGCTGCTGTCGGCTCGGGGGCTTGATGGTGAGGCGCAGCAGGTCGGCGGATTCGCGTGCGAGGTGTACCGGGATTTCGTGAATGTCGGTGATGCGGAACAGGGTTCGCGCGGTCATGGCCGGGGGCCTTCCTGGTGGGTGTGATGGTGGCGGGCTTGGCCGGTTACTTGAATGCGGCGAGGCGGGGTGAGCGGCCGATGTCGATTCCGCGGGCCTTCATGACGGGGTTGGTTTCGCTGTTGGCGGTGGTGAGGCTGGCGCGGACGTTCTCGGCCTCGATGAGCACGGTGTGGCCGACTTTGAAGCTGTCGCGGACACGTTGGGCCATGCCGTTGCGGAATGACACGTCGTAGACGGTTTTGCCTGCGGGGGTGTAGCCGCCGTTTCCGTCGCTGCGGTCGTGGTTGTCGATGACGGTCACGTACAGGGACTTATTGCCGTCCTCTTCGAATTCCTGAATTCCGGAAGTGCGGGCTATGTTGCCTTTGATAATGGCGCTGGTCATTTCGTGTTCCTTTCGCCGCTGGGGTGCCCGCCCGGGGCGAGGCGGGCGAGGGGTGGTCTAGATCCCGAATTCGGCGCGCAGGGCGTCGATCTGCTCGGCGGTGGGAGCGGTGGCCGGGGGCGCGGTGTTGGCCCAGAGACCGGCGATGATGCGCAGCTCGAACCCGGCGAGCCCGTCGCCGGTGAGCTGTTCGGCGAGGGCCTGTACGCGTTCCTGCATGTCGGCGCGGTAGCCGCTGATGCTGGTGGTGAGGTCGGCGGGGAAGCCGAATTCGCCGAGTCGGGCGTAGGCGAGCAGGGCGGCCACGGTGTCGGACGCGGCGTCGGTAGGAAGGTGCGCGGCGAGGCGGGCGGAGGGCGCGGTCTGGGTCATGTCGGGAGTTCCGTTCTCTCCGTTGCTCATGTAACTATTCTAGCTTTCTTACGTTTTCTATTCGGCTTTTCGGCGGTTTCCGGGGCGTGGCTATTGTCTCTCTTTTTCTTTTGGTTTTGGTCTTGCGTTTTTTGCCCGGCCTTTGCAAGCCTGCCTCCCCGGCGAGGGGCGGGGGTTTTCGGGGGCGGCGCCCCCGTGCGCGGCCGCCAGGACGCGGGGGATCCGGAGCACGGGCCGGACGGGTGCCTCGGTGTCGTCCTTCGCCGAGCCTGGGGCGACTCGATCACCGCAGGTGAGGGGAGTGCAAGCCACGCTTTTCGGCTTGTGGTCCCCTCGCCTGCGGTGATAGCCCCTGGTGGGCTCGGCGAAGGACGACACCGAGTCCGTGGGTCCGGGCGACGCGCGGCCGTCAGGCCGCGGATGGTGAGGGGCTACGGGGCGGGCTGGCCGGCTGGGGCGCGGCCGCCTTCGGCGCATGTTGGCTGGGTGGTGAGCCTGCGGGAGCTGCGCTGGGTGTGGGAGGGCTCGGTGTCGCGGTAGCTCTGATGGTTTTTGGGGGTGGGTGCTGGGTTCGGCGGCCGCGTCGGCGTGTGGGTGGGTGTGTTGGTTGGCGTGGGTTTGGGCTGCTGGTATGGGTGAGAATGCTGGGTAGTGTTGGGCAGGGATGGGAGTTGGTCGTGGCGGATGTGTCGAGCGTGGAGCGTGAGGTGGCGAAGCTGTTGGCGGTGTACGCGCCGGTGAGCGCGGGTGATGTCGCGGCGGTGGTGGCCGGTGAGCGTTTCATGCCGGAGCTGCCGGTGGGTTCGGGTGTGCGGTTCACGGTGGCGTTGCCGCCGAGCAGCGCGCGGGCCTGACGTTCGGGGTGCGGCCCGCGCTGCTGGCGGGTTCTAGCGGGTGGTGTCGTAGTCGCGGGGGTATTCGGCGTCTTCGACAGTGAAGCTCGCGCCCATGCCTTTGGGTAGGTGGGTGCCTTCCCAGATCGTGGTGTACTGGTATCGGTGTAGGCCGGGTTCTCGTTGTTCGGTCATGGTTGCTTCGATGATGCGTTTGCGGGCGCGGGAGTTCTTGGATTCGCGGAGGTAGGTGGTGAGTTCGCCGAAGTCGGCGAAGGATCCGCAGACCTGCCATGTGGTGTCGGCGCGTTGCGGATCAACGGCCGTAGCGGCAGGCGCATGGAACTCCCACACCCCGTGCTGGTACGCCGCCGGTGGTGACGTGGCTGGCGACGGGTCGTCCATCGGGGACATGATCCCGGCGATGCTCTCGGACGGGGGAGTTCGTGGTTGATGCGCGGGCTGCGGATCGGCACAGGTTGCTGCTGCATGCGATCAACTCCGACAACACGTGTTCGCAGGCGCTGACGCTGCGGCGGGCCATTCCCGCGAAGGGTCTTGTGGGGGCGGGGATCTCACGCGGTGGCATGGACAACTCGACCACGATCAACGTCCACGCCGCCGATGTCGAGCAGGGATTCCAGCGGGTGCAGCTGTATCAGCAGCAACGTGCCGCCACCTACACCAGTCGGTGGCGGTAGCTCAGAAACTCACCGAGCGTGCGTACGCGACACGGGACATGACCTCCGCGAAGGCTCCTCGGCTGTTCACGGGAAACATCGTTTGGTGGAATCGTCCCGCGTTGGCGACGGTGACCTCGATGTAGCCGGAAATGCTGGTTTGGGTCACCGTCAACAACAGCAGGCTGAAACCGCAGGTGAACGGGATCAGAAGGATCGCCAGCGCGATCACCGCTCCGGGGATCCTCTTCTGCTCATGCGAGTTGTCGGAGGCCGTCCATATCGCGCCCCGTAGTGGCATCTGCCCAGAGGGAGTGACTATCACCCCTGGGAAAACCGTGATATCGGCGATGGTCACCAGTACCTGCGGTGCTGGGGCCATCGCCGGTTGCACCCCAGGTGGTGGGGGCTGCGGTATCTGTGCGGGCAACCACTGGTGGGGATTCGTCATCGGCGGCTTTCGAATTCGGCAACGCGAGGCCATCTGACCTTCGGTCTGCTGTGGACGATCCAGGCCCCTGAACGAAAAGGCAATGCCCTTTCGCGGTGATGGCACGAGATGTCAGATCCCACGGCACCGCGAGGCCACAACTGAATAGCCACAACTGAATAGAGGACAACGGAATGGCACCCACGCGAGCGTTGAGGTAGGTGATGGTCATTGCCGGGTCCCTACGGGGTGGTCGGGTACGCGGGCACCGGCGTAGTGCCCGCGTGAACCATGTTGTGGTGGCGGGTTTTTCGTGTGGCAGGCGGGAACGCGGACGCCGCTGGTACCAGATGCCGAGTTGTTCGGGGTGGTGGTTGTGCGGCCGCCGCCTGTGCCGGCGGCGGGGTGTGGCGGGTGCGGTGGCGACGGCGTCGAGATCGGCGGGTGTATCGGTGGGCGGGGTGAGTCCGGCTGCGGGGGCTTCGGCGCGCTGTTTGGCTTCGGCGGCGGCTTGTTTGCGTTGGTTGGCTTTTTGGCGGCGTCGGCATGGGTCGTCCCATCGGCAGACGATGCGATAGCCCTGGAGGGCGACGCACCAGCGGGCTTCTTTCTTGAGCCATCGCTTGCGGTCCTCTTCGAGGTTGGGCCAGAAATCGCGGGTGCCTTTGCGGCCGCAGTCGATGCATCGGAATACCCAGGTGTACGGGTCTGGCGCGAGTTTGACCATGGTTGTGTCCTTGTCCGGGAATTCTGGTCTGCGTCATGGCTGGGGCTCGCTGTCGTGCTGGGCGGCGATGAGCTCGGACAGGGCGGTGATGACGGTGTCGGTGTCGGTGGCGGGGCCGTGGGCGAGGTGTAGGCGGGTGCAGGGGGTCCAGGTGTTGCGGTTGCGGTCGTAGACGTAGTCCGCGGTGTCGATGTCGATGTCGAATGCGCCGGTGGCGGGGTCGGGTTTGACCAGCGCCATGGTGGCGATGGTTTCGCCGTCGAGTCGGTCGCTGATCGTGGCGGCGTATTCGGTTGCGCCGGTGGTGGTTTGGGTGGGGGCGGCGGGTACGTCGCTGGTGTGTTCGGCGTGCTCGGGGTCGCCGGGGGCGAGGGTGAGCAGTTCGCGGTGAGCGCGGGTGGCGAGGCGCTCGAGTCGGATGGTGAGGGGGCGCTGATCTGGTTGGGGTGGGTGCGGCGGCGCACGCGCAGTTCGTGGGGGAGTTCGAGGCGGAGCCGGTGGGTGCCGGTGCGTTGCGGTGGATGGCGGTATCGAGGATGAGCTATTGGTGGGGCGGGGCCTTGGATGCGGGCGGTGAGGGCGTGATTGTCGCCGAACACGGTGTATTGCACGGGCTGCCATCCGGTGCCGAGTCGGTCGGCGGGGCGGCGGGGCAGGGTGGCGAGGTTGATGGGCGTGGTGTGGCCTTTCTCGGGGTACGGGTGGGGCCCGCGCGCCGTGGGCGCGCTGCCCGCGCGTGCGCGGGTGGTGGCGTATGGGTGTGGTGGTGTGCGTGGTCGGCGCTGGCTGCCCGGACGTGCGGGGCTGGAAGCTGCCCGCGGAAAACGGGACAGCACGGAGCGCAGCGGAGTTCCGTTGCCCGGCTGCGCTGCCCCGGCCCGGGGGTGTGCCGGGGCGGGGCCGTGCCGGGGCGGGGCCGTGCGCGGGGTTAGTGGCGGATGGGGCTGTGGTGGCTCAGGAAGTTGTGCAGGACGTTCACGTGTTGGGCGAGGTGTCCGTCGCGTTCGTCGCTGTCGGCGGGGAGCTTGTTGTATTCGGTGACTTCGGGGTCCCAGCGGTCGGTGACAAGGCGAATCATGGCTTCGCGGACTCGGGGGTGTAGCTGGTCGACGTGGGCGTATCGCTGTACGGGTTCGGTGTCGGCGGTGTGGCGGTTGGTGGGCATGGGTTTCCTTGTCTGGGTGGGTGTTTGGGGATGCCGGGGCCGGGGGCCGCGCGTGGTGGCGCGGCCCCCGGGGTGTGCGGGGCTACTCGGCCGGGTCGTCGGCGTCTTCGGCGTCGGCCGGGTCCTCGGCGTCGTCCTCGGCCGGGTCGGCGGCGGCCTGGTGGTCGTCGTCGGCGGCGGCCGGGATGTCGGCGGCCGGGGTGCCGGTGGCGATGGCTTCGAGTGCCTGGGCGGGGGTGATCTCTGCGAGCGTGAGCCGCTCGACGATGCCGGGGGGCATGTCCAAGGGCGATGAGCTGGCGCAGGTAGGGCCGCGACAGGGTCATGTCCACGACGTAGGTGGAATTCGCCTGTGGTGCGGCGATGCGCCAGTAGCGGGGGAGATCCTCGTGCGGGTGCATCCGTGCCTCGATGGCTCCCATGCCCAGACCGATCGCGATCATTTGGGCGCGGGCGAGGCTGGCACCCTCGAACGCTTTGCCGCTGGTGAGCTTGGCGGTGGTGATGTCGAGCAACGCGCACCCGGTGACGCGGGCGGCGTTCTCGCTGAAGATCTCCGGCGCGGCGGCTTCGAGGCTGGCGCGCCACACCTGGACGTTGCGCGGGGTGCGCGAAAGCCATTCGCCGACGAATGTTCGGCGGGCGAGGGTTTCGAGCTTGGCTTGCTTGTTGAGGATGCCGACGGCCTTGCCACTGAGTTCGGTACTCGAACCGCTGGCGGCGGCTGCCTTGACCTTGCGCAGACCGGCCCGCTTGACGTCAAGGCAGTAGTAGCTGACGGCGGCGTATTCGGCGGTGCGTACCTGCTCGGCGTGGTACATGTCGTCTGCGGCTGGGCGGTCGGGGTGGCTGTAGGTGTCCTGGTCGATCTGCGATTCGGCCACCGGCTCGCCGGTCTCGACGTGTTCGGTGCGTTCGCTGAGTTCGAGGTGGACCGCCCACTGAGAGGCGGCTATGTCGGCCTCGGTGACCTCGTTGCCCTCGGGGGTGTGCAACTGGGCGATCGGGACGTACAGCTTTTCCTGTTCGCTCGAGTAGGGCGCGCGGGCAGGATGCGGAATCCGCGCCGCGCGTACGGGGCTGCGGCCTCCTCGAGGATGGCTTTCACGCGGCGCTGCTCGCGCAATACGGCGAGTTCGCTGGGGAAGCGATCCCAGCTGGCGGCATTGATGAGCCGTTGCATCGCTACCGGGTCGTCCTCGAATTCGCGGGCGTCGGCGGCCTGGATCAAATCGAGTTCGCCGCTGATGGCGGTTTGGCGAGCCTTTCCGGCTCCGCGCAAGGTGTTGATCACCTTGGCGTCCTTGGCGCGGATTCCCAAGTCCCGCAGGGCTTTCGCCTTGGTCTTGGCGGGCAGGTCGAGTCCGGCGAGTTGCTCTTGGGCGTGGTAGACGTGCGCGTCGGTGAGGGCCTGGCGCTCGTTGTTGGCCTTGACGCCACCGACCAGCTCGGCGGCGCGCTGCATGGCCTCGCTGTCGTCGGGAAGCTCGACGACGTACTCGATCGTTTCGAGTCCGGCCGCGCGGGCGGCCAGCGTGCGGCGCTGCCCGTCGCCGACCCGAAATGTGTTGTTGGGCAGCAGGTACGCGGACGGCACTTGCAACAGGCGTTCTTTGACCGATTCGACGTACTCGGCGTCGATCTTGGGCGGCTCCTCGGTGTCGTCCTCGTCGGGGCCGTCCTGACGGTTGCGGACGTTGCCGCGTACATCGACGTGGCGGGGGTCGATCTCGTGCAGCACGCAGCCGGTCTTGCTGGCGGCGATGCGGGCGCGCAGGTCGGCGGCGGCCTCCTCGGACAGGGCGACCGGCTCGAAAGCGGCTTCGGCCTCGGCGGTGAGTTCGGCCGGGGTCTTGGTCTTGGTGGTGGTCATTGCGGTTGTCTCCTAGAGTGGGACGGCAAACGCCCCGGCATGCCTGATACATGCCGGGGCGTTTGTCGGTGTGTGAGTGGGGTTTTCGCTGGGTGGTGCGGGCCGGGGCCGGTGGGCCTCGGGCACGCGGGCGGCGGCCGGTCAGAACGGCGGCATGACGGTGACGGTGCGCGACAGTGCCCAGCGGGTCTCGTCGGGCACGGGCAGGATCGGCGGGACTTCGCCCAGCGAGGCGGCGGTGTCCAGCGACCACACGGGGCTACCGGGGGCGGTGCCGGTGGCGGCGTACATGGCGTCGAAATAGGTGTTTCGCTCGGCCAGCAGGGCGGCGGCCTTCTCGATCACGTTGCTGTGCCAACGGAAGTTTTGGCGGGGGCCTTCGGCGGCGGCGTCGACGACGACGGCGACGACGTTGTAGGCGGTTTGGCTGGTGGTGAATGCCCACGCTTCGTGATCGGTGTAACCGACGCTGCGGATGTCCTCGCCGTCGACGGCGGCGAGGCATTGCGTGCTGTCGATGAGGTAGTGACCGGTGGCGATCGGCCGGACCAGCAGCAGAACCAGCGCGCGGGCGGGGATGTCGCGGTCGCAGATGGTGGCGAGTTCGGCTACCAGCCCGGCGGCGGTGTCGATGATGTGGGGGCGGGTGGTGGTCATTGCGGGTGTCGTCTCCTAGAGTGGGCGGCAAAGGCTCCCAGCTGGTCAGGACCCAGCTGGGAGCCTTTGCCGTGTGATCAGGGGTTTGGGTTACTGGGCGGCGGGGCTGGCCTCGGCCTCGGCCTTCGCCTTGGCTTCGGCGGCGGCGATCTCGGCGGCGAGTTTGTCGCGGCGGGTGTTGAGGGCTTGGGCGATCTCGTCGGCGATGGCGCGGACTTTCACCACGCGGCAACCGAATCCGTTGCTGAAGTAGGGGTACCCGTTCTTGCTGAATGCCGAATCCACTCCCCATTGCGGGGATTCGTGCTCGAGCTGCGAGACACCGTAGGTGTTGCCCTCGCTGTCGACCACGGTGGCTTCGTAGCCGTTGAGCATGGTCCCGAATAGTCCGCGTTCGCTGCGGGCGGCGAGGGCGGTGATTTCGAATTCCATTGCGGTAGTTCCTTTTCCGGTGATGGGGTGGTCAGTTGGTGGCGAGGCGGGCGAGGCTGTTTTCCGGCTGGGCGACGATGTCGGCGGCCAGCGCGTAGCGGTGGCCGTCCGGGCCGGGCGGGGCCAACGGCACGTGCCCGGCGAACTCCTCGGTGTCCAGCGACCAGACGGGGTGACCGGGCGCGGTGGCGCGGGCGGCGTAGCTCGCTTCGAGCGTCACGCCCAAGCGGCCCAGCGCGCTCGCGAGCTTGTCGAGTAGCTCGCCGTGCTCCTGGCCGCTGTCTCCGCCGCCGTCTGCCTCGTCATCGATGACGACGGCGACGACGCCGGTTCCCATGTGCGGGCCGATCACTTCCCACGGGTCGATTTCGCCGGTGACGGTGCAGCACGCGCAGAAACTCAACGCGGTGGCCTGGATGTGCTCGACGCTCCAATGTCCTTCGGGCATCCGGCGCACTAGCAACGTGACCAGCGCGCGGGCGGGGATGTCCTCGCCGTAGAGCTGGGCGGGCAGTGAGGCGATGAGGTCGGGGACGTTGTCGATGAGGATGGTTTCCATGACGGGGGCTCCTGCCTGTTTCAGTTCTCGCGCTGCTTGTGCCGGGGGACTTTCAGGGTCGATTTCGCGTTTCCTTTCGCGCCGACCGTGTATCCGCATACCGAGCAATGACCGAAGGTCTTGGCCTGGGAATAGCCGAGCCCTTCTCGCTGCGACGGATAGAACACGATGTCTTTCGGCGGCTTTCCAGTGCCGGGGCACGGGGTGTAATTCGCCATTGGATTGCCTTTCTTCGGTGTTCGAAATACGCGCGGGATTCCCCTCCGATTGGTTCGGGCGGGGCCGCGCGCGGTGGCCCGGGGCTGCGGCCCCGGGGGCTTGTTCCGGACCTCGGTGGCCCGGTGACCTGCGGCCAGTCCGCCCGGATCGTGCTGGGCGGCCCGCGTGGGCGGGAGTCTGGTCGCGGGGGTCGCATATTCGCGGCGTGCACTGTGGAGTTGTCAAAGAACCGGGTTCGTGGCTGGTACCGGTCTCCCGGTACCAGCCCCTCTCGCCCGTTACTGATTTCTTACGTTTCTTACGTTTTTGTGGCGAGTGTTTCGCCGCGAGGCTCGCTATTCGGTGTCGAATCCGGGGGTCTCGATGCCGAATTTGGCGGCGGCGATCTGCCCGGCGGCAAGGATGTTGCGGACCAAGTCGACGGGGATGGCATGGGCGTGGGCGGTCTGCATCACCCGGACAAGTTCGGGGGTCTGGCCGATCGGATCGGCGTCGGCGTCGATGAGGGCGCGGCGGGCGGCGCGGGCGGCGTCGTCGGCGTGGTTGGTGGCCTCGTAGGAGGCGATGCCCTGGCCGGTCAGGTAGTAGAGGACGGCGGCCACGGCCAGCATGTGCGCGCGCTGGTGGCCGCGCAGCGTGTTGCCGATGCTGGTGTAGAGCTGGGCGGCGGCGCGGGTGTCGATGAGTGCCAGGCCGAACAGGGCGTTGCGGGCGTCGCGGTGCAGGGAGAGTACGGCGGTGCGGGCGGCGAGGTCGGTGCTGGGCTGCGCGTTGGCGGCGATAGTGCGGGCGAGGCGTCCGAGCGTGGCGGCGTTGAATCCGGGGTGAGCGGCGTCGCGGTCGGCGGCGATGAACTGCATGTAGCTGGGCTCGGGGCGCTCGAGGAAGCTGGCGGCGTAGTCGGCGCGGCCGGGCAGGATGATGTGTCCGTCGATGACGGCGGCCACGGCGGCAGCGGTCGCGGCCGGGTCGGGAATGATGCCGTCGATCTGGCGCAGCTGGTCGGTGTAGGAGGCTCCGCGCGCGAGCTGGTGGGTGTAGGCGTAGCCGCCCACGGTGATGCCGAAGAACTCCTGTCGCTCGGCGATGGCGTCGGCCATGCGCAGGGCGGCCCCGGCGGTGCGGGTGCTGGCGATGACGAGAATGCGCACGCTGTCCATGTGGTGATGGCGCGCGAGGCGCGCGAGGTGGTGGGAGATTCCGGCGCGGCCCTGCTCGAGCTCGACGTCGACAACCATGCTGACGCGACCGGCGCGCAGGAAAACCACGGCGATCATGTCGGCAGGCATGTAGCCCAGCAGCGCGGGCACGGCCGCGAGGTGCTCGGGAAGGGTGATGTTCTCGGCGTTGGTGATCATTTATTTGCTCCGTTTCGTGCGGGTTGATGAATGGTGGATTTATGCGCAATAGGTGCGGCCGAATTTGCGGGCCATGAATTCGAGACATTCGAAGCACCCGATGCGCTCGAGGCCGTTCAATCCGCCGTTGATGGCGGCGTCGTGCTGCGCGTCCTGGTCCTGCGCGTGCCCCTTGACACGGCGGTAACCTGCGATGAAACCGGCGTGCCAGCCGTCTTGCATGTGCTTGGCGTGCTCGGGCAGCGGGTCGCCGCCCGTGCCGAAGATGGCCGCGCACAGCTCGGCTTCGGTGGGGGCTTTCTTCTGGTCCTGCTCCGTTTTGCTCATGTAACTATTCTAGCTTTCTAACGTTTTATATTCGGCGTGTCGCGAGGGTCTGAGGGTGTGGTGTTTTTCTCTTTCTTCTTTTGTTTTTGCTCTTGCTTTTTTTGCCCGGCCTTTGCAAGCCTGCCTCCCCGGCGAGGGGCGGGGGGTCCGGTGGGGCAGCGCCCCCCGCGCGCGGCCGGAGGTCGCGGAGTTCTTTTCGGAGCACGGGCCATGCGAAGGGCGGTGGGTGTTGGTGTCGTCCTTCGCTGAGCCTGGGGCGTCTCCGATCAGGTCGGGTCTGGGCAGGTCAAGCCACGCTTTTCGGCTTGACCTGCCCAGA